>CANLGL010000080.1 GCA_947490345.1 Deltaproteobacteria bacterium
CGGTGCTCCTCGACGCCGGAATCAGCGACCGCGCTCCGGAGTAGGGTGGCTTTGCGCGTCCTTGTCAGTCCGCGGCGTGCGCGATAGCACGCGCCCACTCAAGGTTTCCCAATGAAGAAAGTCCTCCTCGGCCTCCTCGGTGTCGTTGCGGCCGCAGGCGACGTCAGTCCCTACCTGACCGACCTGAACAAGTGGGCGCTTTGGAACCCCTGGAAAGACCTCGACCCGGCCATGAAGATGACCTACTCGGACCCGGCGTCCGGCGTCGGCGCCTGGTACGAGTGGACCGGCAACGACGACGTCGGGCACGGCAAGATGGCCGTCAAGTCCATCGCCGAGAATCAGGTCGAGCACGACCTTGAGTTCTTCTCACCCTGGCAGTCCAAGTCGGTCATCACCTTCTCCCTCACCCAGAGCGGCGACGACACCAAGGTCAGCTGGGCCATGGACGAAAACCAACAGTTCATGGGCAAGGTCATGGGCGTGTTCATGGACATGGATGCGATGCTCGGCGCCGACTTCGACAAGGGTCTGAAGCAGCTGAAGCCCCTCGTCGAGGCCGATGCCACCGCGCGGAAGGAGGCCGAGGCCGCTGCGGCCGCGATTGCTGCCGCAGCCGCCGTCCCGGTTGATCCGAACGCGCCGGTCGATCCGAATGCGCCGGTTGTTCCCGCGGCCGTTGCTGCGGCTCCGTAGACCCGGCCTCACGGGATAGCTTCGCGCCCTACGCGCGGAGATTCTCTTGGCTGACAACTACGACGTCCTGGTCATTGGCAGCGGCCCTGGCGGCTATCTGGCCGCCATCCTCGCCGCCCAGCGCAAGCTGCGCGTGGCGTGCGTGGAGAAGGAGCGCCTCGGCGGCGTCTGCCTGAACTGGGGCTGCATCCCCAGCAAGGCGCTCTTGCGCGCCGCAGAGCAATACCAGTTCATCAAAGACGAAGCCGCCCACTTCGGGCTCGGGCTGGACAACCCCCGCCACGACTGGCAGAAGGTCATCGGTAGGAGCCGCAAGATCGCCGACCAGAGCGAGCGCGGCGTGCGCTTCTTGTTCAAGAAGTACGGCGTGGAGGTGCTCGCGGGGACGGCCACCCTCTCCGGAGCAGGCAGCGTCAGTATCGTAGGGAAGGACGGGACCTCCTCCGTCAGCGCCAAGCACATCATCGTCGCGACCGGGGCGCGGGCCAAGCTGTTCCCGGGGATGGAGGCCGACGGCGAACGCGTCCTGACCTACCGCGAGGCTATCGCCAGCACCACCCAGCCCGAGTCGATCCTGGTGCTCGGCAGCGGCGCCATCGGCCTGGAATTCGCCTACTTCTACAACAGCTTCGGCACCAAGGTAACGCTGGTCGAGGGGGCGGACCGCGTGTGTCCCATCGAGGACGCCGACGTCAGCACCGAGGTGGCCCGTTCGTTCAAGAAGCAAGGGGTGGAGATCATCACCGGGGCGCAGTGTCGCTCGGCCCGGCGCGAGGGCGACGAAGCGGTGCTGACCTTGGCCGACGGCCGCGTCCTTCGCGCCAGCCACGCCCTTTTGGCAGTGGGCGTCGCGCCGAACGTCGAGAACATCGGCCTCGAAGCCGCCGGTGTGGCCCTCGACCGTGGCAACATCAAGGTCGACAGCAGCTACCGCACCAACGTTGCGGGCATCTACGCCATCGGCGACGTCTGCGGTCCGCCCGCGCTGGCCCACACCGCCTACGCCGAAGCGCATGTGTGCATCGGTCGCATCGCGGGCGAGCACGTCCCCGACGTCGACTACGGCAACATGCCCGCGGCGACCTACTGCCAGCCCCAGATCGCCAGCGTCGGCCTGTCCGAAGCGGCCGCCAAGGCGAAGGGGCTGGAGTTCACGGTCGGGAAGTTCCCGCTCTCCGCCAACGGCAAGGCTCGCGCCATCGGCGCCTCAGAGGGCTTCGTGAAGGTGCTGGTGGGGAAGAAGCACGGCGAGATTCTCGGTGCGCACCTCGTCGGTCACGACGTGAGCGAGCTGCTCGCCAACTTCGTCATGGCGCGCGGTGCCGAGGTGACCGCGGAGCACTTCCTGCACACGGTGCACGCCCACCCGACGGTGGGCGAGGCGATGTTGGAAGCCGTGGCGGAGGCGTTGGGGAAGGGGGCGCATCTGTGAGGTAGGGGGCAGAGAGGGGCGCTCGGAGGCCGGGATCCTAGCTTGGAGGCCGGAGGGGACGCCCCGGTGGGGGAGAGGGGGCGGCGGGGTGGTGGCGGTGGCCGCGCCGGGCGCCGGAGGCCGGAAAGCGTAGCTTGGAGGCCGGAGGGCGGCGCGGTGGGGCGCCGCGGGGAGAGCGCGGCCGAAGCGGGGCCGCTGGTTTGGGATTCGTTCCTCCGTCGCGCCAGCGCTCGCTCTCCTGTCGCGACATGCGCGACCATGGAGAAAGCGCCCCTCAAGGATAAAGGTCCGGCAAAACCAGCACCCTCCCCGTCGCGCTCCCGAGTTCCGCCGACGCGCGCCAGACCACCGTGCCCGCGGTGTCGACTTCGGTGAGCATGCCCTCCACCGTCCACGAGATCATGTAGGTGTGGTCGAGCTTGCGGACGTCGCCCAAGAGCGGGCTCAAGGTGCCGGACTCCGATGAAAAACTCCACACGGGCTCGATGGTGCCGTCAGCGTGATCGAGGTGGTACTCAACCGCGCGCGACGCCTTCGTTGAGTGGTGGTACCCATTGTCAAAAACAACGAATCCATCCGACCAGGCGTGGCTCATGTGGCCGTGGCTCCACGGGTCCGTGGAGGACAGATCGGCGTATCGACCGCCAGCTTGCCAAGTGATGTCACCCGTCGCGCGGTCGACGGACACCAGCGCGTCGAGGTTCTTGCTCATGACCAAAACAGCGTCGTTGTCGACATCGAAGCTCAACGAGTTGGCGTGGACGTAGTCCTTCCCGCCCCCGGGACCAGCCTCGTCGAAGTGGGTGCACATGGGCCAGGGCGCGTGCCCGTAATCGTCGAGGAACGAGAAGAGCGTGCGGGTGTCCTCGGGGAACAGCGCGCCGGAGGGGGACTCCCGAATCACGTCAATCGCGAGGTGCTCAGTGGTGCCATCTTCGAGCTCCGCGTTGGGCTCGTCGGTGCTCACGATGCTGACGATGGCCCCATCGGGGAGCTGGATCGCGTCGTGATGGGCGTCGTCGACCAGCACCAGGTCGTAGGTCTTGCCATCGAAGCTGGCGAGGCGAACCCCGTTGTCCTCCCCCTCCCCCAAGAGCTCCTGGTGCAGGAAAACCAGCCCCCGGCCGTCGGCGCTGAGGTGGAGCGAGGGCACGTCGACCCCATCCTCCGACTCCAGCCACCACACGTAGTTCCCCTCTCGATCGAGGCCGACGAGCCAGCTGGAGTCCTGGCGCAGCAGGGTCAGCAGCACCACGCTTCCCGGATCGATGACCGCCTCGTCCACGTCGTCGATGGTGAAGATCGGCAGCGCGTCAGGCGGGCCGGCCACCGCGATCTCGGTCGCGACGGACTCCCAACGCTGGCCGGCGCCGTCGAGCGTCACGGCGCGCAACCAGGTCGTTTGCCCGCCGACGAGGCCCAGGATCGTGGCGCTGGGTCCCGTACCGTGAGGAGTGTACCGGTCGAGCGCGTCCGGGGCGGCGCCGTACTCGACCCAGGTTTCCCCGGCTGGTGAGAACAGGTCCCAGACGACGTCGACCGTCGTGGGAATCCGCGCATCCGCGGTCGCGACGACCCCGAGGAGCTCACCGGCGTCGGTGCACGAAGGCGCAGACCAGACCGCGGCGAGCGCCGCCACGCGGGCCAGGATGTGGTGTGCCCGAGGCATGTTCCCAGCATAGTAGCTCCGGCCCTGATGAGCCAAAGCCTACAAACGTCGCTACTGTGGGACGGCTGCGCGGCGCGGCGCGGCGAGATCGCCTCCGTTGTCTTGGCGATGACCGGCGATGGCTTGGTGATCGAGGTGGACGCCCCCTTTCACGACGACCCCGCCCCGGGGGCGGCGATCGGACCGTCATGGAAGCTCTGGGAGCACGAGGTGGTCGAGGTGTTCGTCGCAGCCGCAACTGCGCCCGTGTACGTCGAGGTGGAGCTCGGCCCGCACGGACATCACCTGGTGCTTCGATTGGAGGGCATCCGGAAGGACGTGGCTCGGTGTCTGCCACTGGATTTTTCGGCCACGATCGACGGGATGCGCTGGCGGGGTCGGGCGGTGGTGCCTGCGGGCTGGTTGCCGCCGGGAGCGCCCAGCTCGTGGCGCGTCAACGCCACTGCCATCCACGGGCGGGGTGACGCGCGGCGCTTTCTGACGGCGGCGAGGTTGATGGCGCCCGCGCCCGACTTTCATCGGCCAGACGAGTTCCTGGCGTCGCGGCTCTGACCGGCCTCGGGGCCACGGGAGTGGCCGGCGGCGCCGGTGAGTGACCGAAGAGCTGCGAAACCAGCCGGCTGTCCTATACTCCCCTCCCCTTGCCCGGTGCATCATGATCCAACCCGGCCCCTTCACCCGCGTGGCACAGTCCGTCACCGGCGCGTTCGAGCGGTGGATGCCGGACGCGTTCGTCTTTGCGCTGGCTAGCGCCACGACTGGCAACAACAACCAGGGCCGATTCTCCAGCAGCTCCCCGGGGCGCTGCGGCGTCGCGTCCGCCGGCGGTGCTCCCTCCTCCCCCAGGTTGATGCCCAACTGCGCGGCGTTCTTCGCACGTTCGCCGACGGGAGCGACGACCCAGACCAGTGCGGCAACGACCACGATCTCGATGACGACACACGCCGCGCTCTGCCAACGGAAGATGTCTCCGACAATGGAATCGTCCCGACCAGGGCGAACAGCTCCTTCGGCATGCTCGTCTCGCTCGCCATCTGCAACGCCGCGGAGCCGGAGAGTCCCTGCGCCCACACCGTGCCCCGCCCCAGGAAACTCGCGGCTGCCAAGGCTCGATAATCGGCGTCCGGGCGCCGACGCGCCACCGCTTTGGCGTAGAGCGCCGAAAATACCAGGCTGAATCCCCAGTTCAACAGCGACGAGAGCATCGCCACCAACGCCACCGCCAGCACCGCCGAACGTCCATCGGCGGGAATCGCCGCCAATCGGCCTATCAATCGTCCCGCCGGCGCGCTCGATGCCAACACAAAGCCCCCGACGATGATCATGCTCATCTGTAGGGTGAACCGCACCAACTCCCAGAACCCGTTGCCCCAGGCCATCACCACGAGCGTCGGGTCCGCGCGAACGTTCGGGTCGACGGCGAACGCGGCCTAGCGGCGTCCGCGCGCGACCGCCGCGACCCTTGGCGTCGCTCCGTGACAGGCATCCATGCCGTCGCGACGCCGCGCGGGTGACGCGTAGGTTTGGGAGAGTCGCCCGGCGGGCTAACCCAACCCGCCGGCCGCGGCGACCCGGAAACCGCAGGTTGGAGGCTGAAGGGGATGGCCCGGCAGGGGGAGGACCCCGCGAGCGTCTTCCCCGTTTCGGGTTACTCATGCATTATGGTATTGCTGCTCGTCCTGTACACCGGATGCAACTCGGGAAACTCTTGCGAGGACTACGTTTTCGTCCGCCAGGACTGCTCCGATGAGTCGGGCGGCGACACGGTGTACGACGCGGACACCATCTGCCGAGACTGGACCTCTGAACAAGAGGACATTTACGGAGACTGGTACAGCTGCCAGGCCGCAGCCTTCACCGCCGTCGACTGCAACACCGCGCAGTCCTACCTGGACGCCGAGTCCGGCGCCGCGACGTGCGACCCACCGGCGGTGTCCGAGGGCTGATCGGGGGAGTGGACGTCACCGCAAACCGGAGCCGCCATGTGTAGGAATATCCGCCCACTGTTCAACTTCCAGCCGCCAGCGACCGAGGACGAGATCAACGCCGCTGCCCTGCAATATGTGCGCAAGGTTGCGGGCACCACGCGACCGTCCAAAGACAACGAAGCCGCGTTCGGGGAGGCCGTTGCCGCCATCGCCACAGTGACGCGCGAGCTCGTCCGGGAGCGGCTCAGCACCAGGGCCGCGCCGCGAACCCGGGAGGACGTTGCAGCCCAGGCGAAGGAGCGCGGGCGGAAGCGGGAGCTGCGTATCGTGAGCCGGGTGGCCGGGGTCGGCAGCGGCGGTAGCGGGTGAGGATGGCAGAGAGGACTTGACGGTGGGAGGGGCGGCGCATAGATGCGGCGGCATTCCCGCTTAGCTCAGTTGGTTAGAGCAACGGACTGTTAATCCGTGGGTCCCCTGTTCAAGTCAGGGAGCGGGAGCCACTCCACGCGCTGCGCTAACTTCACAGTAGCGGCACGCGCCTTCATCGACCCGGCCACCGGTTCACGCCCCTCCGCTTCGGCGTGAACCTCGCCACTTACGTCGCCAGGACAACGGCGTGCCGGTCCGCCACCCACCCCCGAATCAGGGCCGCCTGGAAGCACTGAGCGGGGGCGGAGAATCCGGCGCGCGCGATGATCGCCTCCACCTCGGCAGGACCGTGAGCGGCGACCTGCTTCCCGAACACGGCGCGGAAGCTGAGCTTCCGGTCGTCGGGTAGAGCGGCCAGGGTGAGCCACAGGTCCATCACCGACGCGAAGGAGGGGTCCTCCAGGTCCGCGCAGAGGTCGGCGTTGAACAGGCGCCCGCCCGACTTCAATCGCCTGGCGATCTCCGCGAAGTACGCCTGCCGGTCGTCCACGTCGGTCAGGAAGTGGGAGACCAGCACGCTGGTGGCGGCGTCGAATGAGTCGGCCGCAAGCGAGGCGACGAGCCCCACGTGGAACTCGCAGCGATCGGCGAAGCCCTCCGCCAATGCGTGTCTCCGAGCCACGGCGAGCATCGCTGCAGCGGGATCGACGAGGGTGAACTGCCATCGAGGGAAAATCGGCGCGAGGAAACGAGCTTCCGCGCCTGTACCCGCGCCCGCCACGAGGATGCGTGCACCGTCCGGGAGTCCCGAGAACTGACACCGGAGCAACTGATGCAGCATGTCCTTGACGGCGAGGATGGGCTCGAGGTTGCGGTCGTAGGCTTCGGCGTGCGCGTCGAACGCCTGGGTCGCGGTGGGAGGGATGGACATCTTCGTTACTCCGATGGAAGGTGGGCACCTTGGCGGCGCCCGCGAGCGCGGTGGATGGACCAACCCCCGCCCCTCCCCGTCACGGCGCGGACCAGGCCAGCTTCCCGCAGGCCCGCCATCGTTCGGCGCACCACGACGGGGTTGGCCTGCATGCACCGCCCCAGCTCCACAGAGGTGACGGGTCCCGAACGTCCGGCCATGTGCAGCAGCGCGTGCAGCGCTGACGAGAGGCGGCTGTCGAGATTCATGTAATGTTAATTATTACATGGAGCGCGCGTGGATGAGGGCGACGCGTCCACGCAAGCCTCCAGGGTCAGGCGCTCGATGGCCTGCCGAGGTCCCCTGCGCTCAGCGCGGCGAGCTCAGCGTCGGCGCACTCGACGACGTAGAGGTCGTGGTCGGAGAGACGGACGCCGTCGGCATCGGCGGACACCCGCGTCGCGGTGGCCCGCACCCCCTCCGGGATCGCGATGTGGTCGATGCTGAGCAGCCCCGGGATCCGGTGGGGGAGTTCCCGCGTCGGCGCCCACAACTGGCTTCGGCTCAGGGCATCGTCGATCCTCGCTCGGCCCGCGAGGCTGCCGGCGTGCTCCGTTCCCACGAGCGCGTGGTTCCAGTCTCCGCCCCAGATCAGCGGCCCCGACGGCAAGGCCGCAGTGATGTCGTCGACAGCAGCTTTGGTGCGGTCGAGGTGAGTTGCGCCTTGCCACGGCGCACCGGACCCGCACGATCACCATGGAAGGATCGAGCAGCAGAACACGATGCCGTTCATCCTCGCTGCGCCGCTGGCGGGATGGGGTTCCGCTACGGGCTCCTGCGGCGAACGGCTCAGGACGCTTGCCCACGCAACGCCCTTCCGCATGGGCGACGCCGTGGTTTGGGCGGAGTACCCCTCGAGCTTCACGCGGTCGTGGACCTCCGTGAGGAGCCAGACGTCGCAGGCGGCGCGCTCGAGCAAGCGCAGGTGCCGAGGTCCCCATCGTCCCGCGAGGTTCCACGTGCCGATTCTCATGGTGTTTGACGCATGTCGCCGTCCATGTTGCCGCAGAAGTAGCCCGTCCAGCGGATCAATGCGGTCGACCCGAGGAGGCGCAACGTTTCCGGCCGACGCTGCCCAGTTCGCCCGTTGTCGAATAGACTCCCCCATGCGACTCGCCCCCGGGCTCTACGAGTCCGTCCTCACCGACGAACTCAGGGCGGAGATCGAGACCATCCGGGAGCGTGTCGCGCTCGCCGATCTCTCGCCTGACGCAGCCCCACAGGCGCTCGCCCGGCACGTCCACGACCGCCTCGTTCGCGCCCTGCTGGACTTACCGGAGGCGGACCGAATTGGCAGCCAAATCAAGCTGACAAACGCGCTTTTGGATGTCATCAAGCACCTCTCCCGCGATTCCGGCGTGATCGATGGTGACCGGCTCACGGCGCCCGCTTCGGTGCTGATGCAGGTCGCCGAGCTGGGTGGTCTGGGAGACGGAACGGCGCCGAGACCATCGCTGTCTTTGGGTCAGAGTGACCTGCTCGTCAATGGTCCACGGGACCTTCGTCTTGGCGATGAGCTGCGCCGCGAGCTCCCCTCCGCGGATCGCGTTGACGTGCTGGTCTCTTTCCTCAAATGGACCGGCCTCCGCGTCATTCAACCCGAGCTAAGAGGCTTACTGGAGAGACGGCCGGGCTGCGTCCGCGTCCTGACGACCAGCTATATGGGCGCGACCGAGCCCGAGGCCATCGAGGCGCTCATCGAGCTCGGCGCCGACGTGCGGGTCTCCTACGACACCCGTCGGACGCGCTTGCACGCGAAGGCCTGGCTGTTCCACCGGAAGAGCGGATTCTCCACGGCCGTGGTCGGCTCCTCGAATCTGTCACACGCCGCGCTGCTCGACGGCTGCGAATGGAATGTGCGGCTCACCGCCGTCGACAACGGGGTGATCCTGAAGAAGCTCAGCGTCACGTTCGACCAGTATTGGGCTGATCAGGAGTTCGAGCCCTACGATCGGGCGAGACTGGTGGAGGGCTCGTTGCGTCGCGACGCCGAGCGCGATGCCCTGGCCCAGGTGGGGCAACTCCGGGCCCATCCGTACCAGCAGGAGGTCCTCGATGCGTTGGCGCTGGAGCGCGAGCGCGGGCACACGCGAAATCTCGTAGTCGCGGCGACCGGCACCGGCAAGACCGTCATCGCCGCGTTGGACTACGCACGACTGCATTCGACGCTCCCCCGCGCGCGCCTGCTCTTCGTCGCCCATCGCGAAGAGATCCTCCAGCAGAGCCTCGCGACGTTCCGGGTGGCCGTTCGAGACGGCTATTTTGGCGAGTTGTTGGTGGGGCGCCACCGGCCGGTGGCCGGCGATCACGTCTTCGCGTCGATCCAGTCGCTACACGCCGACCGCATCAGCACCTTGGACCCCGAACACTACGACGTCGTCATCGTCGATGAGTTCCACCACGCCGAGTCCAAGAGTTATCGTGGGTTGTTGGAGCACTTGCGCCCAAAGGTGCTGCTTGGGTTGACGGCCACTCCGGATCGTGCCGACGGTCGCCCGCTCCTAGGCTGGTTCGACGGCCGCATGGCGGCAAATCTACGGCTCTGGGATGCGCTGGATCTCGGCCTGCTGGCTCCGTTCCAATATTTCGGGATCTACGATGGCACGGACCTCACCACCGTGGATTTCCGCGCCGGACGCTATGACATCAACAGCCTGGAACGGGTCTACACCGCCGACGACGTTCGAACCAAGGCCGTGCTGCACGCAGTCGGGGCGTACATTCGCCGACCGTCGCAGATGCGAGCGCTTGGGTTTTGTGTTTCGGTGCGGCACGCTGAGTACACCGCTGAGAGTTTCCGCCGGGAGGGGTTTGCCGCGGTCGCGGTGCACGGCGAATCTCCTGAGGAGGAGCGGAAAGCGGCGCTGCGGGCGCTTCGCGACGGGACGTTACAGGTCGTCTTCACCGTGGATCTGTTCAATGAGGGGGTGGATATCCCAAGCGTTGACACCGTTCTGTTCTTGAGGCCCACGGAGAGCGCCACGGTCTTCCTGCAGCAGCTCGGACGCGGCTTGCGGCACCACGAGGGAAAGTCGTGCCTGACCGTCCTCGATTTCGTCGGGAACGCCAACCGGCGCTTTCGCTTCGACACCCGTTACAAGGCCATCCTTGGCGGTGGGACCCGCTCGGAGGTGCGGTCGGCGATCGAGGATGGCTTTCCACGACTTCCGGCCGGGTGCGAGATTCGCTTGGAGCGAGAAGCCCAACAGGCCATCCTCCGCAACGTGAGTGCCCAGCTGGAGAATCGCTGGGCCGCCCTGGTGGCCGACCTCCGGACCACAGGCGACGTCGGCTTGCAGGAGTTCCTGAAAAGGGCCGACCTCGAGCTTGGCGACCTCTACTTCAGGCCCGAACGGAGCTACACCGCCCTGCTTCACGCGAGCGGTCTCCGACCGGGTCCGCTGCCCGAGGCCGAGGCGGTTCAAGCCTTGCCACGGCTCCTGCACATCGACGATGAGGTGCGGCTCACCCGGTGGCGGGAGTGGCTGCGATCCCCTCACCCGCCCATCCACGCGGGCCCCGATCCGTTGGCTTGGATGTTGTTCGCTTCCTTGGGGTTCGCCCGAAGGCCGGTTGCCGAGGTCGACGCGGCGCTGGCGGCCGTCTGGGACAACTCCGACCTTCGCGCGGAACTCTTGGCCCTGCTCGACGAGCTGGACGACCAGCGCCGCCGCCCCACCTATTCCGAGCGTGAAACTCCGTTGCGTACGCACGCAACCTACAGTCGAGACGAAGTGATGGCCGCGATGCTCGATGCGCCGAATGGGAAACTCCGCCTGCTGCAAAGTGGTGTGCATTTTCACGAGCGATCTCGGACTGATATTTTTTTCGTCACCTTGGAGAAGGATGCGCGCCATTTCTCCTCGACGACTCAATACAACGATTACCCGATTTCGCCGACGAGCTTCCATTGGGAGAGTCAATCTGCCACCGCGTCGGAGTCACCAACCGGGCGTCGCTACCGAGGCCTGTCCGGCCTACCACGCGCCACCTGGCTTTTCGTCCGCCAGCGGAAACAGGACTCCCGCGGAATCACGATGCCCTACTTGTTTTTGGGGCCGGCGCAGTTCGTGTCGTCGGAGGGCGAACGACCGATGCGTATCGTGTGGGAGCTAGAACGAGCGATGCCAGCCGGGTTCTTCGCGGAATCGAAGATCGCCGCCGGATGAGCCGCCCGCTGCACGCCAAGCTCACCAAGGTGCCGAGGCACTTGCGCGCCAGAGATCGATCTCTACCCTTTACCCTCACCTTCTCCAGCTGAGTCGGCCTCCACCACCCAAATCACCCTCGCCACCACCCTGAACTCCACCGCTGTATCCACCGCGACCTCGGGGTACGCCGGGTTCGTCGACCGGAGCCACCAACTCCCGTCGCGTTCGACCGGAACCTTGATCAAGGCGATCCCATCGTCGGCAGAGCCGGCAGCGACGAGCGCGGGGCGCCCCTCTTCCAACTGCGTGCTCCACTCGCACAACACACAGTCTCCGTCGCGGATCGGCATCGACCCACCGTCCATCGAGTCGCCGGTGGCGCGGACGACGAAGTGGCGCCGGGGATCCACGGTCCGTTCGGTGCGGATGACAAGGTCTTCGGTGGGAACGTCCGAGAACTGAGGGGATGCAGCACCGCAGGCGACGGCAAGCTCCCGAAAGTATGGCAGGTGAACGGTGGGGAGCGTGTGCATCGCGCCGTGCCGCTCCAGGTGCCACGCTCCGGCGGGCGTCCGCCGGAGGTCCACGGTGTGACGCGTCCCCGGCAGGCCCGCCTTGGGGCCAAGCCAGCTGCGGAGCCGCTCGGCGAGCACGTTGGGACCCCCTGGGCGTTCGATCACCACGTTCACCGCGATCTTCTTGAAGCGGAAGATCAGCGACTCGCCATCGACCTCGACCTCCATGTCCCCATGCGGCACCGCGGGGTGCCGATCACGATCGAAGCGTAGGATCGGCTTGCCGCCGCTGTGGCTCACCGCCAGCGGGATCGCGGCGAAGGGGAGCAGGCTGCCCGTAGACGGCTTGCGCTGGTGCTCGGCGAGCCGCAGCTCCACCAACTCGGCGGTCATCTCGTCAAATGCGTCACGATCGGCCGGCGCAACGCCCAGCTTCGAGACGAAGTGCTCACCCTCCAGCGCGAACCACTGTCGCGCGAAGCCCTTCGCGACGTGGAAGATCCGCAGTGGCATCTCCCGCCAGCGGGCTGTGAAGTCCTCCAGGGTGGCGCCGGCCTGTTCGTGCTCACGCAACTCCACCGTCAGCGCAGGATCGCGCCGCATGCGCGCAAGGCAGCGCTCGGCGAGGTCAGGCACCTCGATGCTGTCATGCAACAGATCGGCGTCGTCCAGCACCTGCAGCGCGACCATCTTGTACGACCGTGTCATCTGCGTCGCCATGAGGTCGGCGAACCAGGGGCGGTGCGCTTCGAGCACCCGCTGCTCGGGCTCGGTCAGATCGTTCATCGCCGCCACGAACTCGAACCACGTGCCAAACCGTTTCCGGATCGGCGTGAACGTCCCGTTGGCCGCGAGGAGCTCGCGCGCCGTCGGTCGGCGACCGTGCGTATCGCGGAGGCGACAGTATTCGTACACGAGCGCGTCGTCGTGGCTGTGGACGAGCCCCTCGAGGATGTCCAACGCCGCCGTCTCGATGTCGATGCTGCAGCCAGGCGGGAGCTCCAGGCATTGCCGGAGGCGCCGGAGGGCGTCGCCAACGGCGACTTCGAATCCGGCCAGGCTGACGAGCACCTGGGGTTTCGCCAGGAAACTCCGATGGTTGCCGATGAAGTCGATCACCCGGAGCGCGGGTTTGTCGCCAGCCTGTCCCTTTCGCAGCCCCCGACCGAGCTGCTGAAGGAAAACGATGGGCGACTCCGTCGGCCGCAGCATGAGAATCGTGTTCACATCGGGGACGTCGAAGCCCTCGTTGAACAGGTCGACGGCGACGAGGGCCTCGAGCTCCCCGTTCCGCAGCTTCGCGACGCTCTGGGCGCGGGGCGCGCTCGTCGGGCCGGCGTGCACCGCTGCGGCCGCGACGCCGTGCTCGCAGAAGTACGCCGCGATGAAGTCCGCGTGGATCTGCGAGCTACAGAAGATCAAGGAGCGCCGCGGGCCCGGGGCGTGGCGGAGATACTCGCGAAGCGCCTGTGCTGCACGGTCGCGGGTGGCGACGGCCGTCGTGAGCTTCTCGATGTCGAAGCGACCCGAGCGCCATGAGGCCTACGCGGGCCACGAGGTTCTCGTCGCAGAGTTCCAGCAGCGGGGCGCCGTCCATGCGATCGGGCGTCGCGGTGAGACCCAGGAGGAAAGCGGGAGTGAAGTGCGCGAGGAGCTTGCGATAGGATGCCGCCGAGGCGTGGTGGAACTCGTCGATGACGACGTAGTCGAAGTGGTCGGGCGCGAACGCGCGGAGGTGGCGCTGCCGAGACAGCGTAGCGACGGACGCTAACACAATGTCCGCGTCCGGCTGCTTCCGGTCACCAGTGACAAAACCGATCGACCGGTCGGGGAGTACGCTCGCCCAGCTGCGTTCGGACTGGGCGAGGATCTCGTCGCGATGGGCGACGAAGAGCGCCCTTCTGCCGCGCATCTGCGCGAAGTCGAAGCCGGCCAAAAGCGTCTTGCCGAGCCCGGTAGCCATGACCACGAGCCCTCGCACCTCGCCTTCAGTCCGGGTGGAGTGAAGCGCAGCGAGCACCTCCTGCTGGATCGCGTGGGGCTGCGGCGGCGGCGGCCCCGCTGGCTCCGGCGCCGGCACGGCCGGGACGCGGTGCTGGTAAGCGGCGAGGATCTCAGGGGTGAGGCTGGCGGCACGTCCGGACTCGAACAGTTGCGCGAAGCGTGCGCGGATCGACCGGAAGGCATCCTGGTCCACGTTGGAGGTTTTGGAGTTCCACTCAATGCCGCCGGTGAGCGCACTGCCGGACAGATTGCTGCTCCCGACGAACGCAACCCCGTACCGTCCGTTCGCGAAGATGTACGCCTTGGGGTGGAACACCTCCTTGCCCGCGACCTGATACAGCCGGACGGTGAGGCCCGGGTGCTTCGTGGTCAGCGTGTAGAGCCGTTGCAGCGCACGCGGGTCGGTGATGCCGAGGTATGTGCCAGTCAAGAGGCGCACAAGGGTGCCGCGCTCGAGTGCATCCACAAGCTCGCCCTCGATCTTGTCAATGCCTGATGACTGGACGAACGCGGCGAGGACATCGATCTCGGCAGCCACCGCCATGGCGCGATGGAGAACGCCGACGAGATGGGTCTCCTCGCCGGGAATGAAGGCGGCGAGCGCGGCGAAGGGGTCGGGCGAGTCGTACTTCTGGCGGTGCGGGATGACGCCGCGGACGCCGCCGCGCGGGTCGTCCATGTCACCCCTGAAGCGCGGAATGACGTGCACGTGCAGGTGCATCACAGTCTGGCCGGCGGCTTCTCCGGCGTTGATGCCGATGTTGTAGCCGTGCGGGGCGAACTCCCGATCGAGTTCAACTTTCACCCGCTCAATCGCCTGTAAGACCGCATGTTGCTCGGCTGCACTCGCGTCGAACCAGGTGGCCACGTGGCGCCGGGTGATCAGGAGGGTGTGGCCGGGAGCGACGGGGAACCTGTCGCGGATCGCGACCACGAGGTCGTTCGACCAGGTGTGAAACTCCTCCGGGAGTTCGCAAAAAGGGCAGGGAGGGACCACGGCGCGGGAGCTTACCACCCCCCCTCACTCCTCCTCCCCTTCCCCCCCCATCTCCATGTTCGGCGGCCCCAGGTCCGGCATCTGATTCTGCGCCCGACCGGGGCCCATGTCGTCTTCGAGCTCGTCGCCCTGCTGCTCTTCGATGGGGCGCCGCTCCTGACGCTCCTCGCCCTCGTCGACCTCGTGCAGCGGCGGCAGCATCCCCTCGTCCTCGTCGCCGCCGCGACCGGCGCTCTCCTCGCGGCGCTTGCGGAGGCGCTCACGACGCTCTTTGACGCGCTCCTCGCGGCGCTTCTTGCGCTCCTCACGCGCCACCTCGGGGTCGGCGTCCTCCCCCCCATCCGCCCCGGACAGGGTACCAAAGTCGGGTTTATCCAGGTCAATACCCGCATTCTTCGCGACCTTGTTGTCGGTGCCACGACCGGGGCGGAACGTGGGACTGACGATGGTGCCGCCGATGTTGAAGTGGTAGCCTCCGTCCTCGTCGCGCGCACGCTTCAGCGCGGGGGCCAACTTGGCGAGCTTGTCGAGGTCTTCGGGCAGGGTCACCACCAGCTTCAGGCGGTTGCGGCTGCGTTCCAGCTTCTTGTTCAGCGAGACGTCGCCGCTCAGCGTCATGTCGATGACGTCCCCGTCGAAGGTGCCCTCGGTCACCTCCAGCGCGCCATCCTGCGCCTCCAACTTCACCTTGGCGGCCGTAAAGCTCACCACCGGCAACTCCAGGCCCATGACCTTGCTGCCGGCGGCCAACTGAAGGCCCTCAAAACTCAGCTCCAGCGCGCCGGTTGAGTTTTTGACATCCTCACCGTCCAAGGCAAGGTTGCTCTTTCCGCTGAGTTTTCCCGCCAGATGAACGACGAGATCATCCCGTTCGATCGGCATCAGCGACAAGTCGAGTCCGTCGGCGACGAAGTTGAGATCGATCGAAGCCGCCCCCTGCGAAAAGGTGCCAGAAACATCCCCGCCCAACAGCTCAGCGGTGTAGCCGAACGCCCACTTCCCCGCGAGCCGCGGCAGGACTTGCAGCCGCACCGCCAACGCGTCGAGCTTCATCATCTCGCTGCGGACGGGCGTCGGCGACGGGGTGTCCTTGGACTTCTTGCCCTTTTTGACCGTGTAGAACGTCACGTCGGTGGCGCGGACCCCTGGCAGCCACCAGGGGCGCACATCGCCCACGTCCAGGGCGTAGTCCTTGTTCCGGGCGTGGAACTGCACCTCGGCGTAGCGGGCCACCTCGTCAGAGGGGAAGGTGGTGTAGAAGCCGGCGGCCAGCCCCAACGTACCGGCCGCGCCACACGCGGCAAACAGCGACAACCAGCGCATCATTCGGCACCTCCCGCCACAGGCGCGGTTTCCTCGAGTTTGTAGGCAGCGACCTCGAACGACGCGGTCAACAGCCGCGTGCCCGGGGCGCCGTTGGTCTTCAGCCGGGCGGTGCGGATCTTCAGCGGGTAGGTCCCCGCCTCGATTTCGGAAAGAAATTCGGTGAGCTGCGCGAGGGTGACCTTCTCCAACTCAACGGCGTAGGAGGTCTCGACGAGATTTCCGGTCGTGCTCACGCCCTTTTCGCGCACCGCTTTGAGATTGGGGGTGAGGTTGTGTTGCTGCGCTGCTTTCTCGACGAAGCTGGCGAGATCCTGGGAGGCGGTGGTGCGAAGCGTCGCCTCGATCTCGGTGACCTTGGCGGTGTTGGCGACGAACTCGCCCTCGATCACCTCCAAGCGCGACAGGGCGTCGGACTTGGTGGCGATGCGCGACTGCAGGTCGCCGAGGAGTCCGCTGCCCGCCCAGCCGGCCAGGCCGAGCGCGACCAGGTACACAAACAGGATCAAGCCGAGGAACAGCGTCCGGTCCCGCGGGCTCATCTCCCCGACGAGCGAGCCGAACCGGCCCCGCAATGGTTCCATGAAGCTGAGCATCAACCCTCCTTCTCGATGACCGGCTCGGTGCCCGGCACGGTCGCCTCCACCTCGGGCTCACCGAGGGGGATGGACATGTTGAACAACAGGAAGTCGCCCGACTTCTTTTCGTCCGACTTCCGGGCCTGGGCGAAGCTGTCGCTGGCCTTGAGCGCGTCTTCGATCTTGGCGGCGGAGTCGTAGCTGTCGGTCTCGGCCTTGAACGACACCGCCTCGGCCGAGATGGTCATCTCGCGGACGTCGATCTTCGCCGCTTCGTTCGACGGCAACACCTGACTCAGCTTCCTCAGCATGCCCAGGGTCGGCGGGTCGCCGCCGATGGTGCTCCCCAGCGCGTCCACCTTCGCTTTGAGCGTGTCCGCTTCGCCCTGGAAGATGGCCAGGGCCATGCTGGACTCGGCGAGTCGGGAAGACTCGATGCCAGGGAAGTGCGTCTGCACGGTGCTGACGATCTTGCCATCCAGCTCGCTGAGCGTGTCCCAGGCCTCCGCGCTGCGCAGGCCGACGACAAGCCCACCCATCAAGAGCGCCGCCGCAGTGGCCATCCCGCCCCACGAAACGACGTTCCACAACACATCCGCGTGGCCTCGGAAGGCCAGCTCCCCGATGCGCAGGTCGGTCGCCGGCACCTCGGCCGCCGCAATGCGCGCCAGGGCCACCGCGAGCGCACAGGAGGGCGGATGGCCCCCTGGAACGAGCACCGCGCGGACCGGCACCCCGGTGAAGTTCGAGAGCCGTCCGGCAAGCCCACCAAGCTGGCTCGCGGCGCCGGCCACCAGCAGCTCGTCGACCCCAAATCCCAGCTCGTCTTCCATGGCGATGAGCTGGGCGCGCACCTCGCCGAGCTGCTCGTCCAGCGCCACGACCAACGCCGCCATGGTCTTGCGATCGACGGCGTCCGCCCCGGCGTCGGTGGGTTCCGGCTCAGCCCAACCCTCCGTCTGCAGCGCCTCGGGCACCCGTACCTTGTGCTTGGCCGCCTCGGCCTCCGCATCCCCCGCCTGCAACTGCGCGGCGATGGTCTCGGTGAGCGCCTGCCCGCCGAGCGGAACGAGCCGCGCCGCGATGAGCTGGCCGGCCTGACACAGGGCGATGACCGTCCGGCTGTGGCCGAAGTCGAGGACCGCCTGCACACCCCGGTCGGCGTAGGCGGAGAGCGCCTCCGCGTCCAGCACCAGCAACTTCGGCTCCGCGTTGGCGCTGGTCAACCGCTCCAGGAGCTCTTTGACGTCGGCCTTTCGGGCGATGACGGCGCGGGTGCGGGAGCTGCCCTTCTGCTGATCGACCGGCCGGGTGGCGAGGACCATCTGGTCCAGATCGTAGGGGACACTGCTCTCGATCTCGGCGGGGAGCGCCTTCTGAATGGTCGTGCGGTCGGTGAACGGCAGCCGCACCACGCGCACCGATGCACGCTGCAAGGGCATCGCCGCGACGCGCTCGGCACGATCCCAAGCCGGCTCCGCGGCGCGGATCGCCTCCAGCGCATCGGCAACGCCGACGCTGCCTTCCATCTCCACGACATCGCGCAGCACCCAGCGACGGAAGCTGCCGTCCATGGTGGCGACGCGTACGCGCCAGGAGCCGAGGTCTACGCCCTGAACATTTGCCATGCTTACTCCACCCGCCAGTATTTCACTCGGCCCGCGTCCGACTTGGTCTGGTCGATGACCGCGGTGATTTTTACCTGCACGCTGCCCACCACCCCGGTCGAGACCACCGTGTAGACGGTGTTCTTGTTGGTGCAGTTGGTCAGGAAGTCGCTCGAGAGGGTGATGCCCTTCTGCTCGGTCAGGGCGGTCTGGAAGTTGGGGCAGGTGGCGATGACGTTGCCGTCGAGCTTCCACTGGTTCAACGCAGTGATCGCCTCGTCCACCTGCGCATCGGTAGTGAGCCCACCGTACGCACGCAGCATCATCCCCAACACGTCAGGATCGGCACAGGTGATGTTGACCTTCTTGCCCCCGTAGATCGTGATCTTGTCGCCCCAGCGCTCGTAGACGTTGTCCTGCCAGCCTTCGACCAGCCGGATCTCTTCGGTGCTGTCGAACGGAGCGTTCTTGGCGAGATACGGCGACGTCAGCCCGTTGTAGTAGTTGTCTTCGTAGCTGCCCTGGCCGCTGGCCACGGTGTTGTCGGCGTCGACCCAGTCGGCGAGGTTCCCGATCAGCTCCAGCTCGGTGAGGTCGCGCTCGCGGAGCCACTGCTCGTTTTCTTCGCCCGACATCAGCGCGTCCATGGTCTTGTACACGGAGTCGTCGATGAGCGGTTCCTTGTGACTGGAAAGCGCCGAGATATTGATCTTGCAGTCCTCACCCTCGATCACCGTGGTGAAGTCCCCGGTAAAATCCAGGAAGTTCTTCTTGCCGAAGCGGGAGCTGCCCTCCCGGGACTCCTCGGTGGTCGCTTCAGTCGCCTGACCGGTGGTGAGCAGCTGGTCCACGTCCTCATCGTCCACATCGCCGCCGGCCACCAGCATGCTGCGCATCATCCCGGTGTTGATGAACGGCAGGTAGCTGATGAGCGGGTCGGTGCAGCTGATCCCCATCGCCGAGACCATCACGCAGTAGTCCTTGTTGCTCGTCAGCATCTTGCCGATCTGTTTGTTCCCCATGAGCACCAGGCGCGACAGGCTGATCCCGGAGTTGGCGATCCAGTACGCTTGGGAGGCGTCGCGGGTATGCGCCGCGGCGACGAAACGAACGCGGGAGGAGAAGTCGATGTCAGTCACCAATACGGTGAGGAACATGATCGCGGCGATCACCACGAGCAGGGCGATGCCGCCGCGCGAGCGGCGGGCGCGCGTGCGGCGGCTCGCGGACAGAAGCCGGGGGCGCGCCATCAGTTGTTGTCCTCCGTCGACGTGCTCGACGCCAACGTGAGCCTGTCGGCGTAGTGCAGCAGGACGGTGGTGGCGTAGGGCCGCTCAACGAGCTTGCCCTCTTCGTCCGGGTCCGGCACCAGGAACACCAACGCGATCTGCACGGCGCGCGGCAGGAAGTTGGCGGTGTCCACACCCGTGGTGTCCCACTCATCCGCCCAGGTGTTGGTCTTGGGGTTGATGTAGCGGTAGTTGACGTCTTTGAGGTGGTACGCCAAGGGCGAGATCAGCCCCTCCTTCTCGGGCTCATGGTCGATCCGGGGCGCCTCGCGCCGCAAAAGCACCTTGGCGCCGTCCATCGTCGGGTCATCTTCGGTCCAGTAGGTGACCTCCGTCTGGTCGCATTCCCGCGACTCCCGATACATCCGATGATGCGACAACGTCGTGAACCACAGCTGGTCGGGATCGTCGTTCTTGCCGATGAACTGGGTGCGATAGGTGTTGACCGCGCTGGTGTTCTCGGTCAGGTAGGCGAGTCTCAGATCGCGCCGCAGCCGGTCCAACGCCACCCGAGCCGACTGGTTGGCCGCGTCCTCTTCTTCCAATACATCGCGTGTATCAAGCGCGCTGGACAGCGTCTCCAACGTCAACATCCCGATCATCGCCAGGATGCCGATGGCGACCACCACTTCGAGGAGCGTGAAGCCGCGACGGTTCATTCCGACAGCCCCGCGACCGTCACCGTGCCGCTTGGATTGAAGACGTGGGACACCAACTCTACGCAGTTCTCACACAAGTCGTCCGCTTCAAGGTCGCCCGGGTCGTCACCCCACCACACCACCACGCGCACCTCCCGCATCCACGGCGACAACATCTCGCTCATCGCCTCGGGGGTCAGAAAGGCCGAGAACAAGCTGGCGTCCACGCCGGCATCGTCCGCCGTCGATGTGCTGCTGGACCCGGAGCTCTCGTTGTCCTTCGACAACTCTTCGAGGGTGCCGGCGATGTCACCCAGCTCCATCTCTACCGGGCGCACCGTCCAGGCATACCCGTACTCGTCATACTCCCCCTCGAAATCGACGACCTCGCCATACTCCCCGTTGTCGCCGAAGTCTTCAAAACTGCCATCCTCGCCCTTGATGGTGTCGGAAAAGCCATCCATCTCGAGGGTCAACAACACCTCGGCCAGCTTGGCTTCGGCCAGTGAATTCGCGGTGAGGATGCGTTGGCTGTCAATCGTCTGAAGCACGCTGCCGGACTGGGATTCCACCAGCACCATGAGCGACACCGCGAGGATCGTCAACGCGATGACGATCTCGATCAGCGTGAAGCCCTGGCGGCGGGTGGTCATTTGGATTCCGGCGCCTCGGACGGGATCCACGCCAGCGCCGCGCCGATCTCGGTCTCTTCGGTCTCGATCCGCACCTCGCCAGAAAAGGGCTCGACCTCCACCGTGTAGCCATCCGCGGGGTCATCGACGTCCACGATGCGAATCACCGTGAACTCCATCGTGCCGTCAGGAAAGATGTGGCTGTAGACGCGCACTTCGTCCTCGGCCGTCTCCGGAGTGTCCTTCGACGGGGTGATCGGCTGGCCGTACTGGGGCGTGTATACGTACGCGTAGCGGCAGCGGTCCGACAAGGTGCCACTGGTGGGAAATCCTGGCACGCTCAGCCCCGCAAAACGCCCGTTCCGGTCCACGATGTCGGCCGCCTCCCCCTTGGCGATCTCCTTGTCGGTGAACCGCTTCAGTTGGCGCTTCTGCTCGTCTTCGAAGCGCTCGCGTTCGCGCGGATCCGAGAAGATGAGCGCCCCCGGGTCACCGACCTCCACCCTCCACGTGCTCTTGTCCAGGTTGTATTCAACCCGGAACGTCACGTTCCGGAGCATCGCCTCGGTCTGCAGAAGCCGGTAGATGTCCGCCATCGCCTTGGCCTCGCCGCGTTGTTGAAGGTCAAAGACCGAGCTGAGCGCCGGCGCGCCGATGGCAAGGACCACGCCGATCACGGCAAGGACCACCACCATCTCGATCAGTGACACTCCGCGGCGCATGATTACTCCGCGGGGACCCAGGACTGAATGTCGGCGTTGGCATCTTCGCCGCCTTCTTGGCCATCCTTACCCAACGACACGATCCCGTAGTCCTGCTGGCCAGAGGTGCGGGGCGAGATGTATCGGAAGGCATTCTGCCACGCATCGGTCGGCACTTCGTTCTGGGGAAAGTACTTCTTGGCCGCATCCAGCCCCTCCGCCGTCGTCGGGTACCTCCCCTTGTGTTTGGCAGAGTACGCGATGAGCGCTTTGTCGATGTTGTTCATCGAGATCCGGGTCGCCGCCTGGTTGGCATCGTCAAGGTAGCCGGTCACATTGACCGCGATCACCGTCATCAGCACGCCGATGATGGAGATGACGATCATGATCTCGACAAGCGACATGCCCTTGCGGCGGCGATGGAGAAGACGGGACTTGGACATTGGGTACTCCTAGCGGATGGCAGAGGTCATCTGAAGCATGGGCAACAGGATGCCGAGGGCGATGAGCGCGACGACCAGGCCCATGAAGACGGTGAGGATGGGGGTCAACAACGAGGTCAGCGAGTTGACCGTATTTTCAACTTCGGCGTCGTAGGCATCCGCCACCTTGGTCAGCATGTTTTCCAGCTCACCGGTCTTTTCGCCGATGGTGATCATGTGGGTGACGATGGGTGGAAACTCCCCGCTGGCTTTGAGCGGTACGGCGATCGACTGCCCCTCGGCGATGTTCTTGGCCGCCGACTCCACCGCCGCCGCGATGAGGTCGTTGCCAACGACCGTCTTGACGATCGTAAGCGCAGCGAGGATGGGGACACCCGACACCAGGAGGGTGCCAAGCGTGCGACAGAATCGGGAAACCGCCACCGTACGATTGAGCGGCCCGAAAACCGGGAGCCTCAGTTGGGTCCGATGCCACCACGC
>CANLGL010000081.1 GCA_947490345.1 Deltaproteobacteria bacterium
CAGCCGGACCGCGCCGGCCTTAAACTCGTCGGTGTACTGCCGGCGTTGACGGCCCGGCTTCCGCTTCTGCTTGAGTGTGCTCTTGGTTTCCATGTCTGCTGTCTCGCATGCCTCTTGGGAAGTATCCACCAAACCGGATCACAATCATGTTGGCGTGCTGACCGCCCTCTTCGCGCTCGCCGGCTGCTCGGAAGGGTTTCCGGTTCCTGATCCCAGTAGCGTGGTGAGCCTGGTCATCGAGCCCGCGGAGCTGACCGTTTACACCTCGCCCGAGGGCGGGTCGATCACCGATTTCGAGCTCATGTCGCGGCGGGTTGACGGTTCGCTTGTTGAGTTGGAGGAGGCCGAATGGACCCTGTCCAACCGAACTGTGGGTGAGATCGATGAGACCGGGGAGTTCGAAGCCTCGGTCGACAACGGCGGGGTGGCGAACGTTCTGGCCCGATTCGCGGGCATCGAGGCGCAGGCGCTGGTGACCGTGGTGTTCGTCGACGTGATCGCGTCGGAGGGCATCGATGTTGCCGCATTCGACGTCCCGCGCATCGCTCATCCCGGCCTGTGGACCTATCCGCCCAACGGCGTCAACCTGCCGCGAAACACCCCAAGCCTGTCCTTCCAGTGGGCCGACGTTGGTGCGACCGCCGCGCGGATACGGTTCCGAAGCGCGGTCACCGACCTGACCGTGTACGCCGCCGGAACCAGTTGGACCGCGGACGAGGCGACGTGGGCGTCCTTGGTGGGTACCAACGCCGGCGGCTCGGTCGAGGTCGAGCTCTCGCTTTTGGTCGGCACGGAGGTGTGGTCGGAGGAGGTGATCACCGTAAATGTCAATCGGTTCGACGCGCGCGGCGCCATCTACTATTGGAGCACATCCGCCTATGGGATTCGCCGGATCGCCTATGGATCGCAGGCCGAGGATTTCCTGACGGCGGCGACCACGGGGTATTGTGTCGGCTGCCATAGTGTGCGAGGCGATCGCATCGGCTACACCTTCGATGGTGGAAACGGAGCCTTTGGGTTACGTAATATTGGCTCCGGGACCGATGTGATCCATCACGAGTCGGGAGTGTTCGGCAACTTCAACACCATCTCGCCCGACGAGTCCCGGGTTTTGGTGGCCCTCCAAGGCTCCCTCTTGCTCTACGATGCCGGTACGGGCGCGCTGATCGGGGAGGTGGCCACCGGAGGATGGGCGACTCACCCCGACTGGTCGCCGGATGGAACCTAGGTCGCCTTTGTCATGACCAACGGGGACGGCGTCGATTGGAGCTTTACCGGCGGGCGCATCATGGTGATGGACGTCTATGCCGACGGAAGCTTCGGGTCACCGGTGGCGATCATCGATCCGGTAGACCCGTACAACGCCTATTATCCGGCGTGGTCGCCCGATGGGGAGTGGCTGGTGTACAACGTCTCCACGGGGGACAGTTATGCGGACCCCGACGCGATGGTGTGGGTCGCGAAGGCCGACGGTTCGGTGGCGGTGGAGCTCACCGCGGCCAGTGTCGTCACCGGGCTGACCAACTCGCTGCCTCGGTGGGCGCCGCTCCCCGACGACGACGTGCTGTGGCTGGCATTTTCGTCCAATCGAGTCTACGGCAATGTGACCCTCGGCAACCCGCAGCTCTGGGTCAGCGGTTTCGACCCGGTTCGTGCCGCCGCCGGCGTTGATCCAAGCTGGCCGGCATTCTGGCTGCCCGGTCAGGACCCGGCGCAGAACAACCACATCCCGATGTGGGCGGAATGATCTGGGTTGCGATTTTGTTTGCCGGCTGCGAAGAAGCGGCCGTTGTCAAAGGCGGCGAGCGGCAGCTCGCGAACTATGTTGGGGTTCCCGGCACGCGGATCGAGCTCGCGCCCAGCGACGCGCCCGACGAACCCCCGCTCCACCTGCTGATCGGCGAGGATTCATGGACCCTGCGCCTTGGTGAGAATTGGGAGGACGCCGCTCCGGTGGCGGAGTGGGCGGTGAGCCAAGCGCCGGCGTTGGTCGTGGAGGGGGAGGGGATGCTGTCGATGCCCGTGCCGGACTCGGTGGTGACCACGACCTGGTACGGCGAGTTCGGCGACAGTGTCCAGGCCGCGCCAGAGTCGGGCGCGGCCGCCGGAGCATGGGCTTTCGCGAATGGAATCGGCCCAATCGTCGCGACGGTGGATAACGTGGGTCGTGAGTGCGTATTCTACGAGTATGAGGCGGGCGGACTCGACGACACCGGGGATGGATAGCGGCAAATTGTCGCAGCTCAAGCGTCGGCAGCAGTTGCCTGGGGGTGGGACCCGCGACAGATTGGAACAGCCGATGCCCGAAGAACCGCATTCCGCCATGGCCTACTTCGGCCACGCTGCCGAATTGGTCTCCGATGCCATCGAGGTTGTCGATGAAGACGGCCGTTACATGTACGTCAATCCTGCTTGGGAGCGGCTGACGGGGTACACCGCGGCCGACGCGCAGGGGCAGGGCCCGGCGATCCTTCGCAGCGCCTACCATCCCGTCGAGTTCTACGACGCCGTGGAACAGGGCGCGTGGGCGACGGGCGGCTGGGCGGGCGAGCTGGTGAGTCGTCGTAAGGACGGTGCGCTTTTTTTTGCCCGTCTCGAGATCCGCCGGCTTCCCGGGAAGCCCGCCTCCTTCATTGGCATCCGTCGCGACCTCACGGGAGAGCTCCGCGGCATCCGCGAGCACGCCGAGCGCTACGCGATGGCGCTGTTGGCCACCCGAGACGGGCTCGTGGACTGGGACCCCCGCTCGGGTGTGGTCATCGCCTCGGATCGGTGGCGGGAAATCGCGCACGTGACGGGCGATGGCGCCGAGCTTCTGGAGCGCTTTCGCCAGCGTGTCCACCCTGATGACCTGGAAGACGTCACCACCAAGCTCTTCGTCCACCTCGCGTCGTCGGACCACTTCTTCGAGTGCGAAGTGCGGCTTCTTCTGCCGAACGGGGCCGTCGCGCACCTCGACCAACGCGCGGTCACGCTTCGCGATCCCGACGGGCACCCGGTGCGTGTCATCGCCGTGGTGTCCGACATCTCCGCGCGCAAGGAGTCGGACGCGCTGCTTCTCCACAACGCCACCCACGACCCGCTGACCGACCTTCCCAATCGGGTGCTTTTCGTACAGCAGTTGCGGGCAACCATCGGTCGAGCGGCGCGCATTGAGGGCCCAGCCTTCGCCCTTCTGTACATCGACCTGCGCCAGTTCAAGCGCATCAACGACGCCTACGGGCATGCCGTTGGCGACGCCGTGCTGCAGTCAGTAGCCCGCCGCCTCGAACGCTCGGTTCGACCCGGCGACAGTGCTGCAAGGCTCGGGGGTGACGAATTCGCGATGCTCCTCGACGGGGTTCGCTCGCCGGCAGTGGCGGACGCCGCCGCGCGGCGCGTGCTCCGCTCCCTCGAGCGGGATCACGATGTCGAAGGCCACGTCTTGGAATGCGCGGCGACCATTGGCGTGTCTATTGGAAGTCGCGACTCGGACGTTGACCAGCTCGTGCGCGCGGCCGACTCGGCCATGTACGAGGCGCGCATGCTCGAGGCACACGCAGTTCGTGTGGCTTCGCCCGACGGGGCGGAGCGCAGCCTCCGTCGGGCGCGGATGGCCAACGCGCTGCGCGACTCGCTTGTTCAGCGCCGGATCGAGGTGCACTACCAGCCCCTGGTAGAGATTGGGACCGGGGAACTCCTCGGCGTCGAGGCCCTCGCCCGTTGGAACCACCCCGACTTCGACAGCGTCTCGCCCGGCGAGTTCGTGCCCCTTGCCGAGGACACACGCCTGGCGGGGCGGCTCGGCCAGTTGGTTTTGGAGCTCGCCCTCGACGACCGGCGGGCGTGGCAGGATGCCGGTCTGTTGCCGCCCGGCTTTCGTCTGCACGTCAACGTCAGTCCCAAGCAGCTCTTGGACCCGCGTTTTCCGACCGCGGTCGCTCGCTTCCGCGACGCCGGGCTCGTCGGGACCGGCAAGGTCTGCTTCGAGATCACCGAGACGGCGCTGGTCGAGCGCCCCGACGTGGTCAGCGACACGATCCGTGCGCTCAACGAGCTGGGGGTCTCTTTCTTCTTGGACGACTTCGGGACTGGCTTCTCGTCGTTGTCTCACCTGCGCGGGTTCGCCGTGTCAGGCATCAAGATCGACCGCAGCTTCGTCGCGCAGCTCGAAGCCGATCCCGTGTCGCGACAGATCGTTTCGGGACTGATGACCATGACCCAGGCGCTCGGCCTCGACGTGGTGGCGGAGGGGGTGGAGAACGCCGAGCAGGAGCGAATCTTGTTGGATCTGGGCTGCCGCCGCGCGCAGGGGTATCGGTACGCTCGCCCGATGCCAGCACCAAACCTGGAAGATATGCTCAGGTCGCGGCTGGCTAAAGTCTGAAGGTGCCGAAGGGACCGGCGCCCGCCGGCGCAGGCCCCCGCGCACACACGGCGAGGCACAGCCCCAGCACGTCACGGGTGCGTGCGGGCTCGATGATTCCGTCGTCCCACAGGTTCGCCGTCGAGTACCACGCGCTTCCTTCGCGCTCTTGGGCATCGGCCACCGGTGTGTGCAGGCTGGCCTCCTCCTCGACACTGAGGGGCGCGATTCCCGCGCGGTGCCGTTGGCCGTTCGCCACCGAGATCAGCACACTTGCGGCCTGTCTCGCGCCCATCACGCCTATTTTGGCGCCGGGCCAGGCCCACAGAAAGCGCGGACTGTACGCCCTCCCGCACATCGCGTAGTTGCCCGCGCCGAAGCTGCCTCCGACGATGACCGTCAACTTCGGCACGGTCGCGGTCGCGACAGCATTCACCATCTGATGCCCGTGTTTGGTGATCCCGCCCGTCTCGTAGCGTTGCCCGACCATGAAGCCCGGGACATTCTGGAGGAACACAAGCGGTACCCTGCGTTTTTCACAGAGTTGGATGAAGTGCGCGGCCTTTTGGGCACATTCGGAGAAGAGCACGCCATTGTTGGCGAGGAAGCCCACTTTGTAGCCGTGGATCCGGGCGGTGCCACAGACCAGGGTTGGCCCGTAGAGTGCCTTGAATTCCAAAAAGGCGCTGTCGTCCACGATGCGGCCGATCACCTCCCGCATGTCGAAGGGCTCGGACAGCTCCGCGGGCACGACGCCATCGAGCTCCTCGGGGTCGTGGAGGGGCGGTCGCGACGGCACCTGATCCATCCACGCGACCGGCGGCGGAGGCAAGCCTGCCACCAAGTCTCGCAAGGTTCGGATCGCGTGGCGGTCGTCCTCGGCGACGTGATCGGTCACGCCCGAACGGCGCGCGTGGAGCTCGACGCCCCCGAGATCCTCGGCGCTGACCTCCTCGCCCGTCGCGGCCTTGACCAGCGGCGGCCCGGCCAGGAAGATGGCGCCGGTTCCGCGCACCTGGACGACCTCGTCGCTCATCGCCGGAATGTAGGCGGCGCCGGCCGTGCACAGCCCCATCACCGCAGTGAGCTGCGGAATCCCCGCCCGGGAGAGGTGCGCCTGGTTGTAGAAGATCCGCCCGCCGTCGTCGGCATCGGGGAAGACCTCGCTCTGCAGCGGCAGGTAGGCGCCCCCGGAGTCGACGAGTGACACAAACGGGAGCCGATTCTCCAAAGCGATCGCTTGGAGACGGAGCGTCTTTTTCACGCCCATCGGGTAGATGGTCCCCCCTTTCACCGTCGCATCGTTGGCAGAAATCATGCATTCGCGGCCGCAAATAACGCCGATTCCGGCAAGCGTTCCCGCCTTGTGGACACCGCCGTCGTACATTCCGTGCGCCGCCAGCGCGCCGATTTCCAAAAACGGCGATCCCGGGTCGAGCAGGAGCTCCAGCCGCTCCGTCACCAGCAGCTTGCCTTGCTCCTGATGGCGAGCCCGGGCTTTGTCGCTCCGCTCGTTGCGTGCCGCATGGAGATCGCTGCGCAATCGGGACTTCAGGGCCGCGGTGACCGCTTGCCGGGCCGAAAACTCCGCCGAGTTGACGTCGATCGCGCTGGGGAGTGGGTCCATGACGCCCCGTAGCTCCGAATCTGGATAGCTCCAAGGGCGATGGCCGTCCGCATCCTCGAAGAATCGTTGATCAACAAGATCGCCGCGGGCGAGGTTGTCGAACGCCCGGCCAGCGTGATCAAGGAATTGCTCGAAAACGCGCTCGATGCCGGCGCCACCGAGGTGCGGGTGCACTTGCGCGCTGGTGGGCGGAATCTCGTCCGCGTCGTCGACGACGGCTCAGGGATGGACCGCACCGACGCACTGATGAGCCTGGAGCGGCACGCGACCAGCAAGATCCGCTGCGACGACGATCTGTTTCGTGTCGCGACACTCGGATTTCGGGGCGAAGCGATCCCGTCGATCGCGAGTGTGTCCAAGTTCGAGTTGGTGACGCGGGCGCAAGGGCAGGAGGAAGGGACGCGCATCGTCGTCGAGGGTGGCAAGCTCCTGGCGGTCGAGCCTGCGGGTGCGGCGGCCGGCACCGACATCTCGGTAGCCTCCCTCTTCTACAATTTGCCGGCGCGTCGTAAGTTTCTTCGTTCGGTAGACACGGAGCTGGGGCATTGCATCGAGGCCATCACCCGGGAGCTCCTGATCCGTCCGCACGTGGACCTGGAGGTCACCCACGACGATCGGCTGCACCTGCGCTGCGCACGAACCGATGAGCCTCGGCGGCGCGCGGCGGAGCTCCTGGGGCCGCACGGCGAAGCGCTGGTGCCCGTGAGCTTTGCGCGCGGGTCGCTCCGCGTCGCCGGACTGGTCTCGCCCGTGGGGGTCCACCGGCAGAGCGCGACCAATGCTAGCTACCTGTATGTGAATGGGCGTTTCGTACGCGATCACATCGTCCGGCGCGCGGTCTCGCAAGCGTACGCGGGGTTGGTACCCAAGGACCGCTACCCGGTGGTGGTGCTCCGAATCGAGGTGCCGCCTCAGGACGTGGACGTCAACGTCCACCCCGCGAAGACGGAGGTTCGGTTCGTGAACGCCTTCGAGCTCCAGCGCGCCGTGGCCGAAGGTTTGCGCGTCGCGTTGCAGGACCACGGGATTCAGCGCCCGGTCGCGATCGAGGCGCGCTACCGTGGGACGGCGCCGGCGTCCGAGCAGGTCAGCTTGGTCCTCGATGCGCCCCGTGGGCTACTCCCCGCGCGCGCGCCAGCCCCACCGCCCGCCGCACCCTCGCCTTCGCCTTCGCGCGCGCTCGATACCCGAGCTCCAGCACCGGCCGCTTCGACGCCCGAGCGCCCGCCCGCCGCCTCACTCGACCGCGCGGCTGCGCCCAGCCCGACTGCCGTGGTCGCTCCAGAGCTCGCGCCGCCCGCCCCTCCGCCGCGTCCCCCGCCGGCAGTCGGCGCCCGTGCCTTATTGCCCGTCGCCCGGTTTGCCGAGCTGCGCGTCGTCGGGCAGCTTGCCCGCACCTACATCCTCTGCGAGGGCGGCGGGGAGCTGCTCATCGTCGATCAGCACGCCGCGGCGGAGCGAATCAACCTGGGCAAGCTTCAGCGTGACCCCAAGGCGGCGCTCGGCGGTTCGCAACGTCTGCTCACGCCATTTCTGGTGGAGCTCGGTCCGGCCCGTGCCAAGGTGCTCGCCGCGCATGCCGATGCGCTTGCCGAGCCCGGCCTGGATCTGAGCCATCTGGGAGGCGGCACGATTGCCGTCCATGGGGTTCCCGTGCCGCTGGCCCGGCGCGACCTCGGCGTCCTCTTGGGCGACATCGCCGACGATCTGTTGGCTGGCGGGCCGGGGCACCTCGCCCAGGGCGTTCTCGACCTCGTTCTGGCCACGATGGCGTGCCATTCGAGCGTGCGGGCGAACGAGACCCTCGACGATCGCAGCATGCGCGCGCTGATCGATCAGCTCGATGACGTCGACCACGCGGTGTGCGCGCACGGCCGACCGGTGGTGATCCGGATGGGGGTGGGCGAGTTGGAGCGCCGGTTCCACCGCACATGACCGATCCTTACCCATGGCTCGTCGATCGCCAGTTCGGCCCGTGGCGGGTGGTTTCGTTTTTGGCCGAGGGCGGCATGGCGCGGGTGTGGCAGGTTTGCCACGTCGAGACCGCGGTGGGCGGCGCCCTGAAGGTGTGTCGAAGTCGTGACCCGGATATGCTTGCAAGGGCAGCACGTGAAGGGCAGATTCAGCGTGCGCTCCGACACCCCAACGTTCTCGCCGCGCTCGACGTCGTCGATGCGGACGGCATTCCTGGCATCGTTCTCGAGCTGATTCCCGGCGGTGCGACGCTCGACTCCGAGCTCCGCGCCGGGCCACTTGCCGGCGCCCTGTTGGATCGGGCGGTTGCCGGTGTCCTCGATGGCGTGGAAGCCTCGCATCGCGCGGGGTTCATCCATCGGGACCTCAAGCCCGCCAATGTGCTGTTGGCCCCGGACGAGCACGGGGGTTGGACGCCGCGACTCGCCGATTTTGGCCTCGCTCGGCCCGAGCACGAAGAGCCGGACGCACGGATGACTCGGGCCGGTTTCATGCTGGGCAGCGCCGCGTACATGGCCCCCGAACAGGCTCGCGATGCCGGAAGCGTTGATTCGCGCGCCGACCTCTGGTCGCTGGGTGCGATGCTGTACGAGATGGTGGGCGGCGTGCCGCCGTTTGACGGGCGCTCCGTCGAAGAGGTCCTGGCCCTGTCTGGTCGGGGCTACTACCGCCCCCTCGACGCGCTCGTACCGGGGGTCGCGGCGCGCTGGCAGGTCGCGGTCGAAGCCTGTCTTCAGGTCGATCCTGAGATGCGGGTGCCGGATGTCGCGACCCTGCGGCAGGTGCTTCGCGGGGAGCGGAAGTGGATCAGCCGGGGAGGGGCTCGCACCCGATCGATCCCTGGCGTGGCGTCGGCAGCACCGCCGAGTCTGCGCGCGGTGAGCGGGGCGGAGACCTTCGTCGCCGAGCGGGTCGTCGAGGCCCCGCGGGACAACCCCGCCCCCCCCGCCGGTATGCGTCCCTATCTGTGGGCCGCCGGTTTGCTCGGGCTCCTCGCGGTGGCGTTGGCCTTCGCGACCGGTTAGCACAAGGGCAGGCCGTCTTTCGTCGGCCAATCCTTTCCAACCCGAACCCGATTCAAACCGGGTTCCCGCCGAGTCCGATTCCACCGTGCGCTCGGCGCCGGGGAGCGGGCGCGGAGCCAGATGGCAACGCAGATGCGTGCATTTTCCCAACCCTCCGGCCGCCCCCAACGGGCTGGTGCCGAGGTGGCTTCGCATTGCTCCTGGGAACTCGGGCGAGGTGCAACTTGCCTACAGAAATTCTCGTCAACACGATGGGTCGCGAAACACGCGTCGCGCTCATGGAAAGCGGCCAACTCGTCGAACTACATGTCGACCGCGGGGTAGACCGGGGGTACGTCGGCAACGTTTACCAAGGCCGTGTGGTCCGTGTGCTTCCGGGCATGCAGGCAGCGTTTGTGGACATCGGCCTGGATCGCGCGGCTTTCCTGTACGTGGGCGACATCTGGCCCCAGATGTTCGATCCCAAGCACGCGGGGGAGGACGAAGGCCCTCCTGAAGAGGACGAGGATGCCACGATCTCGGAGGAGTCTCCGCCGCGGGACGCGCCGCGGCCTGGTCAGCCCGCCATCCAGGATCTGCTGACCGAAGGCCAGGAGATCGTCGTCCAGGTCTCGAAGGACCCCATCGGGACCAAGGGCGCACGCGTCACGACGCACGTCACACTCCCCGGACGGTACCTCGTCTTTATGCCCACGGTCGATCACGTCGGCATCAGCCGTCGCATCGCCAAGGACCGCGAACGTCGCCGCCTGCGCGAGTTCGTCGACAAGAACCGGCCCAGGGGCGGCGGGTTCATCGTTCGCACCATCTGCGCCGCACAAACCAACCAGACGCTCAAACAGGACATGAACTACCTGGTCGGCATCTGGGACAAGGTCCAGAGCGTCGCCAAGACCAAGAAGGCGCCGGCGCCGTTGCACCTCGATCACGGGCTGGTGCTTCGTATGGTCCGCGATGCGTTCCACGACGACGTGGGCCGCATGGTCGTGGATACTCCGAAGCTCTTTGACGAGGTGAGCGAGTTCATCCAGGAGTTCTCGCCGGAATTGCGCGAGAAGATCCACCTGTACCGTGGAGCCGAGCCGATCTTCGATACCTTCGGGGTCGAGACCGAGATCAACCGCTCGTTGGGGCGCCGGGTCTGGCTCAAATCGGGCGGCTACCTGGTCATCGATCAGACCGAGGCCTTGGTGTCGATCGACGTCAACTCCGGAAAGTTCGTCGGGCAGGGCACCTCCCTGGAGGACACCACCGTCCGGGTAAACCTCGAAGCGGTCAAAGAAGTCGTCTACCAGCTGCGGCTCCGAAACATCGGCGGCATCATCATCATCGACTTCATCGACATGGACCGGGAGCAGAACCGCGACAAGGTCTATCGGGCGCTCGAAGAGGAGCTCAAGCACGACCGGGCGCGCACCAACGTGCTCAAGATCAGTGATCTCGGCCTCGTGCAGATGACGCGAAAGCGGGTCCAGGAGGACGTTGTCCGCTACCTCAGCGAAACGTGCCCCACCTGCGAAGGGCGGGGCGCGGTGCGCTCCCGTCAGACGGTCTGCTACGACATCTTCCGCGAACTTCAGCGCGAGGCGGCCCGGTCGGTCGCCAAGGAGGCGCTTTACGTCAACGTGCATCCCAGCGTGGCCGACCTGCTGTACGGCGAGGAGTACCCCGTGCTGGAGCAGGTGGAGATCCGCCTGGCCAAGCGGGTGGTCGTTCGTGCCCTGCAGCACCTGCATGTCGAGAAGTTCGAGGTCTACTCCAAGTAGGTCTGCGTGGCCCTACGGGGCCGGCTCGACAATGGTGCTGCTGTCCACATTTACGGCAGTTTGCGCGAGGAGCCTCCCGTTGATCGACGCGCCTGTGGCCAGGGTGACGGAGGTAGCCGTCAGGACCACCCCTTCGCAGTGCGCGGTCGTGCCGAGGTCCACCAGGCCTGAGACCTGCCAGAATACGTTCTTCGGCACCGCGCCGCCGGCCAGGAAGATGGTGCTGCCGCTGGCCATGGTGAGGTCCTGCGCGATCTCGAAAATCCACACATCGGTGGCGCTCCCAGCCAGGGTGACGTCGGTTGGGATCAACACCCCGGTGCCCCATTTGTACACACCGGGCTCCAATGTCATTCCGCCGATGTTTCCGGCGGCGAGCTCCGTATAGTCGGCGGCGCGGCTGGCCGCGTCGGTGAACGCCAACTCCATGTCGCCGACTGCGGTCGTCATCTTTGCAGGCGTGGGCACTGCGTAGTCCGCAGCGTAGACCTCACCGGTAACTTGTGTGGAGGTGGAGAATGCGTTCGTCGCGTCCGCGATCAGCGAGAACCCTGTGATGTAGGTGGCAGCAACGGGACTCACGCCAATATCCCCGGTGATTGCCGACGGGGGTACCGTTGAGATCCCAGATTTTGCCAGGATCACGAAGTCACCGGCGGTGCCGAGATCTACGGCCACTGCGGGGGTGGTGGTGCAGCTCCCCAAGGCATTGGGATACCGCGCGGCGTCCCAATCGTTGCAGTCTTGGGCGTAGCCGTAGCCATCACCATCGGCGTCGAAGTCGTCGTTGCCGGTGCAGTCGCTGTCGATCCCGTCGTACCAGGCGTCTTCCGCGCCGGGGTAGATCGAGGCATCTGAATCGTTGCAGTCGTTTGCATCGTTGAATCCGTCAAGATCGCTGTCGGTTTCAGCGGTGTCTCCGGCGGTGTCTCCGGCGGTGTCTCCGGCGGTGTCTCCCGCGGTGTCTCCCGCGGTGTCGTCCGTACCGAAGGTGTCCTTTCCATCGTTCGTTGGCCGACAACCGGTGGATAGAAGCAATGCGGCCGTCAGGACGGCGGGGAGGGATTTTTGGAGACGCATTCATGCCTTCCGTATGGTATTTTGGCTGACAACAACCCAGCAAGCTGCGTGGGTGCGTCGATTCGACAGCCAAGCTATGCACCAGACGCCACCCGGCAAGGGCGGGCGGCTTTCCGGCGGGGAATTCGGATAGATAATCGCCAGCTGTCCAATCTGTCACACATGGACGTTCGTGGACACTTTGCCAAATGAGCGGATGACGGGTTGCGATATTCGTGACCATCCGGATGGACGGAGGATCACGGCGGCGTCGTCGCGGGTGCTGCCCTCCGGACGCGACGAGCCGGCCGAGCGCCTACAACCCCGCCAACGCCCGCAGCACCTTCCGACGGACAGCGGCGCCATTGCTCTGGGCGGACCCGCGCCCGATTTCCAGAGGCTGGGGCGGTGGCCACGCCGCAGAGTCCGACCGGCTACTCCGAGTAGGCGTGCGGCAGGCGCTCCGCCCGCGGCATCACGAGAAGCTGGTACTGCGTCGTCTCCGCGAGCACGGTGCCGCCTAGCCGAACGGCCTCGGCAAGTACGGTCGTGTCGCGTCGCCTTACCAGTAGATAGTCCAGCTCGCGCAGGCCGAGGCGCGACTTCTCGGCGAGGCTCTCGCCGTAGGTGTAGCTGCGCCGGAAACCACCCACGAAGAGCGCCCCGTCGGGGTCGGTGGCGATCACCGCTTCGTCGGGAACGCCAGCGACCACCGCCCACTCCGCGCGAAGCGTTCGCGAGCTCTGCAGCACCGGGCTGGCCGTGGGGGACAGGGCGAGCATCCTGATCCACGAGCGGGTGTGCACGGCGTAGATGGTGCTGACGGTCGCGAGGACCAAGAGTAGAGCCCACCGTGGGACTGCGCCCCGGCCCTCGAGGTACGACTGCCACCGGGTGCGCGTGCCGGCCGGGAAGACGATCGCGCCGAGGTGCCCGAGGCCATCGATACTCGCAGCGACGAAGAAGGTGGCGACCGGAGCCATGTGGTGGATGTGGCCCCGCCAATCGGCGTCGATGCCCGACCCGTTCGGGGTTGTCAGGTGCACCAGGAGCGCCCCGGCCCCTGGAAGTGCCACCACCGGCGACAGCGCTGCGAGTCCCGTGGTCGGCACCAGAAAGTGAACGTAGAATCTATGATAGTCCGGCCATCCGCGCTGAATCGGCGGCAGGTGGCCGAAGAGGGCCCCAGCGTGGGTCTGAACGGGGGTCTGGTACCCAACCGCGTCGCGACCCAACCAGACCACCAACGCGGTGAAAATGAGCGCGGTTGCCAGGCCGGCGGTGGTGTACCGCACGCGCTGCCGCCACCCACCGGCCGCGGCCAGCCCGAGCACGGGCAGCGTGGCGGCCCACTCCTCGCGGGTGCAGGCACACAGAAAGCCGGCCAGGGCAAAGAGCCAGGGGGAACGTGCGCGCAGCGCCCAGACGGCGGCCAGGGCGAACGGGATGCCGAGGACGATGTCCTGGTAGTCGCTGAGCGCGAGCACCCAGAAGGGAGGGAAACAGGCATAGAGCACCAGTCCCACGGCGCCGCCCAGCAGCCCGCCGAGGAGGGTACGGCCGAGCCCGAAGGCGGGGATGCAGCCCGCCGCGACCAGGCCGATTTGGAGGCTACTGAGCGTCAGGGGCTCGGGCCAGAGCCGGTAGAACCATGGGGTGACATACAGCGCGATCGAGCGATGCCCGGACCACATCCAGTGGTCAATGTAGCCACGATGGATCGTCTGGAAAAACTCCCCCTCGAACGCACGATTGCGAATGAGTTGTTCGTAGACTGCGAAGCCGTAGCTCTCCACGACGCCCAGGCTTTGGATGCGCTCCCATGCCGTGGCGCGGAGGGTGCAGAAGAGGACCCAGGCACTGGCGAATGGCAGCGTCCAGGGCCCAATTCGCGCCAGCATTTGACGGGGTTATCACGGCCTTCGAGATAGCCCGCATCGATGCGCTCAGAGCGAACGATCGTCGGCCTCGTGGGCGCGGTGCAGTTCGTCAACATCGTCGACTTCATGATGGTGATGCCGATGGGACCCGACTTTGCGCGGGGGCTCGGCGTCGATATGGACAAGATCGGCATCGTTGCCGGCGCTTACACGCTAGCGGCGGCCGTGACTGGTCTGGTTCTGAGCCCGATTTTGGACCGCTTCGACCGGCGGCTCGCGCTGGCCGTATGCATGGGTGGCCTGGCACTCGGCACCGTGGCGGGGGGTTTCGCGGTGGGCTTGGGCTCGCTCGTCGCGGCGCGGGTGGTCGCCGGCGCCTTCGGCGGTCCGGCCACGAGCGTGGCCATGTCGATCGTGGCGGATGCGGTCCCCCCCGAACGCCGCGGCCGGGCGATGGGCGCGGTGATGGGCGCGTTCTCCGTCGCTAGCGTGCTCGGGGTTCCAGCGGGCCTATGGTTGTCTGACGCCGCTGGTTGGCGCGCGCCGTTCTTCGTTCTCGCTGCAGTTGGCGCGATGATCGCTACCGCTGCGATCGCGCTTCTGCCGCCGTTGCGGGGCCATCTGGCTGCGGAGGTCGAGCGTCCGCGCCTTCGTTTGCTCCTCGTCCGCGCGGTGGTGTGGCTGAGTCTCTCGGCAACCGCGCTGGTCACGCTCTCCGCCTTCACCATTATTCCCAACCTCAGCGCCTTCATCCAGTTCAATATGGGCTGGCCCCGCGAGGGTCTGCCCTACCTCTACATGGTCGGCGGTGGCCTGTCGTTTCTGGCGTTGCGGCTCTTCGGAGCCGTCGCCGACCGCTTGGGAGCGGTTCCGGTGTTCTTCGGTGGAACCGCCGCCCTCATCGTGGTGGGGGTCGCCTGGTTCGGCGTCGTCCCCGCGGCGGCGCCAGTCTGGCTCTGCTTTCCCGCGACGATGGTGGCGATGAGCGCCAGAAACGTCGCCTATCAAGCGTTGTTGTCGCGGGTGGCCGCGCCGTCAGAGCGCGCCGCCTTCCAATCGCTGAACTCGGCGGTCCAACACGCCGGGTCGTCAGTGGCGGCCTTCCTCGGGAGTCTGGTGTTAGGCGTCTCGGGCTCTGGTGCCCTGGTGGGAATGCCAGCGTTGGGGCTGTGGGCTCTGTGTTTTGCGATTCCCGTACCTTTCCTGCTGGCGGAGGTCGGGCGGAGGCTGGCGGCGGGCGGAGCTGACCGGGTGGCGCCCTGACCCGAGGCCGATCGTCCTCGTGATGTCCGGCGGTGAGGGGGAGAGCGCCACGTCCCGGCGCGTTAGCAACGCGCTGGGCGCCGCAGGCCGGCGGTTCCCGACGGCCGGAGGGTATGGCGCGGTAGGGGGGGAGGGCGGAAGGGCGGAGCCCTCTCCCCCTTACATGATATACTGAACAGGTGTACGGTGATCGTCTCGAGGGAGAGCTGTCGAGCTTCGTCTTCCGTTCGGAAGATGGCGGCTACGCTGTGGCCCGCGTGCTGGCGGCAACCGGAGAGGTCACCGCGCTCGGGGCCATCGCCCACGTCCGCGAGGGCCAGCGCATCGTCGCCACCGGGCAGTGGCAGGAGGATCTCCGCTTCGGGCGCCGGTTCAAGGTCGAAACGCTGCTGATCGAGGATCCCCGCACGCTTGCCGGGCTCGAACGCTACCTCCACAGCGCCGTTGATGGTGTGGGTCCGGAGCTCGCCCGTCGCATCGCCGACCACTTCGGTCTGGACACGCTTCGGGTCCTCGAAGAAGAGCCGATGCGCCTCGCCGAGGTGGAGGGCATCGGGCCGAAGACGCGTGAGAAGATCGTCGGCACCTGGGTGACGGAGCGTGCGGGGCGGGAACTCGAGATCACGTTGCGAGGGCATGGCCTCGGCGCGGCGGTCATCCGGCGGGTGCTCGCGACCTTTGGGACTGCGTCGGCGGACATCGTTGCTCGACACCCCTACCGGTTGGTCGAGGTCGCCGGGGTCGGCTTCCGGACTGCGGATGTCATCGCGAGGGCCAATGGCGTCGACCGCGGCGCTCCTGAGCGGGTGCAGGCGGCCCTGGACTACGCGCTTCAGACGGCGGAGGGGGAGGGGAGCTGCTTTTTGCCCGAGGCGGCCCTGATCGAGCGCCTCGCGGCCCTCGACGTCACGCGCCTGATAGCCGCGGAGGGAGTCGAGGACGCGGTGCGGATGCGTCGCGTGGTGCGCCACCCGCCGGCGGGCGGGGCGCAGGAGGAGGGCGACCGCCCCGTCTACCGCGCCGCCACCGAGGAGATGGAGGCGCGCGTCGCGCGTCGGGTTGCGACGCGATGTGCCGCTCACCCCGCGGTTGAGTTGGACGTCGATGATGCCGCTCGCGCCGTTGGCATCGCGCTGGCCGAGGGTCAGCGCGATGCGTTGGTGGCTGCCTTCTCGGCGCGATTGGTGGTGATCACCGGTGGTCCTGGTACCGGCAAGACGACGATCGTACGCGTGCTGGCCGAATTGGCGCGCCGTCGCAAGGAGGCCTGGGCGTTCGCCGCCCCCACCGGCCGTGCGGCCCGCCGGCTCACCGAGGCGTGCGGGCAGGAGGCCAAGACGCTGCACCGGCTCTTGGAGTGGGGTGCTGGCGAGTCGGGCTTCGGTCGCGACGCCCACCACCCGCTGGTTGCCGACTGTCTGGTCGTGGACGAAGCGTCGATGGTCGACCTAGCGCTCTTCGACGCGCTGTGCGACGCGCTGCCGACGGCGACGCGCCTGGTGCTGGTGGGCGATGTCGATCAACTTCCCAGCGTAGGTCCGGGCCAGGTCCTGCGCGACCTCATCCAGTCGGGGGTGGTCCCCGTCGCCCGCCTGGTTCAGGTCTATCGGCAGGCCGCCGAAAGCAGCATCGTGACCAACGCCCATCGCATCCTTCGCGGCGAGGTCCCGGTGTCGGCCGAAACCCAAGCGGGCGCACGCGATTGTTTCGTGCTCCCCCGCGAGGACGCAGAGGAGATCGCCCGGCTGCTTTTGACCGTCGTCACCGAACGTCTTCCCGCCAACGGGTTCGATCCACGTCGCGATGTGCAAGTGCTCACTCCGATGCACGGGGGCCCGCTGGGCACCGTGGCGCTCAACCAGCGGCTCGGTCAGGCCCTCAACCCGACCGGCGAGGAGATCGTTCGCGGTTTCCGACGGTTCCGCGTGGGTGATCGGGTGATTCAAACCAAGAACGACTACGAACTCGAGATCTACAACGGAGACGTCGGCCGGGTGACGGCGGTCAGTCCCGCGGGCATGACCGTGAATTTTGATGGGCGGACCGCACTGATTCCGGGCGATGCCCTCGACACCTTCGAACTGGCCTGGGCCATCTCGATCCACAAGTCGCAAGGGAGCGAGTATCCCGCGGTTGTTCTCGTGCTACATACGGCTCATTTCGTGATGCTTCGTCGTAATCTGATCTATACCGCCCTGACCCGAGCCAAGCGTTTCGCGGTGCTCGTCGCCAGCCCGCGGGCGCTACGGATGGCCGTCAGCCGCACGGGGGTTGACGATCGCCATACCGGCCTTTCCGCCCGGCTCGGATACCTTCGTCGGCCTGTGGAGTCCTGATGTTGCTCGCGCTCTCGTTTGCCTTCGCCTTCGACCTCAAGAAGGTGCCCGGCCATGACATCTTCCTCGACGACGGACAGAAGCGCAGCTTCCCGACCACCGTCGAGTTCGGGGTCGTCGGAAACGTGCGTCCTGGCAAACCGGGCGAGGCCGAAGCAACCAAGCGTGTCGCGACCAAGGGAGTCACGGCGGCGCTCATCCAGGACATCTCCAAGACGGTGCAGGAGGGCCGGACCGAGTTCCTCGTGCTGCTCGGCAACCTGGTCCCCGGCTCGTCGCTGGCGGCCTGGAAGGGGTTCGGGAAGGATTGGGTGAGCCTCATCAGCGGCAGCGAACCGCCGGAGGGTCTGTTGCGCACCCGGGTGCTCCCGGTGCCGGGTGAGGATGATGGCGCCGGCGACGACCGCTACTTCGGCTACGGCGCCGCATTTCCGGGAGTGGGGGCCGAGATCGGCTTCGGCCGCACCGCCAGTTGGTACCATGTCGATTTGGAGGTCGCGGGCCACACCTGGCGACTGTTGACCGTCGACACCAATCGGGCCAACCTGGGCAGCCGCTGGGACGAGCAGACCGCGTATATTGAAAAGACGGTCGCGCAGAAGACCTACGATTCGCTGCTGGTCTTCATGTACCACCCGCTGATCACGCTGGCGGTCGGTCAGAAGAGCAACGCCGGCGAGGCGCCCGACGAGCTTTTGGACCTCATCGACGGGGAGTCGCCCGTGGGCGCGCTCAAGGCGGTCTTCTCCAGCGGGTCCAGCGCCAACGAGGTCTTCTTGCCGCGCGGGAAGTTTGGCGAGCTGTACGTGGTGGCGGGCGGCGGCGGCGCTCCGGCCGACACCGTGGAGCGGTGGGGGCACGCGGAGGCGGCCGGGTTCGTCGATGTTAAACTGGAGACCACCTTCGACTTTGCCATTCTTCGAGAGTTCGAGCGCCAGGCCGAGCCTCGGAAGTGCGGGTCGGTGGCGTTGGACCACGCAAAGTCCCAGCAGTCGTGGAAGGGGTTCCCTGGCGCGTACGAGGCGTCGTGCATGCCGCTTCAGGGCTGGTGGGACGTGGCGCTGACCGGTGAGAAGATGTCCTTGTCCTACCGGCAGATCCAACCGGACTCCACATTCAAGCCGATTTATACCGCCGACTTCTCCGGGAAGAAGAACGGCTGGTCCATCGGGAAGTAGGGCAGCCGAGGAAAATTCGCCGGCGGGACCTTGACCTTCCTGCCGGTCGCGCGCACGATCGGTAGAGGAGGCCCGGGTGGGAGTCGCCGTGGTGTACCTCGCGCTCATCGCTGGTTGCGGGATCGATGTCGGGCTCGGCGACACCGATCCGATCGCGCCCGATGCGGTCCGGGTGTCGGAGGTGCTGAGCCAGGTGGCCGCCCCGGCAGTCGACGTACTCTTCGTGGTCGATGGCACGGGCAGTATGGCTGAGGAGCAGGCGTCGCTGGGCGAGGCGGCCGTCTCCTTCGTCGACGCGTTGACTTCCTGGGAGCTGGATTGGCAACTCGGCGCGACCTCCTCGGACCTGGGTGACGACGGCGTCCTGCGTGGGCGGCCGTGGATCGTCACGCCGGAGTCCTCGGATCCCGTCGGCGCGCTCGCGACGGCGCTCGACGTTGGCACCGACCATGTCCCGCCCTCGGCAGGGCTCGATGCGGCAACGCTCGCGCTGCGCGACTCAAGCGGCCAGAACCACGGCTTTCGTCGCGACCACACGGCGCTCCACATCGTCTTTGTCAGCGATGGCGAGGACCAGAGCGGCACGGTGCTCGGGGCGGACCCCGTGTCCGCGTTCGCGGCGGTGCTCGCGACCCAGGCGACGCTGAGCGGTCAGCCCGCGCGCGCATCCGCGGTGGTCGGCGACGCCCCAGACGGTTGCACGGGCACCACGGGTGACGCCAACGCCGGGCTCCGCTACCTGGAAGTTGCGCGGCGTACTGGCGGGGCGGACGTCAGCGTGTGCGACGCCGACTTCGCCTCGGTCGCAGGTCGCCTCGGAGAGCTCGCGGCCGACTGGCCGGTTCGATTTGCGCTGGAGGCGCGCCCCACGGAGGGCTCGGTGAGCGTGGAGGTCGATGGGGTGCGCGTGACCGCATTCACGGTGGACTACCTGGACCCCGCGGTGATCTTCGAGGGAGCCCCGGCGCCCGGCGCGGAGATTCTGGTCAGCTACCTCCTGGCGGAAGTCTCATGACGCTCCTGCTGGGGGCCGCGCTGGCGTCGACGCCGGTGCTGGTCTGGGATCTCGAGCAGGACGACGGTGGGTTCTCCGCCGCTGGCGAGCTGGGCCAGTGGCGCTGGGGCGCGGCGACCAGCGGTCCGGGCGCAGGCTACGACGGGTCGCGCGCCTGGGCAATCGGCCTGAGCAGCACCTACCTCAACGACGCCACCGAGTACCTGGAGGTGCCACTTCCAGACTTGTCGGCGGTCGGGCAGCCGGTGCTCTCCTTTGCCCACTGGTATGGCTTCGGCGCCGGAGACGAGGGGTACTTGGAGCTCGACGATGGCACCGGTTGGCGGAAGACCTCGCCGGTCTATGGCTACCCCGGTCTGAGCTGGACCGGGAGCTCGGGTGGCTGGGAGTTGGTCTCGGTCGAACTGCCCGCCACCGCTGGGGCGAGGCTCCGCTTCGTGTTTGCGGCCGATGATGACGGCGGCGTCGGCGCTGGCTGGTTCGTTGACCGTGTGGGAGTTTGGGACGGTGACGTCACCGCCCCAAGGGTCGGCTCGCTGACCGCATTACCGGACACTGAGGAGCTGACGGGTCCCTTCGAGGTCAGCGCCGCCATCGAGGACGACACCGGTGTAGATGTGGTCACGCTGCTGTGGACCACCAGCCGCGGGGCCGCCGGGTCGATGCCGATGACCGGTGGCGCCGACGGAAGCTGGGAGGGTACCGTGCCTGCGGCGCCGGTCGATACGGTTGTCGCGTACCATGTTGTCGCGACCGATGGCGCCAACGCCGTGCGGTACCCCGCTGCGGGTGACCTGGACTTCCGCGTCTACCTGCGCGCGCCCACTGCGCTCCTGGGCCCTGAGGGCCGCGTGGTTGCGACTGAAGCAGCCCTGACCTGGACGCCCCCCGTGAGCGTGCACGTGGTGGAGGGCTATGACGTCCTGCAGGGTGATGCGATCGTCGCGGAGACCACCCTCCCTCAGGCGCTGGTGCCGCTCGGCGGCGTCGACGACACCTTCAGCGTGCGCGCCCGCTACGACGTCGGTGTGGGCGATGCTTCAGAGAGGGTGACCCTCTTTGCGGTGGTGCCCTCCCTGCTGTCGGTCGATCCGACCACCGCGTACGCTGGCGAGTCGCTCTGGGTCGACGTCGTCGGGCGCGATGGGCTCTTCGTCAGCGACGAGGTCGACCTCGATTTCGGCGCCGGCAGCCACGTCGAGACCGTCGTTGTGCAGAACGTAGACCGCTTGCGAGTCGAGGTACGCTTCGACGATGGGGCCGTCCCTGGCGCGCGGGACGTGACCCTCACGTCGGCGGTCGGAACGCTCACGCTCCCGGCCGGATTCGCGGTCGTCGATGCCGCGGCGCGCCCCCGCGTGACCGGCCTCTCGCCGGCCCGCGTCACCCAAGGAGACAGTGGCACGCTGACGATCATGCTGTCGGCGCCGCCGGCGACGACCCCCGGAGTCTCGCTCGGGGACGGCGTGGTGGTGGAGCGGGTGGTGCTCGATGGCAGGACCCTTCTGGTCGCTTACGCCGTCGCGATTCGCGCACCGTTGGGGGAGCACGAGGTGCTCGTGGACGATGGAGTGCGACTGCTGGTCGGGCCGCCGCTCGAGGTGCGCGACTGGACGCCCGCGCCCATTGCGTCATGCGCGGCCGGAGGGGTGATGCCGGGGGTGGTGCTCGTCGCCTGCGCGGCCGCAATGACCCGCCGCCGGCGTGCGCCTACATATCGATGGTGACCGCGCCCATCCCGCTCTGAACGCCGGCGGTGGTCGACCTGGACGCGCCCGAGCTGTCCACGTAGGAGCCACCGCCGCCAGCCAGGCGGCCGCCGTCCCCGCCGGAGTAGCCGCCGCCGCCGCCGCCGCCGTAACAGCCGTTGCCCGAACCGCCGCCGCCGTAGCCGCCGTCGGCCCGACCGCAGCCGGCGTTGCCCATGCCACCGGTCATCCCGCTGGTGTAGCGCGACCCGCCCCGGCCACCCCAGGACGAGACGTAGGCGTACTCGCCAGAGCCGTCCCCGTTGAAACCGGCGCCGCCCGAGCCCCAGGAGACCCCCGAGATGATGCCGCCAGTGCCCAGACCGGTGGTCTTGGCCGCGCAGGTATGCGAAGCCGACGAGCCGGAGCCGGTGCCGCCGTAGGTCCCCGAGCGGCCGTCGCAACCGTTCTGGGAGACCGAGAGGCGGGTGCCGCCGCCGCCGCCGGCCGCGACCAGCGGGTTTCCGGAGCTGTCGACCACGAAGCTGCCGCCGCCGCCACCGCCGCTGTTGACCCCGCCGGTGCCGCGCTGACCGACGATGACGTAGAGGATGTCGCCAGCGGTCAGCGTGAAGGTGCCGGTGGCGTAGGCGCCGAGTCCGCCGGTCCGCGTAGGCTCACCAGCGAAGCCCTGGGCGCCCCAGGCCTCGATGATGTAGTCGCCGTCGCTGGGCACTTCCCACGCCTGGATGCCGCTGCTGACCGTCACCTCACCGTCCAGTGAGGTGCTGGCGTAGGAGGTGTCGCAAGCCGTCTGGGTGGGGCCGGTGTACCCGGTGGCGCTGCAGTTGTCGAACTCGCGAGGCCCCGAGAAGCAGAGGCTGGTGCCGCCGGAGGTGTCGATGGTGCCATCGCAGTCATTGTCGACCGAGTCGCAGACCTCGGTCTCATCGGGGCTGATGGTGTCGTCGGCGTCGTCACAGTCGCCGCTGACGGCGGCGTACCCGGTGGGCAGGTCGCAGGCGTCGACACTGACGGTGGTGCCGTAGTCGTCGCCGTCGGCATCGACGTAGAAGGTGTCGTAGGTGGTGGTGACCACGCCCGGGTCGTCGTCGTCGGCCAGGCCGTCGCAGTCTTCGTCCACATCGGCCGCGTCGCAGTTCTCGGCGGCGCCGGGG
>CANLGL010000082.1 GCA_947490345.1 Deltaproteobacteria bacterium
GGAAGTTAAGCTCTTTTGCGCCGATGGTACTGCAGCTTCGCGGCTGTGGGAGAGTAGGTAGTTGCCGGCCTTCCCTTACTGCCCCCGTGAGTCTTCCGACTCCGGGGGCAGTTCTGGTTTTGGGCACGCGGTGCCGCAGGCGGAGCGGTCCTGGCTGCGTTATGCTTGGGGGGCGCGTCTGGAGAGTCTCATGTCCGCATTGTCTCGCTCCCTCCCGTTCCTGGTGTCGGCCGTGCTCTCGCTCAGCGCAGGTTGCCAGGAATACAACCTGCAGGGGCCTGAAACCGTAGTCACGAGCTACAACCCGCCTGACCTTGAGGTCGCCCGTAAGGAGGACCGCGTGACGCAGGTCACCGTTCCGGCCGTGGACGTGCTCTTCGTGGTGGACAACTCCGGGTCGATGATCGAGGAGCAGGACAACCTGCGGCAGAACTTCGAAGGGTTTATGGATTATTTCACGGATTCCGGGCTCGACTACCACGTGGGTGTGGTCAGCACGGACATGGATGATCGTCAGCAAAGTGGCAGGCTGCAGCAGGACGACGGCCGCGGGGGCCGCTACATCGACAACACGTATAGCGGCGCCGATGCGGTCTCGAGCTTCCGCCAGCGGGCAGCGCTCGGCACCAACGGCAGCAGAGACGAACGTGGGAAGGACGCTGCCTACACGGCCCTGACCACCGAGGCGAACAGCACCAACGCGGGGTTCTATCGCGAAGAAGCGGTCCTCAGCATCGTGGTGATCTCCGACGAGATCGACTACTCACGTAAGATCTCGACGCAGGAGTTCATCAGTTGGATGAACTCATTGAAGCCGGAGGATGATCAGACCTGGTTCTCGTCCATCGTGGGGCCCGCCCCCCGGGGGTGCTCCAGTGGCGCCGGCAACGCCGAAGAGGGTGTGGGCTACCTGGAGGTCACCGATGGAGTCGGCGGCATCACGTACTCCATCTGCGAGTCGGACTATTCCTCGGTCCTTGAGGAGTTGGGGATGCAGGCAGCAGGGCTCAAACGTGAGTTCTTCCTGTCGGAGGCGCCGGTTCCTGACACCATCACGGTGTCGGTGACCACGGATGGCGACCGTGAGAAGTTCGATGAGGACGCGTGGACGTACAGCGGCACCCGCAACAGTGTGACGTTTTCGTCCTATGTGCCCGACCCGCTGGCCGTCGTCGGCATCAGCTACGAGACGCTGGCGGATGCCCAGGCGCCCGAGCGTGACGACGCCGCGGACACGGCCGAGGACTAGCGGGAGGGCGGATGTCTGTCCATTACCGGGTGCGGTTGGCGGATCGGGCTGGGCACCGGTTCTCCGTCGAGGTGTCACTTCCCGGCGGAGTCGGGGCGGTCAACTTCCCGAGTTGGGCGCCGGGCAGCTACCTGATGAGGGAGTTTGCCCGACACGTGCGAGACATCCACGCCCATTGCGACGGAACCGCCGTCGCGGTGCGCCGTCTGTCCCGAAACCGATGGGAGGTGGCGGGGCCATGCACGCTCCACTACGAGGTCTACGCTCGCGAAAAGAGCGTCCGGACAGGGTTTCTGGACGAAAATCTCGCGTTTTTCCTGCCCAGCAATGTGTTGGTTTACGTCGACGGGCAGGGACAGTCCAGCCTGACGGTCGAGGTCCCGGGTGGTCATGTGGCACTGTGCCCGCTCGGGCCTGTGCACTCGGCGGCAAATCTGAGTCCGGAGCCAACTGAGGTCACGTTTGAGGCAGGGAGTCTCGATGAACTCATGGACTCGCCGGTCGCGATCGGCCGCTTCGATGGTCACCATTTCGACGCTGGCGGCGTCCTCCACGAGCACTGGATATTGCCGGGCCACAATGGTGATCTGGCCAGGATGGCGCGCGATCTCAGGAGCATTGTGCTGGCCGCGAGTGCCATCTTCGGCGATGGCCTCCCCTACCCGCACTACCAGTTCGTCACCCTGCATCAGCGGGCGGGGCATGGGGGGCTGGAACACAAAAACAACTCCATCCTCCTGCGGCCGCGGTTGGGTTTTGCCGATGCCCGCGGGTACGAGGAGTTCCTGACGCTCGCGGCGCACGAACACTTCCACGCGTGGAACGTCAAGCGTATCCACCCCGAGGAGCTGGGCCCCCACTTCGATTACGCGAACGAACACTACACCCGGGAGCTGTGGTGGCTCGAGGGCGGCACGGTCTACTACGAGGAACGCATTGTGCTCCTCGCGGGGGTGGTGACTCCCGATCGCCACCTTGAGCGCCTCGCTGACCTCGTGCACCGCCTCAGGGCGCAGCCGGGTCGGCGGCACCAGTCGCTGGAGGACAGCTCCTTTGACGCGTGGATCAAGCTGTACCGTCCCTCCGAAGACGCCGTAAACAGCACCATCAGCTACTACCTCAAGGGTGCGGTCGTCCTCCTGTGCCTTGATTTGGAGCTCCGCCACCGAACCGAAGGCGCGCGGTCGCTGGACGACCTGATTCGGGCCCTCTGGGAGGGTTGGGGGCGGCACGGCCGCGGCTTTCCACCCGGCACCATCGAGCGTCTCGTGGGCGAGCTCGCGGGCGGTGGAGGCGACTTCTCGAGGTGGTACGCGGCGCACGTGCGGGGGACGGACGAAGTCGATGTCGAGCGGGCGCTCGATCACGCGGGGCTGAGCTTGGTCGCCGTCGATGGAAAGCCGGGCGGGTGGTTGGGGGTGGAGCTCTCCGGGCTGACGATCGCCGCCGTGAGGGAGGACGGCCCGGCCGCGGGGGTGCTGAGCCCCGGCGACGAGGTGATTGCCCTCGACGGTGAGCGCATGGACCCCGCCGGGCTCAGCGAGAGGCTGCGCGACCTCACGCCGGGCACGGCCGTCAAGGTGACCTACACGCGAGACGGTCGCCTCCTCGACGGTCCGTTGTGCGTCGGCGCAACGCCGCCCGGGGAGTTGAAAATCGTGCGGCGAGAGCATACGAGCGAGGCACGTGCAACCGTCCTTCGCGGGTGGCTTCACGGCCCCGACGCGAAGCCCTGAGACCCCACCATGCCTGACCGCACTCCCAAGCAGCCGCGGAACCGCCCTCCGGGAAAGGAGGCGGTCACCGACGACGCTGGCGAGGTGACCTTGCATCAGCGGCTGCAACCCCGGGTCAGCCGCCAGCGCGTCGAAGTGCCCACCCTGCGTGTGGTTGCTGGTCGCGATATGCTATCGTACGTTACGATTCAGCCGGGTGAGGAGGTCATTCTTGGTCGCGACGAGGCGGCCGGCATGATCCTGACCGACGCCTTGGTTTCGCGGCGCCACGCGCGGGTGACGATGGCCGACGACCAGCTCGTCAGTATTCAGGACCTCGGCAGCACCAACGGCACCGCCGTCAATGGGCAGCCCATCTCGCGCTCGTTGCTCGCCCCCGGCGATCATTTGGAAGTGGGCGGGGTCTCGTTGAGACTTGACCTGCTCTCGTTGGAAGAGATCGATCATCTCGCCAACGTCGTAGCGAGGTTGAAGCTTCAGAACCGTGATCCGCTCACTGGCCTGTTAACGCGGGCGTGGCTCGACGAGGACCTCGCACCGTTCATGGAACGCTGCGCTTGTTCGCACACCCCGCTGGTCTGCATCTTCTTCGATCTTGATCACTTCAAGCAGGTCAACGATCGATTTGGCCACCACATTGGTGACGATGTGCTCGTCGGCTGTGCAAGGCTCATGCTCTTTGCGGTTCGCGACAACGATCCCTGTGTTCGCTACGGCGGCGAGGAGATCGTGATGTTCCTCGCCCACGCCGACGTGCACGCGGCGTTCGAGGTGGCGGAGCGGGTGCGCAAGGAGATCCAGGCCCACGACTGGGACCGCACCGCGCCGGGGCTGACGGTGTCGGTCAGCGGTGGAATTGCCAGGTGGACGCCCGGCGAAGGCGCGCGCGAATGGATGGCGCGTGCGGACGCCGCCCTCTTCATCGCCAAGCGAGAGGGGCGCAACCGGGTCGTCATCGATCGCGCATGAAGCGCTGGTTGGACGAGTTGAAGCGGACGATGGGCACCGACAACGACGGTGAGCTGGGGAGGTCGGATATGGTCGGAATGACCTTCCGTGGGATCTTGCAGCTGGCCCGTCGAGACACCCGCGGGAACCTCGTGTTTCCGCCGGGAGTGATCGTGCGCGTGGCCGCCCGGGAGGGCTCGCTTGAAACCTTGCGTGGGTGGGCTGCCGACCCGGCCACGGAGGCGGAAGTGACCGCGAGGCTGCTCAACGAACGGATCGACGCCAACGATCTCCCGGCTCGCCGCTGGGTGGTGTCGCATGGCGAGGCCGATACCGTCGAGGTGGTCGAGGACCCCGCCCCGGTGCTCCTGGTGCTGGTGGTCGAGGGGGGCGATCGCGACGGGGATCGCTACCCCGTGGGCCCGGGACGTCGTGAGTGGCGACTTGGTAGGGGGCGCTGGCACACCGACAACCGCTCGCAGAACGACGTGGTACTCTCCGATTCGGAGGCTTGGGTCTCGCGTGCCGCCGCGGTGCTGCGGCACACCGGCAGCGGCTTCGAGGTGGAAGCGCGTGACCAGGGCGAGTTCGTCGTCGTGCTGCCCAAGGACGGCACGCCGAAGCGACCGGCCATGACGGCGGCGGGTAGGGTGGCGGTGAGCGTCGGCGACCGGATTGAGTTCCACGATGGCAAGGACGGGCGCATCGCGCTCCGCCTGGAGCCAGCATGATCAAGCGCGGCGCGTCGTCCGACCAGTTCGTCGTTGACTTCTCCAAGGTGCCACGGAAGAGGAAGGTGTCGCTCGGCGTGGCGCTGGAGAGTGTTTTCGTGCGTGCGCCGACTCCGGTCACCGTCGACGGGCATGCGCTCGGTCGCGCGGTGTGCGGGGTCATGGACCAATGCGACTTCGCCGACGTGCAGGGGCGGCCGTGGTTGTGGAACGAATACGCAGTGTTCCTATCGCGACCTGATCTGGATCGGCTCCGGGACGTTGAGGAGGTCCTGCGTCGCGACCTCCTCACGCTACTCAACGAGGAGATCGTGCGTCGGGACGCGCGCATGCCCGACGGCTTTCTGGTGAGGCTGTTGGCCGACGAGGAGCTCGAGGTTCCGGTCGGCGCGGGCGTGATTCGCGTCCGGCACCGCAAGGACCTTGCAACGGCGCCGGTGGTTGCGGGCGAGATCACGATGCGCGCCGATAAGCTCGCCGCGCCGGCACGCCCGAGTCCGGACGCCACCGAGCGTGACGCAGGGTTGCGAGTGCGATCGACCGGTGGTGCCGCGGCCATCCCCGAGGGACGCCGGGTGAGTCTGGGTCGGGCGTCGCCGGAGCTCGACGAGGGGCACGTGGCGCTTCCCGGTGCGGGCACGCGGATCAACCGGAAGCAGGTGAGCGTGCTGGTGCGCGGCAATGAGGCCGAGATCTCGCGAGAAGTTGGGGCCAACCCGGTCGAGGTGGCCAGACAGGCGCTGGCGGAGGGTGAGGTCGTCAGGGTCTCGCTCCCCGTTGAGCTCTCGCTGAGTCATGGGGCGTGGAAGGGGACGTTGTGTCGTTGAGCGGATGCCATCTTGGCCCTTGACGGCGCGGCACGCACCCACGCCGGGAAGGCCAGGACGACCAACGAAGATGCGTGGTTGTGCCGACCGGCGGCTGGTATCTTCGCGGTCGTCGACGGACTGGGGGGCGAGGAGGCCGGGGAAGTCGCAGCGGCCATCGCGGTCGCTGCCCTGGCGGAAATTCCCGACCTGCCCGAGCTGCCCGGCGAAACGGTGCTCGCGCAGGCCCTGAGGGCCGCTCGGGATCGGATTCTGGACGAGGCTGACCGGGACCCCGAGAAGGAGGGAATGGGTGCGGTCGCGACAGCAATACGTTTCGACGACGCAGGACAGATGGTGTCAATCGCCCATGTCGGGGACACGCGCGCCTACCTGGTTCATGTTGGGGGCGTGCGGTTGCTCAGCAAGGACCACGTCGCGGAGGCGTCGGGGGGGCAGAAGGCACGCGTGGCGAGGGATCTCGGGCGGCGAGACCTGCTGGGAGAATGGGTGGAGACCTCCCGCTGCCGGGTGAGCCGCGGCGACGTGGTCGTGCTGTGCAGCGACGGGCTGCACGATGTGGTCCCGGCTGCGGAGCTTGCCTCGGAGTTGATAAAACTGCGCGCGGAGGCGAAGACGGCGGATGCCATTGCGACCCGCCTGGTCGCGATGGCGTTGGCTGCGGGAGGGCCGGACAACGTCACCGTGGTGGCCATCCGCGTGGGACGTTTCCGGCGGGGTGACAAGGCGAAGTCGGTGGCGAAGCTCGCTCGGATCGGCGTGTTGGTGGCGCTGGCAGGCGCGTTTGCTGCGGGGGCCTGGTGGTTCGGACAGCAGCCGGGCGGGCTGCCGAAGGTGGTGGTCGGGATGGTGGATATCGGCCCCTCAGCGGCCTTGACGCTGACGGCCGCCAGTCGGACGGAGGTCGCGGCGCAGGGGGTGCTCACCGTGACTGGACAGCGCCTCGACGGCGGCGATTGGACGGTCGCCGTCGTGACCGGGGGGGCGCTCCATCTGGAGCGCACCGTGCTGGCGGTCGAACGTGAGCTCGTCGTCGAGCTCAGCGCGGGCGGCGAGCTCCTGGTGCGGGACCTTCGCATCGAAGCCGGGCGCCTGCGGGTGGTCGCTCCCGCGGGGGCTCGGGTCATCCTCGAACACGTCACGCTCGCCGGCCCGGATTCCCTGGTAATCGAGGGCGCGGGGCTGGTCTCGCGTCACGACGTGGGCCCCGCCGAGCCCCCCGCGCTCGCGCCCCTGCCGGTTTTGCCGTGATGCTTCGCCTGCTGGAGCCGTTGCTGCTGCTCATCGTCGCGGCGGTCGCCCCGTTTTTGGCCAGCTACGCGCTGGAGGGCAGCCTCTCGGCGGCGGCGCTGCGCGGCGAGGTCGGCGACGCCGCTCCGGTCCAGGCCTTGATGGCCGCGGCGGGTTGGCGTTTCGCCGGGGCCGGCGTGATCCTCGCGTTGGCCCGCTTGGTAGGGCTGTTCATCCGGGGGGGTCAGCACATCCTGACCCCGCTCTCGCTTCCAGCGGCGTACTCGGCGCTGGCCCTCGGGTTTGCGGTTCAGGCCGGGTTCGGCTCGCCCTACACGGCCAGTTGGCCCGGTGCGGAGTTCGCCACGGGGGTGCTCTACGCGGGCGTGGCTGGGGCCGGCGTGCTGTTGCTTCCTGGGGACGTCGGCGGCCTGCTCTCGCGACTGCGTTGGCCCCTTCTGGCAGGCGCGGTCGCGCTGATCGGGCTGCTCGTGGTCTTCGGATCGGCGCCGGGGCGATCAGGACAGACGATCAACCTGTGGGGGTTCCAGCCCATCGAGGGAGTCAAGCTCGCGGTGGTGCTGGCGGTTGGTGCGGCGTTGGGGGCGCGCGCCTCGAAGTTGCGGTGGCACCGGGCCGGGCCTGGTTGGCTGCGCTTTCCGAGGCCACGCCTGCTGCTGGTCGCTTCCACGATTCTGGTCACCAGTTGGGGTGCCCTGTTCGCGGTGAAGGACTTCGGGCCCACACTCATCCTCGCCTTCGTCTTTTTGGGCCTGTTTTATGTCGCGACGCGCTCGCCCGTGTGGGTGGCGTTGGCGTTGGCGGTCTCGGCCGGAATCCTGGCTGTCTTCTGGTTCAACCCCGACCTCGCCCCGTCGTCCTCGCTGGCGCTGCGGGTCGACATGTGGCGTGACCCCTGGCTCAACGGGCGGCCCAACGGGGATCAGGCTGCGATGGCGCGCTGGGCGATGGCGGCGGGCGGCGGCTTGGGGAGCGGCGTGGGTGCCGGGGTACCCGGAGCTTTGCCCGCCGGTCACACCGACCTCATCTACGCCCACCTCGTGGAGGTTCTGGGCCTCGGCGGCGGGGTGCTCTATCTCGCGCTGCTCGGCGTCTCGGTCACCGACGGGCTGCGCGTCGCGGCGTTCAACCGGACGCCGGAGCGCGTGATGATGGCGGCGGCGCTGGGACTGCTGCTTGCCGGCCAGGCGCTCGTGATTCTCGGTGGCACCCTCGGCCTTTTCCCGTTGACCGGCGTCGTGGTGCCGTTCCTCTCGTTCGGGAAGACGGGGACGGTGGCGTTGACCGTGGTCGTGGCCCTGTTGGTCCGACTTGGCGAGGACGGGCTGTACCGGGTGGACACCGAGGAGCTTCGCGAGCTGCGGGTCGGCGTCCACGCCGTGCGTGTGGGCATCCTTGCCATCGGCGGCATGCTGGTGTGGGCCACGGGTGCCCATACCCTCTACGATCGCGATGGAATCACGCTCAGAGGGGTAGTGACCACTCTTGGCGACGGGACCCCGGTCGTGGTTCACGACCCACGCCTGCGGGTCCTGGCGAACCAGGTCCGGCGGGGCTCGATCCTCGACCGCAACGGCACGCCGCTCGCCGCTTCGCCCACGCCCGGTGCCCGGGTCAACCCGCTTGGGGATGCGTTGGGCACCGTCCTTGGCTCCGCCGACGGTCGGCTGTCGCGCGCGAAGTGGCAGATCGAGCGGCAGGTGGAGCCCAAGCTCCGGGGCTGGTCGGACCTCGCCGAGGGGCCCACGGTCTGGCTTGCGGAGGTGCGGGGTTCGCCTCAGATCGTGTTCGCGGCGAAGCCGGGGACGCTGGACCAAAGCACGCAGCGTCGAGTCGCACAGGAACGTGCGGCGGCGCGCGGTGCCGTGGGCGAGCTCCGCCGGCTGGTGCTCTCCGACCCGGATCTGAGCCCGCTGCTGCCGATCGCCCGGTTGCCCGTTGATGCTCGCGCAGCCGCCATCGGCGCGCTGGGGGACGACGTGGACGCCCGCACCGTGAGGCTGACGATCGACGCCGGATTGCAGGCAGAACTTGCCGCGGCCGCCCGCAAAGCCGCGTCCAAGTCTGGCGTCGGCGCAGCGGCAGTCGTCGTGGTCAACGTGGTGACGGGAGAGGTGCTTGCGCGTGCCCAGTGGCCCGACTTCGATCCGGGTGGCACCGCGTGGCGCCCGCTCCGGCGGGCCGATGAGAAGAAGTTCATGGGGATTTACGGACCGTGGTCAGACAAGACCGGGGCCCACGGGGTTTTTCAGGCCGGTTCGGTGTTCAAGGTGCTCACCAGCCTGATCGCGGTGCGCGAAGGAGCCGTCACAACCGACCTCACCGCGGGTGCGTGTCCGACGTCGGCGCTCCCCGAGTTTGCTTGTGATCAAGTCCACGACGGCCGGCCGAGCTTCACCCTGCCCGGCTGGGCCAAGCCCATCCATGATCACGGGGACGGTGGGGCGCGGGGTCGGTTGGACCTGGTCCAGGCGATCGCCAAGTCCAGCAACGTGTACTTTGGCCAACTGGCGCTGAAGCTCGGCCCCGAGCCCTTCCGCCGACTGCGCACCGACGGCGTCGAGTTTGGCAATTCAGGGCTCCTCGCCGAGAGCGACGGGGCGTTCACGGGGCTCGGCGAAGGGGGTAGTCGCCGGCTCGCGCTGACCGGCTTCGGGCAGGGCGCCGGAAGTTGGAGTGTGATGCAGGCCGCGCGGGTTGTCGCTGCCGTGGGAAACGGAGGCGTCTACCTGAGGTGTCCAACCACCATGGAGGCCGGATTGGCCTGCGACCGGGTGGAGTTGCTCAGCGCGGGGGCGGGGGTCGAGCCGATCCTGGCCGGTATGCGCGGGGTGATGCGCACGGGCACGGGCAGCAAGCTCCCGTCGGTGCCGGGTGTCCGAATCTACGGAAAGACCGGTACCGCCGATGCGCCAGGCACACGTGACGAAGCGCCCTGGGGTATCCGACGCGGCCAGCAAACGCGCCCTCACTCGTGGTTCGTGGCGCTTGCGGAGGCCCAGTCCGAGGCCGAGTGCGCACGGGTGGCGCCTCGATTCGCGGTGGCTGCGGTCGTGCCGCACGGCGGCTTCGGGGCCGCGGCAGCAGGCCCGCTGGCGGTGGAGGCAGTGCGACTCGTGCAAGCGGCGGGCTACCTTCCGGCGCCTGCGCCGTGATCCACGACCAGGAGGTGGAGCGGATTTTGCGCGACACGCCGGACCGCTTGGTCTCGCTCGTGAATCGGGCAGGCCAACGATGCGTGACTCGGGTGCTTCGCGTCGCGCGCATACATCCCCGCTTCGCGACGCTTGTTCGCCACGCAGTCCTGGACGGGCGCGGCAGCTTCGCCGCCCTCGGTGACGATGTCGCGATGACGCTCGACGGGTACGCGATCGCCTCGCGCGTTTTGGGCCAATCCGGCCAGCCGCCCCGGTGGGCGCGTGCGGTGGACGCCGGTGTCGACAGCGACGGCTACGTTTACGTGACCACCGCCTTCGTAGAGGGAACGCCCTTGGACGAGTTGGCCGCCCCGCTCGGCGATGACGCGCTCGCTGGGGCGACGGTGGCGCTCCTCGCTGTCGTGGGAGAGCTGCACGAGCGCGGGGTCGCCCACGGCGACCTGAAGCTCTCCAACCTCGTGCTCCGCGATGACGGTGGCGTCAGTCTCATCGACCTGGACACCCTTCGCGAGGTGCCCCGCCCCGATGTCGGAGCCCCCACGCGCGATCGAACCGAGTCCTGGGCGGCGCCCGAGCAGCTCGTGCGTCACGAAACCTGGCTGGGCAGCGACCTGTGGACGCTGGCACGGGTGGTGCGTGAGCTGTGGGGCGACCGGCTGCCGGAGGGGTGGGGTCCTTCCCTCGCGAGCTGCCGGCACCCCGATCCGGTGCGCAGGCCCAAGATCCAGAGTCTGCGTGGCCATCTGTTCGAGGGCAGCGCGCTCTTCGACCATCTTGGGGAGCCTTGCGTTGCACCCCCGGAGCCGACGAGCGGCACGGCCGGGGCGGTCCACACCGAGCGTGTCGGGGCCGCGCCGAAAACCGAGCGCGTGCCTGATCTGGCGCCGAGAGCGGCGAAGTCGGCGACGGCCATCTCCGCGCCCGCCCCGATCCGCCCGGCGCCGGTAGGTCGAGCGAACTCTGGTTGTCTGGACCTCTTCGAGGCGCTGGGCAAGGGGGTGGTTGCGGCTTCGATCGTCGGGTTTGCGCTTCTCTGCGCCGGGGCTTTCGGCCTGAAGTACTTCCTGGCGTACCGAGCCGATCGCGACGCCGACGCATTGATGAGTGAGGCCAAGGTTCACAAGACGGATCCCCACCACAATGGGTCAACGGAGCGCGAGGCCTTGTGGCGGAAGGCCGACGCGCTTCACGGCCGCACGGCGACCGCCCGGACGTGCGCCGTGCGCGCCTTGACCTATGCCTGGCAACAGCGTTGGCAGTTCGAGGAGGACTGGTCGCAGGCGGACTTCGACAAGACCAGCGTGGTGGTCAACGACGCCCTCTGCCGAGCCGAGCCCGAGGCGCTCTTGGCAAGGGCGACCGTCTACGCCGGCGCGTGCCGCCGTCGTGCCGGCGAATTGGCTGCCGTCATGGACTGCGAGGTGGCGGTAGCCGCGGTCTCTGAGTTGTGGGCGCGCGTGCCCCAAAGCGAGGGTTGGCACTGGTTTCGTGTTGAGGCAGCCTGGCAGGAACTCCGAGCGCGCTCCGCGTTGGTTGCCCGCTACGTGGCGACGAAAAACGCCGAAAGCGCCAGCCAGGCAGCCGCGGCCTTCGCACGCTGCGAGGACGCCGGCCTTTGGACTCCGTTTGCGCCGGTCAACGGTCCCGAGCTGGTGGAGGAGTGTCTGGCGATAGCCGGGCACGTCCAGGACGTACCGCGGTTCCTTCGGTACGCCGACCAGCGGCTGGTGGGCCTGTCGACCGTTGCCAAGGAGAGGCGCCGGGTCTTCGCGCTGCTGTATACGTCGGGCGGGGAGGAGTGTACGGGCGCGACGCTGAGCACCAAGCGCGGGGTCTTGCGTGTGATTGGCGCGCCGTGGTGCCAGGCGCTGGGCCACGTTGCCCGCGGGTGCACGGTCGACGCTGCGGTCGCGATGACCGAGGGTGGACTCGGCGACACCACGCACCGCTGGGATGCCCTTGCCACCGAGCTTGCGGCGAGGAAGGGGCCATGCCTCCTCTGACTCCGCCGCGGGCGCGCCGATTCGCCCGCCCTGGGGTGTACCTCGGTATCGCGACCGTGCTCTTGCTCATCAGCGCCCTGGCCATCGAAGAAGCACGGTCCTTCGAGGCGCGTTTCCACGCGCAACGAGTCGCGACGGTGAGCGAGAAACACGCCCAGCAGTTTGAGTTCACCGAATCGCGCATCATGGCCGAGCGCTTGCAGCCCGTCTTTTCGGAGTTGGCTCGTACCGACGACATCGGCGCGCTCGAAACGCGGGCGCGCCGTGACCCGCTCATCGATGCGATCTACCTGTGGGATCGCGACGAGCTGGTGTTTCCGCCTCCGGCTATCGAAGCGGACGTGAGCGCGCTCCGTCGTGAGGCGTGTATGCGGACCCCTGCCGGCGCCGGCGGAGACGCGGTGAAAGTGGCGGCGGCCCACGCCCGATGCTACCGCTCCGAAAATCCGCAGCTCGCGCTCTTCGCGCTCTCCGAGTCGGTGGAGATGTTGCTCGACCAGGAGCAATCGTCGGTCGCGACCGAACACCTCAGTTCGGTGGCCAGGCTCCACTCACGCTCCCTCACCCAAGCCCGTCAGCTTGGCTTGGACGTTCGGGTCCTGGCGGGGGTTCAGCTTCAGGCCGCGCGGGCGATGCACGCGGCGGGTCGCTCCGAGATCGCGCAGAACTGGGTCGTGGATCTGGCCAAGGACATCTCCCGGCTGGACGGACCCGAGCTTGATCGGGCGCTGGACCTCACGAACTTTCCGATCCCGCAGGACTTGCGCGCGTACGGGGGGCCGGGCCCCGAGCTCCCTGACGACGCCGAGGAGCGAGTTCGGAGGGCGCACCGTCGTCGTGATGCGTGGCGTGAGCTGGACGGCGAGTCGATCGCGACGCCCAACACTCCTGGGCCCGGCGAGTTTCCCCGGGTCATCGTCGACCCGCTCGACGACCCGCCGTGGCTGGTCTACGTGTCGCGCTTGGGGATTGGGGAGCTCTACGGAGCCGTCCAGGTCGACCAGACCGAGCTGGTGCGCGAGGTCCTCGCGGGCGCTCGTTCGCGGCACCTGAGCATCCGGGAGGCCAATGGCCGGGTCCTGGCGGGCAGTCCCGATGAACTGCTGTTCGAAGTACCCTTTCCCCGGCTACTCCCCCATCTGCGCGTTGGCCTCTCCACGGCGGCGATCGCCGGCGACTCGGCCAGCGCGGGCACCTTGGTGCGCCGATTCGGACCCTTTGCCGCGGCGATCTGCATCGGGCTGGTGGCGTTGGGGGCGCTGATACGGAACGATCGGCAGCAGGAGCTCCTTCTCGAGCGGCAGCGCGACTTCGTGGCGCGGGTGTCGCATGAGCTGAAGACCCCGCTCGCCGGAATTCGGTTGATGGCGGAGAACCTGGAGATCGGCGCATTCCGGGACGACGCCCAGCGGGAGGCCTTCGCCCGGCGGATCGTCCAGGAGGCGGACCGCCTCACCGCGCGCGTCAACGAGGTGATCCGCGCCGCGACCCGACCGGAGGACGCGGTCCCCGCCGAAACCGACGTCGACGCGATGATGGCGGAGCTTGTGACCGCCTGGCAGCCGAGGTTGCAGGCGGCAGGCGCGCAGCTCATCGTGGAGCTGCAGCCGTGTGGGCGTGTGAAGCTCATGTCCCTGCTCGTGCGCGATGCCCTCAACAACTTGCTCGACAACGCCCTGAAGTACCGCAAGGGCGACGTAGGCGGCAGGGTATGGCTGCGAGCGCGGCGGCAAGGGCGGGTCGTGATCTTCGAGGTCGAGGACGACGGGCTCGGTGTCCCGACTTCGCTGCGGAAGTCGATTTTTGAACGCTTCCGTCGCGTCGAGGGCGGCGGTCGGGGCAAGGCCGGCGGGCACGGGTTAGGGCTGAGCTTCGTCGCGGAGACCGCGCGACTGCACGGCGGCAAGGTGGAGTGTGGGGACGGCGTGGCTGGCGGTGCGAAGTTCATTCTACGGATTCGAGGGAGGGGTTGATGGAGCCATCTGGTGCGAGCATCCTGGTTGTAGAGGACGACGAGACCCTGGCCATGGGGCTGGTGTCGGCGCTCGAACACGAGCGCTTCTCGGTCACCCATTGCGACACCGGCGAAAAGGCGCTTGAGGCCATCGAGGACGACCTGCCGGACTGCATCGTGCTCGACGTCATGCTGCCGGGCATGGACGGGCTCTCGGTGCTGCGCAAGGTCAAGACCGACCACGTCGAGGTGCCGGTCATCCTGCTCACCGCCAAGTCGGCCGAGCTGGATCGCGTTTTGGGGCTGGAGCTTGGCGCCGACGATTACGTGAGCAAGCCCTTCTCGGTGCGCGAGCTGGTCGCGCGCGTCCGTGCGCGCCTTCGATCGCGGCCCGAGGCGCCGCGTACGCCCGAGAATTTTCGCTTCGGCCTCAACGAAGTCGACCTTCGTCGCCGTAGCCTCATGCGCAGCGGCGTGGAACATCGCATGACGACGCACGAAGCGGGGGTACTCCAGTACCTGATCGCGCACAAAGGCAAGGATGTCTCCCGCGAAGACCTGCTCGAACACGTTTGGGGCTACTCGCCGACCATGGCCACCCGGACGGTCGACAACCAGATCCTGAAGCTGCGCAAGAAGATCGAGGACGTCCCGGCAGACCCGCGGCACATTCTCACCGTCCACGGAACCGGATATCGTTTCGAGGAGTAGGAGCGCCCATGCTCGTGTCCGTCGTCAGCCTGCTCTTTTTGGGCGCTTGCCCTGCCATCCCCACCGATGACGGGTCGGACACCGGTAAGGACAGCGGGGACGCCGTCATCGATGTCGACGAGGACGGCTACGCGCTGGCTGACGACTGCGATGACAGCGATGCCTCGGTCAATCCCGGTGTCGCGACCGATAACTGCGACGAGATCGACAACGATTGCGATGGCGAGACGGACGAGGACCCCGACGTGGTGTGGTACCCCGACGGCGACGGCGACGGCTACGGCGCTGCGGGCGAAGGTGTCACGGCCTGCCTTGCACCTGCCGGCCACGGCGCGGGCGACAGCGATTGCGACGACGCCGACCCGGGCACCTGGCCCAGCGCCGACGAGCGCTGCGACGAGCTGGACAACGACTGCGACGGCCTGGTTGACGAGGAGCTTCCGCTCGAGGCCCCGTTCTGGCTCGACGTCGACGGGGACGGCGCGGGGGACGCGGGTACCATCGACTACAACTGCGGCCTGCCGCTCAAGAGCGGCACCGCGGCAAACGGTTTCGACTGTGACGATCGCGACTCGGACAATCCGGCTTGGGTGGACGTCGCGGCTGGGAGCGGGGCGGGCACGGCGGCGGACCCCTTCGGGGCGATTGTGGACGGGCTTCGGAGCGGCAGGACGTGCGTCATCGTCGCGGCGGGCGAGTACGTCGAGGACCTCGAGTGGCCGCGTGGGGATGTCTGGGTTCGGGGCGTCGCCGGGGCCAGCGCGACCACCATTCGCGGATCGGGCACGGCGCCGGTGGTGACTGTCGCTTCGGGCAGTTCGAGCCTGTCCACGCTCGACGGCTTCACGATCACGGGCGGGGGCGGTCGCAAGATCGAAAGCTCGTCGGTGGTCATCGGGGTGACCACCTGGTACACCCGCTACTACGGAGGAGGCGTCGCAGTCGGCGGCGGGAGTGCCATCACGCTGCGTGATGTGGTGGTGCAGGACAACGTGCTTCCGGAGTACGCCGAGACCAGCTCGGACGCAGGTAACTACGTCACGCAGAGCTACGGGGGCGGGGTGTACGTCCAGGGTGGTTCGCTGACCCTCGACGGCGGCGCCGTTCGCGGAAACTACGCGTACAACGGGGGTGGAGTGTACGTCACCGGGGGCGGGAGCTTCAGCAGCCAACGGTTCTTGCTGGCCGAGAACTCGGCCTACGGCTGGGCCGCCTTGTACGGCGACCAAGGGAGCAAGATCACGTTGGCGACAACCATCGTGAATGCGAATGCGCCGGCCACCTCGCCCGGCGGGTTGTCCGTGTACGAGTCCACGTTGGTCCTGACGCATGTCAATGTGCTCGCCCACGACTATGGCATTTACTCCCGTGGCTCCACTATCGATGCTTACGCCTCGATCTTCGATGGGAACGCCTACGGCGTCCAGGCTTCGACGACCACCTTTTCTGGGACCTACAATGCAATGGACAGCGACCGGGTGGATTACACGGGCGTGACCGACCCCACGGGAACCGAGGGAAACCTTCGCGGCTCTTGCTTGTTCGCCAGTTTTGTCGATGACGCCGATGCGGACAATGACGACCTTGGTCTGGGGACGGGCTCCCCGTGCATCGACGCCGCTGATCCAAGCGAGGCGGATGGGGATGGGTCGATTGCGGATATCGGGGCGTATGGGGGCGCGGGCGCGGCCCGATGACCCTCCCCGCCGAGATCTCCCGCCCAAAGGTTCTTCAGTTGTTCGTGCGCGGCGTGACCGTGACCGTGATCGGTGTTTTCGGCTCGATGTGGCTCTTCCCCGAGCACGCGACGTTGGTGTCCTTGTTCCTGGCGGCAGTCGCCGCCGAGGACACGGTGGCGCGAATCCTCGACTGGAATCGGCAAGTCATCTACGACGAGAGTGTGACCGCGAGGCGCGCCAACGGCTGGCTCAGCATCTCGATGTTGTCGCTGCTTTTGGGGTGTTTTTTGGCATTCACCGGGTTTGCCAGCCTGCTTCCTTGGTCCGAGGTGGACACCCTCTTCGACGAGCAGCTCAGCAAACGACAGTTCTTCCCGGTGATGCAGTTCGGGAACTTCCGCGCGTTGTTCTTTCATAATATCGGCGTGATGGTGCTCTTCTTCATCATTGCCCTGCCGTTTCGCCAGGGCGGCGTCATGCTTGCCATCGTATGGAACGCTTCGGTCTGGGGCGCGACCGTGGGCACGCTGGCCCGGCAATGGGCGGAGGGCCGGGGGCCGCCATTTTGGCAAGCGGTTCCACGGGTCGCGACAGCGATTCTTCCCCACCTGGCGCTGGAGGGCATGGGCTTTGTCATGGCGGGGATGGCGGGAGTGTCTTGACACGCAGTGTAGAGTGTGGTCGCGACATCGCCTATGGCGGTGGGGATGTTCATCGTCTCAGACGTCGCAACCGGAAAGGCGGACGGGAAGGTTATGGTGTACGCGTGGCCGACGTCGCGGACGATCTGCCCCGAGGTCGCGGCGGGCGCAGCGGGGGCGGGTAACGTCGCGACCTGCGGGGCTTCGCTGGCCCGGGTGGAGCTCTCTTTCGCGTAGCGCTGCACGGCCTCGGGGATGCCGCAGGCGAGGCTGAGAAGTCCGAGGAAGCAGAGGGCAAAGCGCATGGCTCCCGGATATCCTCGGGGCCGGGAATCGGCATGCACCCCTGGCAGGTCATCGTGGAGGGGGAGTGGCCTGCCGCCGACGGTCTGCCCTGGCGTCTGGCCTTGGACGTCGACCCTCGGCAGCGCACGGTGACGCTCGGCGCGCGGGTGCCCGGGGTCGGCGGGCTGGAGCTGCAGAGCGGCGCGATCTCCAGGAGCTTTTTCGAGTGCGGCGCTCGCGATCTGTCCAGTGTCGCGACATGGCTGCGAACGGCGCCCCCCCAGGCCCTGCTGGCCAGGGTCGAGGCGGGCTTTTCGTGTGACGTTCTGTGGTCAGGCGACCCGGTCGTTGTCTGGAGTGACGACGCATGGGAGGCGGGCCACGCCCTCTATCAGGGCGCTGCTGCCTTGCTTTCGGAGCCGGGCTGATACCGCCCGAGCTTGATTCGGCTCGGCCCTCGCCTGCGCCCGACCCGTCTGGCTTCGTTGGGACCTCCTCACGTGTCTCGACACGCTCGTCGGCCCCGCCTTGCCAGCCGGGCCGTTCGCGACGGCGATCATCCGATCCGAATCTGCGTCGGTCGGTATGACCCCCTCCCGGCTGGTCTTTGGCATCGAGCGCGCATGGCTCGCGGCCGACCGCCTGTGGCCCCCGTTCGTAAATCAGCTCGTGGTCCAGGGGGAGGGGACGCCGGATCCGGATGCCTGGTCGCGCGCTCTGGCCGCGGTCCTTCCGAGCTGGCCGGCGCTCGGTGCCCGCCTGCGCGGGGTCGTGAGCCGCGCCCGCTGGACTGCCGACGGCTCCCCGCCGCGATTGTCGGTGGTCGACGGGAATCTCGGGAGGCCCGGGCACCCCGCGCTCGCCCGGCCGCTCGACGCCGAAGCGGGACCCGTGGTCGAGGTGGTGCTCGGTCCTGGCCACGTCGTGCTGCGGACGCACCACGCGCTCTTCGATGGGCGGGCGGCCTGGGCGCTGGCTGAGGACCTGGGCGCGGCGCTGCGCGGTGCTTCGATTCGCGGCGCGCGCTTCGCCGACGTGCGCGAACCGCCCGCCCCCCGATGGCCGGAGGCGCCCACCCTCGTGCCGCTCGCCGTCTGCGGGCCGGCCGACGTTGCGGCCCCGCCAACCTGGACGCGGCGGACTCTCCGGACATCGACCCGTGGCCTGGTCCCTCGACTCGCCGTCGCGCTCACCCGGTCGCGCGGGGAGGCCCTCCGCATCTCGGTCCCGGTCGATCTGCGTGAGTCCGGCGATCGTGTCGCGGCCAACCTGACTGGCTTCGTTCGCGTCACGCTCGGAGTGGGCGACGAGCTCGCCGAGGTGAAGATCCGGCTTCGCGAGGCGCTGGCTTCGGATGAAGCGCGCGGGTCGCTGGGCGCTGCCGATGGGCTCCGCCACCTGCCGCTGTGGTTGATCGCCGCGCTCGGAGGGCGGAGTGCCCGCGCCGAGCTCAACGCCGGCCGCGCCCGGTCCTCCGCCGCCATCTCCAATCTGGGCCGTCAGGATGCGGGAGTCTTTGACGAGCCGGGCTTCGTCGGTCGCTCGCTCTGGTGGATTCCGCCTGCCAACCCTGGCTCGCCCTGTTTCCTGACGCTGACCGGCCACGCGGAGGGCGTGGAGCTGTGTGTGGCGTTGGCGGCGGGACTCGGCGCTGACGGGCGGCTCGACGCGGTGGCCGATTCGCTCGCGGCCGCGATGGCGCCGCTACAGGAAGGCGGCAGCGAGTAGAAAGAGGGCGGCGTAGTATGTCGTCATCACGACGGGCTCCGCGACGGCGATCGGGCGGACGAAGCGGTTGAACGCCAACACGCCATCCGAGATCAGGAAAATCACGGCGCCGCTCACTGCGAGCACCGAGACCGTGCCCGCGGCCGCGACCATCGCCCCGAGCGCAAGCGCATAAATCGGAATCGCGACACGGAGTCCGCCCGTCGTTCGCCAGGCGAGTCCAGCCGCAGCGGGGAGCAGGACCACAACGAGCGCAATCGTCAGCCCAGCCGGCGGGGCACCGACTCCCCGGTCCCAGAGCGCCACGACCAAAAGCCCATGCCCGACCAGAAACGCGCCGAGCCCATGGAGAAAGAACCGCGCCTTGTCGAGGAGCAGCGCGTCCCCGGCGGCGCACGCCAAGAGCGCGGCGGCCGCCACAGGCGAGGCTGGCGCGACCGACACCGCCAGTAGCAGCGCCGGCGCGACCTTCAGCGGACCCTTGCCACCGCGGAAGACCGTCGTGAGGTAGACGAGCGCGGCCGCCAATGCCGCCCCCCACGCCCACACGACGCTACGCGCCTTCGACGAGCGGCATGAAACTGCCTTTGGAGTCCAAGGCGCGGAGGTCGTCGTAGCCGCCGATGTGGGTCTCTCCGACATAGATCTGCGGCACCGTGCGCCGGCCCGACTTCTCGACGAGCGCGGCGCGCCCTTCATCGTCGTCGGTCAGATTGATCTCTTGCCAAGGCACTTTCTTGCCGTCGAGAAACCGTTTGGCGGCCACACAGTAAGGGCACCAGGTCGTGCTGTACACGGTGACGGTCTTCATGCGCGAAGCGTAGGCGCGTTGACCCCGTTCGGCAAGCGCCGCGCACGGCGCCCCCTTTCGATTTCAGTAGATGTCGAGAGAGTAGATTTCGCCCTCGCCGAGCGTGTCTTCGGCCACGAAGTCCACGATGTAGTCGTAGTAGTCACAGTCAAGCCAGGTGCTGCGCTGTTGCCACGCGGAGAACCAAGTGTTGCCGCCGTCGTACTCGAGCTCGAAGGCGTCGACCCACTCGCCGGTGTAGCCGTCGTAGACGTCTGCGTAGACCGCGAGCACGTCGTCGAGCCCGTTGGGGTCGAGCACGTCCGCTTCGAACCACCAGACGTCGTCGTGGTAGACCTCGTCGCGGTAGCAGGAGGCGTCGGCCCAGTCGATGGTGGGGGCAACCTGGGACGGGGGCCCGTCGTCGTGAGCCAGATCGTCGGTGTAGACGAAACATCCGGAGGCGACGAAGAACGGGAGGGCGGTGAGTGCGAGGCGCATGGTGGACTCCTTGTCAGCTGGGGATTCGACGCGCGACTGGAACCTGACATTCACTTTTCATTCGCCGTTGCGATACACTCCGGCGGTGGCCAGGAGGGCCCCATGTCTCAGTCCCGCCCCGACGAGGGCGCGCTCAGGGTTGCATTTGCAGCTGAGCAGAATGCGCGCACCGCCGCGCTTGAGACCATTCTGCAGCGTGCCAGCCGACTGAAGCGCTGGATGAGTCAGCCGGTCGATCCTGACCTCAAAGCACAGCTTGCCGAGGACCGTCGACGACTCGCCGACGAGCTCTTGGATTGCCTCGCCGGGTGGAACGAGCTCGGCGGGCGCATCCAGATCGGAGATGGGGATCTGGGGCCGGACGCGTCGGTGGACTCGCTACGGGCCGGCGCTCGCGCTGGCGGCACGGTCGTGGCGCTCCCGCCTCCCGTCGAGTCGCCGGTGGTGCGCCGACCGGTCGCGCCGATTTCGTCGATCGTGTCGCGACCTCCGGCGGCGGCGGTTGACAGCTTGCGCGGGCTTTCTCGGCACTTCGAGGCCGGCGGTCAGGTTCGGAACGAGGGTGTCTCCGCCAACTGGGAGGAGCTCCTCGCCAAGATCGTCACTGATCTGGGCGTGCCGTCGGATGATGCCGACGGCGAGCTGCTCGTGCTCTTCAACGTTGTACGTGAGGCAGACCGCTGGCGGGGACTCCCACGGGACGTCCAGCGTACGCTTGTCGGGTTGGTAACGGCGCGCCTTCGTCGCGCGCAGGACGAGATGGGCATCGGCGGCAGTCGCCTCGACGACACCTTTTCGATGCTCAGCGCGTGGTCCAAGCGCGAGCAGCCCGGATGGGTCAATGGTCTGTCGCGCGGGCACGGTCCCACGCGGGGTACCTGGGGCGCTGACGCCGAGGCGTACACGGCGCGGTTGCCTGCCGCCGAAGCGCCGCCAGCCGTGAAGGAGAATCACGAACGGCTTCTGGGTTCGCTCGGGGCCTTCCTGCCCGAGTTCGAAACGGCGCCGCCTGAGGCGCTGGACTCGGTCAAGGCCCAGTTCCGCTCGCTGGTCCGCAAGGCGCTCGACGCCGGTGTGCGGTCTGCCGATCCCCGCTTGCTGAAGCTCAGTCTGCCTCATGCCGACCTGTTCGATGGGGTGGAGTTTCGCGGCCTGCGCAAGGCGCTTCGTGAGGATGCCGAGGCTGCCGAAGGCGAGGATGATGAGAAGGCCCCGCCGCTGCCGCCGGACTGGGCGTGGTGGGGGCGCACGCGCTACCGCCGTGGCGTGATCGTCGGTGGCGATCCTCGCGAACTGAACCGGGAGCGCCTGGAGAAGGCCTTCGGCTTCGGCGAGCTCGAGTGGGTCGGCACCGAGTTCAAGCGCAACAACCTGCAGACCGTCCGCGATCGCGTCCGCGCCGGCAAGATCGACATCGTGCTCATCCTCGGCTCCTTCGTCGGTCACGACGCGGACGAGGTGATCCTGCCGGCCGCGCGGGAGTGTGGTGTGGATTGGGTGCACGTCGACAAGGGCTATGGCATTGTCCGGGTGCGGCGGGCGATGGAGCGGTTTTTGGATCCTTTGGCTTCGCGCTGATTGAGCTCGGCGCGAAAGCGCCTTCGACCTACCCTAATCCACTGTACTTCGCGATGATCTCCTTCATGATCTCGCTCGACCCTCCGCCGATGGGGAGGATGCGGACGTCTCGATAGGCGCGGGCGATGTCGTACTCTTCGGTAAAGCCGTAGCCGCCGTGGAATTGCAGGCATTCGTAGGCGACGGTCTGTGAGAGGTCGCC
>CANLGL010000083.1 GCA_947490345.1 Deltaproteobacteria bacterium
TGGTATCAGGAGAGCGACGAGCCCGAGATGTTCGCCGGGGACGGAACGACGGTGGATGTCAACTTCACGGCGGCGACGACGGATGGGTATTGGGCGAGCGTCGGGTACATCGCGGTCACCTTCACCAAGGCCTACGTGCGCTTCGGGGTTCGCCTTCGCAACGAGGACGACAACCCCGCCAAGATCGAACTGGCCTGGGTTTCGGCGCGCTTCGACACCCGGGCCTGCTGAGCGGCCGGGTGGCCTGGCCGTTTCAGTCGCCGTTCAGTCTGGCGGACTTCACATGGACTGACGGCGGTCCGGCGCTGTTGGTCACCTCGACCGCCGGGGTGGTCACGACGTCGAACTCGACCATCTGCGTCAGGGGAGACTCGCAGGTAGACGCGTTCGGCGTTGACGCACGCGAATATGAGGCCGACTCGGCTTTCCCGTGGCCGTTCGACCTTTATTCGCGCTACCGTCTGTGGATGTACGGGGTCGCCGTGGGGAGCGTGTCCGTAGAGCCCGACGGCACACAGCACCCGCCCCAGCTGACACAGACGGACAACATCGAGTTGCGCTACCTCCCCGAGGCGCTCTCGGGCCAGCGGAACATCGCCTACCTCCAGTCCGACGGGGTGTCCGATGACCGAACCGCCGCGGCGGGGCAATACGTCTTCGACCCGGTCCGCACCCTTCACAGCACCGGCATCCCCAGCCAGACGGCCGCGCGCGTGCTCGACGGGCACGAGGCGATGGCCCTGTACAAAGACGTCCACGTGTTGGAGCTGAAGGACGAGAAAGGGTGGTTGATGCTGCTGGCGCGGTACAACTCGGCGACGGAGCCCGCCAATGTGTACGGTCCGGGTGCGCCCGATAGTCAGCCCGGCGGCGGCGAGGCCGGCCCGACCAACACCTCCGTTGCGATTGTCGGCTATTGGTGCGCTTCGCCGCGCTTCGCGAAGGACGTGAAAGGACCGTATTTCCTGGTGGCGAGGTACCACGACCTTGTCATCGACGGCGCGCAACAGCAGGTGCCGTTGTGGCTGGGCGTGCCGTCCGCGTGCGAAATGGAGGTCGATGGCGAAGAGTGGTTGTATGTCTACTACGCGGCGGAGCTGACCACCCACGCCAACGCCACCGCTTACGATGCGTACACGAACACACCGGACTTCGTTCCTGGCACGTTCGCCAAGCGAATCCGGACGGGGCTCCTGCCCTGGGGAAACAGCCTCGGCCTCGGACTCACGCTCATCGACTCGCCTTGGGGAGAGACTGTGATGGTCGCGTCCACCGACGAGACGCTGTGGAACAGCAAGAGTGGATTGCACGAGTTGGCTGGTGAGAAACTCGGCAAGGTGAACATCTGGGTGGCCGAGGGCGACCGCTGGAAAGCGGGCGACGACCCCGGCACGCTCGGCAACCGCCTGATTTGGGAAGTCTACGAAAAACTCAAAGATGTCGATGCCGTGCCTGCCCTATTCGACGGCGGCGTCGCGCTGTACTTCGCGGGCAACCATAACGAAGTCGGCGGCGCCGTCACCGGCAACTACGGGTGGGGAATCTGGCGCGGAGTCTTGGGCCCCGAGACGGCAGGACGGGTGTATGGCACCGACTTCGTCGTCCGGCCGGTGACCGTGGACAACGTTGGCGGCAACCATGATCTTGTCGCCCGGTCCAACCCTGGCGATCCTGACGGCCGATGGAAGGGGGATTCGCAGTCCCGACTGGACCCTGATCCCGTGCGGCTGCCATCTGGGGAGTGGATCGTGTTTTCGGGGTCGGGGGGACCCGAGGGATCGGGAAAGGTGTTTCCCTTGGAGCGCTTCGAGACCACCGCCGACGTTGCCGAGGCGACCTATCGCGAGGCGTGGGCGTGATCGCGCTCGTCCTCTTGCTCGGCGCCGGCTGCCCCGACACAAATGGGAGCGACAGTGTCTCCCCGCAAGACAGCGCCGCCAGTGGGTACGACGACCGCGACAGCGACGACGACCACAGCGACGTCGAGGAGCAACCCCTGTACAAGGACGAAGACGGCGACGGCGACTACGACGAAGATGGCTGGCTGCCCCCCGACGACTGCGACGACCAGGACCCGCTTTCCTTTCCGGGAGCGATCGATGTAGAGGGCCCCTACGACGGGATCGATCAGGACTGCAACGGAGAAGATGGCCCGTTTCTGGTGGACTTCACCGGGGCCATCGCGGGCGACGTGGATCTCGACGGTGTGATGGATGTGATTCATTACACTTGGATCGACGGCGGCGTGGTGATCTACGCCAACGTCTTCCTGAGCTCCCGCGGCTGGGACGGAGCTATCGGCGAATCGTTCGATTCCTCCAACGCCAGAGGCGTGGGCGATCTGGATGGTGACACGCTTGGAGAGATCGCGTCTGCTTGGCCAGCGTTCGTGGGCGTGTGGACCGGGGCCGACCTGAGCGAACACCCCAATTCCCACCATCCCGACCCGACCGTGTGGGTTCCCGTACCGGAGATGGTGAACCAGAGCTTCGGCCTCGTCGGTGACTTCGATGGGGGCGGCGGAGCGCTCATCCAGGTCGGTGAGTACGTCATGCCCCGAGAGCGGCTTGTGGAGCCGGGCTTCGCCGTCGGACAGGCGCCGTGGCACTTCCCTGACATCCCGGTCACCCAGGACGGCGGCACCGCGATGAGCTTCGGGCCGATCATGCAAGCGGGCGACCTCGATGGTGACGGCCTCACGGAGCTGCTCGCCCCCGACGTCCTGTTCCCTGGCGAGCTGTTGTCGGTCGGTGGGAGTTTCCCTATCGCCGACGGCGAAGGCATCCCCGGCTTGGGTGGTTTTGTTGGCGACGTCACGGGGGACGGGCTCGATGACGCGTGGGTGTACGAGGCCAGCGCGGACGGTGCGGTGTATCTGGTGAGCGGGCCGCTTCTCGAAGGGGCGGCGCTCACCCCCTTCGCGACCATCGTGGGTGACGCTGACACCTTCCTTCCGGCCGCCGCCGGCGGGCTCGGCGACGCCGACGACGACGGTCGCGCCGACGTGGGGACCGGGGTCGGTCACGTCGTGGAGTGGGACTGGAGGGGCGACACCCACCTATTTCGCGGCGCCCGCCTCTCGGGCGTCCTCCCCGTCAGCGACTACGACCGCCGAATCGGCTCGCGCGCAAGCACCTTTGACCATCTGGATTTCGACGGCGATGGCACCGACGAGCCCCTGTTTATCACGCTGGATGGCGCCATCAGCGTCCTCGGCGGCACGCCGGTGTTTCCGACGCCATAGCGCCCCCTACCGGATGACATCGACCTTCCAGCCCGTCTCCAGGTCGTACCAGCGCTCTGGCGGCAGCGCCTTGCACAGCTGGACCAGCGCAGTCCGCGTTGCTACGACTACGAGGTCGATGTCCTGGGTGGAACGGACCTCACCCCAGGTCGAGCTGGCGACGCATGCGCACCTGTATCCCCGCCGCGTGACGGTGCGAGTAAGGGCCACAGAACACAACGTACGACTTAGGCCCCCGAAAACTCCAACTCGTCAAAGAACAGCGACGGAGTCCGACAGCTGGACCAGGTCCACACGTCCGACGCCGGCTCGACCAGGCGACCGAGCACCTCTTCGATGTTGCCCGAGACGTTCATCTCGCTGAGGTGGGCCGTGACCTCACCGCGCTCAACCAACAGCCCCTGCACCCCGAAGCTGAAGTCGCCGGTGAGGCCGTTGCTGTTTCCCCCGAGGAAGCCGGTGACGACGATACACTTCGACACATCGGCAAGTATCGCTGTCGGGGTCCGGGTTCCAGGCGCGACGACCCAGTTGCTCCGCCCGCCGGTGGTCGCGGGCATGTTGAGTTTACGCCCGTAATAGGTGTTGATGTAGTAGTTGCGCAGCACGCCCGCCTCGATGACCGGCATCGGGCGCGCGACCAGCGCATCCCCGTCCCACGGGCGACTGCCGAGGCCGCGCGGAATGTTTGGCACGTCGGTGAGCGTGAGCGCCGGATTGGTGATCCGCGTGCCCATCCGACCGGCCAGAAAACTCCGCTGCTGGTGCAGCTCGCCTCCGGAGAGCGGACCGCCGAGGACGCCGAGGATCCGGCCCGCGACCTGATTCTGGAGGAGCATCGGGTAGCGCCCAGACGCGATGGAGTGGCTGTCGAGCCGCTCTGCCGCCTTGGACCACGCCTCGGCTGCGATGAGCCCAGCAGCGGGCAAATCGGAGCGGTGGTTCGCGGAGTACCAGGCCGTCGCTTCGGGACGGCGCCCCCCGGGCTCGATGAGCGTCAGCTCGACCCCAAGACCGAAACCAGTGGAGCGCCGAGCGCCTTCGAACCCATTGGACATCACCCGGACGCCTTCGTCTGAGGAGTCCCCGAGGTGCATCGTCGCGCTGAGCACGCGGGCGCGCTCGGGAAGGGCCTCGACGGCGGCCTCGAGCTCCAGCGCGGCAGCCCGGCGCGTTTCTACGCTGAGGGTGGCGTGGGTGAGATCGAGGCCGTCCAGCTCCTCATCCGTGGCGCCACGACCGCATAGTGAGATGTCCGCTTGCCGGCGCTCCGGCTCGGCCTCCAGCACACGGGTGGCGGCGACCGCGTTGACCAGGAAGGCGCGGACCGCATCCGGCCGCAGATCCGAGGTGCTGTGCACCGAGAACCGATCGTCGACCAGGAGCGAAAGCGACAACCCGCGGCTGCTGGCTTGCGTGGCCTGCTCGAGTTTTCCAGCACGGCGAACCAGGGAAAGCTCCGAACCGCTGGACACCGAGACCGAGACTTCGCCAGCGCCGAGCTTCCGGGCGTCCTCGACGGTTTTTCGAGCGAGATCGAGGAGGCTCATGCGCTCACCCCACCTACCGACAACTTCGAGACCTTGACCGTGGGCATGCCCTGACTCACCGGGACGCTCTGCCCGTCCTTGCCGCACGTCCAGCCACCCTCGTCGATCTTGAGATCGTTCCCCACCATCTCGATGGTCGCCAGCACCTGTGGGCCGTTGCCGATGAGGTTGACGTCCTTGATGGTCCGGGTCAGCTTCCCTCCTTCGATCAAGAAGCCGCGCCGCACGTAGAAGGCGAAGTCCCCCGCGCCGATCTGGACCTGACCGTTGGCAAAGTCGGCGCAGAAGATGCCCTTGTCCACGCTGGCGATGATCTCTTCCGGCGGCATGGTGCCCGACTCCATGTACGTGGTGCGCATGCGCGGGAGCACGACGTGGCGGAAACTCTCCCTCCGGCCCGAGCCGGTGGGTGCCACCCCATAGTGTTTTGCGCTGATTTCATCCTGCAAGAAGCCGCGTAGAATACCGTCTTCCACCAGCACCGTCCGCTGGGCGTCGTTGCCCTCGTCGTCGGTGTTGATCGTGCCGCGGGCAAAGGGAATGGTGCCATCATCCACGACGGTGACCCCCGGGGGCGCGATGCGTTGACCCACCCGGTCGGCGAAGATGCTGATGCCCTTCCGATTGAAGTCGGCCTCGAGCCCGTGGCCGATCGCTTCATGGAGCAGAATCCCCGAGGACCCTGCGCCCAGGACCACCGTCATCTCGCCGGCGGGGGGCTTGACCGCATCGAAAAGCGCAGTCGTGTCAGCCACGGCGCGGTGACACATGCTTGATACACGTGCCTCGGTGAAGAACTCCAAGCCGGCCCGTTGGGCGAGGTTTGCGCTGGCAGACTCCTTCTTGGTCCCCGTCTCGGCGGTGCACACGACCCACCCGCGCGTCATTGGCTGGTAGTCGTAGACGAGCCGACCGTCCGGCCGCGCGATCAGGATGTGCTTGAAGCTGTCTCCGAGCGAAGTCTCGACACGAATCACCCGGGAGTCTTCGGCGAAGGCCCGCTTTTCCCAGTCGCGGACGAGCCCGACCCGCGTCTGCATGTCCACCCCTTCCCAGGGCTGGGTGGCATGGTAGCGGCTGGGCAGCCGTTTGAGGGTGAGCGCCACCGGGGCGGTCGTTCGCGAGCCCGCCGCGATCTCGGCCGCCACCCTCGCGGCGGCGACCATGGCCGCCTCGCTGAGGTCCTCGGTGTAGGCGTACCCGACTTGATCGCCGACCACCACGCGGACGCCTACGCCCAGATCGACGTGGGTGCTGGCCCGGTTGACCTTGCCGTCCGACAGCGCCACCGACGTGCTGCCGGAGTGCTCGAAGTACAGGTCAGCGTCGTCGGCACCGCGAGACAGCGCGACACTGAGAACGCGGCGGCAGAGCGCCTCGTCGATGCCGAAGGATGAGAAATGGGTCAAGTTCACTCCGCGTGGCCACGTAGCGCGGATGGCGAGCGGCCGACGGTGTCCTACTGCACACGGCCGAGCCAGTGGTCCATGAGCACGAGGCAGGCCATCGCCTCGACCATCGGCACCGCCCGCGGGAGCACGCAGGGGTCGTGACGCCCCCGGGGGAGTAGCGTGCGGGGTTCGTTGAGGACATCGACGGTGTCCTGCTCGCGGAAGATCGTCGCCACTGGCTTGAACGCCACCGAGAACAAAACCGGCATGCCGTTGCTGATGCCCCCCTGGATGCCGCCCGAGTGGTTCGTGCGCGTACGCGGACGGCCATCGGCTCCAGGGACGAAGGCATCGTTGTTCTCGCTGCCGCGCCGGGTGGCGCCGAGGTAGCCGCTCCCCGACTCAAAACCCTTCGCCGCGGGGAGCGAGAGCATCGCCTTGGCGAGATCGGCCTCCAACTTGTCGAAAACCGGGCTGCCGAGCCCGGCCGGCACGCCGCGGGCAACACACCGGATGATACCTCCGACAGTGTCGCCCTCCTTGCGCGCCTCCCGAATGACCGCCTCCATCCGGGCCGCCACCGCCGCATCCGGACAACGCACCGGGTTTTGGTCGACGTCGCTTCGGGTCAGCGCGTCGGTGTCGGGGAGCGCCGCCTCTACGTCCGCGACGCGGGACACCCACGCCACCACCTCGATGCCCAGGGCGCTGAGGAGCTGGCGAGCCACTGCTCCCGCCGCGACGCGCCCCACGGTCTCGCGGGCGCTTGCCCGGCCGCCGCCTCGCCAGTCGCGAATGCCGTGGCGCGCCTGGTAGGTGTAGTCCGCGTGCGAGGGGCGATACACGTCCTTCATCGGCTCGTAGGGGCGCGAGTCGGCATCGGTGTTCCGGAACAGCATTGTCAGCGGCGTGCCGAGGGTGACGCCGTCGAGCACACCGCTGAGCACCTCCGGGAGGTCCGCTTCGTCGCGTGGCGACGTCAGCGCGCTCTGCCCGGGGCGCCGGCGTGCGAGATCGGCCTGCACGGCCGCCATGTCGAGGGTGACCCCGGCTGGTACCCCGTCGATCACCACGCCGAGGGCGGCGCCGTGGCTCTCGCCGAAGGTGGTGACCACAAAGGCACGGCCGAAGCTGTTTCCCGGCATCAGGCCCTCGTCCAGGACATGGTGACATCGGGCTGGTCCGCGCCCGGCCACCGCACCTCGCAGCGCAGCTGGTCCGACCCGAAGTGCCACTCCACCGAGGGCTCGCTGGGAGGCGTGATCCAGACCAGGCCGGAGGGTGTCCGCTCGACTGGGTACTCCCGCACCGTTCCACCGGCGAAGATGTGCATGACGCGCAGGCTCATGTCGTCTACCTCGAAGCGGTACAAACAGCGATCCTCGTGCCCGTCCACCCGCTCACGCACCTCGATGTGGCTGCCGTCGAGGATCGCTTCCCCGACCAGCTCGCCGGTGCTCTTTTCTCCGTGCGCGTGGCCCGAGCCCGTCCACCGGCCCAGAAATGGCGCGAACGCCTGGGCCTCGGCCCGGGTGCGCTCCAGTCGCGGTTCCCACTCCAGCTCAGCCACCGCGGCAAGGTAGCCCGGCGGCCAGAATTCTGATCGTCATCCGCCCTCGGCCCGGGCGCATCGAAAGCCGCTGGTCTTCCGACGCAGCTCGACCGGAAAGGAGTTGTGGCCGATACCCAGGTTCGGCCGTGGGTCGGCGAAATAGCTGAATCCTCGCGCACCGGCGTACAGGCCGAGGGTGGTCGTCGTCGGGTCACGCGAGGTCGCGGCGTCGCCGTAGCGCACCTCGCCCCAGTTGCGCATGCGCAGATCGCCCACCCACTCCCAGGCGTTGCCGAAGAGGTCGTTGGCGCCGTAGCGGCTCTGTCCGGCGGGGTAGTGGCCCACCGGCGAGGTGGTGAGGTAGCCGTCGGCGTCGTCGTAGTTGGGGGGCTCCAACTTTCCTCGGTTCATCCGCCCATCCTCGTATCGGCCTCCCCACGGATAGGCCCACTCGTCGCCCGCCGGGCCGTGCGCGGCGAGGTGCCACTCCGCTTCGGTGGGCAGCCGCGCGCCCCGCCACAAACAGAATTCGCGGGCGTCGTACCAGCTGGTCAACACCGCAGGGTGGTCGCCCTTGCCGGTGGGCGGCGTGGTCCCGTCCCAGTTCCACTCCCCTTCCGCCCAGGACTCCTCGACGTGAGGGGGGCGGTAGCCGGTCGCCACCAGGAACTTCGCGTACTCGTCATTGCTGACTTCATTTTGGTCGATCCAGAACGCGGACACCTGGACCCCACGCTTTGGCAGCGGATCGTGTTCGAGCCCAGGGCACTGATCGGCCGAAACCTCGGCGGCCGAACAGGTGAACGTCGGCAGCGGAAGGCTCCGGCTCATCGGGGGGGGGCGCATCTGCCCCGCCGGAGCCCCCGCCGAGACCGCGGCCGCCGGAACGTGGACCATCCCCGCGAAGGCGCCGGTTCCCCGCTCGATCGCAACCGTCACCTTCGGCCGCGGGCCGGCCGTCTGGCCCGGTCCGCATCCTGCGAACCACCCAAAAAGTATCGCTACTCGTAGACGCATCGGACCCCCACGGTCAGCCGCGGCTCCTCAGGCCGGACTGGCTCCCGGTGCGAACATCCCGCGTAGGACGGGAGGTTCATGTAGGAGCCACCCCTCACCGTTCGCCAGGGCGAACGCTCCGCTGCCACGGGGTCCTTGGCCGAGAGCCGGGCGTAGCCATCGGCTCGATAGGTGTCGCGCGTCCATTCCCATACGTTGCCGACCATGTCGGAGAGCCCGAACACGTTGAGCGGCGAAGTGTTGACCACCGGGTGGGTGAACACGCCGGGAAGACTGCCGTGTTTTCCCTCTTCGAACCACCAGGCCACGCCGGAGTCGTCCGCGGGGGGCGCCGGTCGCGGGTCGACCCCACAGGCGGCGCGCTCCCACTGGGCTTCGGTGGGCAGCTTCCCCCCGCGGCACGCACAGAATGCCTCGGCCTCCCAGAAGGTCACCGCGACGACCGGATGATCGCCGGCGCGGCCTGATGCGCGCGCGGTTGGTCCCGCCCCGTTGGTGTGGGTGGCCCGCCACGCCAGACCGCCTTCTGACCAGCAGGTATCGGCGTCCCAGCCGGTTCCCGTCGCGAAGGACTCGAACTCGCCAATGCTGACCTCGGTGCGGTCGATCCGGAACGCCGAGACCTCGACGTCCCGAACGGGCCGGGCGTCGGGCACATCGGCGGCGCCCATGGCGAAATGTCCCGAAGGAATCGACACCGCCGCGTCGGGCATCGACGCAATCAACAGCCAGAGCGCCAGCATGGATGCGGAGGGTATCCCGTCGAGATCGCCCTCATGGTGCGATGGAGGAGGCGGGCGAGACCGGATCGAGGAAGGGGAAGCACTGGTAGTCGCGGACATTGTACGTCGCCAGCCGCCGAACTCCGCCGGCCTCGAGAGCGGCAGCGAGGGCCGTGTCGAGGATGCGCTTCCGGCCAAGGCGATGCTCGCGAAGCAGGTCGAGCGCGCGCGGTACCACATCGACGCTGGCTGGCAGCCGTTCGGTCTCCCGGGCGTTCCACACCGCCCGCACCAGCGCGGACGCTTCCTCCATCGAACAGGGGTGCTCGAACCGACGGTCGTCCGTCACCACGTGAAGGAACTCCCAGCAAACCTGAGGAGCGACCGCGATCCGACCGCCATCGCGACCGATCTCGGCCTCGATGAACGCGCAGGCCTCGAGGTGACGGGGCGCCGAGCGGACCAACCAGGGGATGAGCACGTCGGTGTCCACGGCGAGGCTCATCGTTCGAACAGCTCTTCAGCGATTTCGCTACGCTCGAACGGACGGATGGAGGCGCCACAATCCACCGGGAGGACGTCGGCCAGCGAGCCCCCGCTGCGCCGATGCTCGACGAGCCAGCGACTCATCGCCTCGCGGATCAGCTCGGCGACCGGCCGCTGGTCCTGGGCCGCGAGCGACTTGAAGGCCAGGTAGTCGGAGTCGGAGACATGGACAGAGATCGCACGCATGGGTTGACTATATATCGGATTCCGATATCGTCAACGGCTCGCCGGCAAGCCCCGTCCCCCCACTCCATGATAGCCCGCGACGATGAAGTCGCTCCTGACCCTACGCGTCAACGGAGAATCGCTCTCGCTGGCCGTACCGGAATCGTGGACGCTCCTGGAGGCGCTGCGCTACGGCGCCGGCCTCACCGGGAGCAAGCAGGGTTGCGACAAGGGGGATTGTGGGGCGTGCACGGTGCTGCTCGGCGGCAAGCCGGTGCTGTCTTGCCTGACGCTCGCCCATAGTGTGCGCGGGGAGGTCACCACCATCGAAGGGTTGGCCACGCCGGCCGGGCCCGACCCCGTCCAACGGGCCTTCGACGTGTGCGGCGCCCTGCAGTGTGGATTCTGCCAGCCGGGGATGATCCTGAGCGCCCGCGCCCTGCTCAACCGTGTCGGGAAGCCGACCGACGGCGAGATCCGCGAGGCCCTGTCGGGGAACCTGTGTCGATGTACCGGGTACACCAAGATCTTCGAAGCCGTCCGCATGGCCGCCGATGGGTGTGAGCGCCACGTCCCGGTTCGCTACGGCACACCCAGCACCGGCTTCGACGTGATCGGCGCCCGGGGCCGCAAGGCCGACAGCATCCACAAGGCCACCGGCGAGGCCGTCTACACCGACGACATTCAGCTTCCCCGGATGGCCCACGGCAAGATCCTCCGCTCGCCCCACGCGCACGCACGCATCCTGTCCATCGACACCACCGGCGCCGAGGCGCTCCCGGGGGTCTTTGCGGTCATGACCGGCGTCGACCTGCCGACGGCATACTGCATCATCCCGTGGACGCCGGACGAAACCGCGTTGGCGGTCGGGAAGGTCCGGTACGTCGGTGAAGGCGTCGCGGCCGTTGCCGCCGTGGACGAGGAGACGGCCAATCGCGCCATCCAAGCGATCAAGGTGGAGTACGAGCCGCTTCCGATCGTCAAGGACGCCGAGGCCGCGATCGCCCCGGGGGCGCCGCTGGTGCACGAGCTGGACTGGAAGGGGCGGCCCTGGGCCGACAACGTCTGTAAGGAGGTCGATCTCCGCTTCGGCGATGTCGAGGCCGGCTTCGCAAACGCCGATGCCGTGGTCGAGAACCGCTGGTTCTACGAGGGTAGCACCCACGCGGCGATCGAACCGCACTGCGCGATCGGCCAGTGGTCGGCGGACCACAAGCTCACCGTATGGTCGGCCACTCAGGTGTCGCACTACCTGCATCGGGAGCTGGCCAAGGTCCTGGGAGTCGGGGCCCAAGACGTGCGCGTGATCCAGCCGGTGGTCGGCGGTGCGTTCGGCGGAAAGTCAGAGCCCTTCGACCTCGAGTTCTGCGTCGCGGTCCTCTCCAAGAAGGCTGGGCGGCCCGTGAAGATCCTCTACACCCGCGAGGAGGTCTTCTACGCGCACCGAGGCCGCCACCCGATGGACATGGCGTTTCGGGTCGGTGGCACGAAAGACGGCCGCATCACCGCTGTCGAAAGTGACATCCTCATCGACGGCGGCGCGTACCATTCCTTCGGGTTGGTCACCACCTACTACGCAGGGCAGTTGTTGACAGGGCCGGTCGGCTTCGAAAATTACCACTTCAGGTCGCGACGAGTCTACACCAACAAGCCGTGTTGCGGGCCCAAGCGCGGGCACGGCAGCGTGCAGCCGAGATTCGCCTTTGAGTGCGCTGTCGACGAACTCGCAGAGCGGTTGGAGCTGGACCCGATCGAGTTGCGTCGCAAGAACATGGTCACCGCCGGAGAGCGCACCGTCAACGGGCTCCTGGTCACGTCCTCGGGCATCGCCGAGTGCCTGGACGCGGTCGAGCGCGCGAGTGCTTGGAAATCGCGCCGCGGGAAGTTGCCATACGGGCGTGGTCTCGGCGTCGCCGCGTCGATGTACATCTCGGGGACCGCGTACCCCATCTACCCCAACGAAATGCCCCAGTCGGGGGTGATGCTCCGCGCCGACCGCAGCGGCAAGATCACCGTCTTTTGCGGCGCCAACGACATCGGTCAGGGCAGCGACGGGATGCTCGCCTACATCGTCGCGGAAGAGACAGGTGTTTCGCCCGAGGACATCACGGTCGTGTCTGGTGACACGGAGCTGACCCCGGTCGACCTCGGCTCCTACAGCAGTCGCGTCACCTTCATGGCCGGCATCGCTGCCCAGGAGGCGGGTCGGACGATGGGGACTGCCCTCCGAAACGCCGTCGCCGGGCTGTGGCAGGTGCATGTCGATCGCGTCGCAAAAGGCTTGGGTGTGTACTCGGACCGGGAGGACCCCGCCCGGAGCATCTCAGCCCGCGACGCGCTCATCCTTGCCGAAGCGGCGGCCGGCACGCCGCTGGTGTCGGCCGGCGGCTACCGGACCCGCAAGGTCGGCGGAGAGTACCGGGGGGGCACCATCGGTGCGTCCCCCGCCTACAGCGCGACCGCGCACGTGTGCGAAGTCAGCGTCGACGCTGAAACCGGCATCGTCCGTGTGGAGAAGGTCTGGGCGGCGCACGACTGCGGCCGGGCGCTCAATCCCCAGCTCGTCGAGGGTCAGATCGAGGGGTCGGTCTACATGGGCTACGCCGAAGCGCTGATGGAGGCGCACACCTTCGACGAGCGTGGGCTGCACTCCGGCCCGAACCTTCTGGACTACCGCATCCCCACCTCGATGGAGTCGCCCGACTTCATCGCCCAGATCGTGGAGTCGATCGATCCGGGCGGTCCCTACGGAGCCAAGGAAGCAGGCGAGGGGCCCCTGCATCCGGTGATCCCCGCCATCGCCAATGCGATCGCCGACGCCGTGGGCGTCCGGCTGCGCCGCATCCCGTTCACGCCCGACCGTGTCCTTGCCGCGATTCGCGCTGGGAGGTCCTGATGCTCCGCATGGATGGCTTCGTGTATCGCCATGCGTCCTCCTGGGAAGAGGCGCTGGCATTGTGGCGGTCCGCGCCCGGGGCCCAGTACGTGGCCGGGGGGACCGACCTGCTGCCCAATCTCAAGCATGGGCTTTTCGCCCCCAAGCTGCTGGTGGGCATCGGCGGGATTCCCGGAGGTGTGCGCCGCGAAGCCGACGGCATCGTGATCAGCGCCGCGACACGCCTCGACGACCTCGCCGCTGACCCCACGATCCGCGAGCTCCTGGCGCCGCTGGGCCAGGCCGCCGCGCTGGTTGCGAGCCCGCAGATCCGCACGATGGCGACCCTCGGTGGCAACGTGATGCTTGATACACGATGCATGTATTACAACCAGACCCTCTTCTGGCGCCAGGCCCTCGGGTACTGTCTCAAGGCCGAGGGCACCTGGTGTCATGTGGTGGGTGGCCCCAAGACCTGTGTGGCGAGCCAGTCAAGCGACACGGTCCCGGTGCTGCTCGCGCTCGGCGCCCGCTTGCGTCTAGTGGGCCCAGAGGGGCGGAGAGAGCTTGGTATTCGTGAGCTGTATCAATACAATGGCATGGACCATTTGCGCCTGACGGCGGGGGAACTGCTGACCGAGGTGGTCGTCCCTGCGCCCGGAGCCGGCTTTCGCGGCAGCTACACCAAGCTCCGGACGCGCGACAGCATCGACTTTCCGCAGTTGGGCCTCGCCGTCTGCGGGCAGTGGGAAGGCTCGACGCCGCGCGCGCTCGAGATCGTCGTCGGGGCGGTCAGCCCCCAGCCCAAGCTGGTCCGCGGGCTCGACGCGTTCTTGGGCGCGCCGCTCGACGATGTCGCCGTCGCCGCGATCGCCGACCTCGTGCACAAGCAAACGCGCCCGCAGGGAAGCGTGCACGGGGACAGCAACTGGCGCCGCCAGATGGCGGCGGTGTTCACGCGGCGGGCGCTGGGCGCGATGCGGGGGTGAGGCCGGCGCCCATGCCCCCGTTTCGGATCAGTGCTTCTTCTTCAACGGGGAGACACCCTGCTTGTGGCCGGCATGGGGCGCCGCCGGGGGGGTGTCCTTCTTCTCGGTCTTGACCTCGACCGTCTCCACCGGCGGGGGCGCGGCCGGGGTCACGGCGGGAGCGGTCCCCGCCGCCGGCGCCGCGGTTGCAGCCCCGCCGGCGCAGCTGGGCGGAATCGAAGCGAGCGCGGCCTTGCAGCCCATCGCCAGCCCAGCCTTGCCCTCAGGCGTCACCGCCGCCGCGCGCCAGGCGGCGGTCGTCTGGGCGAACCCGCTTTCAGTAGCGGCTTTGACCGCCGCGTCCATCGTGCCGAGACAAGCGGTCATCTTGGCGATGTAGTCGTCGCACTCGGCGACGCCGACCGAGCCCGTGGCTGCGGGGGGCGCGGCCGGAGGGGGCGGGGGCGGCGGAGGCGCGGCCGGGGGCGCGGGGGGCGCGGGCGGCGGGGCGTCGGGCGTGGAACCACCGGTGCAGGCGAGCGCGACCGCGAGCGCGGCGGCGAGGGGGACGAACAGACGGATGGACATGGAAAGCTCGGGGTGAGACTGCGATGTTAGCGGAATTGTGTTGCCTGGTCAAGAGGGGGGCCGGGCGCCAGGCGCATGTACGGGCGGTCGGGGCCATCCGTACCGTTTGACGAGGACACAATATCGGCCTAATGTGTCCACATGGATGTCGGCGTCCGCGAGCTGAAGCAGCACCTGTCCGAGTACCTGGCGAGGGCGGCTGCCGGCGAGTTGATCCGGGTCACCGACCGCGGGCAGCCTCGCGCGCTGATCGGCCCGGTGCCAGGGCAGACGCTCCTGGAGGTCGGCGTTGCCGAAGGGTGGATCCGCCGGGGTTCGGGGAAGCCGCGGCGGCGCACGACACGCGAACGGGGCAGCATGAGCATCGCGGAGGCCGTGGACGAGGACCGGGACGACCGGTGATCTACGTGGACACGAGCGCGATGCTCAAGCTCTACGTGGACGAGAGCGACAGCGAGCGGGTGGAGTCCCTGTTGGCCCTGGATCGGGAGTGGTACACCGGTCGCCTCACGCTGGTGGAGGTGCGGCGGAACCTGGCCCGCATCCTTCCTGACCTCGGCTCCCGGCAGCGAGCGCTGGCGGCCTTCGCACGCGACTTCGAGCGGGCTCATGTGATCGAACTGGACGCCGCGACCTGCGAGGCCGCCGCCGCGATCGCCGAGTCCACTGGCTCAAAATCCCTGGACGCGATGCACCTGGCCTGCGCCCTCCGCTCGGGCGCCGGCCGCCAGGCATTTCTGACCTTCGACCGCGGGCAGGCGCAGGCTGCCCGCGCACTGGGATTTCCGCTCCCGGTGCCGTGAGCGGCGCCGCGGTGACCGGGGGACCTACCGGGCGTTCGCGCCCGTCCCCGCCCGAAATGCGGACTTGACCAGCTTGGTCAGGCCCGCTACAATCTCAACATGAACCCCGTGAACATCTACGACGCCAAGACCCACCTCTCCGAGCTGGTCCAGCGTGCTGCGGCTGGCGAGGAAATCGTGATCGCGCGCAACGGCACGCCTGCCGCGCGACTGGTTGCGCTGGCGGCCCCGCCCGTGCGTCGGCCGGGCGGGTGGGAGGGTCGAGTGTGGGTGGCCCCGGACTTCGACGAGGCCGACACCACGATCGCGGCGCTGATGCTCGGCGGCGAAAGCCCTGAATGAAGCTCTTGCTCGACAGCCACGTCTTCCTTTGGTGGAAGGCTGCGAATCCGCGCCTCACGCCTGCCATGGTGCGCGCGATCGCCGAAGCGCAGGAGGTCCACGTAAGCGCGGCCACGGCTTGGGAATTGGGCCTCAAGGTCAGTCTTGGGAAGCTCCGGCTCCCCGAGTCCGTGGAGGAGGGCATCGCGGCCGCGGGGTTCACCGAGCTCCCCGTCAATTTCCGACACACGCGGGAGGCCGTCGTCCTGCCGCCCCACCATTACGATCCCTTCGACCGGATGCTCGTGGCTCAGGCACGGTGCGAAGGCCTCACGCTGATGACGCACGACGACAAGATCATCCAATATGAGGTTGCCGTGTTGCGGGTTCCCTAACCGGCCGCCCACCAGGTCACCGGTGTCCGACTACCGACAAGCCGCCGGAACGGCGACGACCACCGAGTTGTTGTCGTCGTCCACCTCGGCGCTCGCCGGTGTCCAGCGGCGGGGGGAGCGCCGTCGTCGGCGTGAGCCCCGGGGGACGCCCGCGCCGACCACGGAGTACGCCGGGCGTGGAGCGCCCCCCGGCCGACGCGCGGCGCGCCCCACCGCCTTGTCTGACGATCTCTCGGTTCTGGCGCGCCGCCCAACCAGAACGCTTGCTTTCCGGGTCGATCTCCGATAGCCCCCCGCCCGCCCGCGGACCCCCGTTCGCGCGCCTGAATTCGCACTGACTTGGAGCCGCCGTGATCACCGACCTGAACCTGATTCGCAACATCGGCATTAGCGCCCACATTGACTCTGGCAAGACGACGCTTACCGAGCGAATCCTCTTCTATACCGGCATGATCCACTCGATCCACGAGGTCAAGGGCAAGGACGGCGTCGGCGCCACCATGGACTCGATGGACCTCGAACGGGAGCGCGGCATCACCATCCAGAGCGCCGCCACCCACTGTGCGTGGAAGGACACCCAGGACGCGGATGCGCCCCTGCACCACGTCAACATCATCGACACGCCGGGGCACGTGGACTTCACGATCGAGGTCGAGCGGGCGCTGCGCGTGCTCGATGGCGCGATCCTCGTGCTGTGCGCCGTGGCCGGCGTGCAGTCGCAGTCGCTGACGGTTGACCGCCAGATGCGCCGGTACAACGTCCCGCGTTTGGCCTTTGTGAACAAGTGCGACCGGCAGGGCGCCAACCCCTACCGCGTCACCGACCAGCTCCGCGAAAAGCTCAACCACAACTGCGCCATGGTCACGCTCCCCATCGGCCTGGAGGACAAGCTCAAGGGTCTCGTCGACCTCGTGAAGCTGCGCGCGTTCTACTTCGACGGGGACAACGGCGAAACGATCCGGGAAGCCGATATCCCGGCGGACATGGCCGATGATGTCGCGAAGTACCGCGAGATCCTGCTCGACAAGGCGTCGATGTTCTCCGACAAGCTGATGGAGCAGATCCTCGAAGAGCGCGTCGAAGAAGACACCTTGAACAAGGCGATCCGCGATGCGACGATTGCGCTGAAGCTGGTGCCGGTCTTCTGCGGATCGGCCTACAAGAACAAGGGCGTTCAGATCCTGCTCAATGGCGTGATCAAGTACCTGCCCTCGCCCCCCGAAGTCCCCAACGAAGCCATTGACCTCGAAAACGGGAACGTGAAAGTGCCGGTGCCGTCGGACCCGAAGGGCCCGCTGATGATGCTCGCGTTCAAGCTGGAAGATGGCCGATATGGCCAGCTCACCTACCTGCGCGTGTACCAGGGAACGGTCCGCAAAGGCGACTCGATCGTCAACGCGCGCGGCGGCAACAAGATCAAGGTCGGACGACTGGTGCGCATGCACTCCAACGAGATGGAGGAGATCGAAGATGCGTCCTGCGGGGACATCATCGCCATCTTCGGGGTCGACTGTTTCTCGGGCGACACCTTCCACGACGGCACGCAGACCTTGGCGATGTCCTCGATCCACGTGCCCCACGCGGTCATCGACCTGACCATCAAGCCGAAGACCCAGGCGGGGCAGTCCAACCTTTCCAAGGCGCTCCGCCGCTTCAGCAAGGAAGACCCGACCTTCCGCGTCTCGTCCGACCCCGAAACGGGCGACACCATCATCTCCGGCATGGGGGAGCTGCACCTTGACGTCTACGTCGAGCGCATGCGCCGTGAGTACCAGTGCGAAGTGCTCACCTCGCCGCCGCGCGTCGCCTACCGCGAGGCGATCAGCCAGCGCGCCGACTTCAACTACACCCACAAGAAGCAGACGGGTGGCTCGGGCCAGTTCGGCCGCGTCGCCGGCTGGATCGAGCCGATCGAGGCCCCCTACGAGTTCATGGACGACATCTCCGGCGGCTCCATCCCTCGCGAGTACATCCCTGCTTGCGACAAGGGCTTCAAGAAGTGCCTGGACAAGGGCGAGCTCATCGGCGCGCACATCGTCGGCATCCGCTGCGGCGTCAACGACGGCGCGTTCCACGCCGTCGACTCCAGCGACATCGCCTTCCAGCTTGCCGCGATCGGCGGCTTCAAAGAAGCCTACTTCAAGGCCAAGCCGGTGGTGCTCGAGCCGATCATGAAGGTTGGCATCGAAGGCCCGGCCGAGTTCCACGGGGCCATGGTCGGCACGCTGATGCAGCGGCGAGGCATCATCATCGGGACGACAGAGTCGGATGGCTTCTCGCAGATCGACGCTGAAGTGCCGCTGGCCGAGATGTTCGGGTACAGCACCACGCTGCGCTCCGCGACCCAGGGCAAGGCCGAATTCACCATGGAATTCGAGAAGTACGACCGTGCTCCGGGCAACGTCACCGAAGACCTGATCAAGAAGTACCAGCAGGAACGGAAGGAGAAGTAGGCCACGGTGGCGCGCGTCGGTCAACAACGCGCGGCCCTACGCGCCCTGCAAACCGTGCTTCCCGGCGGCTTACGCGTCGGGCAAGTGGGGGGTCTCGTCTCCCATCCTGGGGTGGGAAAGAGCCAACTCCTGGTCTACGCAGCGCTGGATCGCCTCTTGGCGGGGCAGTCCGTGCTCCACATCGCGCTTCGCGAGCGAGTTTCCGTCGTTCGGGACGCCTACGACAGCATCCTGGCCGGGCTCATCGCCGGCGACAGCGCACCGGAGCGGGTTGCCGCGATCCTTGGCGTGGAACGTCACCGCGTGATTCACAGCACACGCGGCAACCCGGTCGACGTGAATCGGCTGCGGACGCTGCTCGACACGCTGACCGACGTCATGGACCAGAAGCCGGACCTGATCGTCGTCGATGGGCAAGAGCCCCAGCCCGATGAGCTGGCCGCTTTCCGCGCCCTGGCGGCTTCCCACGGCCTCGCCCTGTGGTTCGCCTGGACGCCTGATGGCCTCCGCAAGCCAGACGGCGACGTGGTCCTGGAGATGTCGTTCGCGGACGGCAACCTCTGGCTCACCCCCCTGGTCGGCGCCAGCCACCAGCGCGTGCGCATCCCCGCGGGCAGCCTCGCGTCGCCTGAGCCGCTGGGGACTCCCCCTGCCACCGACGAGACCGGCTCGACCGAGTGCCGGGTCTACTCAGGCGGCGCGCACGGAACCGAGGCCGCGTTCGGCCAGGCGGCGGAGCGGCACAGCATCCGCGAGGTGAACTTCACCTTTGACGGTCACATCCAGGCTCGGACCCGGGGCGCCCACCCCCTCACCGAACGCGAGCTTGCCGAAGGCGATGTCTCGCTGGCCTATGTCTCGCGCCGGCTTCGGCGTTCTTACAGCGAAAGCGCGATGATCCGGCGGGTGCTGCAGAGCTTGTGGCACCAGGTCAAAAACGCCCAGATGGTTTTTGTCGTCGGGACGATCCAGGAAGACGGCACCGTCACCGGCGGCACGGGCTGGTCGGTCGAGCTCGCCCGCATGTGGAACAAGCGCTTGTGGGTGTTCGACCAGGAAAAAGACGGATGGTACCGCTGGGCCGACGACGAGTGGTCGTCTGGGTTGCCCACCATCGACTGCCCGACCGTCTGCGGCACCGGAACGCGCTATCTGACGGATAGGGGCCGCGCTGCGATCGATGCGTTGTTCGCGCGCTCGTTCCCGAGCTGAAAATCACGCATGCCGTCGCGGTCAGGGCGCGGGAATCGTCCGCTCGACCCAGAAGCCCTGCTCGTCTCGGGTTCGGCACCGAAGCACGTCGCCCTCCCGCACGATCACCTCGCCGCGGGCTTCCGGCGCCCATGCCCCGTCCACGAGGCCAGCGGGAAGGAGCACCATCCGCCCAGGTCCCCCCTCCGGAACGACCGTGACACCGACACCGCCAATCCCCGCAGACAACGACACCGCCCCCGAAAAGCCCTGCTCACGCAGCCAGTGCGCCACCCCCCAGGAGCGCGCCCCCGCCGCACAGTAGACGGTGATCGCCCGATCGCGCGGCAGTCGCTCGAGCTGATGGGGAACCATGTCCATCGGGATGCACAAAGCGCCCACGGCGATGCCGCCAGCCAGCTCACCGGGTTCGCGAATGTCGAGCAGCAGCGAGCCGGGAACGGGCACCTCCACCTCAAGGCCGATGGTCAACCCGTCGGCGTCGGCGTCATCAGCGTCAGCTGGCGGGACCTCCGTCCAGCGCGGCTCCGTCCCACGCGTTCCACGTGGAACAACCGGACGCGGACCGACGAAGACGCGGTCAGCGAGCTCGCGGAGGGCACGGCGGATCAGGGGGAGGCTGCGGGCACACCTGGGCCTAACCTCAATGCCGGTCACTTAGGCGATCTTGCCGGCGAGCCATCAGCAATTAGCCTTCAGCCGTCAGCTTCCGATGGAGAGCTGCCAGCATCTTCTTGATTTCGGTGACGAGTCCGTGGAGTTGGTCATCGGTGAGGCTCGGAACGTCGGCGATGTTCGTGGGTACCGACGCTGCGGATCAGCGCAGCTGCGCAGTCAAGCCGAACCGCTCCTCGGCCGGGAAGCTCTTCGTGGCCCGGTACACGTCGAGCGTGAGGCGGTGCGCCTTCTGCCACACCAAGAGGTCCATGAAGTCTCGCATTCCGCCTCCGACCTAGCTAATCGCTGACGGCTAACGGCTGATGGCTCATGCTGCGCTGCCCAAGTGACCGGCATTGGGCCTAACCTCCGAGTTACCCCCCAACCGTGCTGTTCACCGTCCTGTTGATGTCCGCCTGCACCCCCGCCATGATGGCCCGCGCGCGCGAGGACTTCGACAAGAAGTTCCTCGGGGAGGCGGTTGACGGCTACTGGAAGGCAGCGCGCTGGGGAGACGCCCCGGCCTTGTCCAAGTTCCTGAGCCGACCCGAAGACCAGCTTGCGGTCGCGCGCATCCTGGCCAACCCGACATTGCGCGTCACCGACGCCCGCATCCTCCAGGTGGTCGTCGGCCCCGAACTGGTGCTGCGCAAGGACCGGAAGATGCAGGACCTGGACGCACGGTGGCGCGAGGGCACGGCCCTGGTCCGCGTGGAAGCGTGGACGCTCGCGACCGAACGCGTCGACGCCGCCACGGTCGAACAGGCGTGGACGCTCGGCCCACGCGGATGGACCATGAACACCGCCGTCTCCGCGATCGACGCCGACCGGCCCTGGTAGCGCGCAGCGCCGATAATGGGCTAGTCACCCATGCCGCGTTCTTCGGCTGCAAGAGCCATGAACCGCCCAGTGGCATGGGGCCTGCGCTGTCGGCCGCTGTGCGGCTGGGCGGGATGGGGAGAGTCCCGCGCGCGGCGCGTTATCTACGCGCCGCGCGCCGCAGGCCGGAAAGCGAAGCTTGGAGGCCGGAGGGTACGGGACGGTAGGGGAAGGGGCCGCAGGCTCATGCTTGGCCCCTTCTCGCGATCATGGAACTTCGCCGATCTTTCTTGGGGGGTTCCCCTGCGGAGACGACGAGGAGGGCGCGCGACAGGCCCCGCGCGAGCACGATGAGACCGGGAGGGCGGCGGGGAGCAGCGTGTCGCAGCCATGCCCCCGAATTTGCGACAGCAGGCGAGCCATGGGGGGTGATTTGCGACA
>CANLGL010000084.1 GCA_947490345.1 Deltaproteobacteria bacterium
GGCGCCGCCCCTTCCCCTTTCAGAGCAAGTGCCCGCTCTTGTCCCGCTTGGTGTCGAGATACGACGCGTTGTGAGCGTTGGGCACCGAACGAAGCGGAATCTGGCCCACGACCGGCATCCCAGCGCGCTCCAAGCCAACCCGCTTGGTCGGGTTGTTGGTCAGGAGCACAACCGAGCGCACACCCAACTGGCGTAGCACCTCGGCCGCCGTGTCGTATCGGCGCAGGTCGTCAGGGAAGCCGAGGGCGAGGTTGGCCTCCACCGTGTCCAGACCCTGGTCCTGCAGCGCATACGCCCTGATCTTGTTGGCGAGCCCGATGCCGCGGCCCTCCTGCGGCAGGTAGATCACCGCGCCGCGCTCGGCCCGGCCGATGAAACGCAGCGCCACCTCAAGCTGATCGCGACAATCACACTTGAGGCTGCCCATCACGTCGCCGGTGAAACACTCGCTGTGCAGGCGCACCGGAACGGCCTCGGCACCATCCACGTCACCGCGGACGACCACACCGTACTCGCCCTCGGCGCACTCGAATGCGACGACGGTAAAGTCCCCGAAGCGAGACGGCAGCCGCGCTCGTGCCGCAAGCGTGACGGTTTGGGGGGTGCGCGCCTGATTCATGCCGCCCCAGCTTTCACGCCGCAGGCCGGCGGTCAACCACCAACGCCCATGGCGTACCCAGCGATACGCACCCAGGCTGAAAACGACACGAGCGCGCCTCCTTGACGGAAGCGCGCCCGGCACGTCAAGCCCGAAGGCTCAAGCGTTGAGAGCTTCCTTGAGACCCTTGCCGGCCCGGAAGACCGGGATGCGGCGGGAGGGGACCTGGATCACCGCGCCGTTCTTGGGGTTGTGGCCCTTGAACTGGCGACGCTGCGACACCGTGAAGGTGCCGAAGTCGGAGATGGTGACCTTCTCGCCCTTGGTGAGCGCGTCCTGGACGGTGTCCATGACGATGTTCACGTACTGGGCGGCGCGGATCTTGGGGATCCCGGCCTTGATGGAGAGCTGCTCGGTGAGGTCGGCTTTGTTCATTGGTGACTCCGTGGGGGTGGGCGGTGCACTGCAATCCAAAAGACCCAAATTCTTACAACTTACGTCCCTGACGCGGGTCAAGAGCGGGTGCAGGCCTTTCTCGAATCATGGAATCGAGAAAGCATGGTGTCCTGTGGTTTCAGCGCCACCGTATTAGCCGGATATGCTAGAAACGCGCAACGCACGATCGCCACTTTTTTCGATTTTTCATAAATCGAAAATATCGTCAATTATCCAAGCGAGACCGGCGGACGACGCCAAGCTCCGCGTACCTGGAGTGTCCGCGCACGCACGGAGAACCGCGCGGCGCCTGCATCGTGGGGCTCTCCGTCGGTCTCCACGGCGAGAGTGCCCTGCATGTGTACCGAATTCGCGCGGAAGCAGCGCGCGCCCGGGATCCGGTCGAGCTCACCAGTCCGCGACCGAAAAAGGGCTACCGCGGCCTGCGCCACCGTCAGCCGCGGGAGCAGCGTCACATCAAAGGCGCCGTCGGCCATCGACCCATTGCGCCCGACCCACAGGCCCGCCCCGCAATAGTGCGCGTTGGCCACGAACGCCGCGAGCGTGTCCATTTCGCACTCACCCTCGCCGTCGGGTCCGAACCAGCTCCACCGCGCCGGCTGAGGTTCGAACGATGCCACCGTGGCGAGGATCGCTCCGAGAAAGGTGATCGTGCCGCCGAGTTGTTTGCCCGAGCGGTTCACCCGCTGGCACACCTCGGCATTGGCCCCCGCGCCGGCGACGTTGATGAACCAACGCCCCCCGCCCCGCTCGAAGTCCACCCGCCCGACATCTACGTGCACCGTGGTGCCGGTGCTGGCGACCCAGAGCGCATCCGCAAGCGCGCGCGGAACTTCCAAGGTCCGGACGAGGTCGCCGCCCGTCCCATACGGCAACGTCGCGAAGATCACGCGCGGTGCGACCGGCGCCGACTCGCCCATGAGCCCGTTTACGACTTCGTTGCAGGTGCCATCCCCCCCGAGCGCCGCAACGATGTCCGCCCCGCCCAGCGCCGCGTCGCGCGCCATCGCGGTTGCATCCCCCGGCGCCTGCGTCCACCGGACCTCGGCGTGCTCGAAGGCCCGGGCGACCGCCGCCTCGATCTCGACGCGCGCTCGACCCGCCCGTCCGCCGCCCGCGTTCGGGTTGGCCACCACGACGAGGCGCTCGCCCCGATTGCGCGCACCGGCGCCCTCCTGGGCGCGGAAGTCACCTGGACTGGTCGGCACGGGGGCCCTCCACCTCACCACCGTGGGCGCGCAGCCAGGAGGCGCAGTGCGAGTCGGCGCACGTGTGCTTCCGCGTTCCCATCCGGCGGACCACCTCGCCCGCCATCGCACCCGCGATCCCAGGTTGGCGCCGCTCGTAGCCCTCGCGGGCTCCACAACAGGCGATCTGCCCGTCGACGCCGTTGGCGCCCTCCCAGCACGTGAGGAAACGCGGGCCGGACTCGGGCGGTGCGTCCATGATTACCCGCACGCCGTACTTACCCGCGAGGCCCGCCGCGGCCGACAGCACCTCAGCGACAGCGTGCGAGCCGGTGACCACCGTCCAGCCGGCGAAGTGCGCTGCGACCCGTTGCACATGGCGGTCGTCGCCCACCATCAGGGTAGCGTGGCCAAGGGCGTCGGAAGTGGCAGCGGCACCGGGCCCCGCTTCAGAGCCGATGTCGACGCGAATCGTACGCACCCCGTCAGCCGGCAGGAGCTCCGGGAGCGCGGCGGGAACAGGCCGATCACGCTGCGCGCGTACCAACGCGGGCACGTCTTGCTGGACGCCGCAGTGCCGCTTGCACGCTCCGCACCCATTGCACAACTCGAGTGCGGCAGCTGCGAGCTCGGCGGGCAGCTTGCCCTCCCCCACCAGGCGCAAGACCGTCGCGATGGCCGTAGGTGTGGCCGCCTCCCGCGCCGTCGCCGAGGTGACCGGGCAGACGTGGCGACAGAGGCGCGGGCAGAACGGGCAGGTGTCGGTGACGCTCATCCCGCCTCTCCGGCTCGGGCACAAAGCGCCGCGAGTTCGGTGGCCGCGGGGCCGCGGAGCTCGACGCCCTCGCGCGTGCTTCGAGCTGGGCGCACGTCGGGCGCCAACCGGCTGACCACCACGGTAAGTTGAGCGAGGGGAACCACAGGGACCGTGATCGTCTCGTAGCAGTGCGCCGGGAACGCCGCACGCGGATCCGGCCCGGCGGACGAACGAGGGACCGCCAGGAGCACCACCCGGGTGCCATCGAGGTGCAGCGACGCGCCGAGCACGGCCGTCTCCCACGGCGCGTGCGGCTGCCCCAGGGCAGCGGCCAGAGTACCCGCGGTGGGGAACCGCAGCATGTACCCGCGCTGGGACAGCCAGGCATCGCGGTCGGCCGCCGGCTGTTGGGCGGAGAGCGTCGCGATGAGTGAACGCGAGTCAATGCCGAGTGTCGGGGCCGGCGGTTCGGGAATCGAGACCGGCGGAAAAAGCCGACCGGGGTTGAGGATTCCGGTGGGGTCGAGCTCGTCGCGAAGCTCGGCAAACGGCGCCGCGAGGCCGGCGAGCTCTCGGGCGGCAGCGTGCATCTTGTGGGGGCCGACGCCATGGTGGTGGCAGACGGTCCCACCGCTGGCCCCTGCCGCAGCCAACGCCCGCGCCCAGACACGATCATACCGGCCCTCCTCTGCACGCCCGACAAAGGTGAAGTAGATGCTGCACCCCTCCCGATAGACGTGGGAGTAGTGGGCCATGACGAAGCAGTCCTCACCGAGAGCAACACGCACCGCCGCGTCGAGCGCCGGAAGGTTGGACCATGTACTCGCAACCTCCATGGTGTCGGCGAACGCGCCCCGCGTGAAGATGGGCGCCAGCTTGTAGCTGACGGAATGGCGATGCGCGTACCAGTGGTCACCCGGTTCGGCGCCGAGGTCCTTGCCGCCCGCGTGCAGCAAGAGGCCGTGACCGTGCCGCGCCAGCACCTCGGCCACCTCGGTCGTGCCCTCCCAGCCCACAACCAGGACGCACTCGTCGCCACCCCAGCCCGCCAGGGCGTTGAGCAATCGGGGCAGCGCAAGCGGCATGGACAGGTTCGTGCGCGCGTCCAGCGTCCCGACAAGGTTCTTGAGCAGCCCCGAGCCCCCGCCCTTCACCCCCTTCCCGCGACCGCCGATACGCGTGTCAACCGGGTCGTAGAGTCGCACCACGCAGGGGTGCAACTCAGCCTGCATCAACAGCCGCATCGCCTCCCATGCGGCGGGCACTGACGGGAACCGGTAACCGCGCATCCATCGTGATTCCGGAAGGGGCACGACCCGGACCAGGAGCTCGGAGATAACGCCGAGCGCTCCCTCGCTGCCGAGCACCCACGGTCCCAGATCGCGACCTTGGGCCCACCGACCCGTTCGAAAGGCCCGAGCCGGCGCAACCACCCGCATCGCCGCGACCATGTCCTCGAACTTCCCATAGCGACTCGAGAACTGCCCCGCCGAGCGAGTCGCGGCCCACCCGCCGACGGTGCTGCACCAGATTGACGACGGGCTGTGGCGCGTCGCCCAACCCTGTCGCCCGAGGTTGTCCTCAAGGTGTTGCCCGATCACCCCCGGACCCACTCGGACCGTGCGCGTCGCGGCATCGACCTGACCAATCCGGTTCATCCGCTTCAAATCAAGCGTCAGCGCGTCGGGCCGTCCCGCCGCAGCGCCGCAGACGCCGCTGCCCGCACCCCAGGGCACCACCGGGACTCGGTTCGCGACGGCCCAGTCGATGGCCGCGCGTAAGTCACCCTCATGCTGCGGAAAGCTCACCGCCAGCGGGGAAGGGGGCAGCCGCCCCTCGACCAATGCAAGCGTGCTGCGCGGCCACAAATCGCGTGCGTGGGCGAGGCGCTCCAGCGGCGTCACGTCGGTTTCGACAACCGAGGACAGCACAGCCAACGCGGCGTCGTTCATCCCGGGGTCCCGGGGGCGCTCGGCCTCCACGCCAAGCGCCCCCAGATGGGCAGGCGGGGGGTACCCGCTTCTGCACCGGCCGTCGCGTCTCTACCCGGCGACCTATGCAAGTGGCGTGCCACGCCACGGGAGGACGGAGCATACATAGGCTTCAACCTATACTTCCTTGCGTTTTGCGCCGGCCGACTTCCGACCGCGAGGGGCCAACCGCGACGTGACTGTCACGGTGCGGCCATCTTGAGCGCCCCCGACGACGATGGACCGAAGGGCGTCGGCCAAAGTCCACGGCATCTCCAGCGGCCAGGCGTAGCGGCCACCCGACGCGACGCGAATGGAGATGTTCGTGCCAGAAACGGCGGCAGCATCGGCCTCACCGAGGGGGTGGAGGCGGTCGTTGTCACCCCAGAACAGTGTGACTGGCGCTGACGATGCGCGGGGGGGAGGCCACGGCGTCGAGACGCTGGTCAGCCAGCCGCAAAGCGCCCGACGCGCCGCACCATCGGCCACGAGCCCACCACAGACCACGGCAACCGTGTCGCGGTCCATCGAATAGGGGTTGTTTGCGGCGCGACGCAGTCCTACCGAGGAGCGCAGCCACATGAGCCACGCGCCCGGTCGAAACACGGTTTCGGCAGCACCGGGCAGCGCTGCCATGCGGACCACAGCCTCAGAGAGCGGATCAAGCGCCAAGAGCGGGCCGTTGATGAGGACTACATGTCCGACGGGCACGCGCGCCGCCACCCCGAGGGCGACCGCAATCGCCAGTCCGTGGGCGACGACCACGTCGTCTTTGCCGACCCGTCGCGCAAGGGCGTCCGCCGAGGCCTCCCAGGTGGCGCCGAGAGCGACGACGGACAGCGCTTGGACCTCCGGGTGCCCCGTGGCCTTGAGCCGCGCCACCACGTCGCCAAAAAAGGGGGCGTCGAACGGCGGACCGGCCAGCAGCCAGATGGTCGGGGCCATCAGAACCGCCTCGCCGGGCGCACGAGCGCGCCGCGCGCGTCGTCGTCGACCATCTGCCCGCGCGCCGCGACGAGGCGCCCGCCGACGAGCACCTCATCCGGATGCGGGTGCCCCAGCACGCCCAGAAATGGCGACCACCCGACGCGGGTGAGCACCTGCGTTGCCGACAGCGCGACAAGATCGGAGGGGGCGTAGATCAAAAGGTCCGCATCGGCACCCTCTACCACCCGCCCCTTCGCGGCGAATCCAAACAGCCGCGCCGGCGCCTCCGCGCACAACGACACCATCCGTTCGACGGAGAGCCGCCCTTCATGGACCGCGCCCGCCAGCAACGAGAAGACCATCTCGACCCCCGGAAGGCCCGCAGGAGCTTGATCGTAGGGCCGGCCCTTCTCCTCCAAGGTGTGCGGCGCGTGGTCGCTGCCCACGGTGTCCAGCACGCCCCGAGTCAGGGCGTCCCACAGCGCGGCCCGATCGGCCGGGGGGCGCAGCGGTGGGTTGACCTTACCGAGATTGCCCAACGGCATGGTGTTGTCCAGCCACAGATGGTGCGGCGACACTTCGAGCGTGAAGGGGAGCTGGCCACGCACGGCCTCCAATTCGGCCAGTTCTGCCGCGGTGGAGACGTGGCAGACGTGTACCGGACGGGGACGGGCGCGGCAAAGCTCGATGAGCCTCCGCACCGCTTCGACCGCAGCGGCAGCCGGGCGCGCGTCGTGGTGAGTGGGCGGCGTGCGGCCTGACCAAGCCGCCCGCTGTTCGGCCAGGACAGCCTCAGATTCGGCATGAACGCCGATCAGCGCGTCGGTGCGCATGAACAGCTCTACAAGCGTGGCGTCATCGACCAGGAGCGGCCCGGTGCTGGCCCCCATGAAAACCTTGATTCCACACGCCGGGCCTTCATCCGCCATCCGCCGAGCCTCATCGACCTGACCGGCGGCGCCGCCAAACCAGATGCCGTAGTTCGCGCGGGAGCGCGCGGCCGCCCTGGCGGCCTTGTCCTCCCACGCTGCGACCGTGATCGTGGGCGGGCTGGTGTTGGGCATGTCGCACACCGTCGTCACCCCGCCGATGACCGCCGCCCGGGAGCCACTTTCCCAGTCTTCTTTGTGGGGATGACCGGGGTCCCGGAAGTGCACGTGGGTGTCGATGAAGCCGGGTAGGACGTATCGGCCGGCCGCGGAGACGCGGCGTTTGGCCCCACCGGCCGGGCGCGGCCCCACGTAGGTGATCGTGCCACCCTCGATCGCAACGTCCGCAACCTGGCGGCCGGTGCCGGAAACCACGGTGCCATCTTCGATGATCAGGTCGTACACGGCCCGGCGGCTATCATGTAAGCGGGAAAGGGGCTGCGCCCCAGGCCGGCGCGCGCCTGCCCCGTTGCCCGCCGCGCCCGCAAGGGGTACCGTGGTCGAGCGTGCCAAATGCAGAGGTGACCCGTGCTCACAGCGCTCTTCGCGATGACCCTCACTGGCTGTCCGACTGGAGGTGAAGGCGACCCAAACGACGGCACAAAGGTGGACACTGCCGACAGCGACACCGCGGTCAACGACACCGGCGGCGACAGCGACACGGCCGGCGACGACACCGGCGACGACACCGGCAACGACACCGGCGACTCAGGTGACACCGACACGGGCGACGACGGGGTGTGCCGAATGATCGCAGACTACGACGAAAAGGTTGATGGCACCATCAATTCCCGGATCACCTACACCTACGACGCCGACGGAAACCTGCTCACCGAGGAGCTGGACCGGAGAGCGGACGGCCGTGTGGAGGAACAGTCCACCTATACCTACGACGCCGACGGGAACGTGCTGACGGCCGATGACGGCTTCGCCTACCGCCGCACCACCTACACCTACGACGCCGACGGGCGGGTGCTCACGGAGGAGTACGACTATGACTACGATGGCAAGATGGACACGCTCATCACGTACACCTACGATGCCCACGGAAGCGCCCTCAGCGAGGTGACGGCTGATGTCCCAGGCGGTAGCGGACTCGGGGGAGGCACCTACCTGTACACCAACACCTACGATGCCGACGACAACCTGGTGCTCGTGCAGACCGCGCGCGGCGACGGTGTGGTCTATCTGCGCGGCACCTACACCTACGATGGCGACGGGCACCTTCTCACGCGGGAGGACACGAGCATCGACGGCACGCTCCTCGAACGCACCACGCACACCTACGACGTCGACGGCAGCATGCTCTCGCGGGTCATCGAATACTATGGGTTCGGCGCGCTCGTCCTCAAAACCGAGAGCTTCGATCTGGACGGCAACCTGCTCCGCGAGGAGACCGACTACTACGGCGACGGCTCCGTCGACAGCCTCTACACCGCGACCTACGACGCGGACGGGAACCGACTGACGGAGGCCTACCAGGTTGACTCCGACTTCGACGGGGTGACCGACTCGCAGTCCGCCCGCGCGTACACCTACGACGCCGGGGGAAACCCTGCCACGGAAGACGTCGACAGCGATGGCGACGGCACCTTGGACACCCACATCACGTTCACGTTCAGCGACGCCTGCTGAGGGCACGACGCCGAGGATCGATGCCTCGGCGCCGGCGCCCAAGCTGAGGTCTACGCCTCCGCGACCACGCGCAGCCGCTCCCCCGAGAGCTGGCCGCGAAGGGCGAGGACGACCTCCGGGTGCGCGTCCAGATGCTCCAAGAGCCGCTCCCGTCCCGGGCCCACGCGCGTTTCACCCAGGGCGTACCAGGTGCCGTGGCGCTGGAGCGTGCCCTGTGCTTCGGCGAGCTCGATCACCTCGCCGACCTTGTGGATCCCGACCCCGTAGAGGATGTCGAACTCGACCGTCCGAAACGGCGGCGCGAGCTTGTTCTTCACCACCTTGACCCGCGTGCGGGCGCCGATGGCGACGTCGGCCTTTTTCAGCGTGCTCACCCGACGCACGTCCAGCCGCACGCTCGCGTAGTACTTCAGCGCATTCCCTCCCGTGGTGACTTCGCTGGGGCCAAAGGTGACGCCGATCTTCTGCCGGATCTGGTTGATGAAGATCACGGTGGTCGATGAGCGCGACGCGATGGCGGCGAGCTTGCGCATCGCCTTGGACATCATCCGAGCGTGGGAGCCGAGCTGCAAGTCGCCCATCTCACCCTCGATCTCCGCTTTGGGCACGAGGGCAGCCACCGAGTCGATGACCACGAGGTCGACGGCGGCGGAGCGGACCAACGCCTCGACAATGTCGAGGGCCTGCTCGCCGTCGTCAGGTTGGGCGAGGATCAGCTCTGGCACGCGCACCCCGAGGCGGGCGGCGTAAGCGGGGTCCAGCGCGTGTTCAGCGTCGATGAACGCCGTCGTTCCACCGAGGCGCTGGATCTCGGCCATCGCATGCAGCGTGAGGGTGGTCTTGCCGCTCGCTTCAGGGCCGTAGATCTCGATGATCCGGCCGCGCGGGTAGCCCCCACAGCCCAGGGCGAGATCGAGCCCCACGCTCCCGGTCGGAATGACCTCGATGGCCTCCGCCGGCCCGTCCAGGCGCATGATCGCGCCTTTGCCGAATTGCTTTTCAATGCCCTGTAGGGCGGTGGTGAGCGCGATCTTACGCGCGGCTACGTCGATGGAAAACATAGAGACTCCTGTGTGTGCTCTCGCCGGCCGCCCACGAACAATTCGCGAAGCGCCGGCGGCGAGAATTCAGCCTGGGACCGGCAAGGCGATCGTCGTGGCGGGCGCGGGGAGGGCCGCTGACTGCGGCTCCTGCGCCCAGCAGAGCCGAAGGGCGGCGCCCTCGACCAGCCCGTCAACCAGCGGGACATCGAAGGTGAGCACGCCAAGCTCCAGCACTGCGATGCCCTCTTCGATCCGGTCGACGATGACCGGCACATCGAGGCAGATGATCATGGCAAGGCCTCCTCGCCGTCGAAGCGAAGCGCGATAGCCGCGGTGACCTGAGATGCTCCCACCCGCGTGGCGCCATCGATGTCGGCGAGGGTGCGAGCAACGCGTAGGATACGACGGCCGACGCGGGCGCTCGTGCCGGTGCGATCGACGTGCTCCACCAAGAGCCGCATCGCCGGAGCCGTGGCGTCCGCGAGGCCCAAAACCTCGTCCGCGCTGACGCCAGCATTGGTGCGCCCGGGGCCGTTTCGGGCGGTCTGGATGCTGCGGGCGGACTCCACGCGCGCCCGGACGTCCGCGCTCGACTCACCCCGAACTCCGGAGAAAAGGGCCTGTCCCTCTACCGGCTCGAGCTCCACGCGCAGGTCAATGCGATCGACGATGGGCCCCGAGAGGTGCGCGCGGTAGCGTTGGCGGGCGCTGGCCGGACAGACGCAGGCGCGGGTCGGATGCCCGAGGTACCCGCACGGGCAAGGATTGGCCGCCGCGATGAGCGCAAAATCGGCGGGGAATACGGCGCGCCCGCCCGCCCGAGAGATGACGATGGACCGGTCTTCCAGCGGGGCGCGGAGAGCCTCGCGGGCGTCGCGCCGGAACTCGGGGAACTCGTCCAGGAAGAGCACGCCTCGGTGCGCAAGCGCGGCTTCACCCGGGCGTAGATCCGCGGTGCCGAGGAGCGCCGCGGTGCTGGCACTGTGATGGGGGGCGCGGAAAGGCCGCTGCGTCACCACCCCCGCTCCCCCCGAGCGAAGCCCGGCCGCAGAGTGGATGCGGGTGCACTCGAGCGCTTCACCAGGGGTGAGCGCGGGGAGAATCCCCGGCAGCCGCGCCGCGAGCATGGTCTTCCCGCAGCCCGGCGGCCCTTCGAGGAGCATGTTGTGCCCTCCGGCAGCGGCCACCTCCAGCGCCAAGCGCGCGCGGGTCTGGCCCTGGACTTCGGCCAGATCGAGGCCTCGATGCGGCTCGCGCAGATCGGGGGCGCTGCCCAGAGGAAGGTGGCCAGCGCCGTCCAGAAAGGCGATCACTTCCCGCAGTGTCTGGGCAACGCGCACCTCCAAACCCCCCACGAGCGCGGCCTCCGGCCCGTTGGCCACCGGCAAGATCACGCCGCGGAAACCAGCGTCACGCGCGGCACAGGTGATGGCGAGCGACCCCCGAATCGCTCGCAACTCGCCCGCCAGCGACAGCTCGCCGGCGAAAAGCCAGCGGCCAACGTTGTCTCGATCCACACGCCCCGCCGCGGCGAGGATCGCCAGCGCCATCGGCAGGTCAAATCCAGTGCCTTCCTTGCGCAGGTCCGCCGGGGCCAGGCTGATCACCACCCGTGCGCGTGGGAACTCCATCCCCGAGGCCAGGATCGCGCTGCGAACGCGTTCAGCGGCCTCCCGCACACTGGGAGACGGCAACCCGACGATGGCCACCGACGGCAACCGCCGCAGCAGGTCGACCTCGACCGAGACCAGCGCTGCATCCACGCCGAAGAGAACCGCACCGTGCACCAAGGCCGACATTCGGACCTCCACGGCGCCGCCCTCAGCGAAACCCGTGCCATCGCCAGGTGGCTGAAATCACTGCGCGTGGGTGGCAGGGGGGTGACCGACGTCCGTCACCGTCCGACGACGTCCGTCAGGCTCGGAGCGTCAAGGGCCCGGCGTCAGGAGCCGCTAGGCCAGCACATCCAAGAGCGGCGAGCCCAGCGCCGGGTCGACAAACTCGCCCGGATCAACATCCGCCAGCGCCAGGAGGGTGGCGCCAATGTGCCCGGGCATCATCGTCTCGCCCGCCAGCGGAGCCCCCGTCAGGTCTTCGTTCCAGGTGCCAAGAGTTTGCCCCCCGGCGATGCCCGAACCGATGAGCATGGCCGATGTCCAGGTCCAATGGTCCTTTCCACCCGCAGCATTGCGCTTGGGGGTGCGGCCCATCTCGCTGAGAACCACGACCGTGGTTTCCTCGAGGAGCGTGGGCGCCCACTCGCCCGGCAACGCGTCCAGGTCCGCGAGCACCCGGTTGAGCGTCGAGAAGAGCTCCTCGAAAAGCACCTCCTGTTGCGCGTTTCCGGAATGGGTGTCCCAGAGCCCATTCGCCCCTTGGCCGTAGGCAAGTATCCCGGTGCGGGCCAGGCCCGAGGCCAACGCCCCGACCGCGACGCTGGCGACGCTGTAGAGGTCCGTCTGGGAGACGGTCAGGTCCTCCGAGACGTACTTCAGCCGACCGGCACGGTCGAGCGCGAGCCGCTCCGCGGCGGCGACCCGAGTCGGTTGGCCCGAAGCCTGCCCCCGAGCCCAGCGATCCAACCGCGCCGACACGAAGGCCTCCTCAAGAACGTCTCGCTCCGGCGTCAGGTACGGCAAGAGGACATCTGAGCGCTGCAGCGCCGAGGCGTCCACGAGCTTGGCCAGCTGACTCGCCAGGCCGACGCGCACCGAAGCCGAGATGTATCGGCTCGGAAAAATCGGCCCCGAGAGGTGCACGTTCGGCAGGACCCGATCGCAGGTTGCGTTCCCGGCGATGATCGATGCCCAATCGTCGGCCGCATCGTTGCTGCCCCCTGTCATCGTCCAACGCGTGCAGACGTCGTGCGCAACGCTCGGGACCTGTAGACCGTTGATGACGCAGGTTTTTCCACCCCAATTGCTGAAGAAGTCGCGAACCGATGGGCGGGCGGCCCCGTCGGTGATTCGGAACCCGCCAACCTCCGCCGCCTCGTCACCGGCCTGGTGATCGATGGCCTCGCTGAAGATCGGGGCGAACACGTCGCAGACGTCCCACCCCCCGGGACAGAAGAAGAACAGAAATTTTCGCTCGCTCGTACAAGCGGCGAGCCCCCGGCGAGGGAGGAAAAGCCCAGCGGCACCCAGGCCGGCCGTGAAAAGCGCGCGACGAGTGACGATCGCCATCAGTAGGTCCAGAACAGGGGATCGCGAAGGAGAACGGTGACGACCGCCATCCAACCCGCCGGGGCCCCAGAAACCGCGGCAACCTCCGTGTAGAGCGCGGTTTCCGCCGCGAGCTCGGCGGCGTCGCCTTCGACCGCGTGCAGGCGCAGGTGCAGGCTCTGGAGTTCGGCGTCGAAATCGGCCGTGCCCGCGACGAGCGCGGCAGGATCGACCCCGGAGGTGTACAGCAGCGTCCGCGCGGCCGGCGCCGCGGCCGTGTCCGCGGTCACCACAATCATCGAAGCGCCTTGAGCGAGACGGCGGATCGCCAGCGAACGAGAGACGGTTGGCTCGAGCCACGGCGACCGATTCGAATCGCCGTCCGCTCCGCCGAGCAGGGCGCGGTACCCGACGAGATCCTCGTCCAGCATCTCGGCCTCCTCGAATCGCCAGCGGAAGCCGGTGGCGTCCTCGACGACGTCCGCAAGGGTGTTCGGTGAGAGGCTACGCAAGACCGGATGCCCCTCTCGCTCGGCGTCGGTGGCCGCGCTGGTGAGGGAGCCCGCCCGGTACTCGTCGCTGGCGACGATCGCGCGAATCAGAGCCTTGTAGCTCCAGTCCGCGGTGAGGCTGTCGGCCAGCGCGTACACCTGGCCGTCGTCAGCCGACGTCGTCTTGCGGCCCCACCACCGCTCGGCCGCCCGCCGCGCCATGCACACCGGAAACCGAGGATCCGCCGCCACCAACGGGCCGAGCTGACCAGCCGAGGTGACCGGCGTGCCGAAGTATGCCGGCGCGCTCCCCGTGCTCTCTTCGCTGAGCCGTTCACGCTCGGGGTGGTAGGTCACCAGCTCGCGACCATCCAGGTCTTCGTAGGGCCAGAACCCGAAGAGCGTGCCCGCGAGGGGGTCCATGCTCGCGTGGCAGGAGATGCAGCCGGGATCGCTACGCACCGCCTCCGCCAGCCCCTCCGTCGACTCGTCGTCGAGACCCTGGAAAATCACGGGCCTACCCGCGATGTCGTAACAAAGGAGCAGCCGGGCGAGCGCGGCGGCGCGCCCGCGGTTGTAGTTGAAGATGGTGGTGTGGTAGCGCAACCACAGGCCGCTGGTCGCGAGAATGCCGTTCGCCGGCCGGCCGTCGGTGTACCGGGAAACCGCCCACTGCTCGCCGGACTCCGGCTCCACGAGCTCGACTGGGAGCATCTCGCGGAGGAAATCATTGGTCAACGTGTAATCTGCGGTCACGATTTCTGTGAACGGCCGATCGTGGGCGACGACATGCGCGATGAGGTGCGCGGGTTCGTCCCCGACGGCGCGGGTGAACGCGTAGCCCTCCTCGGCGGTGAAGCCGAACTCCTTGGGCTCGACCCGGAGGCGGTCGAGGCGCAGGAGCCAGTCCTCGGCGAAGACGTCCACCAGGTGAGTTTCGAGAGCCGGGTCGGACAGCCAGGACTCGATCACGTCGGCGACGCCAGAGTCGGAGACACTGGCCAGTTCCGTCACCGTCGGCAGGCGCCCGCGGAGGTCGATGCTGATGCGCCGAGCGAGTCGCCGATCGTCGAGCGGCACGAAGATCGATGGGGCCTCGGTTGGCTCCGCGACCTCAGTCTCGCAGGCGTAGAGAAGCGCGAGCATCATGGAAAGTCGACCATGGCGGCGAGGACATCGGCCTCCAGCCGCTCCGCCAAGGCGAGCCCGGCGCACGAGCTCCCGTGCGCCGTGCCCTCGAAGCTGAGCGGCCCGCAGCCGGAGCAGTCGTCCGGCAGCGTCAGCGTCCACCAGCCACCGCCTGGATCGCGAACCCCAATCACCCCCGAGGGGCCAGCGCACCCGGCAGTGAAGACGACGTCGCGAAAATCGACCGTCGCGCCGCCGACCGCGAGGCCCCCCGAAACCGTCGCGGCGAGCCCATCCCGACCACTGTACATCCCGTCGAGCTTGAGCCCGGCGCTCTGCTCGCCGGCGAACGGCCCGGCGCTGCTGGGGTCGTGATACCGCCCGCCCCAAAAAGTGTTGAACTGCGCCGCTGCGCCGGAGACGAACCACGTAAAGAGGGTGTTGCCACCGGCCACAATCGGGGCGCCTGTCGCAAGATCGGTGCCGGTGAGCGAGAAGAGGTCCCAGATCTGGACGTGGGTTTCAACGCCGCGTTCAACCTCGACATAGGAGATGGTGTCGCCGACGAACTCCCGCCTCGGGGTGACGCAAGTCCCGCTCCAAAACATCGTCCAGTTGGACTCCTCGTCCGGAGCGCGAACCCGGTGCGGGCACGACCGGTCGTCGCCCTCGGCTTCGTTCAGGAGATCCTCGAACCAGAGGTGCAGGTCGAAGGGCAGGAAAACGCCCTGCTCCAAGACCATATCCAGGTCGGCCTCGACCTCCGAAACGGTCGCAACCGGCAGGAGCACGGGCGCGACATAGGCGTCCCCGCCGTCACCGCACGCGATGTACGTGCGAAGCCGCTCAAGTTCCGCCTCTGGAACGCCGCCACCGCGGGGCATCGTGACGTCGGTCAAAACGCTCCGCTCAATCCCATCGAGGTTGGTGAGCACCTGGGCTTCGCTGTCGAAGTCCATCCCCACCGGCGCTCCCCGCCGATCGGGCGTGGACGCGGAGTGGCAGGACAAACAGTAGCTCGCGAAGAAGCCGGCGCCCCAGCTGTCCCACGTCGTGTCGCCAGGATCGCACGCCGCCGAGTCCGGTTCGACGACGGGTTCGCAAGCGGCAAGCAACGCGGGGATGAGCAGGCGCACGCGCGACTCTACCCGTCTTAAGCCCGACTACGCCACCCGCGCGGGGCGCCGCGGGTCAGTATTCGGTCAGCCCAGAAGAAAGTTCCGTGGCGGCGCCAGGGCCGCGAGACTCGCTTCGTACACCACCGCGCCATCGGCTACGGACGCACGGGTGAGGCCGAAATCGTCGTAAAGTCGTGCCACCTGGGCGTTCTTCGCCGTCGGCACGAACTCTGCTCGGATGCGACCGTAGCCCAGCTCGGCGGCGCGCGCGAGCACCCTGGCCCAGAGATACTGCTCGACCGTCCGGCCTATCACCCGGCAGCTCATCAGCAGGGTGTCGACAACAAGGGTGCCTTCTTCCTCGGGTACTCCGAGCACCACTCCGATGAGCCCATGATCGCCGAACCGATCACGGACGCGCAAGGTGTAGAGGATGCTCCGACCGCCCGCCAGCCACCGACGGAGTTGCTCCTCGCCATGACGACGGGTGGTGAGGTTGAATTGGTTGGTCTTGCCCAGCAACTGCACCACACGCTGCATGTCGGCTTCATCAACCTCGCGCAGGTCGGCAACCATCGCCAACGACGTAAGGTAGTCGTCGAGCGAGCCGAAGCCGGTCCGCGCTGCGTCCCGCTGGGCTTCGGCCTGGTACTGCGCGCCACGCTCGGCGTCCTCCGCGGTGAGCGGCAGGCTTTCGTAGAAAAGCGTGGCCTCCAGCGCCGCGACGTACTCGGCCGGGTCTTCTGGAACGTCCACCACCTCGACCTGGGGGAGGGCCTGGCGCACCTGCTCTCGCTCGGCAGGGTTGTCGTCGAAGAAGACGAAGCTGTCGAGACCAAGGCGGAGGGTGTCCGCCATACGGGCAATGTTGCGCGACTTCGGCTCCCAATTAGCTTCAAACGCCGCAAAGTCGCCAAGCCGCAGGACCATGTCGGGGTTCTTTTCGAAGGGCTCGCGGGCGTCTGCGTCGTTGTTCTTTGACGCCACCACCAGCACGATCCCACGCGCCGCCAGCCCCTTGCAATAAGCCTGGAAGGCCCGGAAGGCTTCACCATCGGCGCTCTCCCCGAGCTGAACCCCGTAGGGTCCCAACTCGCCCACCACCCCGCCCCACAGGGTGTTGTCGAGGTCGAGCACCAAGACCTTCTTCGGCCCCGTGAGCAGCGCGCGCGCCGCTGCAAACAGGTGCCGACAAAGCCGCAGCGTTCCTTCTTCCGAAAACGGCTGCTTTGTCCAAAAAAATCTTCGCGCATCATAGAAGCGTTCGCGGCCCAGTGACCCGGAGATCGCCTCGATGTCCACCCACGCCGCTCCCGACGGCAGATGGTGGCGCAGCGCATCGTTCATCCGCCGCACCAGCCGCATCGGACCGCCGGGACCGCCACCGAGCATGGCGCCTTTGGGGCCCGGCGCCGTCCAATCGTAGCCGACCTGCACCAGCTTGCTCCCCTGCCGCTGGGCCCATGCCGCCTGCCAGAACGCAAGCTCCGCGTCGATACGCTCGGACTCGCTCCGCGCATCGTCAGAGAAGAGCCGCTGCGTCCACGGAATCAGCACCAGGACCTCAGGCGGCTCGCCATGAGCGAGCTCCTGCATCACGCTGTCGTACTCGCCGTCCTCGACCTGGAGCGCCGTCCCGCGACCCCACGCGACCGCGCCGAGCACTGGCACCATCCACGAGGTGGTGCATTGTCCCAGCAGTCGCACCCGCGGCGCTTTGGCCACATCGAGGTGCTTTTTCAGCAGGCGACCGGCCCGCTCGTGGGTTGCCGCGTCCACCGCGGCGGGCCGGAGTCCTTCCCGCAGCGCATCTAGCGACTCGAGCAACTGGCCAGCCTTGCGCAGGCGATTCGATTCCGAGATGAAGTCCGACATCGCTAGACCTGGCGCAGATCGCGCCGTTCGAGGATCAGGCCCATGGAGCGCGGCAGGTACTTCGCCTTGGGCAGCGTCCGCTTGGGGCTTACCGAGAGCGTCTCGGTGACCCGTAGGCCATGCGCTTCACACAACGCCACCAACTCCGACTCCCGCTTGAACAGGTAGATGTGGTCGACCTGAGCCGCGGTGAGGGCGCCGGCAAGGTAGCCTCGGGCGCCGGGCTTCATCAGGTTGGCGATGTTGGCGACCAGCAGGCCGGGATCTTCGAGATGTTCGATGAGGAACGAGCAGATCACTGCATCCGCCGACGCGGCGGGCATGGTGGCTAGGTCGAGCGCATTGCGCTGGGTATAGGTGACCCGCTCGGACACGCCCGCCGCCTTGGCGATGGAGCTGGCGATCGCGATCGATGAGGGGCTGATGTCGAAGCCCTGAAGCCGGGCATCGGGCCGGTTGGAGAGCGCCCACACACCCCACCCGCCGTGACCAGGCGCGATCTCGACGATCGCGGGCGCCCCGGGAAGCCGTGCCAGGAATCGGTCGCGGAAGAAGAGCGACAGCTCCATGTGGTGCGACCAACAAAAATTGGTGATGAACACGCCCCACAGGTAGTCGTCCATCACGTCGCGCTGACTGTACACATGCTCATTGCACTCGGCGAAGGACGAGTTCTCGTAGTGCCCATCCGCCTCGTAGCGCGCCTGGGACATGATGACGTCGTTGGAGAAGCGCATGAACGCATCGATGCAGCGCGCCTGCCAACCGGTGGGGCCCCAGACCCCTTCGGCCCAGCCCAGGAACTGCTCCGCCACCGCGTCCCACGCCGCAGGATCGACGGCGCGCGCCTCCTCGATGCCGCGCACGCTTCGGGGATGGTGCTCGGCGACGTACGCCAGCAGGGTCTCAGCCCGGGTCATCCGCCGGCCTTCAGGCGATCCACCAGGTCCGCGAGCTCGCCGACGTTCTTGAGCCCGGCGACGTTTCCGCTCTTGAAGCGCAAGCCGAAGGCCCGCTCAACCGAGATCATCAGGGTCACGTGCATCACAGAATCCCAGGCCGCGATTTCGCGCGCGCTGGTGGTACGGGTGACGACGAGGTCATCGTCTTCAAACACGTCGCGGAGCACATCGGCGAGCTTTTCGAGTGTGGTCATCGGGGGGCCTCTCAGAATTGAAAGTAGATGAAGTCGGTGGCCGTGGTGCGGACCGAGCTGAAGACGGCCAACGCGAAGACGGCCCAAGCCGTGGTCTGCAGTGGCAGATAGACGGGCAGGTCCCGCAACCGGGGGATCACGTAGCGCTCCGCGACCAGCCCGGCGACCAGCGGAATCGCGCCGGCGACGCACAGGCCCACCATCGACACGGCGACGATCCACTCATCGCGCGTTCCGGCAAAGGGGTTGAGCTGCAGACGAGCCCAGCTGTTGGCGAGGGAGGGCTCGCGGAAGATGTACATGCCAACCACCGTCACCCCGAACTGCAGCGGCACGGTGCCCCAGCGCCAGCCCTTCTGCTTCTTCACCTTCTTCGGGAGCTTCGCCAGCACCGCCGTGTACACCGTCGCCATCGTCGCGTGGTAGAGGCCCCACACCACGAAGTTCCAGGTTGATCCATGCCAGATACCTGAGGCAAACATGGTGATGAACAACGCGCGCGTCGTGTGCCAGAATGGGGACCATTCCCCGGTGAACGGAATCGTGATCCACCGGCGAACGAAGGGCGAAAAGCACGCCGGGAGGTAGACGTAGTCGCGCAGCCAGGTCGAGAAGGAGATGTGCCAGCGCTGCCAGAACTCCATCGGCGACGCCGCCAAATAAGGATGGTCGAAGTTCTTCATCAGCTCGATGCCGAGCATGCGCGAGCTCCCGCGCGCGATGTCGGTGTACCCGGAGAAGTCGGCCAGCGCCTGAACGGTGAACCCGAGGGCGCCGGCCCAGACCATGGCCCACGACGGGTCAGGATGGGCGAAGAGCATGTCGACAAACGGAGAGATGGTGTCGGCGATCGCGATCTTTTTGAACGCCCCCCAGAGCGCCAGCCCCAGCCCCGATCGCAGCTTTTCCACGTCGAACTGCCGCGGCGTGTGGAACTGCGGCAGCATGTTGGACGGCCGCTCGACCGGGCCGGCCACCAGCTGCGGGAAGTAGCTGCCGTAGAGCAGGTAGGTCTCGACATCCCGCTCCACCTGGACGCGACCGCGATGCACATCGATGGTGTACGCGAGATTATGGAAGGTGTAGAAGGATAATCCGAGTGGAAGCCCCACACGGAGGATGGCGACGCTCTCGGGGATCACCGCCGCAAAGGCCTCGACAAACCAGCCGAAGTACTTGAACCCGCACAGGGTCAGGATGCACAGCGCGGTCGCGGCACCGACGATCCGCCCCCCGAGGTCGGGCCTGGACACGATCGCCCGCCCCGCGAGGTAGTTCACCATCGTGACCGCCGCGAGCAAAAGCCCGAGGCCGGGGTGCACCCAACCGTAGAACACGTAGCTGGCGACGAGCAGCAGCCGGTTCTGCCACGACACCCGGGCCAACGCCCAGTAAACGCAGAACACGACCAGGAGGAACCCGAGGAACTCGACCTGGACGAACGACATCGCGGCCGAGGCTAACCCGTTGGCGGGTGGTCAGAACAGGGCGCTGGTCCGCTTCACGGTGAGCGTGGCGCGCCCCTTCGCAAATCTGGCCTCGAGTTGATCTCCCGGCTTGAGCACCGCCGCATCGGCGACCGCGCTCCCCTCGCGCTGCACCAGGGCGTAGCCGCGGTCGAGCACCCGTAGCGGGGAGAGCGCGTCCAGGTGTCGAGCGGCGGCGCCGGCTCGATCACGCTTTCGGGCCAGGATGCGCGCGACGGCCGCCCGCGTCCGGCTTTCCAGCTCGTCCGCGCGCAATCGGCCGCGCTCGATCCGCTGGCGCGGGTGTTGCAGGCGCACCCGGGTGAGCCGATCGCGCAACGCCCGGACCCGACGCTGCATCGCCTGCACCAGCCGATCGTCCTGTTCAGCGACCCAGCCGGCGATCTCTGCGTGGACCGGAACCACCTTCTCGGCGGCGTGGGACGGGGTCGCCGCACGAAAATCCGCCGCAAAGTCGCAGAGCGTGGTGTCGACCTCGTGTCCGACGCAGCTGACGATGGGCGTGCGGCAGCCCGCCACCGCACGAACCACGACCTCCTCGTTGAAACAGAAGAGGTCCTCCGCCGAGCCCCCGCCCCGTCCCACGAGGATCACGTCGCTGCCGCCGTGCGCGTCCAAGAGGCGCACCGCCGCTGCGATCTCCTCGGCGGCGCCCTCCCCTTGGACGCGGCAGGGCGCGAGGTAGACCGGCAGCCCAGGCCAGCGCTGTCCCATCACCCGCAAGATGTCCTGCAACGCTGCTCCCGTCGGGCTCGTGGCGATACCCAGCGCCCGTGGCCACGGAGGCAGGGGCTTTTTCCGGGCCGGGTCGAAGAGGCCCTCCCCCGCGAGCTTCAATCGCAGCTCCTCGAGGCGGCGGGCGAGCTCACCCGCCCCCGTCAGCTCCATCCGCCGCACGATCAGCGAGAAGCTGCCCCGCGGGGCGTAGACATCGACCCCGCCGCGCAAAAGAACCTTTTCGCCATCCCGGGGCGGCTTCTTGACCGCCGCGTTCTCGCGCGCGAACATCGCGCAGGCGATCACCGCGTCGGACGCCGGATCCCGAAGCGAGAAGTACCAATGCCCTCGCGCCGCCGGCTTGAACCCGGAGACCTCCCCCTCGACCCAGATATCACCGAACTCGCCGCCGATCAGCTCGCCGATTTCGCCTACGAGCTCTGCGACCTGGTACTTCTGGGTGCTCATGGCGGTGGCAGCCTCGGTCGCGGCGCGTAACCGCCGCAGGGAAAAAAGCCGACGGCCCGGACATCCTTGCGAACATCCGGGCCGTGGTCTGGCGCCCGTGGCTGGGCGGGGGTGGATCCCGTTCAGAGACGCGCACAACCGAAGTTGCGCACCAGATGCAGTGGTCGCGGCTCGCCTTCCGGGCGTGCCAC
>CANLGL010000085.1 GCA_947490345.1 Deltaproteobacteria bacterium
GCCGCTGCCGTGGCTCCCGCCGCTGACGCCGCTGACGCGGCTCCCGCGCCGATAGCTGTCGCGACATTAATGCATGGAACGCCGCCGAAACGTGCGAAACATCCCCTTCGTTCGACCGAGTGCCTCGTTTCGCACGTTTTACCCGCGTTGAGGCCGTTGGTGTCGCGACACGAATATGACGCGGCTCCCGCCGCTGCCGCGGCTCCCCGCCGCCGCCCCTGCCGTCGCTCCCGCGCCTACCGGCCGCCAGCGCTCCCTCCCGTCGGATACCAGCACCCCATGATCACGCTCCTCCTCGCCGGCCTCGGCTGCGACCTCCTCGGCAGCGTCGTCGACCACGGCGTGGGCCACTGCGACCTGCGCGAGTCCACCGTCACCGCGCAGCCCTTCTGTCAGGAATGGCGAGGGTTGATCGAGGCGACCGGCTCCGACACGACGCAGCTGGCGCTGTGCGAGACCCTTGGCTCCGAATTCGTCGCGACCGAGTGCCCGGCCACCGACACCATCGTCGCGGGGTGTTTCGTGGGCAAGCTCGGCGACGGGTCAGGCAGCTACCAGTGGTACTACTCAACCGAGGAGGCCCCGCTCACCGCCGATGATGTCCTCTCCGAGTGCGGCAGCGACGAGTTCGTGGAGTGGTTCGAGTTCGATGCCGCCGCCAGCGACTTCGGGCCGCCGACCTGACCGCGGCGAGGGCCGCCCGGGTCACGCGGCTGCCTGATCGCAGCGCGGCAGCCCCCATCGCCCTACCGATTCTGCGGAAAGCCAAGGTCGATCGTGCTGGTAGCCGGATCCGGCCACCGACTGGTCACGACCTTGGTCCGGGTGAAGAAGCGGATGCCTTCGGGGCCGTACATGTGGTGGTCGCCGAAGAGTGACGCCCGCCAGCCGCCGAAGGAATAGTACGAGACCGGCACCGGAATCGGCACGTTGATCCCCACCATGCCGACGTCGACCTCCCGCTGGAAGCGCCGTGCCGCGCCGCCGTCGCGGGTGAAGATGGCGGTGCCGTTGCCGTACTCGTGGCTGTTGACCAGGGCCAGCGCTTCGTCGTAGGAGGCCACCCGCAAAACACCGAGGACGGGGCCGAAGATCTCGTCGGTGTACATCCGCGTGCCCGGCCGCACGTGGTCCACCAGCGACACGCCGAGGAAGAAGCCGTCGCCGGTGAACGCCTGCTTGCGGCCGTCGCGCACCACCACCGCGCCTTCGGTGGTCGCGATGTCGAGGTACGACGCCACCTTGTCGCGATGCTCACGCGTGATGAGCGGCCCCATCTCATTGACGGGATCGGTGCCGGGGCCCACCTTGATGCGGTCCAGGCGCGCTTCGATGGCCTTGACCAGCGGGTCTGCGGCGTCGCCCACCGCGACCACCACCGAAATCGCCATACACCGCTCACCGGCCGAGCCATAGGCCGCCGAAACCGCGGCGTCCGCGGCCATGTTGATGTCGGCATCGGGGAGCACAACCATGTGGTTCTTGGCGCCACCCAACGCCTGGACGCGCTTGCCGTTGCGGGTGCCGTTCTCGTAGATGTAGCGGGCGATCTGCGTCGAGCCGACGAACGACAGCGCCGCGACGGCAGGGTGCTCGATCAGCCGGTCGACGACCACCTTGTCGCCATGCACCACGTTGAGAACGCCGTCCGGAAGGCCCGCTTCTTTGAGCAGCGCCGCCAGGAAGTTCGAGCAGGACGGGTCCTTCTCGCTCGGCTTCAGGACGCAGGTATTGCCGCAGGCGATGGCGTTGGCCAACATCCAGATCGGCACCATCGCCGGGAAGTTGAACGGGGTGATCGCTGCGACGACGCCGAGCGGCTGCCGCAACGAGTACACGTCGACGCCGGTCGCCGCCTGTTCGGAGTGTTCGCCCTTGAGCAGGTGGGGCACCCCGCACGCGAACTCGACGTTTTCGATGCCGCGGGAGATCTCCCCCATGGCGTCGGAGTGGACTTTTCCGTGTTCGCTGGTGAGGATCCGGGCGAGGTCGGCCTTGCGCCCGTCGAGCAGCTCGCGGAACTTGAACAAGATCTCCGCCCGGCGCGACAACGACGACTGGCTCCACGTCTTGCCGGCCCGGATGCACGAGGCCACCACCGCGTCCACCTCGGCGACATCGGCGTAGTCGACGCGCGCCTGCACCTGGCCCACCGCCGGGTCGTACACCGCCCCGTCGCGCCCCGAGTTGCCGAAGACCTCCCTGCCGTCGATCCAGTGTCCGATGCGCTTCATGCCCGCTCCGATAGTTCGACAGGGTCGTTAGCCTGTGGCGATGAACTTCGCCCGCACGCTGTCGGCCTTCGCGCTCCTCTCCGGCTGCGGCGCCGAAGCCGTCGAGTTCGCGGTCGACGACATGCTCGCCGCCCACAACGCGGTGCGCCTCGAGTACGGTGTGGCCGCACTTTCAGCGGATGTCGTACTGGCTGACACCGCGCTCGAATGGTCGCGACAGCTATCTGCGGACGGCTGTGACCTCGTCCATAGCGAAGGCGAGTACGGTGAGAACCTCTACTGGACCTCGGCCACCGCCACGCCCGAGGAGGTGGTGACCGCCTGGGCTTCGGAGGTCGCCGACTACGACCTGGGTACGCACACCTGCGCCGAGGGTGCGGTCTGCGGCCACTTCACTCAGGTGGTCTGGGCCAACACGACCACCGTCGGCTGCGGGTCCGCGGTGTGCGCGGACGGGGGGGAGGTGTGGACGTGCGAGTACGACCCGCCCGGCAACTACGTGGGCGAGACGCCGTTCTGATGGGCGGTCCGGAGCGGGCCGGCGCGCCGACCATGCGCGAGCTTGCCGCCTACTTCCTCAAGCTCGGCGCGGTGGGCTTCGGCGGCCCCATCGCCCTGGTCGGGTACATGCAGCGCGACCTCGTCGAGGCGCGTGGGTGGGTCACCCGCGAGGACTATAAGGAGGGCCTGGCGCTGGCCCAGTTGATGCCCGGGCCGCTAGCCGCGCAGTTGGCGATGTACCTGGGGTGGGTGCGGGGAGGGGTGCTCGGCGCGACGCTGGTGGGGTTGGCCTTCGTGCTGCCATCGTTCCTGATGGTGCTGGCGCTGTCGGCGGCCTACCTTGAGTTCGGCGGCATGCCCTGGATGCAGGGGGTCTTTTACGGCGTCGGCGCCGCGGTCATCGCCATCATCGGCAAGAGCGCCTGGAAGCTGGCGCAGACCACCCTCGGCAAGGCGCGGCTCTTGTGGGTGCTCTACGGCGTCTCCGCGCTGTTGACAGCGATCACCGAGACCGAGATGGTGGCGTTCTTCTTGTTGTGCGGCGCCATCGGCGCGGTGGCGGCGGCGCCGGTGAAACCGGGCGCGGCAGCGGTGCTTTTTCCGTGGCCGTTGCTGTTGACGGGGCTGCACGGTCCCGCCGAGGGCTCCACGGTGTGGACCATCGCCTGGTACTTCACCGAAGCCGGCGCCTTCGTCTTCGGCAGCGGCCTCGCCATCGTGCCCTTCCTCCACAGCGGCGTCGTCAACGAGTTCGGTTGGCTGAGCGAGCGGCAGTTCCTCGACGCCGTCGCCGTCGCGATGATCACCCCGGGGCCGGTGGTGATCACCGTCGCGTTCATCGGGTACCTGACCGCGGGTCCGATCGGTGCGTGTGTGGCCGCGCTCGCGACGTTCTTGCCCTGCTACCTGCTGGTGGTGGGCCCCGCGCCGTATTTCCGTCGCGTGGTCGGGAACGTGCGCGTGAAGGGCTTCGTCGATGGCGTCACGGCCGCGGCTTCGGGTGCCATCGCCGGGGCGGCGTTTGTGCTTGGTCGCCGGGCGGTGGTCGATGTTCCCACCGTATTGATATTGCTCGCGACACTGGCGGCGCTCACGTGGTTCAAGCGCGCGCCGGAGCCCGTGGTGATCGTGGTCGCGGGGCTGGTGGGGTTGGCGATCGTGGGGATGGGCTAGGCGCGGCCGCCCCCTCTACTCCGTGACCGTGTTGAGCCTCAACTCCAAGTCGGTGTGCGAATCGGTCCCGCTGGCAATCCGCCCGCTGGGTTCGTTGTTGTAGCTGGCCACCGCCTCGCCGGTCTCGTTGATGATGCCGTCCCCATCGATGTCCAGGTAGGCCCAGAGGTAGACGATGGTGTTGGCCGGCGCGATAAGGGTGAAGCCGAGCGCGCTTCCGGTGAGGTCGGCGCCGCTGTAGGTCTGGTAGTCGTAGGCGATGGCCGGGATGTCGGAGACGCTCAGGTCGTCTTCCGGCCGGTACTTCATCGCCGCGACGTGCACCTGGGACGACGCGTCGAGGTCGTCAAAGAGGGTGGCCATGGTGACATCGCCCGCGAGCAGGACGAAGGGCACCGAGGCCGGGTTGGCATTGGAGCCGTCGGGGATCATCAATGTGGCGTTGAGGATGTCGTTGGTGCCGATGGTGATCGGGTTGAGCGAGGCGCCCGTTTCGTCCACATAGTTGCCCCACTTGTCGGCAGGGTCGATGAGGCCGTTGAAGTTGGCGTCCCAGGCGCCGAGCAGCTTGCCCGAGCCGAAGTTCTTGGCGACGTAAAGCTCGTAGGTGCCCACCGCCCCGTCATCGACGCGGGTGGGGGTGAACCCATCGACCCAGTACGGGCCGTAACCGTCGTTCCCGTAGAACAGCGCCATGCAGCTACCGCCGGCGTAGGACTCGGTGATGAGGCCCTCCCCGGTGACGAGCACGTAGTCATCACGGTTCCAGCCGCCGCCGCCGCCGGGGGTCGCGAAGTCGTAGTAGGACACGGGGATGTCGATGTCCACGCCCGCGACCTCCGCGCCCGGCACCACGTCGACCACGTCGGGCCACACGCCCATCGGCTCGTAGGTGGCGATGATGCCGTCGGCCCAGTAGTCGAGCACGGCGTAGACGCGGACCTGCGGAGCCAGTTCGGGATCGACCTGCAGCTCGTAGCTGTTGCCCTCGGGGTCGGGCGAGCGGATGACGTACTGATCGACGTAGGTCATCGTGAACGTCTCTTCGTCAAGCGCGTAGGCGCTCACGAAGATCGAGCCGAACGGGAAGTCGTCGCCGTAGACCGAGCTCCATTCTTGCCACACCAGGTCGCCCATCTCGTCGTATTTGTAGACCTCCACCTGGATGGTGCCGCTGATGACCCCATCTTCGCCGTCGTTGCCGGTGTCGCCCGAGTCCGCGGGGATCTCCTCGAGGCCGCCGCTGTCGTCTTTGGGGTCCTCGGCGCCGTCTTCGCCGAAGCCCTGATCAGATCGGCAGCCGAAGGCGGTCAGGGCAAGCAGGGGGAAAAGGGCGCGGAGGGACATGGCGGCTCCGAAGGTTGCGCGCGAAGCGTACCACAGGGACGGCTGCAGTTCGGGTCAATCGCGTAACAATCCCCGGAGTCCGGAGGCAAGGAGCTCGCCCTGGCGTCGCAACCGTTCCGGAGAGTGCCCAAAAGCGGGCGTGCGGTTCACGTCGAGCAGCACCGGGCGGCCCTCGTGGACGATGTAGTCGAACTTGCCAAAGTCGAAGCCGAGTTGGTGACGCAGCGCGATGATCTCGGCCGGCGTGTCGATCTGCTCCCACGCCACGGCGTCGCGACGTTTTACGATCGGATGGGGCGAGAGCGTGCGTTCGGCGATGCTTTGGTCACCGAGGAAGCTGTAGCTACGAATCGCGTAGAGCTCGCCCTCGCGCTCGGGCACGAAGCGCTCTACGACCAGCGCCGGATTTCGGTAGACCCGCGCCGGCACCTCGGCGGGGGAGGCGAAGATCGGGTACGCGTAGGGGTCCAGCCAGTCGCGATATCCGAGCGGCAACCACCCGCGACGGGCGAGGGAGTCTCGGACGGAGCGGGCGAGCCCCCGCGGCTCGAGGTGCCGCTCGGGCTTGCCTCCGTGGTTCTTGACCGTCTTGACGATGACCGGGCCGCCGCCGTCTCCAGGTCCGGTGACGAGCATGGTGCTGATCGCGGTCTTCGCGATGTCGGCGGCGCGGCCGTTGATGACATGGGGGCGCCCCGCGGTCGCGGCGAGGTAGCCGCCGGGAACCGTGGTCAGATCGATGTGGAGGAAGGTCACGTCCGAGCTGGGAAGATCCTCGACGCCGTAGCGAATGATCACGGTGTGGCCGGATTCACGCCAGACGTCCGCCAAGGGCCAGAGCACGTACCCCACGTCCGCGGCCCGGTGATCGCGCTCGTGTAGGACGACGGCGATGGTCAGGGGAGGCGACATGACCCCGCGATGGTAGCGCACCGCCGATCCCGTGGACAACTCGCCGGCGCGCCGGTACGGCGGCAGCGATGCTCCTGTTGCTCTTCGGATGCGAGCCCCACCCCGAGCCGGGGCCGCCCTCGTGTGTCCCCGACAGCGTGTCGGGGGTGGAGCTGACCGCCGACCCCGTGAACCTGCTCCGCTACCGCGTGGTCGTCGCCGATGCCGGGTCTGCCACGACCTTGCGCGTGTGGGACGCCACCGGGGACGCTTCGATGGGGTGGGACGTCGCCGTTGACGTTGACGGGAGCGCGTCGATCTGGGGGCTCCGCTTCAACACCACCTACGAAGTACAAGTGGCGGACGGCGGGGTGGCCACGTGTGTCACGACGGTCCCGCGGCCTGCCGCCTTCCCCACGGCAGAGGTGGGAGGGCTTGGGGCGTCCGGTGTCAACTACGTGCTGGCCAACCTCCGTTCCGGCGACGACCAGGAGGAGATGCTGGCCATCTTCGACAACGAGGGGGAGATGGTCTGGTACGAGCTGGTCAGCACCCTTACCGGCTCGAAAGACGATTTTTACGACGGCTACAGTTGGGACCCGGTGAGTCGGTCGGTCTACTCGATCGTAAACCACGACCGCATTGTTCAGTATGCGCTCGACGGCACCGTCTTGAGGTTGTGGGGCGCCGAGACGCTGAACCATGCGATGTCCCATGAGGTGCGGGTCATCGGTGGCAGGCTCTACGTTCTCGTGACAGACAGCTTCCAGGACGCCGCTGGCGACACCTTCCTCAGCGATGGCTACCAGGTGTACGCTGACGATGGCACCCGGGAGCGCGAGTGGTTTCTGCGTGACCACGGCTTGTCGTTGGCCACCGATCCGATGCCCCGGGCGCACGGACGTGACACCTACTGGGACGAGACCTTCGGCACGGCGGCTACCGACTGGACGCACATCAACTCCCTCGATGTGACCGGGGCCGGCGCCGACGAGGCAGTCTTCCTCTCCCTGCGCAACCTCGACCAACTGGTGAAGGTCGATGTTGCCAGCGGAGAGATCGTCTGGCAACTGGGTGCCAACGGGGCGGGTGGCGCCCACAGTGGGGGTGATTTCCAGCTGCTCGGTGGCAACCGGTGGTTCTTCTCGCAACACCACCTCACCGCCGGTCCGGACGGCGACTTCCTTGTGTACGACAACGGGGATGGGGCAGACCACACCCGCGCCATCGAGTTCAGCGTCGACGAAGCTGCGGGAACCGTCACCTACGGCACACTTCATGGTCTGCGGAGGAGCTGTTCGGTCTCCCGCGGCGCTGCCTACCGCCTGCAGAACGGGAACGTGCTCGCCACGTGTGGCAACGACGCCCAGCTTCAGGAGTTCGACGGCTTGGGTCTGCCGGTCTGGAGTCTGCAGTTCGACTGCCGAAGCGCCGAAGGGGCGTGTGTGCTGTACCGCGGCATCCCGGTGGATTCGATCACCGAAACTGAAGGTTGATGACCGAGGCGCCGATGCAGGTCGCGCCGGCTCCGGTCAAGACCCACGCCCCGACGGTCGCGAGGTTGGCGCGGTTGCCAAGCTCGGCGAGGTCGTCCTGGTCCTTGACGCGGGGGTTGTCGAGGTCCTTGAACTCCGCGGTCCACGCGACGCTGTAGCCGAATGCGATGACGCCCGTCACGCCCAAGGCGATCCCGGTGACGAGGCCAGCCGCAGGCAGCCGGGCGCGTGCCGAGACCGCCGCGGGCGCCTTGAGCCGCATCGGCGAGTCTGGAGGGTCGGGAATGACGTCCCCGGACCCGGTCATCGGGAGCAGGTACCTCGTCTCCCACTCCCCCTCGGTAAAGCGCTGCACGATCGCGGCGCGATCCAGGTAGATCGGGCCTGGCCCGCCGTCGACAAGGCCCTCCCATGGGAGCGACGGCGCCGCGGGATCGGGCTCCGCGGCGGCCCACAGGGGCAAAAAGCGGGCAGGGGCGCGCCAGCCCGAGGCTGCAGCCCGCGCCGCCCTCATCTCAGCCAGCGCCTCGGCATCCGCGCGCCGGGTCCATGCGTCCATGGCCATCGCGCGGTGGAACTGGGCCGCGTCGATGGGCTCCATGGGCAGGTCGATGCAGGGCACCAGCGCGCGGGCGGCCCGGGCCGCCACGGGATCGCGCGCCGCACGCTGCACCAACGCGGCGAAGTCCTCCGGTAGCGGGGCCTCGTCGCATCCGGCGTGCGCCCGGCTCAGCTGCAACAGCAGCGCTACCATGCTCCACCCGGGCCGCCGTTGCTCCCGACATCGGCACGGCTGCCATCGGTGTCCAACGCGCTGATATTTCCGGCGTCGATGGCGACGGAGCCTGCCGCCAGGACAAAGCTGTCGTTGGCGGGATTGCCATCGCAGGTGGGTTCCAGCACGATGTCGTACGTGGTCACCACCGAGGCGTCCACGGCGACGTTACCGAACCCGCTGCCCCCGATTTCGGACCCTACCGACCACTGGGCGGTCTGCGTCCCGTCTCCGTCGATCGCCGCCAGCCCCGGGGTGGTTCCCACGACCAGGACGCTGTCCATGACCACGGTGGCGCCTTCGACGGCCCACAGCTCCGTCGCGGCGCTGGGCGCCTCGTCCCAGAGAAAGTCGGCGTTGGTGAAACTGACCAAAGCCAGGGCATCCCCCACCCAGAACCCCCCGGCCCGGTCGGCGGTGTTGCACCAGCTTCGGGTTTGGGAGAAGCTCGCCTCGGCGGCGCCGATCCAGCCCGCGCCGCCCTCGGCGGCCTCGTTCTCGGTGAACGCGATCCGCTCCCCCCCCAGATAGCTCCCCCCGGCGACGTACACGCCTCCGCCCTTCCCCGCGGAGTTGCCGATGAACGAGGTGTCGGTGGCCGATACCGTCCCGCCCACCGCGCAGAGGCCGCCGCCGGCGCTCTCCAACGTGTAGGCCACGCCGGTGGAGCTGACGCCCGCTTCCAGGCCAGGAAGCAGCGCATCCCGGATCAGAACGTTTTGGAGCGCCAGGTAGCCACTGTCGATGTACAACGCCCCACCGCACACGATGCGCTCCTCGACGCCGCCGTTGACTGCTGAGCTTGGCATCCCGCCACCGCCCACCACGCTGAGGTCCTGGAGAATCACCAGTGGGCCGCTGACGGTGAGGGTGGGCGAGCATCCCGGCCAGCCCGCCCCCGCGCAATCCCCGCCGGCGTATTGTACGAGGGTGTCTTCGGGGCTCCCCATTCCCCAAAGCTGCACGTCGAGCTCGGGCACCTGTCCGCCCAGGTGCGTCCCCGGCCAGAGGACCAGGCACGAGACCCGGCTCGCGAGACCGTCGTCGATGGTGCCGAACGGGTCGTCCCAGGTGCCGGTCCCGCCAGGAATCCCCGTGGTCGAGACGTACGCAGGCGTGCTGGCGTCGGTGTCGTCGCAGTCCACGTCATTGTCCACGTACCCAGCGAGAGGCGCGCAGGCGTTGCGGAAGCCGGTCGAGACGCCGGCGCCATCGCCGTCCGCGTCCCACCACACATCGAAGTCGTCGACGTTGCCGTCGCAGTCGTTGTCGAGCCCGTCAGGGCAAACCTCGGTTGCGCCAGGGCTCCGCCGAGCGTCGTCGTCGGCGCAGTCTCCGTCGAGTCGGCTCCAGCCCAAGGGAATCGGGCAGGCGGGGGCGGTTCGGTCGGAGCGACCATAGCCGTCACCGTCTTCGTCTTGGTAGATGAGGTCGGTCTCATCGAGGCCCGTGCACCCCTCGTCGATGCCATTGTTGCAGTCCTCGGGCACGCCCGGATGCACGTCGGGATCGGTGTCGTCGCAGTCGTAGGGCGGCGCGTAGCCGGCTGGCACCTCGCACAACGACTGCGGCGCGTTGAGGTCGCCGTAGCCATCCCCATCGGCGTCGATCGCCGTCGCGATGAGCGCGAGGCCGTTGTCGATGTAGCCGTCGCAGTTGTTGTCGATGCCGTCGCAGACCTCCGGCGTCAGCCAGCCGCGGGCGGGGTCGTGGTCGTCGCAGTCCCCGACCGTGGACACCCAGCCGTCCGGGGGGTCGCAACTGACGACGGAGCCGGTGTAGCTGCCGCTTCCGTCTGCGTCCTCGTCGGGGTACCACCAGTCCACGGGCAGGCCCTCGTCAACGCTCCGATCGCAGTTGTTGTCGATGCCGTCGCAGAGCTCGAGCGCGCCGGGGTTGACCTTGGCGTCGGCCTCATCGCAGTCACCGTTGTCCTCCACCCATCCCACGTGGCCGGGGCAGCGAGCCTCGGCCGTCCCGTCGCCATAGCCGTCGTGATCGGCATCTGCGTAGAGCCGCTCGGTTTCGGCGACGCTGGGATCGCGGTCGTCACAGTCCCCGGGGAAGTCCACCCCGTCCCCATCGGGGTCCAGTCGCTGGTCCCAATCCCGGTCGCCCAGGTAGAGGCAACCAGACAACAGACCGATGGCAACGCTGACCATTGCTCACGATGCTATCATGGGCACATGTTGTCCATTCTTTTGGCGGCGTCGTGCTCAGAGACGACCCTCTCGGCCAGCGGCGGCGCTGACGGATTTGTGCCGATCCTGACGCTCGACCCGATGATCGTGGACTTTGGCGCGCATGCCGAGGGCGAATCGACCACGGCTACGGTCACCGCCACCAACACCGGGGACGAGACTTTGCTCATCTCCTCGTTTGCGCTGGAGGGCTCGGCGTCCTTCACCCTGCTCTCCGAGCTGCCCGCGTCGTTGGCGCCAGGCGTCTCCGCCACGATCGAGATTGCGTTTTCGCCGACCAGCCAGCGGTTGTCGGCCGACCTGGTGGTCAGTAGTGATGCACCCGCGACCCCGGTGGTCCGTGCGAATCTTCGCGGGCAGGGCCTCTACCCGGCGCTGCGGGTGGACCCCAAGCCCTACGACATGGGAAGCGTTGCGCCGGAGTGCAGCAAGACTGGCGGGGTGGCCTTGGTCAACGTGGGCACCGCGCCCCTGACCGTGCAGAGCGCGGTCCTGGTCGGCGACGGCTTCGCCACCGTGAATCCGCCCGCCTTCCCACTCACCCTCGCGCCAGCGGAGTCGGTCCCCCTGGGAATCAGCTTCGACGCCGCGGTTTTGGGCGCCAACGAGGCCAAGCTCTACGTCTCGTCTGACGACCCCTCCGGCGTCACCATCTCGGACCTGGACATCTACGTAGAGGAGCCGCCCAACGAGGTGGTCGATGAACTCATCCAGGGCACCGGACCCTGGGACAAGACCGACATCTTCGTCTACGTGGATCAATCCGGCTCGATGTCGGACGACCAGGCCCGACTGGCCGCCAACTTCAGCACGTTCGTGTACAATCTGGAGGCGACGTTGACCGATTGGCAGCTCATCGTTGCGACCAACGACCGCGGCTGTAACAACGGAGGCATCCTCACCCCGTACGTGTCCGACGCCGCGAGCACCTTCACCCGCGGCGTGAGCATGGGCGGGGGCGCGCTGACCGAGGCCGGGCTGTCGGTGGCGGACGCCGGGCTCAGTGCGGCCAGCGGTGGATGTAACGCCGGGTTCCTTCGCGATGACAGCAAGACCATCGCTCTCTTGGTCTCGGATGAGGTCGAACAGTCGCCAGAGGGCTGGGCCGCGAAAACTGCCAGTATGGTCGCGACGGCGCCGACGGTGTCCGTCATGTCGATCGTCGGGCCCTCCCCGCGCGGCTGTTCCACCGCCGAGCTGGGCTCCGGCTACATCGAGGCCTCGGCGCTCACCGGCGGTGCCGTTTACAGCATCTGCGAGTCCGACTGGGCTGACTACTTCACCGAGATCGTCCAGATCGCCACGCTGCCCCCGGTGGACCGCCTGGTGCTGTCGTGGCCACCGGTGATGTCCACCCTCACCGTGACGCTGGACGGGGATCCGTGGACCGAGTGGCAGTACGATGCGGCGCAGAACGCGCTCTTGTTCAACGCAAACGCCATTCCCGGGGGCGGCCAGCGGGTGGAAGCGAGCTACCTGGCCGCGGACGACGACTGCAACTGAGGAGGCTGGCGAGCCACAGGAGCAGCGTCGGCGAGCCTCCCCCGCTGTCGCAGCGCGCCGCGCCCCCAAGCAGCCGGTCGTCACCGCACTCCGCCTCGCCGTCGCCGTCACGGTCGACGCCATCTTCGTCGGCGACGAACGGGCAGTCATCACACGTGTCGCCGCGCGCGTCGCCATCGCTGTTGAGTTGGTCAAAGTTTTCTTCGAAGGGGCAATTGTCACACACGTCGCCCAGGGTGTCGAAATCGGTGTCCGCCTGGTCTTCGTTGAGCGCGCGTGGGCAGTTGTCGCAGCTATCGCCAACACCGTCGACGTCCTCATCGGCGTTGCTCAAGTCGAAGATCGCTGGGCAGGTGTCGCACACGTCGCCGATGCCATCGAAGTCACCGTCGGCCTGATCCAGGTTGGCAACGACCAGGCAGTTGTCACACGCGTCGCCGATCCCATCGAAGTCTACGTCGTCCTGCGGCTCGTTGGGGATCTCGAGGCAGTTGTCACACGCGTCGCCGACGCCATCCCGATCGAGGTCTTCTTGGAGCGGGTTGGGCACCGGCGGGCAGTTGTCGCAGTCGTCCCCCAGCCCGTCGCCGTCGGACTCTGTCTGGGGAGGATTGGAGATGAAGGGGCAGTTGTCGCACACGGTCCCGATGTCATCGCAGTCGTCATCGAGTTGGTCCAGGTTGGGCACCTCGGGACAGTTGTCACATTCCAGGGTCACGATCAGGTCGGTGATCCCGTCCTCGCCAGCTCCGGTGAAGCCGCCGTCACTGAGCCCATCGTTGTCCAGATCGAAGGGCAGCACGAACCATTCGCAGCCGTACGACGTGTAGTCGAAGTACCAATCGGCGTTGGGGTAGGGCACGCCGCTACTGTCGATGTTGGCGGCGCACTGGGGGTCGGTGACGTCGACCGCGGACTCCAGCGTCACGTCGATGTTGTTGCAGTTGAGGTCTTGGGTGAGCGTCTCGTTGCCACACGCGGCGGCGGCGAGCCCAGCGAGGAGGAGCGTCATTCGAGATCCTCGTCGAAGGTGGGAGGGGGGGGCGGGGGCGGGGGCGGCTCGGGCGTCACGGTGAGGCCGGGCTCGCCGCTCCAGGGGATGAGAATCGCTGTCGGTAGGGTGGGCGCGGACTCGCCGGGGGCGAGCAACCGCACGATCCGGAAGAGCACGCGGCGGTTTGCGGCGAGATCGGCCTCGTCGGCGCCGGTCCGGGTGGGCTCCACCTCGCCCATGCCTTGGTAACTGATGCGGTCGGGGTGAACGCCGGAGGTGACGAGCCGTTCCCACACCGCTCGCGCCCGCCGCGCCGAGAGGTCGTAGTTGTAGATGAAGCTGCCTTCGTCGCTGGCGTGCCCCTGAATCACGACGTGGAGGATCCGGCCGTCGGTGCGCAGCAGCTCGGCGACCGCGCGAAGGGTCGGCAGGGAGGGCGCCAGGATCACGTCTTTGGCGAACTCGAACTGAATCGGGTCGCGGATCGTGATCTCGTTTTCCTCCACGCGGGCCAGCTGGCCCTCCTTCCAGACCTCGATCCCGATGGGTGGCGGTGGGGGCGGCGGCACGACGATGTCGTCGGCTTCGGGGAGGGGCGGCGGGGGCGCCGTCGCCGCGACCGGGCGCGGTTTGAGTGGCGGCACGATCCAGCGCACGTCCACGAGCAGTCGGCCGGTAGGCTCACCCACCCCTCCCGACAGGCCTACGCCGGCCGCGACCGCCAGGTCCACGCCGCGCCCGGGGTGCCCGGTGACGCCGCCCAGAAGCTCCAGCGAGCGCGAGGAGAGCTCCTGCGGGGCGGCGGTGCCCACCCGGCCGACGAGCGCATAGTTCAGGTCGAGTCGGTTCGGCACTGCCGTCCACGCGAAGGCCACCCCCGTGTTGAGCTCCGTGGACACCACCCAGTGCGCCTCGGTGTCTTCCTCGGGGCGGCCGAGCACCCCGACATCGACGGAGCCGCGCACCCGCTTGCCCGTCAGCGACGCGACGAGCGCACCGGACGGGCGCACGACCGGGTCGCTCATCCAGGCGTTGCGCGTGCCCAGGGGCCACAGCACCTCGCACCGCACCAGCAGGTCGAAGGGGCCGGCGTGGGCGACCCGCGCGCGCGCCATCGTCTGCAGATCGCCCAGCGCCAACCCGTCCGCGTAGTACGGCGTGTCGTCGGAACCGACCGTGAGCGCCACCGGAATCCCCGCCCCCACGTCAAGCCAACTGGTCACGCCGTAGCCAGCGCCGAGCGCGCCCCAGAAGCGTTTGCCCACCGCGGCGCCGTAGAGTTCTCCGTCCAAAACGTAGATGACGGGCTCGTTCTCGTACTGCAAGACCCAGAACGTCCGCGCCCGGCGCAGCGGGGTGGTGCTCGCGTCATCCACCCCGGCGAAGGCGCCGAGGCCCAACCGGGGTCGAAGCAGCTCCACGTCGTGATCCATCGCACTTTCGTCGGCAAGGGCCGAGTGCAAAGCGAGGAGCAAGCCGTTCACGAGTGGAGGTTAGTTCCCCGTAGCGCTTTCCGCACCGCCCAGGCCCCAAAAACGCCGAACGCCGAGCCCCGTCCCGGCTGCATGATAGATCGCCGTTGGTGCTCTCATTCGTGCTGGCCATGTCGCTGCTGCCCACGGTCGGTGCGGCCGAGCCGGTGCAGTCGCCAGCTGAGCGCGAGTACGTCGCCGGCGTGCGTCTGGGACAGTTGTCCCTGCGGCGGACCATCGAGTCGCGGTGGCGCGTCGTGGACGGCCAGGGGACCACGATCGACATCCAGGACTGGGCCACGCTGACCGGGGACCGGGCCCCCTTCGAGCGCGCTGCCACCGCCGACGCACGCGCCAAAGCGTGGGGCTGGCGCCTTGCAGGCGTGGGCTTCCTTGGCCTCGGCGCGCTCGCCCTGGCGCCGATCGGACAGCTTTCGCACGGAATCGGCGAAGCGCGTTGGAAAGAGCGGATGACCGATCAGGACGCCGCGGTGGCCGCCGCATCGGTTCTGGGGGCCGCCGGTCTCGGGTGCGTCGTGGTCTCGTTTTCGGAGCCGGCGGTGCCCAAGCGGCTGCGCTCGCCGGTGCGGCTGTGGGTCCCGGCCGAGCGTGTCGATGCGCTCATCACCGTGTTCAACACGCAACTTCGGGAGGACCTCACCGCAGGCGCGGCCCCCGCGGAGGAGCCCGCTGCGGTCGAGCCTACGGAGCCCACCCCACATTGAGGGTCGGCGTGTTGTAGGTGTCAGCCCCGGTGATCCGCTGGGCGAACCCCAACTCGCCCTTGAACTGGCCGAACTTCAGCCCCGCAGCGATGTTCCAGGTGAACTCGTCGCCGAACGGCACCACGCTTGGCGCCGGCTTGCGGGCCTCGTCGAAGTACCACGACGGCATCACCCCGCCCTTGACGTAGTACTTCTTGGGCCCGGCGGTCACCTCCACCGGGACGCCGACGCCGAACGCAGGTTTGAGCACGTCTTCACCGGTAGTGAGGTTGGACTGGCCGTTGTAGGTACCCAAGACGCCGAGCGCGGCACCCCAGTACTTCGGCCGGTAGCCGGTCTTGTTGCCGAGATGGATGTCGTACCCGGCCAGGTCTGCCGAGGTGAGGTAGGCGCCGCCGACGTACACTTCACCTTTGATCTTGCGCTTCCAGTAACGGATGCCTACGTCCGCGCCCGCCGTGATGGCCGTGTCGCCGCTGCCGTCGATCTGTACGCCGCCACCGGGCTGTACGAAGGGCTCCCAGGTGAAGCCGAGGAGCTTCCCCTTCATCTTTGAGAGGTCGTCGTCGTCCCCTTTGGCGTTGGCCACCGTGGACAGCATGGTGATGACGATCAGCGTGAGCATCGGTCGAGCCTCTGGGTGCGGACGGATTATCCGGGAAACGTGGGCGACCCTATTCCATTCACGAGAACGCATCGGCTCGGCAGCGGCGGCGGCGGGGAGGTCTGGCTTGCCGACGGTCCCGATGGACCCGTAGCGCTCAAGCTCGCGGCCGCCGGGCGGTCGCTGGCGGGCGAGATTGGCTCGCTCGCGCGGGTGCGCCATCCGAACGTGCCGGCCCTGGTCGCGGCCGATCGTCAGGGCTCGTGGTACGCGCGCCGCTTCGTCGAGGGGGCACGCCTGACGAGCTGGGGGCACGGGCGCCCGCTGGACAGCCGGCTCGACGCCTTCGAGAAGATCGCTGCGGCGGTGCACGCGCTGCACGGGGCGGGGGTGATCCACGGGGATCTGAGTCCGGTCAACGTGTTGGTTGATGATCAAGGGGAGCCCCACCTGCTCGACGTCGGCGCCGACACTCGCGGGGGGGCGTTGGGGTGGATGGCGCCTGAGCGGGTCAAGGGCGAGCCGCCGACCATCGCGGCCGATGTTTATGGGCTGGGCGCGCTGCTGTACGCGCTCTGCGCCGGGCGGCCGCCCTATGAACGGTCGGGCACCGCGGCCTTGGGCTTCGTGTCGGGTTCGAGTCTGCCCTTGCCCCCTTCGGCCACAGTCTTCGACGTGCCCGGCCCGGTCGAGGAGCTGGCGCTGCGCGCGTTGGCCTGGACCCCTCGGGCCAGGCCTTCGGCCGCCATGAAGCTTATAGAGGGCGTGCGGCATGGACGCTCGGGGTTGCCCCTCCCCGCGGTCATCGGAATGTTGGATGAACGCGAGCGGCTGCGACGCGCGGTGGTCGAGGCCGTCCGCGGCGAACCGGTGGTGGTGGTGGTGCACGGACCCAGTGGCAGCGGTCGGCTGACGCTTTTGCGCGAGTGCGCGCGGGCGGCGGTCCGTGAGGGGCTGCTCGTCCGGGAGCTCCCGCTGGGCCAGGCGCGTGCCGAACTCACGCTCGCCGGCGAGTCGACTGCCCTACTCGTCGACGCCAGCGGCGCCAATGCCGATGCCCTGCGCGACGCGCTGGACGTGGCGACCGAAGCCTCCTTGGTGCTCGTGCGCGCCGACCTGCCCGCACGTTGGCTGTCGCGACGTGGAGCAGTGCACGTTCGCCCGGTCGCGCTCTCCGCCGCCGAGGTGGGTTTGCTCGCCGTGAGCCGCGGGGTGGGCACCCAGCGGGTGAATCGTGGCTTCGAGCGTTCAGGGGGTCGTCCCGGCGTCGCCATCGAACTGTTGCACGGTCAGGTTCCGGTCGGAGAGCCGCTCACTCGGATCCAGGAGCGGCTGGTTTCGCGGTTGGAGGAGGGCGGGGCGCGCCTCCCCGAGCTGGCCGCCTTGACCAACCTGACCGAGCATCACGTGCTCGATGCGCTGGAGCCCCTGATGCTGCGCGGCATGGTCTGGTCGACGCCGGAGGGCGGCGAGCTCTTCGCGTCGCGGGTTGGTTAGCCCGCCTACTCGACGAAGAGCGGCGCCTGCCCGGCTCGGGCCAGAAGACCCTGGAATAGGAGCGCCGCCCGCGGATCGAGCACCACGAACTGCACCCCGCAGCCACAAGCGTTGCCGTTGTAGTCCATGCGGTGCCAGCGCACTTCGCCGATCACCGTGACCGGCTGGTCCGCACCCACGCGGACGCTCAGGTGGACAAGCTCGCCGATCGGTGGTGGCCGGGACGTTGCGACAAAGACCCCACCCTCGCTCATGTCTTCGGTGAACCCGCAGAAGAAATTGCTCTGCGACGTTGCGGTAATCTGGGCCTCCAAGCAGCGCCGGGGGGCGGCGCGACGTTCTTGGGGGGCGACGGTGACCTGCGGAGAGGGGACCATATCTAAACCTCAGTCGGTACATCGGATCGCGTAGAGCCCGGCGTGAGGCCCGCGCCGCGGTTAGCTCGGCCCGATGGAGCGAATGGGAACATTGCCAGTCCGCACCGGCCACGCCGTGGCCGACGATGGCCTGCACCTCTACTGGCGCGCCGTCGGTACCGGTCCCGTGCTTCTCTGCAACAACGGCGTGGGCGTCTCCACCTTCTTCTGGAGCTACTTCACCGAACGCTTCGCCGATCGCTTCACCATCGTCCTTTGGGATTATCGAGGTCACGGCCGCAGTGATGCGCTCTCGGATCCCACCTGTGGCGACGTGGCGGTTTCCCGGCACACCCGCGACATGCTCGCGGTCATGGACGCCGCGGGGATCGACGCTGCGGTGGTCTGCGGCCACTCGATGGGCTGCCAGGTGGGCCTGGAGGCGTGGCGACACCATGCTCCGCGCATCCGCGGGTTCGTGCTCATCCTCGGGACCGCCGGTCGCGCGCTCGAGACCTTCGCGGACAACCCGCGCAGCCCGTTCTTCTTCAAGCTCGCGGGAAAACTCGTCGCCCGGCTGGGCGAGCGGACCCACGCCCTGGCCAGGCCGATCCTGCGCTCGCGAATCGCGTGGCGTTTCACCCGGGGCGCCAAGCTCGTCGATCCGCTCTACACCGACAAGAGCGACTTCGCCCCCTACCTCGAACACCTCGCCGCGCTCGATCTCCGCATGTTCATCCGCACCGTCAATGCGATGCAGCAACACGACGCATGGGACCTGTTGGCGAGTGTGTCGGTGCCGGTGCTCATCGTGGGTGCCGAGCGCGATGCGTTCACGCCGATCCGGCTGAGCAAGCGCATGGCGGCGTCCATTCCCGGGGCAGAGCTGCTGGTGCTCGCCGACGCCAGCCACGCCGCGATCATCGAGCAGCCGGAGACGATCAACCATCGTGTCGAACGATTCCTGCGCGAGCGTCAGCCCTTCGCGGCGCCATGATCCACCGTGTCGGGGTCGTCGACTCCACCCAGCGGGTGGCACGGGAGTTGGCGGCCGAGGGCGCCGTGCACGGCACCGCCGTGGTGGCCGAAGCCCAGACCGAGGGCCGGGGCCGTCTGGGTCGGGCCTGGCATAGCGAGCCAGGAGAAAACCTTCTGCTCTCGGTGATTCTGCGCCCCTTGGGGCCCATCGCCGAGGCGCCACTCTTGAGCCTCGGAGCCGCCGCCGGGCTGGCAATTCGCTTCGACCTCCGGGTGAAGTGGCCGAACGATCTTGTGAGTCGCGATGGTCTGAAGGTCGGCGGTCTGCTCGCAGAGTTGGACACCAGCGGCGAGCGCGTCCGGCACGTGATCCTGGGGCTGGGCCTCAACGTGAATCAGCTCGCATTTCCGGCGGGGATCGAGGCCACCTCGCTCGCGGCGCTGGGTGGGTCGCGACTTGTGGTGGCCGAGGTCGCAGAGGCCGCTGTGGCGTCGATTCTGGCGTGGTCAGCGCACCCAGATCGGCTCGGTCAGTGGCGAACACATGCGCATACGCTCGGCCGCCGGGTGCGCATCGGCGACCGTGAAGGCGTCGCGACGGGAATCCGTGACGACGGCGCGCTGCTGCTGGACGGGTTGCCGGTGCTGACTGGGGATGTGGAGTTGGTGGGCGGGGTCTGATGGGGCGCGCCGAGAGCTGGGAGCGACGCCGACGCGCCAACGCCCACGATAGCCGTCGTCGGCGAGGCCCAGGGCTGCGGATGTGTTGGAGGCGGTGGGGGATCGGTAGTCGCGACAGGGTCATTCGTTCGGGCGAGCCACGGTCGACTGTCATGATTTGTCACCCCCCCCTCGTCTTGACATTCAGGCATTTGTCTTCCTATGAGTATCGCTCATTTGAGGCGTCTCATGTTCGATTCTCAGCCGGGCTTCAACGAACCGCTGCTCGTCACCACCCTCGTGGGGGGGCAGAATGGGCTCTGCTTCCCCCTTGCGCCGGTGTACGAAGCGGTGCAGCTCAAGCATGTCCGCCTCAACCTCCACCTGCAGGCGCTCTCTTGCGCGGCCAACGGGCTGGTGGTGGAGATTCGCGTGCAGCGGTCCAACGACCGCGGCGTCTGGGATCCGTCCACGACCACCCGTCTGGCCCTGCCGACCAGCGTCAGCCTCAGCGCCGAGGGGATCACGGACAACGCGACCTGGGACGACGCCACCACCCTCGCCACCAAGCGGTACCTCCGGTTCGTGCTCTGGGTCAAGAATGGCGCGGGAATCACCGCGCTCGGCACCGCGCTCGCGGCGCTCCGCCTCGAACGCAAGAGCTGCTGAGGCCGTGGGCTGGACCAGCGAGTCCGACGCGCTGCCGAATCGGGCATGCAGACGATGGCTTTTCTCGATGGTGATGCCATCGACGTCGCGACCGCAACCACAACCGACTACCATTTTCCGACCCTGAGCAGCAGTGCGGCTCCGTTCCTCACGTCTACGGTGATTCCAGCCCGCAAGGGCGACATGACGATTGACGGAACCCTGATTCGGTCGCCGTTCTACAAGGACGTACACGTCCTGCACTTGAGCGCGGGTGCGGGGTGGCTGATGGTCGCCGCGCGCTACGGTTCCATGACCGAGGTGTTCGGCCCCGGTGGTAGCGCCACGGAACCGCCTGGCCCGTACACTTCTACCAGCGCGGTGGTGGGATTCTGGGCCCCCGAAGCGGACGGCGGCTTCCAGAGCAACGACGTGCGCGGACCCGTCTTTCTCGTGAGCCGGGTGATCGAGGTGGACGGGAGCCCGTCGCTGGTGTGGCTCGGGGTGCCAGCC
>CANLGL010000086.1 GCA_947490345.1 Deltaproteobacteria bacterium
CGCGTCGTCTTCGGGCGCAACGGTGAGCTTGTCGAGCAGGATGGTCACGCCCGAGGCCGCGTCGAAGCCAGTGGCGGCGCGCTTCGGCTGGAGCCCGACTCGCGCTTGGGCGACGCTGTGATCGTACCGGCGAGCCGCGGTGTGCAGCCCGGCGCGGCCAAAGCTCAGCTGAATCGGCGCCGTACCCTCCACCGTAAACCCCCCGTCCGCGCCGGTGACGACGGTCGCGTCGCCGCCGGTGACCGAGACCCCCGCGATCGGAAGGGCGTCTACGCCCACCACGACACCCGAAACGACCGTGTCGGACGGCTCGGCGGTGTCGCCCGTCTCCTCCCCGGAGTCGGTGTCGGCGGCGCTGTCGACCGGGGGTAGGTCGTCGATGTCGTCGCCGAAAGGCAGCGAACACCCGGCGAGCGAGAGGCAGGCAATCGTGGCGGTAATGAGGCTGCGGCGCATGGCGGTGGAGTGTATCCCAAGACGGTGGGCGCGGGCCCTCCCGATCACGGCTTGAGCGTCAACGCCCGCTTTCCACCAGTGCAGGACAGGTTCCCAGCGGCGTTGCCCTCGCACTGCAAGGACAGTCCCTCCGTCCCGAGGACGATCGCGCCGCGGAGCGGTTCCCTCCCCACCAACTTCACGACCAACGTGTATTCCCCCTCGGGTGCAGCGCCGTCCATCGCCTTGCGACTCTCCAGGACCACGGCGCCGTCGCGCTCCAGCTTTACCCACTGGGCCGCTTGCCCCACCACCGTCACCCCGACCGGCGCACCGGCGAGAATGGCGGCGGCGCCTGCATCGCTGGTGGGAACCACGGGGGAAACCAGGGTGCCCGGGGCGGTTGTTGCCGGCGCGGGCGCCTGATCCCCACGGCCGAACACCCACAAGCCACCGCCGACGAGCCCCAGCAGCAGGAGCCCAAGCAGGCCAGCGATGACGATACCGGCGCCGACCACCAAAGCTCGATTGCCGCCGGGTGGCGGGGGCTCGGGCTCGGTCGCCCACGCGGGCGACGAGCGCGCAGGGGATCGGGATGGAGTCGACTCCGCGGGGCGCGGAGCGGGGAAGCTGCCCGCGGGGACGGGGCCGGTCGCGGGCCCCTTCGCCGCCGCTCGGGGGCCGGTCGGGCGCCCTCCCTCGAGCTGGTTGACGGTCACGGTCCGGCCCGCAAGCGCGCCGCCACCCTTTTCTCCGTGCACCTGCCAGTTGACGGCCTGAACGACCTCGTAGGCAAAACGATCGAGTGTCGGTCCCGACGCCTGCTCGACGAACGCGCGCAACAGCTTGACGACCTGCTCGGCGTTGGGCCGAACGCTGGGCTCACTGGCCAGCATCTGGCCCAGCACGCGCCGAAGCGTCAGGTCCCACTCTGAGTTGGGCATTCCCAGTTGGTCGAGGCGGGCGATCGCCTGGGCGATCGCGGAGTCGTGCTCCCCCGCGTCCATCGGCAAGAGCGGCAGCCACTCGCTGCGCAGCAGCTCGACGAGCACGAGGCCGAGCGCGTAGATGTCGCCGGCATGCTCGCCGCGGTCGCCTTCGCGCCGTTCGGGCGACATGTACTTCAACGACCCGAAGCGCATCGCGCCCGTCTCGGCGCTGCGGAAAGCGTGGGTGGAGCGGGCCGTGCCGAAATCCAGCACCCGGACCTCTCCTTCGACGCTCAACATGATGTTGCTGGGCTTGAGGTCCCGATGCACGACGCGCAAGGGGCCGTCGAGGCCCGTCGGTACGCGAAAATGGGCGGCCTCCAGGGCGCTGGCCGACTCCAGCACGATTTGCAGGGCCACCTTGGCGGGCACCCGCTGCCGACGTTCGACCAACGCGTCGACGAGCTGCTTGAGATTGAGGCCGTCGACGTACTCCATGATGATGGCGGTCTGCCCGTCGATCTCCACGAGGTCTTCGACACGGAGGATGTTCTTGTGGCGCAGTCGTGCCAGGAGGCGGGCTTCGTCCCGGGTCCGGTTCACGATGTCCTGCTGTCCTTCCCACTGTTCCCGGAGGATCTTCACCGCGACGATGCGATCGACCCCCCCCGCGCCGCGCGTCTCCGCCAGGTAGAGCCGCGCGAAAGTTCCGGCGTTGATCTCGTGCAGCAGCAGGAGCTCAAGTCCCCGTCCGCCCGGCGCTGGCTCCATCCCTGCGGTGCTCCCACGCCGTGCATATTCCGGAGGGGCCGGGAGCGCTTGCCCCCCCATCGGCCCCGCAATAGCGGGAGGGCGGAGTGTGCCCCGAATGCCGGTGCTCGTCTTTTCGTTGCTTGGATGTTCGATGCTGCAGGGCCTGTTGTCCGATCCGTCGGCGCAACTCGCCGAGGCGGAGGGCAAGCTCAAGGCCGGTGACCTCGCCGGCGCCGCCGCTGCCTACGACGCGGCACTCACGACCGCTCCCACCAACGTAGACGCCGTCTCGGGCGCCGCTTACGTAAAGTTGCTGCAGGGGAATCCCGCAGCGGCAGACGCATTGCTGGCCGGCGTGGAGGCAACCGCCAAGGAGCGGTTGGCGGACGTCAAGCTTCGCCGCGCGCTGGTGGCGGTGGAGACAGGCGATCTCGACGCGGTCCGGCTCCATGCCACCGCGTCGGGCGGCCCGGTCGCCAGGCTGCTCGTCGCCGAGGTCAGCCTCGCCGATGGGGACCGCGTCGCGGCGAAGACGGCGCTGGAGGGACTTCAGGGCGAAGCGGGCGCGGTCGGCACCACGGCTACGGCCTATCTGGATCTGCTCAACGACCCGGCGCCCCTCCTGGCGGGTCTGGCGGAGGTCAACGCGCTGTGGGCGCTCGGGCAGCGCCCGATCGCCGTTCGCGCTGCCGAGGAGCCGATCAAGTCCTACGCGAGCGTTCGGGACGACGGGGCTGAGCAGCTCCTTCTGTGGGCCGGTCGCGCGGCGACCGCCGGCGAACCCGGCATCGCGGCCAGCCTCCTCGATGCCATTCCGATCGCGCCGGAAGGCCAGGTCTGGCGGGTGCAAGCCACGCGGGCATTGGTGCTTTGCGCTGAGGGCGACGGCCCCGCCTGCCTCGCGGGGTTCGAGCGCATCGGACCGATCGCGCCCGCCGACGGTTACGCCGACGCTCGCGCCACAGCGGCGCTTTTGGTGGCTGAAAAGGACGGTGAGACGGCGCGAAAGCTGCTTGAGGGCCAGTCTGGGGACGCGGCGGCGCGCGCCTGGGCCCTGCTCGGCGACGTGCAGCAAGCGGGAACGGTTGCGGTGGACCCCGTGTTCAAGGCGCAGTTCGCGCCCGATGCTGGAGGTTAGTCATGAGTTCAGGTTCGCTTCTTCGTGGAATGCTTCTACTCGGAAGTATGCTTTTCGCCGGTAATGCCGAGGCAAAACCCAAGGCCCCGGACGAGGGCGTCCCGGTCAAGGTGGTCGTCAAGGACGAGGGCGCGCTTCCTATCGCGACCGCAGTCGTTCGCCATCCGCTCGAACAGGACCGCCACCGGGTGAACTCGGTCGACGGCAGTTGGGAGACCAGTGTGCTCTATCTGCCCGATGGCACCGAGCTCCGGTTCACTCCAGGCCAGACGCTCGACCTTGAAATCAGCGCGCCTGGGTACGTCACCCAGGTCTTCCAGTACCAGATCCGGAAGCGGCGCAACGTCATCGAAGTCAAGTTGCACAAGATCGAAAACGAGGTCGAACAGATCGAAGAGCCGATGATCACCTTCGGCCGTGATGTTCCCCGAGAGGCACAGGAGTAGGCCATGCGTTTGTCCGGTAAATTGGGCCTGCTGGGCCTCGTGGCCTTGGTGTCGCTTCCGGCGCTCGCCGGCGGCTGGTCGTCGTACAGCGCCGCGTTTCCGTCCTTGCCGTGCCAAGACGGCTGGGCGGGCTGCAAGGTGGAGGGCAAGGCGGTGGGTCCAGGCATGATTGCCGACGCCGCCGGCCGGCCCGCGCCCGCGGATGCTCGGGTTGGCTGGTTCGATCTCGCGCCCACGGCCGTATTCTCACCCTTCGGCCGGCTCTCGGCCTACGACGGTCCGATCGGCGGACAGGTAGCCGCCGTCGAGCCGGTGGTCGAACCCGTGGTAGAGCCGATTGTCGAGCCCATAGTGGAGCCCGCCCCGGTCACGCCAGTTCCGCACTCCGTAGAGCCTACGGTCGCGGCGGTCACCCCCCGGCCTACGCCCACCGCGACGCCGACGCCCACGGCCACGCCGAGGCCGACCCCCACCGCAACGCCGACCACGACGACGCCAACGGCCACGGCTACGGCCAAGCCGACGCCCCCGACGACGACCGCGGCCAAGACGACGCCCCCAACGACCACGCCGACGACCACCCCAGCGGCCACGCCGCCAGTGACGACGCCGGCAACGGCGATGAAGCCGGTCACGCCACCCACGGCCCCGACCCTCAGCGACGACACCTGCGCCGATCTCGTGAAGATCGAGCCGCAGGCGATGCTCGGCCAGCTTCGCGCCGGGCAGGTCAAGTGCATTGAGGGTCGCATCGGCGGCGAGGGCGAGCAGACCGCCAAGGACAAGCTCTCGCGAGTGCTGATTGCCAACGCCGAGGGCCGGGGCGACAAGGTCGAGTGGGAGCGGCTGGTCAAGCGCCACCTCGAGGACATCGGGCGCTCCGATCCCGACATGTGTTTCAAGTACGCGACCCAGCTCAGCCGCGGCGGCACGGGTCGGGCGCAGGGCGTCATCCGTTGGGCCGACTACGCCCTGGAGAACAAGTCGCGCTGGTCCGGCGGCACCTACACCAAGCGGGTCTACGACCTCTACCGTCTGAAGACCGAGGCGGCGAACAAGCTCTGGACCGAAGCGGAAGAGGTCTACGCCACCAAAGAACACACCGACGAAAACGAGGCCAAAGCGGCCAAGTGGCGTGGTCAGACCAAGGACTTCGCGCGGGAGTGGCTCGACTATGCCAAGGCCAGCAGCCAGGACACCAAGAGCGCGATGGCGTTGTGTGTGTCGGCGGCCGGTCAACGGGCATTCTGCGAGGGATGAGCGGCGGGATGTTCCTCATTGTCCAGTTCCTCAGCGCCTGCACAGGCGACGAAGGTGCGGTTGTCACCGCGCCGATCGTGGCGGCGTCGGTGTCGCCGGAGATCGTGGCGGCAACATGGCAGGTGCGCGTGGCAAAGCCCGAACCACGCGCCCCCTTCGAGGGTCGTCAAAGCTGGGTTGCCTGGTACGAAACCCGCCGCCCCGACGCGCTGGCGGCCTTTGCCAGCGAGTCCGACCCGCTGGGCCTGGCACGCGCACATACGGAGTACGCGGCGATCTACCGCCAGTCGGCGCTTCTGGCGGCCAACGCCATCCTTCAGGTTTACGGCGCCGACATCCAGCCGAGCGATCCCGCCGAGACTGCGTACCTGCTCGGTGTATCCGGGGTGCTCCTCAAGCGCCCCGAGTACGCCGAACGCCTCGGTCAGTCAGGCACGAGCGCCGTTTTGGAGGTCGTCCGCCGCGACGGTCTGTGGAAGGCCTGGGCGGCCGCTCCAGTGGGTTTTCCCGACGAGCCGGCCGGAACCGCGTCGGTGCAGGGCCGCGCCGGTGAGCTTCCCGTGGGTGGGTTCGCGCCGATGGACCTGGCCCTGGTCGGAGAGCCCGGTGTCGTCTCCGCGGGAGATCCCGGCGATCTTTACGCCCTCGCGCGCTGGCACGAGGCCCGCGCTCGGGAGGCGGATCCGGCCTCCGCCGCCGTGATCGACCGGTTCCTGAATCCGTTTCGCCTGCCGGTAGAGGCACGCGTGCCGGACAGCGAGGCGGTCGCGTCCGATACGTGGCTGTTCATGTCGGCGTACACTTCGGACGCCGACATGCTGTTCAGCTCGCTGGTCGCCCAAGGAAATCTGCCCGGAGCGGAAGCGCTCGCCGGAAAGAGCGCGTATGCGGCGATCGCCACCGGGTGCACCGCCACCGGAAAGGTCGATGTCGACTGCGTCATCGAGCAGGCAGCTCGCCTGGGTACGGCCATCGAGGCGGCGATGGCCATCCAGAATGGCGGCGCCGCGGACGGGTTCCACCGGCCGTTCAGCAACTACGCCCGGGCTGGCGCCCTCCGTGCCGTCGACCTGTATGCGCGCGCCCGCGGCGAAGACGAGGCGTCGGGGATCCTTCGCATCAACGCCTACGATCGGAACATCGACAACGCGATCGATCCGGTCTTCATTCTCTTCCTTGCGGCCTGGGATGCGGGAAACCGCAACACCACGCGCGCCACGGAATTAGTCCACCAGAACCTTCGGCAGGTGCCGGGACTCGAGCTGGCGCGCGCGCCGCTGGATGCCCTGCATGTCCGCCTGAGCAGGAACGCCGCCCCTGGCGTCCCGACGCACTGAGGAGCTCAATGTTGCCCACCACCCGCGGCGCCCTCGTCGCCTTCGGAATCGCTGCGACCGGCCTGTTGGCCGGCGCGCAACTGTCCTTCTACGAAGAGCAGTTGCCTGGCACCCTCAATCCGCTGTACGCCTCGTCGATGACGGACTACCGGTCGCAGGAGCTGGTTTTCGACCGTCTCTTCTACCACTCTCCGGTCGACAACCGGATGGTCAGCCGCGTCGTCGAAAAGTACGAGCTTGCGGACGGAGGCAAGTCCTACAAGCTCACGCTCAAGACCGGACTGAAGTGGCATAGCGGCACGGCAGTATCCAGCAAGGACGTCTGCTTCACCGTCGCCGCCATGCTCGACAAAGGCACGACAAGCCCCATTGCGGAGGGGTATCGGGGCATCCTCGCTGGGTGCGAGGCCACTGCCCCGCAGATCGCGACCATCCGGTTCACCAAGGTGTTCCACAACCCTCAGGAGCGGCTCATGTTCGCGCTCCTCCCTGCAGAAAAGTTTACCGACACCAAGATCATCCCGGACTCCGACTTCAGCCAACACCCCGTGGGTTCGGGACCCTTCAAGGGCAGCAAGGGGCGCCGCGGCGTCACCTTCGAGGCGTACTCCAATGGGCACCACGCGCCGACCATCGCGCAGTTGTCCCTGCAAGAGGTGCAGGATCCCGCGGTTCAGGTCACCACGGTCCGCAACAACGGCGTGCAGGGCATCATCGCGGTGCCCCCCCAGTACCGCCCCGACGTCAGCGCCTCGGACGAACTGCAGCTCAAGAGCTACGACCTCCGTTCGTGGTGGTTCATGGCGGTCAACACCAAGAAGGGTGCGCTCACCGTTCCCAAGGTGCGACAGGCGCTCGACCTCCTCATCGACCGCAGCGAGCTGCGCAAGCTCACCATCGGCGTGAAGCCGGGCGAACAGAACAGCCCCTGTGAGTTCATCTCCGGTCCGTTCGTGCAGTCCTCGCCCTTCTACAATCGGCAGGTGGCCGTCAAAGAGAAGTCCGATCTTGCGGCGGCGGCCAAGCTCTTGACGGAAGCCGGGCTCAGCCAGATCGGCGGACGCTGGCACTACAAGGGGACGCCCGTCACCTTCAACATCGGGATGCTGTCCTCGCTCGACAACGAGGCTCCCGACTTGCTCACCCAGATCGGCAACCAGCTCAGCGCGGCCGGCTTCGATCGCCAGGAGGCCAAGGTGTCCTCGGACGACTGGTCCCGCAAAGTCGAAACGGGGCAGGCCACCGACTTCGATCTGCTGGTCGGGAAGTGGTCGTTTGGGCTCGTGGAGGAGGTCAACGACCTCTTCCAGACGCGCTCCGGCACCACTGCAGGCACCCGGAACATCTTCAACTACAGCAATCCGACGGCCGACCAATTGATGGTGGAATACAACCAGGCTCGTACGGATACGGCGGCGTTTGACGCCTACCACAAGCTGCACGCGCTCCTTGCGACGGACCTGCCCTACATGTTCCTGTGGAAGCTCGACACCAAGAGCGCCTGGCGCACGGAGGTGCGCAGCAACGTCATCGCGCCGTTCTACTACTGGACCGAGGTGGACAGCTGGAAGCTCCAGTAGGATGGCCGCCTGGTGGATCCGGCCTGGAGTGCGGCTCCTTGCTGCGCTGAGCCTGCCGGTTCTGGTGCCGGGCATCATCACCGCGCTCATCTGGGCGCTCCCGGGCGATCCCGCTGAGATCATCTGCCCACCGGCCACGTGCGGTGGCACCGCTGAGCTGGCCGCGCGTTGGAACCTCGACGCCGGGCCGTGGAGCTTCTACAGCGAGTGGGTCGGCTCGGCGCTCAGCGGAGAGTTTGGCCGGAGCTGGCGAGTGGAGCAGGGGCTGCCGGTGGCTGATCTGTTGTGGGAGTCGACGCCGGTCACCGTGTCCTTGGTTGGCTTGGCGTTGGTGCCCATCCTCCTCGGTGCGGCGGGTGCCGCCACAGGGCTGATACCGGCGCGCGCCGACGGCGTCTTCTCGGCGGTCGGGCTCGTTCCAGCGCTCGTCTTCGCGCTTCTGGGTTCGGCGATGATCGTCGTGCGCTTCGGCGCCGGCGCCTTCGGCGACGAGGCGATGATGTGGCGGCTCTTGATCGGCGCGGCGGTCCTCGGCATCTCTGACGGCGCCTTTGCCTCCGCGGTCAGCGGCGTCCGGGGTCTTTTTCAGGCCGAGCGCAACCAGCGCTACGTCAGCATTGCGGTTTTGCGGGGGGAGGAGCCCCTCGGGAACATGCTGCCCAACGTCGCCCCCGCGCTGGTCGGTCAGATGCGGGCGCGCGTCCTACACCTGCTCAGCGGCGCGGTTGTGGTCGAAGTGGTGCTGGGCCTGACCGGTGTGGGTGACCTGTTGTGGGCGGGGACGCTTTTGCAGGACTTCGGAGTGGTTCTTGCCGCTGCCACTGCGTTCGCGACGTTGAGCGCGCTTTTGCTCGTCGTCCAGGCCTTGGTAGAGGTGGTGACCGCGATGCACGTCCGCCGGACGCCGGCGGTGCCGATTGCGGCGGTGCCTGCATGACCCGCCGGCAACTTTCGGGAGCGCTGGCCGCCCTGGTCCTCGCGGGGTTGCTGGGGCTGGCATTCACGGCGCCGGAACATCTGTCGGATGCCGCACGCGAATTGGCCTTCAAGGGTCCCGGGGTGGTTCCGCCGTTCGGGGCCGATCAGCTCGGCCGCCCGCTCCTGCAGTACGCCCAGCAGGGGGCCTCGGTGGTGGTGGGTCCCGCGATCGCGGCCGCGGCCTTTGTCGCGGTGCTCAGCATCGCGGGCGGCCTGCTGCGGTGCGTCGGCGATCAGCGGGTGGACGCCGGGATTCAGGCGCTCGGGGAAGTGCTGGGGGCTTTGCCCCGGATGGTGGTGATCCTCGTGGCGGCCATGTTGATTCCGTCGGGATCGCGCGGACTGTTGCCGCTGGCGCTTTTGTGGGCGCTTCTCGCGGCGCCGGGGGCGATGGATGAAGCGGCGGCGGTGGCCGAACGGCTCGGTGGCGCCCGCTTCGTAGAGGCCTTGCGCGCCCACGGTTTCTCATGGAGTCGCGTCTTTCTGTACCACATCGTGCTCTTGAACCTGCGCCCCGTGGTGGTGCGGCAGGCGTCCGAAGTTCTGCTCCAGGTCACCTTCTTGGAACTGGGGCTGTCGTACCTCGCGGTGCAGGACAACCAATCCAGCTTCACCCACTCCGACTCGCTGAAATCGTGGGCTGACCTGTTGTACATGGGGTACACCTCGATCGGTCTCGGCATGCCCACGGGGCACGCCCTGGTTCTGGGCCTTGGCCTCGTGGCAATGGTGACGTTGATGGCGAAGATGACCACCAGCATGGTCAAGGCCCGATGAGCGAGCTCATCCGCCTTCGCCAGCTTTCGGTGCGCGCGCCGGATCGGGTGCTCGTCGAAGCCGTGGACATCACTGTTTTCGGCGGTCAGGTCACCGCGCTGTGTGGGCCGTCGGGCGCCGGCAAATCGCTGACGGCGCGCGCGTGCATGGGCGTGGTCGACGTGCTTCCGGGGCTGGCGGGCGGCTCGCTCCACTTTCCTGAGCGCGGGGAGCAGGACTGGTTCGCGGGCGTCGCGGCCGACGGCGCGCGTGGTCATGTGCGCCTCGCTCGCGACACGGCAGCGCTCCGGGGCGGCTACATCAGCTACTCGCCGCAGGCCGCTTCGAGCGCGCTGAATCCTGGTCGTACGGTGGGTCGCCAGATGGAGATCTCGGTTGCCCGGCGGGCCACGCCGCCCAAGGATCTGGGTGCCACCTTGCGTGACCTGCTGCACGAGGTGGGACTCCCGGGCCGCGCCGCGGCGTCATTGCCCGGGGAACTCTCCGGTGGGCAGTGCCAGCGGGCGGCGTTGGCGGTGGCCATGGCGTCCGATCCTCGAGTGCTGATCGCCGACGAACCGGAAACGGGTCTGGATCCGGTGCTTCGCCGGCAGATCGTGGAGCTGCTTTTGGCCGTGGGAAAGGCGCACGGATGCGGCATCCTCCTCATCTCCCACCACGAAGACACCGTCGAGCGAATCGCGGAGCACGTCGTGCGTTTGGAGGCCCCGCGCGGCTCAAAGGGGGCCGCGTGACCGCGATCGTCGAGGTCAAGGGGGTGCACAAGCGCTTTGATGTTGCGGGTGCATGGCCATGGAGCCCCCGCCGGCAGGTCGATGCGGTGTGCGGGGTCGATCTCGTCGTCGGTCCGGGCGAGGTCGTGGCGCTGGTGGGGCAGTCCGGCAGCGGGAAGACCACGCTCTCCCGGATGGTGCTCGGCCTGGAGAATCCCAGCCAAGGAGAAATCTGGATCGAAGGCCGCCGTTGGGACACGCTGCCCGAGGCCGAGCGCCAGAAGCAGCGGGTACATTACCAGTACATCCCTCAGGATGCGATGTCCGCGCTCGACCCCCAGCAGACCGTGATCGAAGCCATCGAGGAGACGCTCGTCGTCCTCGGCGGTCGCGCCCCCGCCGACGCTCGCGCCGCGGCGGCGGCCATGCTGTCGCGACTGGGCCTGCCGCATCGCCATGACGCCCTCCCCCGCGAACTCAGCGGTGGGGAGCAACGCCGCGTCACGCTGGCCAGGGTGTTGGCACTGTCGCCGCGCCTGGTCGTGGCCGACGAGCCGACCTCCGGGTTGGACCCCGACCGGCGCGCGTCGGTACTGGAAGCGCTCGTCGGCAACCTGCCCGAAGGTGCAGGGTGTATTCTCGTCACGCACGATCTTGACGCTGCTGTCGACTACTGCCACCGGGCGGTGGTGATGTTGGAGGGTCAGGTGATCGAAGTCGTCGACCTGAAGCATCAAGACGCCCAGCACCCCTACACGCGCTCCCTCCTCGACCCCTGGCACCACTCCCGAGGCACCCCATGACCCGCACGCTCCTCCTTTGCGCGCTCGGCTTCGCCCCGCTTTTCGTGCCCGTCGCCCTGGCGGGCGACGTCGAGCGCGCCGAGCACATCCGCCTGACTGAAGAGATGCGCAAGCTGGCGCAGCGCAACGCATGGACCGCGGTAGAGGCCCAATACATCAAGCTCGAAGCGCTCGAAGCCAAGGGCGAAGTGCTCACCTACAACGAGAACAAGCTCGGCGCCGAGTCCGCGCGCGCCATCGGCAACATCACCGGATGTCGCAATCGGCTCGCCAAGGCCGCCAAGCTCGATGGCAGGCCGGAGATCATCGACTGGATCACCGAGATTGATGCGTCCTATGGCCCGGTCAAGGTGGCCTTCGATCCTGACTTCTCGGGTGAGCGCAGCCTCGTCCCCACCGTGCCTCCGTTCGCCCCCGACCAGCGTGCCGCCATCGGTTGGGTGGCGACCTACCTCGCCGATCACGACTTCGAGGGCATTCTTCCTGCTGGCGAGTACACGATCTCGGGCGTGAAGGTCAACGTCGTGGCCGGCGCCGGCGCGCCGGTGGCGGTCGCCAAGATCGAACGCCTCAAGACCGACAAAAAGAACCTGTTCCACTTCGCGTACGTCGGCCCGCGCGTCGAGCTCGGGGTGGCCGTCCTTTTCCCTGGGGATTCTTTCGACGGGGTGGTCGGCGACAGCGCTCAGCTCCAGCCGGAGTCCTTCGGCGGGGCCGGAGGGCGGCTCGGGGTAGGCTTGGAGATCGGTGCGAGCGAGAACTTCGGCGTCATCGCCCAGATCGGCTACCACAATCTGTTCGGCAGCCCCACCATCGAGGAGGGCGCCCCCGACAGCTACGTCGTGAGCGCCAACCAGGTTCACATGGGCTACGGATGGCTGGCCGCGTCGATCCGGCTGGATGATCTGTGGATCGCTGCGGGTCCACTGTGGGGAATCGGCACTGGCACCGTCACCGGGCTGGACTCGGCCTGCGTGGCTTCCGCTAACTGTGCCGACCCCAATGGACAGGTTTTTGCTGACACCCGCTACGCCGACTACCAACAGCTCTCCGGCACCATCATGGCTGGCGGCGGGGCTGCCAGCGTTTCATACGCCTTCGTCGACATCGGAAGCCTTCGGGGAGCCGTGACGATTGAGGGCGGCGCACAGACTGATTTCGTTCGCCTGTACCCCTGGGCTCAGGCAGCGTTCACCGTGGCCCCTTCCACCGACGGAAAGAAGAAGTGATCATGTCCGCACTCCTCGCATTTGTGTTGTCCGCCAGTGCCGCCGAAGTGGGCTGGGTCGGTGGGGGTCATGGGAGCAATCCCCAGTGGTCGGCCGACGCCAATTGGTTGGCCTTCGAGGTCAATAACAACTCCGACAAGGTGGACCTCTACGTCGTCCGCGTGACCGCCGGGGCCCCCGGCGCGCCGACCAAGGTGACCATCCCGGGATCGTCGTCGAGCTTTTCGGCCGGCGGTAGCTTCGCGGCCGCGCCGGTGTGGCACCCGAAGCAGAGCATCCTCGTCTTCTCGGGCGCCAACGCCGGGGGAACGATGCGGCTTTACTTCCTCAGCGCCAGCAATCCGGCCCCCGCGGAGTACCTCAACGGTAGCCAAGCGCCTGGGTCGTTGGCTTGGCCCTCGATCTCACCGGACGGGAACATGGTCACCTTTGTGACCTCCGCGTCTGGCGCTGGGGACGTCATGCTTTTCTCCCAGCAGACCAACAAGGTCACGCCCGCGTTTCCGAGCACCAAGGAGTCCGAGAACGCGCCGACCTTCGCGCCGGACAGCAAGCGCGTGGTGTTCTCTCGTAAGAACTACGGGACCGAGGACATCTTCACCGTGGCGCCGGGCGAGACTGCCGCGTCCCCCGTCAAGGGAGCGACCGGCAACGGCGACCAGACCCGGCCACGCGCGGCCGCGTCGAGCACGGTCTATTTCACCGCCGAACGCGGTGAAGATCATTGGGACATCGGCGTCGTCCCGCTCCTGGGCGGGGATCGTCGCATCGTCGCCAAGGACGTGCGCTTGCCCATTCGTGCCACGCCCACCCTGACCCCGGACGGTGGTGCCGTGGTGTACGGCTCCAGCGAACCAGCCAAGGATGGTTCGGTCTACATCACCCGCCTCGACGGCAGCGGCACCAGCGAGATCAAGACGGGCATGGCTGCGGTCGGTGAGCCTGCCGTAGTCACCGCCGGGGCCAAGACCTTCCTCGCATTTACCGCCCTTCCCTCCTCTGGAAGTGACTGGCGGCAGTTGCATGTTCTGGACGTGACCGGGAAGTTCTAGACCCGACCGCCGTAGACTTGACCATGTTTCGGCACTATGATCATGACCATGATCACCGTCAACGTTGCCGATGCCAAGGCGCGGCTGTCCGAGTATCTGGAGCGCGTCGAGGCCGGTGAAACCGTCGTCATCTGCCGGCGGAGCGTCCCAGTCGCGGAGCTGCGGCTCGTTGACCCGCCCTCACGGGAGCCGCGGCCGATCGGGCTGATGAAGGGGCGATTCGTTGTCCCCGCCACCTTCTTCGAGCCGCTCGATGAGGAGGTGCTGAGCCTGTTCGAGGGTCGCTGATGCTGCTCGACACGTGCACCTTCTTGTGGTTGGCCACCGACGACGCCGCGCTTTCTGATTCCGCCCGCGCTGCGATTGCGGACCCCAGTCACCCGCTTTTCCTGAGCGCGGCTTCGGTCTGGGAGATTTCCATCAAGTACGCACTCGGGAAGTTGCCGCTGCCGATGGCGCCGCGCACGCTGGTGCCCGAGGCCCGGAGGCTCCATCGAATCACCTCCCTGGCCTTCGACGAGCGCGACGCGCTCACGGTGGAGCTGCTCCCGCCCGCCCACCGCGATCCCTTCGACCGCATGCTCATCGCACAGGCGGTGGTCCGCGGGATCGCGGTCATCACGCCGGATACCGCCTTCGCCCACTACCCGGTCGCGCTGGTCTGGTAATTACGCCCCCGCCCACACCTTCGGTCGCGACCCCACCGCCATCGCGGCCTCGATCGCACCGGCCAACGCAAGCAGCGTCCGCTCGCTGTGCATCGGGCCCGCGAGCTGCAAGCCCATGGGGAGTCCGAGTCGGTCCAGGCCCGCGGGAACGCTCAGCGCGGGGTGGCCGGTGATGTTGAACGGAGCGGTCCACGCGCCGAGGAGCGCCACCTCGCGGAAGTACCGTTCGCCGTCGGTGGAATCGTATTGGCCGATGCGGGGAGGGGAGGCGGAGACGGTCGGGGTCAAGAGCGCGTCGCAACCGTCGATCCAAGGGCTCCAGCGTGCGGTCAGATCGGCCTGACGTTGGCGAACGAATGCGCCGTCGAGGCCTTTGCCGCCCTCGCCCAGCCAGCGTGTCACCGGCTCCGCCCGGCCCCAACGCATGATCTTGATCTGGGCGAAGAGCTGCTGCCAGATGGGCAGGAAGTCGTCGACGGTGCCGGCGGGGGCGGTGGTCTCCTCGACGGTGTGGCCGGCCTCGGTGAACAGCCGCACGGCGCGGTCGAGCGCAGCGGCCACGTCGGGGTCAGTGGTGACGAGGGGCACGTCGCGAACGACGCGGATGTGCAGGGGCCCCGGCTTGGCCTCGGGGACCGGCTTGCCCTGCACTGTCAGCATCGCCCCGGCGTCCTCCACGGTGCGAGCCAACGCACCGCAGGTGTAGATGAGGGTGGGGTCGCGGAGGCCCAGGTGGTTGGGAATCGTGCCGCGGGTGGCCTTGAGCCCAACCAGCCCGCAAAACGAGGCGGGGATGCGAATGGAGCCGCCACCGTCGCTCCCATGCGCCACTGGCAAAAGCGCCGCTGCCACCGCTGCCGCCGCGCCGCCGCTGGAGCCGCCGGGCGAGCGTTCAGGGTCCCAGGGATTGCGTGTGGGCGCCTGTCCCGCCGGCTCGGTGATCGGGACCACGCCCAACTCCGAGGTCGCGGTCTTTCCCAAGAGCACGAAGCCCGCCTTGCGAAGTCGCGACACGGTGACGTCGTCCATCGGCGACCAGATCGCTGGCATCGCTTGGCTGCCGAAGCGGGTGGTGCGGAAACGGATGAAGTTGAGGTCCTTGATCGCGATGGGGACACCGTGGAACGGTGCGTCCGAGGGCGACCGGTCCTTGGCTCGCGCGACCTTCAGGGCGGCCGCGGCATGTACTTGCACGAAAGCGCCGAGAGTCGGGTCGTGCGCGGCCACCCGCTGCAAGCAGCCGGCCACCGCCTCTTCGGAGCTGATATCGCGACGTCGAATCGCCCCCGCAAGGGCGACCGCGCCGAGGTCGAGGGGGTGCATCAGTCTGCGGGGAGGGTGCAGCCGTCGTCGGCGAGGTAGTTCATCCCCGACGCGTCCCAGTAGCCGCGGCCGAAGTAGCTGCCCGAGCCCGGGAAGTACCAATCCACGCTGCCGTCGCCGAGCAGCTCTACGGCGTAAGGCTCGGTCATGGTCTCGTAGCCCTCGTACTGGGAGGCCGGGCAGGTGGTCCGATCGGTGTCGACGACCGCCTCCGCGATGAGCCCAGCGTCGCATCCGGTGCAGGCGCCCTTGGAGGCCACTTCGGCCGTCACGGTGAACCAGATCTCACAGTCTTCGAGCCCTCGCGCATACCAAGCCTCGTTGCCGAACAGGTACCACGCCTCGTCGCCGGTCCAGCCGCTCGTCTCGTCGCCGAGGAATTCTCCCCAGTAGTACTGCTGCGCGGCGGGGACGTCGTCGTGACCCCCGATGATCGCGCAGGCGTCGGCGTTGCGCGCCATCTCGTCGCGGATGTCGCGCAGTCCTTCGCTGCCGGTGTCGCTGTCCTCGCCGGTGTCCGTGTCCTCCCCGGTGTCCGTGTCGCCACCGGTGTCGGTGTCGCCACCGGTGTCGGTGTCGCCGAGGGTGGTGTCGAGGTCGGTGTCGCCGACGTCGGGGGTACACGCGAGGAACAGGAGTGCGAGCATGGTGTCATGGTAGCCCATACGCCACGATAAGGATGGTCATGCTCCTCGCTCTGTTTGCGCTCGCCGGTGCCCAGGACCTCGCCTTCGGGGTCACCCCCGCGCCCGGACCCAAGGAAAATCCAGCCTTCTTTCTGACTCCGACCCGGAACGTGAAGTCCTTGCACATCAGCTGCAAAGTGGGTGGAAAGACGATTGAGCTGGACAAGGGCGCGGTCAAGGAGATGACCCAGGTCACGGTCACCTTCCCGCGCAACGAAGCGGTCAACACGGCGGAGTGTTTTGTCCGCGCCGCGTTCGTCGATGGCGACGTCGTCGAGCAGGACGTGCCCGTGGAATGGGCCTACCGCCTCCCGCTCAGCATCGACCTGTCCCGCGCCTCGGCCGACCTCGAAGCGCGTACCGTCACCGTCAAGGCGACCGGCCGCGTCGACGAGGCCGACATCATCGCCTACGGCGCCCACAAGGCTGTCCTCGACAAGCGCACCGTCCCGATTGGGCAGGGCCCGGGCGAGGTCAAGGTGCCGTTTGTGGGCGATGCCAGCGACGTCGTCCTGTTGGACGTCACCCTCCGCAGCGGCACCGCCTGGGCCGGCTTCACCTACTCCCCGTGGTTCCTCAACATCCCCCACGACGACATCCTGTTCGCCAGCGACAGCGACGCCATTCCCGCCGATCAGGAGTGGAAGATGAAGGGGGTCCTGGAGCAGCTCAACGACGTGCTCGACAAGTACGGCGCCATGGTGCCGGTGAAGCTCTACATTGCTGGCTGCACCGACACCGTCGGCGATGCCGGCCACAACCGGGACCTCAGCGAGCGCCGGGCACGTTCGATCGGCCGCTGGCTCAAGACGCACGGTTTCGCCGGTCCGGTGTACACCCACGGCTTCGGCGAAAGCCTCCTGGCCGTCAACACTGGCGACGGGGAGGATCAGCCGATCAACCGCCGCGCGCTCTACATGGTCGGCGCCAACCCGCCGCCGGCCGGGTCGGGGATTCCTGGGGTGGGCTGGTCGGCGCTCTGATTCTTAAGGGGGGAGAGGGCTCCGCCCTCTCCCCCTACCGCGCCATATCCTCCGGCCTCCAAGCTTCGCTTTCCGGCCTACGGCGCCCACCGCGTTGGCTAACGCGGCGGGACGTGGCGCTCTCCCCCTCACCGCCGGACATCGCGAGGACGATCGGCCGCCTCGACGAATCAGCGCAGCACGTAGACCGCCCCCAGCTGCAGCGTCATGATGTGCTCGTCGATGTGCCCCTCGGCGCCGAGCGCCGTCGTCGGCAGGTAGTGGAAGTCCCACGCGATGCCCGTGCGGAGCGCGACCGGCGCCGAGCCGAGCGGAATGTCGATGAGGGCGCCCGCATGCGTGCCTGCCGGCACCCACGCAAATGTCTCCGCGAGGTCGATGGCGACATGTAGATCATTGGGTAGGTCGACGTTGAGCTCGGCCACCAGGCGCATGCCGAACCAGTCGCCGATTCCGAGCTTCGCCGCCGTCCGGGCGTCGTCGGTGTAGATGTAGTAGGGCGAGGACAACGACTGGAAGTCGAGCCCGCCGCCGACCGAGATGCTCTCCGCCACGCCGTGGAGGTACCGCCCGCCGAAGGTGACGTCGCGCGTGATCACCAAGAAGGGGTCGCCGTTGACCTCGTAGACGTTGGCGGAGAAGCGCGCGAAGGCGTCCAGCTTCATCCGCCCCGGCCCTACCGGGAGGCCGAAGTCTCCCCCAAGAATGAGCCCATAGAACCCGGCGCCGGGCGCCTCAGTCGCGGCATTCGCGAGGCCGCCACCGCCGTCGGTGTCCTGCGCGTAGGGTCCACGCAGGTTGACGAGCCCGGCGCCCAGGCGCCCACGCGCGGGCTCGCCGTTGCCGCTCTTCGCCACCTTGGCGGTTGAGCCTCGTGAACTGCCGCCACCGCCAAAGCCGCCACCACCCGCCGCCGTCTTGCTGTCCGCCACGACCGTTGCGGAAGCGCGCGCCCCCCCGGCCTGCTCCAGGGTTGGCAGCTCCAGCGACGCAATCGCCGTCCCGGCGGCGACGGTGATCTTCAGCGGACCGTCCTTGCCGGCGGGAAGCTGAACGCTGAACTTGTAGTTTCCATCGCGAGAATCGCTGATGGCGCCCACCGTCGCGGGTGAGGCTCCGATCTGCAACTTCTGCCCCGCCACGCCTACGCCCGTCTGGTCGGCCACGTAGACCTGGACCAGGATGGCCGCACCAGGCGTGGTAAAGCCGGGCGTCGTGCTGATCTGCATGTCGGCCGGGGGGCCGCTGGGCGGAACCACGCCCGCTCGCACGATGGAGAGCGCCGGTGAGGCGTGCTGCCACCGGTCGAGGGAGGCCTTGTACGCAGCGGGACCGGCCGGCTCCAAGGACAAAAACATCTTCTTGCCCACCTGGAAGATGGGAAGGCCCACGGTCAGCCCGGCGGCCTCGACCTGCACGGTGGCCAGACCCGCAGTGGTGCCGGCCTTGTAGACGGCGTGGGCGACGCCCCGGGCGTCGGCGGTGACCGACGGCGGCAGGACCCCGTCACCCTTCGGCACGGCGAGGTTGAACACGATCCCGGGCACTGGTAGATCGTAGGCGTCAACCGCCACGAGGGTCAGCGACGTGCTGTCGAGCCCGTTCCCAATGACGGACGGCGAGCCCGCCCACACCAGGATCCGCGCCGGCGCCAGGGCCGATACGCCCATTGGCGGCATGCCGTACACCCGCACGCGCTCGGTCTTGCTGGAGCCGGTGACCCCGATCGAGTAGCTCCCATCCTTGTTGTCGACGAGCTTGCCCGAGATCGAGCCACCCTCGGTGGTGATGGACGGCGCCCGCCCAGCCAACGCCACGCCGTTGGCGTCTTTGAGCCGCGCGACGATCTTCACCGTGCCGCCCCCCTTCGGGAACTCGGCAGGATCGGCGGCGATGGTCATGTTCGGCAGCGGGGCGAGCACCTTCAGCTTCCGACTGGTCACCATCCCATTCCAGTTGGCGCCGAGCGTCACCTCGCCTGCGGCGCCGGGCGTGTACGTCGCGGCCGACACCTTGCCATCGGCGGTGGGAGCGCCGATCGTTCCGGAAGAAGCCGTCATTTGGATGCCTGGCGCCAGGACGGTGTCGCCGTTGGGCGCGAACGCCACGACGCGGATCGGCAAGGTGCGCCCGGCGTCCGCGGCGAGGCTGGCCGGCAACGGGAGGAATGCGAGCTGCCCTTGCTGAGGCACGCTCGGGATCGGGACGTCCTTGTCGACCTTGGAGGTGTCGGGATTGATCGATTGCAGGCGGCCGGTGGGGTACCGAGGGTCCAGGTGGATTTCGAACGCCACCTTGTTCTTGCTGTCAGCCTGGAGCGGCCCGTACTGTTTGCCGCCGACGTTGAGCACGTTCTGGCTGCCGGACTGCGCGTCAAAGCTGACCGTCTTCTTGAGGGTCACGGGAAGGCCCGCCCACCCCTGAATGGTAGGCGCCGACGCGTCCGCAGCGGTGATCGCCACCATCACCGGCGCAGTAAGCGTTTTGGGCGAGGTGTACCGTGCCGACCAGGTGCCGTCGCCGAGGGGAATGGGCACGTCGATGGTGCCGACGCTGGCCGTGACCACAAAACGCCGGGAGTTGATGGCGACCGGGCTCGTGCCGCTCGGCTTGAGCTTCACCGTGGCCGCGCCGCCGACCTGCAAGACCGGCGGGTCGAAGGTGATGGCCACGTCGCCCGCAAAAATGGGGGCAACAGGGACCTGTACGGTGTACTCGTCGGCCTGCACCTGCACCGACAGTGGCAGCGTCGTAGGGCCGGGGACTGCGGGCGGCGTGTAGCTGAAGGTCACGATGCAATCGGGCGAGGTGGTCACCGCCGTGACTTTGCCCGACTCGGCCTTGACGCGGGCCCGGGCGTTGACCGGGCAGCGCTCGATGTACACGCGCACCTCAGAGGTCGTGGCGCCATCGGCGGGCAGTTGTGCCGTTCCCACCAGGACCGCACCGGCGAAAGCGGGGAGCACCGTGGCGACCAGACTCAGGAAGAACAGCACGCCGACCTCGGGAACGGGGGAGCGAGCGGAATGTACCGCGACCGGGCGGTCGCCGGGGCGAAAGGATCGTCAGCCGTGGGCCTGATGCCGCCAGTGGGCTTGGGCGGAGCTCGCCGCGATATACCGGCGCCGCTCCCGGAGTCACCATGATCTTCCGCCCCTTGTCGCCGCTTTTTCGGCTCCTCGTCCTGCCGGGTATCCTTGCTCTGGTCGCGTCCTGCGACGGCGGCGCGGGCGACACCGACACCGACACCGACACCGACACCGACACCGACACCGACACCGACACCGACACCGACACCGACACCGACACCGACACCGAC
>CANLGL010000087.1 GCA_947490345.1 Deltaproteobacteria bacterium
CTCGCCGCCGCCGCGACCGAAGTCGGCGGCAGGTGCGACCGAAGTCGCTCGGTGGTGGCTCACCCTGCGCCTTCGGTCGCACCTGCCGCCGCCGCCGGTGGATCAGTTTTCGCGAGCACGCCCGGGTCTGTTCTGGAGGGCGGTGAACCTCCGCGCCAGCGGAGTGCTTTTCGTGGCGACTACGCGTGGCCGCAGCGTCGCGCGGGCGTCACCCATGCCGAAGCAGTTTCATGGCCCTGGGAGCCGGCGTCGCGACGGCATGAATGACTAACCGGAAACTCAGGGGAACAGGGCTCGCCGCCCTCTCCCCCTCACCGCAGTCCCCCATGCCGCACGATGTTTCATGGCTTTGGGAGGCGCGGAACGCGGCATGGGGGACGCGTCAGAAGCGCGCGCCGGCTCCGGTCCGGATGAAGACGCCCTGAATGTTCAGTGTCGCGACGTCCCCCAGTTCGAGTGGGGCGTTCCAAGCGTAGCCAACCTCTAGATGGAAGGTCACGTCCACTCGATCGCCACGGACAGGAGCGGCAGCTTGAATGCCGAGCGCGCCGGTCACCCCGCCGGTGGCCCCCTCCAGCTCGATCTGACCGGGGTTGTCATCGACGTCGGCGTCGTCGTCGATGCGCAGGATGCCGAGCACGAGCTGACCTTGGGCCAGCCCATATATCCCGAAGTACGGCGACGGCGCCCACGCCGACTTCAGGCCAGCGAAGAACTGGTCCTGGTAGTAGGCCGTCTCGAAGAGGTCGCCGCTGTCGCCCTCCTCGACGAAGTGCGACATGCCCGCGCCATTGGCCGAAGCCCCGACAAACGGGGTGATCCACGGGGCGACGCGGTAGGCCACGCGCAGGCCCCCGGTGGTGGCGCCGCTGCGGTTGAACTCACCCAGCGCCGAGTTCTCCAACACGATGCCGGCGACATGGATGTCGACCTCCCAGGGCTTCACGCGCGGGCTGTCGAGATCGGCGGCAACCGAAGCGACCACTGGCGGCGGCGGAGTCGGCGCCTGACCCGTCGTGGCGGGCACCGGCGGTGCCTCGGGGACAGGCGGCGCCGGTGTTTCCGACGCAGGTTCCGCAGCGAGGGCGATGGCGATGAGGGCGAACATGGTCACTCCGCGGCCGCGCGACGCGGCAGAATCGGGGTCTCGGCGAATCGGAGGGTGGCGAAGCCGGTCACGGTGGTGACGCCGTCATCGGCCGGGTCGATGAAGCTCAAGCTGCCCAGGGCGCCGTCCTGCACCACGACGAAGCCGCCGCCCGGCGTCGCCGCGATACCGACTGGAGGCGCCGGCAGCTCGATCGGCACTGCGGAGGCGTCGTCGAGGCGCACCTTCAGGATCGTGTCCACACCGCTCAGCAACAACAGCGCGTAGTCCGCGGTGTCGCCCTCGATGGTGGCGAAGCCGACCGGAGCAGACTCCAGCACCAGGGCGACCGGCTCGGGAACGTCCTCCGTACCCGGGGCCGCGATCGTGAAGATGCCGAAGGCGTCGTGGCTGTCGTAGAAGTCGCCGGAGGCGGCCTCGGCGCGCATCGTCGCCACCGCGTGCCGCGCGCCCGCGGCAAGCTCGATGATGGGGTTCTCGGCGCGCTGCTCGGACCAGTCGCCGCTGAGCGCGTCGACCATGATGACGTCCTTGTAGCTGTTCTGGGTGTCGTTGTAGAAGAGCGCGCCCGACGGTGTCATGACGCCAGACGACGCCGGTTCCTCGACCTCGATGCTCTGCAGTTCGAAGAACTCGTGCTCGATCACATCGATCTGGGCCAGGCCAGCGTACGCCACCAGCGTCCGGTTGTTCGCGGTGTCCTCCAACATGACCGACGGCGCCGCGGCAAGCTCCAGAAGATCGATGGACTCGGACTGAAGGTCGAGGACGTACAGATCGGTAGACGACTCGACGCTGACCAGCGCGTAGCGGCCGTCGGCGACGATCACCACGTCGTTGGGGGTGATCGCCTGGTCGGTGTCCAGGGTCAGCGGGTAGGTGACGCAGGCGCTCCAGGCTTCGCATCCGTCCGACCCGGTCGCCAGGTCGATGACCGCCACATGGCTGCGCGAGAGGACCACCGCGCGGCGATTGTCGGCAGTGAAGAGGACCGACTCCGGCGCAAAGCCCACGGGCACCCGGTGCACGGCCGCATCACCATCGACGAAGGTGACCTCGTTGAGGTTCAGGAAGCCGTCGAACTGGACGTCCTCGGCGTTGTCGGGATCGAGGTACAGCGCGGCCAGGCTGCCGTCGGCCGTCCATTCGGCCGCGTTGAGCGCCGCGGACACACCGTCAAGCGCGCCACCGCCGACGCGCTCCCCGTCGCGCACGAGCACCATTTCCCGCTCGGTGGTGAGCCGGCTGGAAGGGCAATCGCTCGCGTAGACGATCGCCGGGTCGTCGTCCTCGCAGGCCTGCCAGGACGTCGTCACAAAGACGCTGGACCCATCGGGTGAGGCGAGGAGGGACTCGGGGGCGGCCCCATCGAGATCCACCTCGGACCAGGTGCCGTCCGGCAGCACCCGCACCAGCGCGCCGGCCACGCCGAGGCGCACGTACACGCCGTCTGAAAGCACGGCAACCGCAGGGTCCCAGAGGAGATCGTGGTGGTCGTCGCCACCCTCGGGGAAGTCCCAGGGGTCGCAGCCGGCGAAGAGGAGGAGCGTCAGCATGGTGGCCTCTAGTGCTCGATGTCGCTGTTGAGCTCGAAACCGGTGATGGTGTCGAGCGAGTCGGCGGCGGGGTCGTAGAAGGAGATTCGCCCGAGATCGTGGGCCTGGCTGGCCCAGGCGATGTCGTGCCCGGGCAAGGCGCCGATGAAGGCCGGCTGACTGGGAAGCGAGACCGTGGTCGGGATCAGCGTGTTGAAATCGACGGCTTCGAGCAGATCGTGGCCATCGAGGATGAAGAAGCCATAGCGGTCGTCGTCGGTGACCGTGTACCCCGTCGGCTCGGCGGGAAGGAGCAGTCGGTTTTCGCCGATGCTCGCCGTCTCCATGAGTGTCAGCGCCCACTTGTTGTAGAAGGGATCGTTCGAATCGGCGTCCTCGGCGTTTTCCTTCGTGTGGAAGATCAGCGCCGTGGTCCCTTCGGGGCTCAACCCGACGCTGGCAACCGGCTTGACCAGGCTGCGGGTGTCGAAATCGCTGCTTCCAACCTCCCAGATGGTCAGGGCGTCGATGGCCGCCGCGTTGGTGTAGAGCACGGCGCGCTCCCCGTTGCCAGTGAAGGTGATGCTACCGAAGGGCAGGTCCACCGGGAAGTCCACAACATCGGGCGTCGCATAGGGATTGGCCAGGTCGTAGGACCAGATCTGGCGAGCCGACCGGGCCACCACCGCGAGGAAGGCGTTGTCGACGGTCACGTCCATGTCGGTCGGGTCGGTCCCGACGACGACCCGGTCGACCACCTCGTTGTCGAGATCGACGATGAGCAGATCTTCCGCGCCGCGCTGGCGCACGAACGCGAACTTGCCGTCGGGGGTCAGCACGACCTCCTCCGCGACCGGCGGGCTGGCGTCATCCTCCACCAGCGGGATGATGCTCCGCACCGGGGTGTCGCCGGCCAACTCGACCACCGCCAGAGCGGCGTCGCTCACGACCACGGCGCGCGTGCCGTCGTCACTCCAGCGGACCCCGGCCGGGTCGTAGCCGACGGCCATCGCGAAGTGGGTGGCGGGGTCGGTGCGGACGAAGCTGACCTCGTTGAAGCTGGTGACGCCGCCGGAGCTTCCCATCGATTCGGCGTTGGGGTCGTACCAGGCCATCGCCCACTCGCCGTTGGGCGACAGCGAGAGCTGGTTCATGTTGTCGCGGATCTCGATCGGGAAGACCTCCAGCGTCTCTGCATACACGATGCTGACGGCGTCATCACCCTCATCAAGCGTGACCGCAAGACGATAATCGCTCGTGGTCTGGACGGTGGAGGGGATGCGGCCGACCTCCACGGTGACCACTTCGAGCGAGCTCACCGCGATGCGCGTGAGGGTGTCCCGGTCGGGATTGGCGACGAAGACGTACTGGTCGGTCGCGGCTGGGGCCAGCTTCAAGTAGTCGGACTCGTCCTCCGAAGGGGTGCCGGTGTCGCCGTCGGCGTCGTCGGAGGGCTCTCCGGCCCCACCGGTGTCTGCGCCGAAGCCTCCGGAGTCGAACGCCGCCTTGCCGTCACTGCTGAGGTTCATCTCCGACTCGCACGCGGCAAGGGCCAGGAGCAGGGGAAAAAGGGTTCGTGTGCGCATGTGGACTCCCGAGCGGAACATACAGCAAGAAGCGGGCCAACCAAAGGGGTTCGGTCAAGAAGCGCCCGTCGACCGCAGGATTCCTCCCGCGGCCGCCTCCACACCCTACGTCGGCTGGGCCTTGCCCGTGACATCGGCGCCCTCCCGCTCAGGCACCTCGAGCCACCCGCGCAGGAACAGCAGCAGCACCGGCGCGGCCACGGTCATCAACCCGATGACCAACCACATGGTGGTGCTCTCCCGCGGGCCGTCTTTGGGGCACCAGGTCATGAGGAACCAGCCCGACATGTAGCCGGCGCCCATCTTCGCCACGAACATCGGCACTTCTGCGAGACCCATGTACGAGGACTCCCGTCCGCGCGGGGCCACCGTCGCGGTGTACTCGTACAAGCGCGGCGACCACACCACCTCGCCAATCGACAAGGCCACGATGAACACCACGCTCGCCGCGACGCTGGTCGAAAGGGCCATCGCGAACACCGACAGCGCCGATACGAGGGCCCCCGCCACGATCACCGGGTAGGGCTTGAATTGTCGGGTCAGGAGCGTCGCGAACGGGGTCAGCACGATGACCATGACCGGGTTGATGGACCAGTAGCTGGCAAAGTGGAAGTCCTCGCCGAACTCGCGGATCGCGTACTTGGGCCAGGTGGTGTGCGCGTGCTGGAAGATCAGGCGCACGAAGGTGAGCAGCGCGACAAAGGTGAGGAAGCGCCAGAACGCACTCTCCGAGAGCACCTCCTGTGCGATCCGCAACGGATTGCCGAGCGGAGGTGGCGGGCCGAGCCCAGGTGGGGCCGGGCGCAAGCACAGCGCGAGGCCCACGTTGATTGTCGAGCAGCAGGCGCCGACGGCAAAGACTGCCTGTGAGCTGGAGAAATGGTGGCCAACCACGTCCAGGCCTTCCTTGAAGAAAGCCCGGAAGCCGTCGATGAGCGGGCCCTGCATCGCCGCGCCCACGTTCATGAGCACATAGTAGATCGAGAAGGCGAACGCCACCGTCGCAGCGGTGGTGTAGCTTCGAACCGCGGCGTTCATCGTCGGCTTCATCGCCCCGATGCCCCACACCGCCAGCGCAAGCGCAAGGTACACGCCGCCGAGAGAGGGGGTCAGCGCGAGGAACCACCGGCCGACCATGGTCGAGATCGCCGCCACCAATAGCGCCCGGCGCACGCCCATGGCGTCGGCGATGAAGCCGGCCAGAAACACCATCAGCGAGATCGCCGTCTGCCACCCGCCGGTGACTGCCCCCGCCTGGGCGTCGTCCAGCGCGTGGTCGTCCGACAGGAAGATCGCCAGGAGCGAGTAGATCGCGAAATACCCGATCGACTCGAAGAGCTTCATCGCGTAGACGATCCACAGCTCGCGCGGCGAGTGGGCCAGCGAACGAAGGTCCGCAGCGAGCGTCGCGAGGCCGGTGCTTATGGACACGGCGAAAGGTAGCCCGCGCGCCAGCCCGCGGCCGGTTGGTTACCCCCCAGCATGCGCATCCTGGTGATCACCGATGGGGGCGACGACGTTGTCGGCAAGGTGCACGCCCTCTGCGACGCCGGCGCCAGCGTGCTGATACGCGAGCCCTCCCTCCCTCCAGGCTTGCCCCTCGATCGGGTGATCCTGCATGCGCGGATGCCGGGCGCCGCGGCGATCGCGCACGCGCTGCACCTCTCGTCGGACATGGACGTCGGGAGCTGGCGCGCGCGATTCGCGGGCACGCTGGGGGTGAGCGCTCACAGCCGCGAGGACGCGATGGCCGCGCTCGCGGCGGGCGCCGACTACGCGATGCTCTCACCCATCTTCGCGGCCCGCCACGGCCGGGCGGCGCTGGGCCCCAAGGGGCTCGCCGGCCTCTGGGCCCTGGGCGGCGTCCTCCCCGAGCACCTGGGAATCTGTCGTGACAGCGGAGCCGTTGGCATCGCCGTCCAGGGCGCGATCTGGCGCGCGTCGGAGCCGATCGCGGCGCTGCGATCCTACCGGCCGACGACCCCACCGATGGGGCTGGAGGCCGAGCCGTAGAGCTTCTTGGGGATCCGTCCTGCCTCGAACGCGAGGCGCCCGCCTTCGACACCCAGCCGCATCGCGTGGGCCATCTTGACGGGGTCGGACGCGCCCGCAACCGCCGTGTTCAGGAGCACCGCCGTCACCCCCATCTCGAGCGCGACGGCGACATCGCTGGCGGTGCCGACACCAGCGTCGACGATGACGGGGACCTTGGCTTGCTCGAGGATGATCTGCAGGTTCCACGGATTGCGGATGCCGAGGCCGGAGCCGATGGGCGCGGCGAGGGGCATCACCGCGGCGCAGCCGATGTCCGCGAGCTGCTTGCACGCCACGGGGTCGTCGGTCACGTACGGGAGCACCACGAACCCGTCGCGGACCAGCACGCGCGCCGCCTCGAGCGTGCCCTCCACATCCGGGAAAAGCGTATCGGGGTCGCCGATGACCTCGAGCTTCACCCAGTTGGTGCCCAGCAATTCGCGCGCGAGTCTGGCGGTGAGCACCGCGTCTTCGGCGGTGTAACAACCGGCCGTGTTCGGGAGGACGTGGACCTTGTCCCGGTCGATGAAGTCGAGGATGTTCTCGCCCGGGGGGGCGCTCAGGTCCACCCTACGGATGGCGAGGGTGACCATCTCGGTGGCCCCCGCCAGGTGACAGTCGCGCATCACCGCGAAGGACGGGTACTTTCCGGTGCCGAGGACGAGGCGAGAGCTGAAGGTGCGGTCGGCGAGGGTCCACATGCGCGCGCCTTAGTCACCCATGACGCGCGCCGCGACCCCCCAGGAGAATGAACGCGCGGCGACATGGGGGACTGCCGGGAGGGGGCGAGCGCCACGCTCCGGCGCGCTATCTGCGCGCCGGGCGCCGGAGGCCGGAAACCGCAGGTTGGAGGCCGGAGGGTATGGCGCGGTAGGGGGAGGGCGCGGCGCGCGTCCTCCCCCCGAGGTTCGGATCAGCGCGTGCTGTGCACCAAGGAAACCGCGTCGCCGGAGTAGATCCAACTCGTCAGCGGGCGGTCGGCGAACCAGCGCGGTGCGGTCGGAATCACCGAAAGCCGGACGCCATCGCCGTCCCAGCGGGCGACGGTGCGGCCGACCCCGTGGCCAGCCTGACCGTTGACATCGACGACGAAGGCCCCGTGGGCCTCACCCACGAAACGACGCCGGACGTCGGGCAGCCGGGGTGAGAAGGTCACGTCGACCAGCGGGGTCCCCTCCCCGGCCTGGACCGCCTGGGCACGATCGAGCTCTCCGGCAACAAAATGGTAGCGCAAAGTCACCACCGGACCGTCGCGGACGACCCACCCATCCTCGGCAATCGACCAGCGCTCTTCCGCCTGCGTCGGCCAGTCCTCGGCGGGGACGAAGCACGGGCGCTTCAGCACAAAAGCGGTCGCGTCCCCGCTCTGGCAAAAGTCGGCGATCGCGAAGCCACCCTGGACCTGCGCCAGGATGTAGGCCTCGGGCACGAGCTGCGCAAGCCGATGGAGCTTGCGCTCGACGCCGGCGATGCTGATCTGCGCGCTACCGCCGATGCGAAAGCGGTACAGGTCCAAGAGCGCAGCCACGCTCGCGCGGCTGTGGCCCATGGTGTTGCCGTTCCGTGGCTGGCTGGGCGCAGTGGGGAGCGGCCCCGAATAGTGGACATCGGTGGCCTGACCGAGCGGGTTCTCGTACTGGAACCTGAGGTCGGCGCGGCTGTCCGTCCCGGCGTCGGTCACGACCAGCGCGCCACGACGACGACGCACGGGCACTTCCGGCACCCAGGACGCCAGGTCATCGAGATCGGCGGTGATCGTCTGCTCCCGATCGACGCCTGCGTCCTTCGCCAGCCACACCGAACGCCCCGGAACATCGACCCTGGCGTACTCGTGCATCACCCAGTCCGGGTGGTCTGACACGAGCACCACGTCGAGCGCATAGCGGAGTCCCCACACCTGCACCGGCAGCACCGGCCAGGGCACGTTCGGCCCCGTGACATAGGCCACAGCGCCCCCATCGGCGGTCCGCGGCGCTTCCGACCGGTCGTACGCGGCGCGCGCCGCCCCGGTCGCGACCGGAGGGCCCGGCAGCACGTCGCGGAGCCCACAACCGGCCAGGAGCAGCAGCGCGGGCGTCAGTAGCGCCAGGCCGCCTCGACCAGGAGCGCGTGGCTGATGGGCAGGTTGATGTCCTGCGGCACGGTGAGGTGGTAGCCCACGCCGGTGATGAGCGAGGCGCCCGTTGTCGCCCACCCGAGGTTGGCGCCGGCGCGCCCTTCGTAGGTGGCGTCGGGGGCATCCGATTCGTCGGGGAGCCCGGTGAGCGTCGGGTCCCAGCCGCCGCCACCGACCACCAGACCGAACGCACGCAGCGCGCCGGCAAGCGGGGTGTCTACGGCCACCAGGAGCAGTCCGCCCACCAGCGGCACGGCGTCCTCCCCCTCGACACCGGCCAGCAGCTCGCCGACCACGCTGAGCCGCGCTGTGCTTGCCGCAGCGGACACCCCGACCATGGTCCGCGGCGCGGCATCGCCCAAGGCCGGCGTGCGCCAGGCGACGCTGGCGCCCAGTCCGACATCGACGTCGTCGTCGCCCAGATGCCCACGAACGCGGCCCCGTGCTTCGACCGCGTCCAGGTCGCTCACCTGCAGCGGACTGACGCCCCCGGCGTCAGCGACCTCGGCGAATACATCCCAGCGTTGGTTGCCGCCGCCGCCGCCCACGCCCAGCGTGGCCTGAGGGAAAAATCCGCCTGCTCGCTCCAACTCCGCGGAGGCGCCGGCGACCCAGAACCGGCGGCCATCCTCGAGGTCGTCGGCCAACCCGAAGGCCGGCCGCGCGATTCCCAGGCGGCCGAACACCTCGGACGGACCCTGCTCCCCGATGCGCAGCCATGCATCCTCGACGACCACCGGCTCGACCCCGCCGGCCGACAGGTACACCCGCCCCGAAACGAGCCCGCCGTCCACGGCCATCCCCGCGGCCAACCGCCGCAACGAGAGCGTCGGCGCCTGGGTCGTAGCGGGATCGAAGCCCACACCGAGCCAGAGCTCACCCAGCCCGCGGACCCTGTCGAGCGGCGCGGGCGTGGTTGCCTCTGCAGTCGGAACCGGCTCGGCGAGGGGCGAGGATTCGGGGGCGTTACGGGGGTGCCCCCCGTCCCCAGAGTCTGGAACCACAGCCTCCAACGCCGGCACCGAGGCTTCCGGCGATTCGGCGACGGGATCGTTGAGCCACGCATCCACGATTTCTGGCACCCGACCGGCCAGGCGCCACTCATCCCACTCGTCGCGGCGGACCTCGTGGGTGGCCGTGGGATTCTTTCGCAGAAACGCCCCGATCTCCGCCGCGGTGTACACGCCCTCGGGCACGATGCCGCGGTACTCGTACTGCAGCGGCGCGTCCTCGGCCCGGGCAAGCGTCGCGAGGAGGGCCAGAAGGAGCACGGCGCCGCGTAACAAGAAACGGCGTGCCGCCCCTTCACTCCCCACGCACCGGGTCCAGCGCGCGCACCTCCGAGGGATAGGCCCACTCGACGGATCCGGTCGCGACATATCGATCGTTGATGCGAGTGATGAAGTCCTGAAGCATCGTCTCCGCCGCCATCTCCGGCTCGGGGCCATCGCCGTCGGGGTCCGCGGTGACCGGCGCGTCGACGCCATCGCGAAGGTTCAGCGTGCCGGTGTCGTGGATGTGGAAATACCACGTGTTGAGCGATCCCGCCTTACGATTCGCGACCGCGCTGCGGAGCCATTGCCACTGCATCTCGAAGTCGTCGGGCCGGTACGCGACCTCGCTGGCCACCTCGAAGAAGTCGAGCATGTAGAGTCCCGACGTCTGCTGCTCGGCCAGCTTCACCGTCGCCGAGTTCACACCCGGCAGATACAGCAGGTTTGAGGTTGGCATATCCTGGTCCCAGTGGTCGATGTCGGCCGGGTGCCACGCCGCCGCCCGCGCATCGACCCGCCACGGGGACGGGTTCTTGCCCCGCGGATCGTCGAAGTCGATCCCGTTGTAGGCCCATGCGCCCGCAAACAAGGTGAGATCGAAGCCACGAAGTCCCAACGTTGGCCTTTCCACCGTCCGGTAGAGTTGCAGCCAGTCATACTTCCACATTCCGTGGCGATCACCACCGACGATGAAGGAGGCACCACCTGGGATATTCCGGTCGGCGACGTCGACGCGGGGCGCCAGGAAGGCGAGGTAACAATCCCAATCGCCGAGGTCGCAGTACTCTGGATCGTCGGGGAAGCAGGCCGCCCCGCTGGTCGCGGCGATGTAGTTGGGATCTTCGGGCGTGCACAGATCAGGGTTGTAGGCAGCCCCGCCCGCGCTGCAGTTGTAGCAGGGCCGATTGTGAAGCATCGCGCCCAGCTCGAACCCGAAGTCGGTGAGCTCTTGATAAATCCCAGTTTGTCCACAGAGCTCCGCCTTCTCGGCAAAGTTGTCGGTGATCGCCATCGCGATGGGAATGCCGTAGCCGGCCAGGACGCGGGCGTTGTTCCGCACCAGGGTCAGCTCGTCGTCGAAGGTGACGCCGTCCCCGGAGCACGGCAGGGCCATGTTGACGTCGGAAGGCTCTTCGATCGTGGTGAACAGGAAGATGCGCAGCGGGTCGACTACCTGCACGTCTTCGACCGGCGCGAGGATGGTGAACTGCACCACGGCGCTGTCGGGAGCGGTCCAGAAAACCGGCAGGTCCCCGGTCGGGGAGGGTTCGGCAATCCGGAGCACCCTGCCCTCGATCGCATAGGTGGCGCCCACCTCGCCGGCCTGGAAGAGCGCGATCGACTCGATGCCTTCGGACGCGACGACGCCCCACGCGATGCCGCGCACGGGATCGGCGACGAGCTCGCGGACGGACCCAGACACTGGCGTCAGCCTGGCGGTCGCGACATGCTGCGCGTCGAAGGTGACCTGCGCCACGCCATCGGCCAGCGCGACCCACGCGTCGCCCGTCCGATTCGCGAAGGCAACATCCACGATCGCCGCTGGGGCCTGCCACGCGCCCAGCGCCGCCAGCTCGGCCGTCCCAAGCTGAACCAGCCGCTCACCGGAGACGTCGTGCACCAACAGTCGTTCACCCACGACCGCCAGCTTGCCCGGCACAAAGCCCAGAACCTCGGTGCGTAAGACCGACGGCTGCTCGCCAAGGGTCAGCTTCGCCAACGCCCCCTGCGCCGGGGAGCTCAGCAAAAGGACGTCGTCGTCCGGCAGGTAGGCGCAGCTTCCGGTCCAATTGACCGCCTGGGCCAACGCAAACGGCAGCTTCACCGCCGTCAAGGCGCGAAGATAACTGTAGGGGTCGTCGCCTTCGAGTGAGACATCGATCACCTCGAGCTTGTCCCCGCCCGCTTTGAGCAGGTACAGCAGGCCGTTGCCCTGGTCGACGCACGCATTTAGTGTCGCGACGTACGAAACGATTCGACCGCTGGTCCAGGTGATTCCTCCGCGGCAGATTCCGTTTTCATCCACGGTGCCACCGGCGCAGTAGTCACCCGTGGGATGGACGTAGGTGTCGAGCAGGTAGCGGAAGGTGGTCCGCGCCCCGTCCAACGCCAGGACCACCCCGGTCAGCGGGTTGACGAACGCAAGCTCTACGCCGCTCTGATCAGCGAGCGAGCCCGTGGCGACCGACTCAATCGAGTACCGCACGGAAGGGTCGGTGATGTTGGTGTCGACGACGTCCTCACCGGTGTCAGCCGTGTCCACCCCGTCCGGGGTGGCGTGCCGGCAGGCGACAAGGAGAGTGGCCAGAATCATGGCGCTCCCTCCAGCGAGGCGATGGCGAGCCCCACCGCAGAGCCGGTGGCCCCGGTGCCGGAGTACCACATCCACAGCTCGTCCCCGACGACCACGATTGGCGCCGAAAGCACCGAGTTGCTTTCCCAGGTGCCCGCCTCTGCCACGGCGGTAAAAACCGGCTCATCGGCGCGTATCCAATGGATTCCGTCGCGACTCATGGCCCAGCCGATCGTGAAGGCCCCGGTGTCGCCCGCGGTGTAGGTCATGTAGTACCAACCGTCGTGATGGAGGACCTCGTTTGCCTTGACCTGGTTGGTCTCCCAGTCCAAGTTGTCCTGATCGCCTTCAAACACCGGATTCTTGCAGTAGCGGGACCAGGTGTAGCCATCGGGAGAGTAGGCGTAGCCGATGCGATGGTAGCCGGTGGAGTACCACATTTCCCACCAGCCATCCTCACGAACCAGCACGCTCGGGTGCGCCACGGCCTGCCCGGCCCAGAGGCTCTCCTCTTCCGTCCAGGAAAACACGGGGTTTTCGACGACGTCGATCACGGTGGATGCATCACCACCGACCGCCAGCCCGATGTTGAGGTTCCCGGTCTCCTCGGACCGGCCCGTGTAGTACATGTACCAGGAGCCCTCGTGCTCGAGGATCATCGGCGAGTTGGTGCTGTAACGCCGCCAACTCTCCTCGATCTCGTCCCCGGAGAACAGCGGATTCCGCAGGTCCTTCGTCCAGCTGATCCCGTCGGATGATGTCGCGACACCAACGACATAGTCGACCTCGGCAGTTCCGGCGAACCACATCACCCAGCCGTCGTCGGTCGGCGCCACGCTGGGGACGATGTCCCCCACTTCGTCCCAGGTGCCGACGGTGCCGGGCGGGAGCACCGGATTGTCGGGATGCCGGACAAAACTTGGTGTCCAAGGGAGGGTATCCACCGTGGTGGCGTCCCGTTCGAACCCGTCCGCCCAGCCGAACGCAGCCACCGTCGCGCTGGCGTTCGTGCTGGCCGATTCGGCATCGAGGGTGGCCACGACCAACGCCTCATGCACGCCCACCTCAAGGCCGCCGCCGCAGACGGATGCGGTGCCGTCGCCCTTGGTCGGCACGTCGGCGCCAAAGGCACGGTCACCGATCCACACGTCCACGAGCACGTCGTCGACGCCCCGACCATCGCGAGTGACCGCCACGCTGAAACACACCTCCGCACACTCGTCGGTCGCCCCCGACGGACCGGTGGCGACAATGGCGAGGGGCCCGCTCGGCGAGGTGTCGTCGGTGTCCCCCGCGGGCATCACCGGCTGGGGAAAGTCAGTGTCGTCGGTGGCGCAGCCGAGCAGCAGGAGAATCATCGGCGCCGCCGCGCGGTCATCGCGATCGAAACCAGCACGATACCACCTACAAGCGAGGTACTGCCACTGTCACAGGCGCATCGATGGGTCGGACCGGGCTCGATGGCATCGCCCGAATCGTGGGTATCGAAGATCGGGACCGAGTCCTCCGCCGAGTCACCCGTATCCGCGGTATCGGCCGTGTCGCCGGTGTCCCGCACACAATCCGGGTCATCGGCGGCAGCAATACCGTCGCAATCCTGATCGGCGTCAGGCTGCGCACACGCCTCGGCCGCGCCGGGATGGATCCGCTCGTCGCCGTCATCGCAGTCGCCATCCGCCGGCGAGTACCCGTCACGATCGGTGTCCCCGTCCATCGGGTCGAACCACACCGGGGAGCCCCAGACGTGGTCGAGCGTGGAGTCACCGCCATCCACACACCCGCTGGGCCACCAGGCGGCCGCGTCGACCTCCAGATCGACAAAGACGTGCTCCGGCAGCTCCGCGGCCGGGATGGTCACCTGCCAGGTGCCGGCGACGGTGGAGAGCATCGGCCACGCCGCGTCCGGAGCCACCGCCACCGCACCAAGAACACTCGCGGCGACGTCGGCCGGCACGCGCGCCTCGACGACGATGTCCTGCCCGTTGGCAAAGGGCACGGCCTCACCCATCTTCGCGACCAGGGTGCCATCGGGAAGCCGCGCCTCGAAAACCAGCGGGAGCATCGGTCCAGTCGTCGCGTACGTGCGACGTTCGTTCAAGGCCGTGTAGATCGCCGTCCGGTCGAAGGTATCGACGTCATCGAGCACGACCACCGTGAGCCCGGACCCGTAGGGCTGATCCTGAACCGTGTCGATCCCACAGGTCTGGCCCGGGTGGCTGTCGTGATTGTCGCTGCCGGCAGCGAAACCAAAACGCAGGCCACCGCCCCGCGGATCCAGGCCGGCAAGCACCGTTCCCGTCGCCGCGTACCCGCTCCAGGGGATGTCGAAGGTGGACTCCGCGTCCATGGAGCTGCCATGCTCGGAGTAGACCTCGACCGCAGGCTCATAGTCCTTGTCGAAGCAGGTCCAATCGGTGGCCATCGGCTTTTTGACGCCAGGGTGATGCGGCAAAAGGAGCGCCGGACCCAGTCGTGCGGTGAGCGCGTCCATGAACGTCGTGAGGACAGAACACTCTGTCACCTCATTGCTGAGGCTGCCGCTGGGCTGGGTGTCGCCCATCACCAGACCAGAAAGGACCGCCTCGTCCCCGAAGAAGAGCAAGGAGCGATGCCCGACGTCGGCCCCGTCCGGCAGCTCGACGAAAACCTCGGCGCCGGGGATGGTGACCAGCCCGCCCTCAGGATCGTTGAGCGCGTTGACGTGCTGGAAAACCGCCTCGAAGTTCTCGACCGTGGTCGTTGCGCCCTCGGAGGTGACATGGTCCAGGCTGGCGAAAAAGTCGAGCCCATTGGCACGCGCCACCGGGCCGAGGTCGCGGTACGCGCCGCACACTCCGGGTTCGCCGGTGCTGAACCGGGTGCAGCTACCCACATCCGAGCTTCCACCGTCTCCCGACGCGCCAGTGTGGCTGTGGATATCCCCGAAATAGAAGCGAAGGCCCTCGAATTCGTCAGCCGCGAGGGCGGTAAATGCCAGGAGCGAAAGGACCATGACGCGGAGACGACCATAGCACCGGTCGGGGCGATGCGGTAGGCCAGGGTATCGCTGGCTCACCGATGGCGCCCCGCATCGCGCCGCGCGCCGCGGTACTGTCGATCGGCGTGGAGCACCGATGATCCCAGTCCTCTTCCTGATGGCGTGTGCGAGTTCGATCACCGTCGGCAACGACACCGGCTCGGGCGATGGCGGCGACACCGACACTGCCGGCGACACCGGCGGCGACACCGACAGCGGCGACACCGACAGCGACAGCGGCGACACGGACACCGGCGGCGGCGTGGACCCTGACGCGCCGACCTGCGCCATCGCCTCCCCGGCAGACGGCTTCGCCCAGACCTACGACCTGGCCTTCACCTTCGTCGCCGCTGCCACCGATCCCCAGGACGGTGCCGTGCCGGGAACCCGGATCGCCTGGACCACCAGCGCCGGCGGCACGTCGCTCGGCACGGGGACCAACATCACCGTCACGTTGGCGGCGAGCGGCGCCCAGACGATCACCTGCACCGCGACCGACGCCGACGAAAAAACGGGCACCGACTCCATCGTCGTCACCTCGATCTCCCCCGTGGTTGAAATCTGGCACCCCGGCGACGGCGAGGTCCGCGAGGCCGGCTCCGACATCCCATGGGTCGGCAAGGGCAACGACCTGGAGGACGGGGCGCTCACCGGCGACAGCCTCGGTTGGAGCTCAAGCATCGACGGCGCCTTCGGCACGGGCGAGTCGTTCTATGCGCCGCTCTCGGTCGGCTCCCACGTCATCACCCTGACCGGCACGGACTCCGAGGGCAACTCATCAACCGCCACCCTGGCGCTGACGATCGAGTAGGAGGCCTGCATGGACCACCCCGTCGTCGTACTCCCGCTGCGCACCCCCATCGGTCGTTTCCTCGGCGGGCTCGCGGAGGTGCGGGCAGACGACCTGGCCGCGCTGGTATTGCGTGAGATCGTCAGTCGCAGCGGCATCGATCCCGCCTGTGTGGACGAGGTGATCCTCGGGTGCGCCAACCAGGCCGGGGAAGACAACCGCAACGTCGCGCGCATGGCGACGCTGTTGGCGGGGCTGCCTCACGACACGCCTGCCTACACCGTGAATCGCCTCTGTGCCTCGGGCCTCGAGGCGGTGAACAACGCCGCGCGCATGGTCCGCACCGGCGACGCGCGGCTGGTCCTCGCCGGCGGCGTCGAGAGTATGTCCCGGGCACCCTATGTTTTCGCTCGCGGCGGTGTGGCCCCGAAGTTCGGCAACATCACGGGCTTCGACACGTCGTTGGGCTGGCGCTTTCCCAATTCCAAGCTGGAGGCGCTCTTTCCGCTGGAAGCCATGGGAGAGACGGCGGAGAACCTCGCGGAACGGCACCACATCTCCCGCGAGGACCAGGACGCCTACGCCGTGGAGAGCCACCGCCGTGCCGTGGCCGCGGACTTCGCTGCCGAGATGGTCGCCGTCCCGCGCGCCAAGGACACGCCCCTCGAAAAAGACGAAGGCCCGCGCCCCGACTCGACGATCGAGGGGCTGATCCGATTGAAGCCAGCCTTCCGCAAGGGCGGCACCGTCACCGCCGGGAACTCGTCCACCCTCAACGACGGCGCCTCGGGAATGATCATCGCCCACCCAGCCATGGCGAAGGAGCTGGGGCTGGCGCCGATCGGACGGGTGATTGCCTGCGCTTCGGCCGGGGTCGATCCCCGCGTCATGGGCATCGGTCCGGTGCCGGCCGTGCGGAAGTGCCTGGCGAAGGCTGGACTCTCGGTCGCCGACATCGGGCTGTGGGAGCTCAACGAAGCCTTCGCCGCGCAGTCGTTGGCGGTCGTCCGGGAGCTGGGTTTGGACCACAAGAAGGTGAACGTAAAGGGCGGCGCGATCGCCATGGGGCACCCGCTCGGAAGCTCCGGCTCACGCATCACCGCGACGCTTCTCCACACGATGCGGGAGCGCGGCGTTCGTTATGGTGTCGCGACCTTGTGCGTTGGCGTCGGCCAGGGCGTCGCGACGCTGTACGAAGTGGTCTGATGCTGCTCCTCGTGGCGTTCGTGGCCGCCGCTGAGCCCCGCCTCAGCTCCATTGGGGTGCACGACGCCCGTTTGGCGCAGCTTTTGGACGAGTCCTGGGACGCGACGATGGCCGCGTCGCCGACCTGGGCCACGCAGCTCGGCGACCACCGCTTCGACGACCGCCTCGACGACAACTCGCCCCGGCAGCGACAACGCTGGAAAAAGGCCAGTGAAGCGTGGCTCGCGCGCGCCGGACGGCTCACCGGACTGGACACCGCCGACGCCCTGCATCGCGACGTCTTCGTGCGGCAGTTGCGGGACGGACTGGCCGCCAACGAGGCTTGCGACTTCTCGGTGTGGTCGTTGTCAGCACGGGCCAATGCACTGGTGTTCGTGGCCGATTTGGGGCGCGAGCAACCCCTGGCGAATCGTCGTGATGTAGATGCATTCGTATCCCGCTTCCGTGCCGCCCCACACTACGTCACCGGGGACGTTGCCAACCTCAGAACCGGCCTCCGGGACGGCAAGGTCGCCAACCGTGCGTCGGTCCAGAAGGTCCTGGACATGGTCGAGGCCGAGTTGGCGGCGCCGCCGGAAACCCAGGCGCTCCTGGCGCTCACGCGCGAGCCCCATGCGGCGTTGGCGGGCGCCGATCGGGAGGCGCTGGTTCGCGACGTCGGCGCCATCGTGCGCGGGCCGCTCCGATCCGCGCTCTTGGAATACCGCGGCTTTCTCCGCGACGAGCTGCTGCCCGTCGCGCGAGGCGCTGGCCGGGAGGGAGTGAGCTTCGTTCCCAACGGCGCCACCTGCTACGCGGCGCGGGCGCAGCAAGAAACCAGCACCGCTCGCACCCCCCAGGACCTGCACGCCACCGGCCTCGCGGAGCTGGAGCGCATCCACGCCGAGATGGTCCGCCTCGGGGAGGGCACGCTCGGGACGAAGACGCTGCCGGAGTTGCTTGAGCGCCTGCGTAGCGACCCGGCGCTCCACTTCAAGACCCGAGAGGAGGTCGAGAGCACCGCGGCCCACGCGCTCGCTCGCGCCAAAGCCGCGATGCCGCGGGCGTTCGGCCGGCTCCCCCTCGCCGAGTGCAAGGTCCAGGCGATCCCGGACCACGAAGCGCCGTACACGACCATCGCCTACTACTGGCCCGCCGCGACCGACCAGAGCACCCCCGGCATCTACTTCGTCAACAGTTACCAGCCCGAGACCCGCACCCGCTTCGACGCCGAAGTCCTCGCCTGGCACGAGGCGATTCCGGGCCACCACCTCCAGATTGCCCTGGCCAACGAAGCGGGAGGGCTCCCGGCCTTCCGCCGCTACGCCAGCTTCACGGTCTTTGTGGAAGGCTGGGCGCTCTACTCCGAGCGGCTTGCCGAGGAGCTCGGCCTGTACTCCGACGACCTCCAGCGCATCGGGATGCTCGGCTTCGACACCTGGCGGGCGGCGCGCCTTGTCGTCGATACGGGAATCCATGAAGAAGGCTGGTCCCGCGAGGAGGCCGAGGCCTTCCTCCTCGAAAATACCCCGCTTGCCAAGAACAACATCGTCAACGAGGTCGACCGCTACATCACCTGGCCGGGCCAGGCCCTCGGCTACAAGACCGGTCAGCTGGAGCTGCTACGCATCCGCAAGGAGGCCGAAGCCGCCCTCGGCGAGCGGTTCGACCTGCGCGGGTTCCATGACGTGGTTCTGGGCGGCGGAGCGCTCCCGATCGATCTCGTTGAGGCGCGCGTGAGGGCGTGGGCGGCGGGGAGGTGAGCCTCCGAATGCAGCGTCCCATCGGGGTTGTACGTCCGTGGTGGTCGAGTACTTCGTCTGTGCCGCCCTGACAGCGTCGTCGGCGAGCCCAGCGCCCCTTGAGGCCGCCACCACCTCATCCGCGGAATTGAAGCCGGCCCTCGCCAAGTCATCCACCGCGGTCGTCGTTTTTTTGACCGCCGCCTGCGCCGCACCGCCGCCCGGCGCTGCGATTTGTACGATCTCAATGCCGAGGTCAGCCACCGCGGTAGAGTTGGAGTCCAGCCGTGTGGCTTCATCGTGGAGAGCGTCAGCCCAACCGTCCATCCGTTGAAGGAGATAATAGTCAGGGTATATCTTCTGCAGTCCTGGAATCAGGAGATGCATGGCAGCCAACCGGTAGTTCTGCGCCGTCAACCTCAGCGCGCCCGACGCAGCGGCGTATCCCGCCGCCGACTTGTCGAGGCCCTTGTCGTAGACGCCCCCGGCCCCCTCGCGCACGATCGACGGCGTCACCGCGAACAGGTGCTGGGTCGGTGCGAAGGCCTTGTCTATGGCGTCAGCCAGCGCCTCCAGCCGGACCGTAGTCGTGTCGCCATAGACGTGAACCGCGTCAAACCTCACAGTGATCTGCTCATCGGTCATGCCCACGAGCCCCGCCGACCGAACCGCCTTGAGGTCCAGCGCCTCGCTGAACCCCGAGTAGTCCAGCATGTCCAAGAGGGCGTCGAGCAGCGCCGCTCGATTCTCCGGTTTGGCTGCCGCCATTGTCGAGGCCGTCAGGCCCACCCTTCGCCAACCACTGGCCGGATTCGTCGACCTGGCCTGACATCTGCGTCGCCGCCTGCACCCGGGACAACCCGCTCGGATCCACAAAATCCACAGGATTGTTCGACGTATACAGGAACCGGTGGACCCTCACGCTGGCCTTTGCGGCCAGCTCCGGGCCCGGGCTGCGTCGCCTACCGGCCTTGTCGGTCGGTGCCCTCGAATGACTCGGGCCCGTCGACTCCGCGTCGCCCTGCGGGCGACCCCCCCCCCCCAGCCCCGACGGGTCGATCGACGTGAACCGCCCCAGCTCCGCGTCGTAGAACCGCCGCCGCGGCAGCTGGTACGCCGTCCCCACCAGCGAATCCAGCCCCGCGTAGACCCGCGTCTCGTCGCTCCCAGCCGCCGCCACCGCGTGCTCGCCAAACGCGCCCGCATCCGCAAGCATCGCCAGCCCGTCCATGATGACCGAGCCGTTCTTGTCGGTGCCCATCGCCACGAAGGCCCCGCCCTCCAGGCGCCCCACCGCGATGCCGTCGATCGCCACCGTCATCACCCCATCCCCGCTCCCATCGACGCCTGCCACCGGCGCGTCGGACAGGCTCGGGCCCCACATCTGGGCGCGGACGTTTGCTGTCGTATCGTCGCCGTCCGCGTCCACGGCCACCGGCGTCCCGAAGGCGTCGCGCGTGATCACGTGGCGGATGCCGACGGGCGTGCCGATGCCCCATTCGAGGCCGTCGGCGTCGCGAAGGATGTCCAGGCCGCGGTGATCGGTCGTGACCCCCCTCACGCCGGCCTTTGCGGCCGGCTCCGGGGGCGGGCTGCGTCGACTACCGGCCTTGTCGGCCGGTGCCCTCGAATGACTCGGGCCCGTC
>CANLGL010000088.1 GCA_947490345.1 Deltaproteobacteria bacterium
CCTCATCGTCACCGTCGTCCCCGTGGATCGTATCGTTCTCGACTCCGCCGTCAAGATCGTCCTCCCCACCGTTGCCCGAGATGGTGTCGTTCCCGGTCCCGCCGCTGACGATGTCATCGTCGGCGCCTCCCGAGATCGTGTCGGCGTCGGCCTCGCCAAGAATCTCGTCGTTCCCGTCTTCGCCGTTGATGGTGTCCATCCCATCGCCGCCGTTCAGGAAGTCGTCATTCGGGCCACCGTACAGGAAATCGTTGTCGAACCCGCCGTAGAGGAAGTCGTTCCCTCCCTCCCCGTACAAGACATCCGAGTCTCCCTCGCCATAGAGGTAGTCGAACTCCGTGCCGCCTCGCAGCACGTCCGCGCCGGCGCCGCCTTCGAGGACATCGTACCCGCCCTCCCCGTACAGCTCGTCGACGCCGTCTTCGCCATGAAGGGTGTCGTCGCCACTCCCGCCCCAGAAGTGCTCGGTGTAGTCGGCGCCCGCGTACGTGCTGCCGATGATGGTGTCGTCCGCATTGAACCCGAACGCCGCGGCCCGCATGTTGTACCCGCCGTGGGGGGCCAGCGCGACCGCTCCGGTGAAGTAGAAGAAGTTGATGGAGTCGCCGTACGAGCCCCCAACCACGTCGACGCCAGTGAGGCGATTGGTGGTTGGGTCGTATTCCCTGCAAAATGCATTGCCGGCCGTATCGGTTCCCCAGAAGCAGTAATCCTCACTGCAGGTCGTGTTCGAGGTGTCATACGCGCCCGTGAATGTGCCGCCCGCGGTGGTCGTGCCCCCCGCAGTGAGGTCGCACGTCATCAGGTCGGGGGTCGGATTGTACGTGCAGATGGTGGTGCTGCTCGACGCCCCGTTCGGGCAGGTGGCTCCCGCGACCCCTGGGCCGGTCATGGCGAGCAACATGAAGGCCAGCACGGGTCGCGACGTGAGACAGTGGATGCGCATTTGGGTCACTCCGGATGGAGGGCCCCGTGATGAGGCCCCGTGATGAGGCCCCGTGATGAGGCCCCGTGATGAGGCCCCGTGATGAGGCCCCGTGATGAGGCCCCACACCTGTACGGTAGAAGGGGTCGGGAGCATGACCATCGATGTGGTCGATCCGCCGCCCGCGAAGTCGGTGGACCCTGCCGTCGGCGCACTCTGGCTGACGGACGGGGCGGAGGGCTGGGGTATGGAGCGCATCGAGCAGCCCGACGGGACCACCGTTGCCGGGGTCGGCAGGAACGGGTGCCCTGGTGGTCAGCCTTCGCGTGGCGGCTCTTGACCCTGCTGGGCGCGCCGCGGCCATGCCGGCGCCCCCGCCGGCCCGCCGGCCCGCCGGCCCACCGCCCCGCCCCCTTGCCCCCAACGCCCCCCCCGGCTAAGCGCCGCTGAACCGCCATTCAGTCGCCAGTGTCCACCGCCGAAGCCACTCGAGAACGCGCCGACAAGCACGAGCTGATCCTCGATGCGGCGATTCGCGTCTTCGCCGAAAAGGGCTTCCACGCCGCGCGGATTTCTGATGTCGCTGATGCAGCCGGCGTCGCCGACGGCACGATCTACCTGTACTTCAAGAACAAGGACGATCTGCTGCTCACCATCTTCGAAGAGAAGATGGACGTGCTTCTGGGGGGGCTCCGCACCGCGCTCGAGGGCGTGACCGACCCGTTGGAGCAGGTGCGTACCTTCGCCGAGTACCACTTCCGCCAGGTGCGCGATCACCGTGAGCTGGCCGAGGTGCTGCAGATCGAGCTTCGCCTCTCCAACAAGTTCCTCAAGGAATATCGTCCCGAGAAGCTGTGGGAATACCTCGGCATCTTCGCGGAGATCGTCCGGAGCGGCCAAGAACGCGGCGTCATCCGCGACGACATCGACCCGTTCATGGCGATGTGGGCCTTCTTCGGCGCCATGGACGAGATGGCGATGCAGTTCATCCTCGCCAAACATCGTAAGTTCCCGCTCGATGCGGCCGCCCAGACGGTGGCCAGCATCTTCATTCGTGGCTTGACCAAGGAGAAATCATGAAGATCGGCGTCTGCCTCAAACAGGTCCCCGCGACCGACACCCGCATCCGCATCAACGCGGACGCCACCGCCATCCTCACCGATGACGTGAAGTTCGAGATCAATGCCTACGACGACTTCGCGCTCGAAGAGGGGCTACGGCTCAAGCAGGCGGGACTGGCGACGGAGGTGATCACCTTCACCGTCGCCGGGGCCGACGCCGACCCGCGCATTCGCGACGGCCTCGCCCGCGGGGCCGATCGGGCCGTGCGCATCGACGATCCCGGCCTCGCCGGCAGCGACAGCCTGGGCATCGCTCGCGTGCTCGCCGCCGCGCTCACCGCGGAAGGCGTCGGCCTCGTGCTCGCCGGTCGCCAGGCGGTGGACGGCGACTCGACGGCCGTGCCCGCGATGATCGCGGAGCTCATGGGCATCGCCCAGGTCAGCTGGGTCGACAAGCTCACCATCGAGGGCGGAGCCTTCACCGCCAACCGCGCCGCGGGTGGCGGCGTCCGCGAGGTCGTCGCCGGCAAGCTCCCCGCCGTCGTCAGCTGCGACAAGGGCCTCAACCAGCCCCGCTACGCCACGCTCCCCGGCATCATGAAGGCCAAGGCCAAGCCGCTCGTCGTCAAGACCCTCGCCGACCTCGGGGTCGACGCGGCCTCCGTCGGCGCCAGCGCGGCGCTGGTCACCCACACCGCGATGGGCGCCCCGCCCGCGCGCCCCGCCGGTCGGATCCTCTCGGGGGACGCGCAGAGCGCCGTCGCCGAGCTGGTCCGCCTCCTCCGCAACGAAGCCAAGGTCATCTAAGGAGCCATGAACATGCAAAACGGCATCCTCGTCTACTGTGAGTTCGAGAACGGCTCCCCCCGCAAAACCGCCTACGAGCTGTTGCAGAAGGCCGTCGCGCTCGGCGCCGGCCCGGTCTCCGCCTTGGTCCTCGGGTCGGGCGATACGTCCAGCCTCGGCGCCAACGGCGCGTCGACCGTCTACCAGGTCAGCTCGCCGCACCTCGCCAGCTACTCTACCGGCGCCTACGTCAAGGCGTTGGCGGCAGGGATCGTGGCATCTGGATGCAGCACGCTCCTCGCCGCTGCAAGCTCCCCGGCTCGCGATGCCATGCCGCGTTTGTCAGCGCGCATCGGCGCCGGGCTTGGGGTGGAGGTCACCGACCTCCGCAACGAAGGTGGCAAGGTCGTCGGCCGGCGTCCGGTGTACGGCGGCAAGGCCCTCGTCGACGTTCGCGTGCAGAGCGCGCTGGCGATGTTCACCGTGCGGCCCAACAGTTTCCCGATCGCGGCTCCCACGGGGGGCAGCGCCCCGGTTGTCGCGGTGGATGCCGGCTTGTCGGATGCCGACATCGACGTGCGGGTGGTCGAGACCCTCGCCCCGGCCAACAAGTCCGTCGACCTCACCGAGGCCGATCGCATCGTCTCCGGTGGGCGCTCGCTCAAGTCGAAGGAGCAGTTCGACGCCGTGGTGCGTCCGCTCGCCGCCGCGTTGGGTGCCACTGCTGGCGCCAGCCGCGCCGCCGTCGACGCCGGGTACGCCGGTCACGGGGAGCAGGTCGGCCAGACGGGCAAGGTGGTCAACCCCTCGCTCTACATCGCGCTGGGCATCTCGGGCGCCATCCAGCACCTCGCCGGCATGCGCACCTCACGCGTCATCGTGGCGGTGAACAAGGATGCCGAGGCGCCCATCTTCCAGTACGCCAGCTACGGCATTGTGGGCGATCTCTTCGAGATCGCGCCGCTGCTGCAGAAAGAGCTCGAGAACCTGAAGTAGGCGCGACCTCAGTCGCCCACGCGACCCCTGATCCCGTGGGGCGATGCCCGGGCGCTGGCCGCCGCCTGACGGCCGCTGAACCGAAGTGAGCAGCATCCCCCAAATCCTGCCGACGTCGGTTCACGATCCTGAACCGAAGTGAGTAGGATCCCCCCCATCCTGCCGACTTCGGTTCACGATTCGCTGATTGTGATGAACTGAAGTGACCATGATCCGGGGTATCCTCCCGACTTCGGTTCATACCGCGTCACCTCCGGCTCACGCAGCCAAGCCTCAGCACCCGTTGTGTCCACGGCAAGCGGTTGCAGCAAGCGCTTGTGATGAGCGGTGGCGTCGGCGACAAGCGCCGCCTCACTCCCCCACGAAAGTTGGATCCTCGATCGAGGCCGAGGTGCACTCTGGCGGGGCGGTGACGGGGTTGCAGCGACTCGGCGACCCATCTGGCATCACGACGACGTACCCGGTGTCGGAGTGCGGCTCGGGGAAGTCCGTGCTCAGGAAGTGAGCGCCCGATGCAAGGGCCGCCTCACGCGGCGCGGTGTCGTTGGCGCGGGCCTCGTTGCCGTCGCTGTCGGTGCGCGTACGCACGAGATGCCCGACCGCCAACGCCGCGGCGATCAACTCCGCGTCGGCGATGGGGTCGTTGATCGACGAGAACGCGCCTACGTCGAGCGAGAGATCGCCGTGCGCGTCGGGAAACACGACGCGACCCGAGGTGCTGGTGTCGCCCGCGGTGTAGAGCTTTCGGAAGTCGTCGCCGGTATGCAGCACCCAGAGGGCGCGGCCGCGAAGCTCCCCCAGCGTTGGCCAGCCGCGCTCGGCCAGGCCTGCTGAAAGCGAGGCGGCATCGCGCTGAACGTCGTCCGGGGAGATGCGCCGGTCGGCGGGCCATGTCGCGTCGATCGTCGCGTCCAGGTCGGCCAGGAGGGTGGGTGCCTCGTCGGCGTTGAAGTTGTCCTTCAGCTCCAAGAGCGTGGCAATGGGGTGGTGGGCGGGGTTGTCGTCGGACCAGGCGCGCATGGTGCTGAGACAGTCAGACAGCCAGTCGCAACTGCTGTTTTCGTCCATGAGCGCGACGTGGAACACCCGAAAGTCATGCGACGGCGCGTCCCAGGTGACGTCCAGCTCGAACTGGCGCACGCCCACCACCCCAAGCTGATCGTCCAACGGGCGATGATCGTAGTCCCAGGCCTCGATCTCCACGCCCGCGGTGCGCTCGTGGTAGCTGTTGTGCGTCCCGACGGCCTGGAGATCGTCGAAGTGGAGTACGTCGTCGAGGGGGTACGACCACTGGTCAGCGGTGTCCTCCTCGGGCGGCGCACAAGCGAGCATCACGACGGACCAGATCATGGCGGGATTGTAGCGGGTTGGGGGCGGACTCGTGGCGGGCTTGACATCGCCCCCAATCTGCCGTACATGCCGTACACGACTCGAGGATCACCATGCCCGCCGTCGCCCGACTGGAGCTTCGCATCGACCCGGAACAGAAGCGGCTGATCGAGGCCGCGGCCGCGGTCGAGCATCAGTCGGTGTCCGCCTTCGTGGTCGACGTACTCGTGCGCCGCGCACGGGAGGTCGTCAGCGGCAGGGAAGGCAGCGCGCCTCGCCCAATCGGCGGCTGGTCGTTCGTGCTGCCCGAAGGCTGGGATGCGCCGCTGGACGACTTCGCGGAGTGGCGGTGAGGCTGCTGGTCGACAGCCACATCCTCTTGTGGGCTGCCATCGACGATCCGCGCCTCCGTGGCACCGCCAGGAAGACCTTCGTGGACCCCGAGAATCTGCTCCTGGTCAGCGTCGCCACCCTATGGGAGCTCGGGATCAAGCACGCGCTCGGGACGCTGCCGCTGCCCGTTCCTCCCCGAGACTTCTTCGCGCGGGAGATCGCCACGCGAGGCTACCGCGTGCTCGATGTGCAACGCGCCCATGCAGAGCGGGCGGCAGAACTGCCGTATCCAGACCCTGGCCACCGTGACCCTTTTGACCGGATGCTGGTGGCTCAGGCCTTGGTTGAGGGGATCCCGTTGCTCACCACCGACGGCCGCCTTGGCGGGTACCAGCCCTTGGGGCTGCGGGTCGTTCGGTGACCACGGCGATCTCGCCGGACCGTACCGGCGGGAGCGCGGCAGGGGGAGAGCGGAGGGCGCCGCGCCCGCAGCGAGCACCCGGCGCCGAACGGCGGCCGCTGGCGATGGCCTCACCCCCAAGCGCCCGACACCCGATCTGCAAGCATGGCCACGATCGCCGCCCTCCTGCTCCTCGCCGCTTGCTCGATCGAGTCGCAGCTCCTCCACGTCGAGCGGATTGACGGAGAGACCGGCGCGCCCGGGGCGTGGGACTCGCCGCCGGCGGAGGACTCACCAGCTGACGAAGCGCGCGACAGCAGTGACGCGAGCACCGGCGACACCGAAGGAGACACCGCCGCCGACGTGCCGGCCGCGGAGCCGGCCGACGAGCCGGAATCGACCCCCTCCGCGTGCCGCTCCTTCACGCCCGGGGTCGTGGTCGGTCAGCTTCCGCCGGAGCTGGAGGAGGTCAGCGGCCTCGTGGCTTCCCGCACTCATCCCGGCGTACTCTGGGCGCTCGAGGACAGCGGAAACGAAGCCGAACTGTATGCCCTGGACATCGACGGCGCCCTGCTCGCGACGATCCGACTGCCAGTCCCGAACGTCGACTGGGAGGACCTCGCGATCGCCCCGTGCGGCGAGGTGGACTGCCTCTACGTGGCCGACGTCGGTGACAACAACCTTGTGCGCGACGATGTCGCGCTCTACCGGCTGACGGAACCGCCCATCGCCGACGGAGCTGCCTCCGTCGAGACCATTCGCGTTCGGTACGCCGCCGGTCCGCACAACGTCGAGGCGGTGGTGGTCGATGCCAGCGGCGTCGCCACCCTGTTCAGCAAGCGCTCCGACGGCACCAGCGAGGTGCTGCGCGAACGAGCGGGAAGCTTTCACTCGGTCGCGACCCTTTCCATCGGTGAGCGCGGCGAGGCCGAGTGGTACGGGCGGCTGACGGGGGCGAGTCTGTGGCCCGATGAAAAGACCGTCCTGCTGCGAAGCTACGGGCACGCGTGGCGCTACGAACTCGATGACCAGGGACTTTCTGGCATCGCGACCGCCCAACGGTCGGAGCTCGACGTGATCGTTCAGGATCAGGTGGAAGCGGTGGCGTGGGACCCTGCCATCGGGGGTTGGTGGCAGACCACCGAGGGCGTGGGCGCAGGGCTGGTTTTCAGCGGCTGCGCCGCCTGACCGATGGGGGCTTTCTCGTCAGGGCTTGCCGAGCTCACCCTCTCGGGCGCGGTCGATCCACCGCCGCACGTCTTCGTCGATGATGGCCACCGCGCGGTCATGGAAAAGCCGGAAGATGAACGGCACCTCCAGCTCGAGCTCGATTTCCTCGGGACCCACGCCGATGGAACCCTCCATCCGGCGACCCGCGGCAGAAAAGGCCACCCGGGCGTGGTCGTCGTCGATCCACTCGCCCTCGGGCGAAAGCGCCGAGAAACGATCTCGGTAGCTGTCCAGCGCATGCTGGGCGGCCTCCCGCGCCAGTTCGTGGGTGAGCCCGTGGCGGATGACGTGTTTCAACCCCGGATCAGCGGCAACATCACCAGCTCGGGCACGACATAGCGCTCAGATGTGAGCGCCAACTGAACGACCGTCCGGGCGACCTCCTCCGCCTTCATGAAGTCCACGCCGGGATCGATGCCCTCCGGAAAGGGGTAGAAGTCCATGGCCCGCCAGAACGGGGTGTCGATGCCCCCCGGGCACACACAACTCACGCGAATGTTGTGTGGGGCGGCTTCCAATCGAAGCGTGCCGGTGAACCCATTGACCGCCCACTTCGACGCGTTGTACACCGCCTCGTTGGGCAGGTGCATCTTCCCGGCGACGCTGGAGATGTTGACGATGAGGCCGCCCTGCTGCTCTTTCATGGCGCGGAAGGCGGCCTGGCTACCGTAGATGACACCCTTGACGTTGGTGTCGATCATCGCGTCCACCGCATCCGGCGACGCGTTCTCGACCGGCCCATAGACCGCAAGGCCGGCATTGTTCACCATCACATCGAGGCGACCGAATTCGGCCACGGCAGCATCGACGAGGCGGTCACAATCACCGGCCACACGCACGTCGGTCTGGACAGCGATCGCATTGCCCAGCCGCGCGGCGAGGTCGTCGATCTCAGCGCTGGTGCGGGCCCCGAGAACGAGCGAGGCGCCCTCCGCCGAGAAGCCCTCGGCCAGCGCCCGACCCAGGCCGCGCCCGGCGCCGGTGATGCACACGACCTTTCCCGAGAGCGGCTTTTTCATGGCGCGGAAGTAACCGTGCCGGTCCTCAAGGACATGCCGCCATCGCCGCGATCCACGCGTCCACCACCGCGGTGCCCTCACCATCGACCAGCTCGGTGGCGTAGGCGGGCATCCGATTGGCGTCCGTGGCGTGCATCCGCAACGACAGCACGCTGTTGCCGGGAAGCCCCGGATCGACGAGCAGCGGAGCATCGAGGCCGAGTGTGCCGTGCTCCGGCACCGCGTTGCACAGGTGGGTGTCGGCCAGCGCGACCCCGTAGCGGAGGTCGGCCGCGCCGAGGCCGGTGCCACCGGGTTGGTGACAGTGGGCGCAGTTCACCGAAAGATAGGCCCGCGCCCGCGCCTCCCCGGTCGCAGCCCCATCGAGCGTCGGCAACGGCTCCACTGCCCCCGGATCCGCTTCCAGCACATCGATCCGAGCGAGGCGATCGAGCTGGTTGAGGGTTTCGCCCCAGGGGTACGTCGCGTCGCGGTCGAGCTGGGCGAGCGTGAGGCCGAGGAGCCGTCCCGAGGCGCTGGTGTGGCAGCCGAGACACTGACTTCGGCTGGGGTACTGCCAGCTCTGGCCACCCCACTGCACGCTCGCACCGGCGGGAAGCAGGGCGGCATCGGTCTGCGCTTCGTTCCAGGCGTAGCTGTACCCGGCCCACTCCCCATCGGAGTGCCGCACCAGGAGCCGCGTCTCGACACGCTGATCCCCGAGGCGGAACTCCTTGACCACCACCGCGCCGATTGGCAGTTCCAGGGTGCCGTTGTCCCCGACCACGGCTGTGGTGCCGTCGGGGATGGCGAACCATCTCCCCTTTTCGGCGCCATCCGACCACAGCGCCATGTTGACATCGTAAGGCAACATTGCATCAACCATCACCGTCGCATCGTCTGAGGCTACACATCCGGTCTCACTCAAGCGCGCCGGAAAGCTGTCGGTAGCCACCTCACCGGCGGGCGCGATCTTGTAGAGCTCGCCGGTGTAGGCCACCGCATACACCTCGCCGTCGTGGCCCTGCCCGAAGGACACGATGGGCACGCCCGACTCGAGCAGAAGCGTCTGCATCGCGCGGTCACCGGTCTTGACATCGGCGACGAGGCCGTAGAGCGTACCGGAATAGACGTCCGCGAAGAGGGGCACGCCGGCGAGCCCGGGGATGCTGGTGCCGCGGTAGACGGGACCTCCAGTGATCGAAGCCTTTGATTCTGCGTCGCGACCGTACTGCGCCAACGGCAGGATGAGCCCAGCGGGGTCGCAGTCGGCGGACAAGGGGTAGCAGTCCAACCCCTCCATCACGTCCCAACCGTAGTTGCCGCCCCGTTCGATGAGGTCGAACTCCTCCCAGAGGTTCTGTCCGACGTCGCCCGCCCACAACTCGCCGTTGGCGGGATCGAAGAACCAGCGCCAGGGATTGCGCAAGCCCCACGCGTAGACCTCCGGCGCCCCGCCCCCTCCGGCGAAGGGATTGTCGGCGGGGATGTCGTAAGGGAACTCCCCATCGACGTCGATCCTGAGCATCTTTCCGAGCAGAACATCAATATTCTGACCGTTGCCTGCCGGATCTCCCCCTGAGCCGCCATCGCCATAGCCGGCGTAGAGGTAGCCGTCCGGGCCAAAAGCGATGTTGCCGCCGTTGTGATTGCTGTACGGCTGATCGATCTGAAGGATCAGCTCGATGTTGTCGGTGTCGAAGCTGGCTCCATCATCGTCACTGACCACGCGCACGATGCGGCTGACGAGCTGGGTGCCGTCCAGCGCCGTGTAGCTGGCAAAGGCGACGCCATTGTCGGCAAAGTCCGGGTGAAAGGCGAAGCCGAGCAGGCCCTGTTCCAGGGAGCCCTTGTACACGTCGGGAAACTCGGCGACCTTCTCCGCGGCGTCCGCGCCCCCCTCCACGAAACGGTAGAGCTCACCGGACTGCTGAAGGACGTACCAGCGATCGTCCGGGATCGGCGAGGGGTACAGGCCTACCGGGAAGGAAAACGTTCGGCCGTCGAAAGCCCGCTCCAAGACTACGCTGGCGTCGGTCAGCGGGCGCTCGGGCGCCACGCAGGTCGAGTTGCCGGGCCGACGGTCGACGAAGGGCAGGTCACCGGTTTCGATCGGGTGGCCGCAGGCCGACAAGGCGAGGAGCATCAACGCGATTCGCATCGTTGTGCAGTAGCTTATCGGCGCACCGGGCCGCCACCGGATATATGAATGAGCATTCATTCACTGCCGGAGCCTGCGTGAGCGCCACCGACTACACCGTTGATCTTCGCGACATCAAGTTCGTCCTCTTCGAGCAGCTTCGCGCGCACGAACAGCTCGCGCTGATTCCCCGATACAAGGACTTCGACCGCGACATGTACGACGCGGTCCTGGACATGGCGGCCGAGCTGGCGGAAACCACGGTGGCCCCCGTCAACAAGGTGGGCGACCGCGAGGGCTGCAAGTTCGACGGCAACGGCAACGTCACCACCCCGGCCTGCTTCAAGCCAGCGTTTCGGGCCATCGTCGAGTCAGGGCTCGTGGCGGCGTCGATGAACATCGAACACGGCGGGCAGGGGCTCCCCCACGTTGTCGACGTCGCGACGCACGAAATGTTCTCTGGCGCCGCAACCGCGTTCAACATGTACCCGGGGCTCACCCGCGCCGCGGCCAATCTGCTCACCTGGGAAGGGACGCCCGCTTGGATCACCAGCACGGCCGTGCACCGCATGCTCGCCGGGGAATGGTCGGGCACGATGTGCCTCACCGAAGCCGGCGCCGGCACCGCCGTCGGCGACAACCGCGCCCGCGCCACTCCCACCGCGGACTCCAACATCTTTCACCTCTCTGGCGAAAAGATGTTCATCTCCGGCGGGGACAACGACCTGACCACGAACATCCTGCACCTGGTGCTGGCGCGCCTTCCCGACGCCCCCCCCGGCACCAAGGGCCTGTCCATCTTCGTGGTGCCCAAGTTCATGTTCGCCGCTGACGGAACACTGGGCGCGCGCAACGACATCAAGGTCGTCGGCATCGAGCACAAGATGGGCATCAACGGCAGCGCCACGTGTACCATCGCGCTGGGCGCCACCGGAACGTGTGTCGGCTACCTGCTCGGCGTGCCCGGCCAGGGCATGGAGATCATGTTCCGGATGATGAACGAAGCCCGGATCGGGGTTGGCATCCAGAGCCTGGGCCTGGCCAGCGCCGCGTACCAGAATGCGCTCGCCTACGCCAAGGACCGCGTGCAGGGCTCAGCGGTCGAGAACTTCCGCGACGCCGACCCACCCCGGATCACCATCAACCAGCATCCCGACGTTCGGCGTATGCTCGCGACCATGAAGTGCACGGTCGACGCGATGCGTTCGCTCATCTACAGCGTCGCCAATCGGTTCGACAGGACTCACCACGGGGAGGCCGCCGAAAAGGAATATCTGCTCGGCCTCGTTGAGTTGATGACACCGATCATCAAGGCGCACTGTTCCGACAAGGCCTTCGAGGTCTGCGTCACCGCCCTCCAGGTCTTCGGCGGCTATGGCTACATCGGCGAGTACCCGGTCGAGCAGCACGTTCGTGACGCGAAGATCACGTCGATCTACGAAGGGACCAACGGCATCCAGGCCATGGACATGCTCGGCCGCAAGATGCGCAAAGGCCAGGGAATGCTGTTCATGAGTTGGCTCAACGAAGCCAACGAAGAGTTGGACCGCTGTCGCACCATCGCCGGCTTGGCCGATGAAGTGGCCGGACTCGAACGGGCCCGCGACCAACTCGGTCAGACCGCGATGCATCTGGGCATGGTGGGCGGCCAGGGCAACCTCCGCGGCGCGATGTTGCAAGCCACCCCCTTCCTGGAGCTGTTCGGGCTGGTCGTGCTCGGCCTCCACAGCCTGTGGCAAGCGCGGATCGCCCACCTCGCGATCCAAGCGGGCGCCCGGCCCGAAGACCTGAAGTTCTACAAGGGAAAGCTCATGAATGCACGCTTCTACATCAAGAACGTGCTGCCCAAGGCCACCGCGCTGGCCAAGGCCATCCAGGGTGGGGACGAAAGCTGCTTGGAAGACGGGCTCTTCGAGTAGCCGCGCCCCTGCGGCCACGCGTAGTCGCCTCGAAAAGCACTCCGCTGGCGCGGAGTCCCCTCGAAAAGCACAACTGGCGCGTCGCCGAGGGTTGGGCGACGAACCAACGCCGACAATTCGGACTCGTCACGGCACGATCACCCTCAAAACTGCTTTTCGAGGTGGCTACGCCTCGGAAAACTGCTTTTCGAGGTGGCTACGGTGCCTCCGCGGCGGGGACGCGCTCCGCGGCGGGGACGCGCTCCGCGGCGGCGACGCGAAGCGCCTCGTCGGTAGGCTCAAGAAGCTCAGCTACAACGTCGAGCTACCGGTCGCAGCCTGAGCGCCCAGCTCCGAGCCAACGTTGCTGTTTCTTGATACCCTGCGAGCATGGTCAGCGTTGGTGATCCGGTCCCCGACGTCCTGCTCATCGATGAGGCCGGTGGGGAGGCGTCGCTGCCGTCTGATGGCGAGGTGCTTTTCCTGAGTGGGGCTTTTCGGCCCGGGGTGCTGGAGTCCTGCCGCGCGTGGGCCGGAAGTCCCGCGGTGGTCGTGGTCCTGCCCGACGCGCCGCCCATCGCGAAGGCGTGGACGTTGCGGGCCGGCCCGGGGATGCGGGTGCTGTCTGATCATCGACCCCGCGGCGAGGTGGCCGGGCGATTCGCCTTCGTGCCCGACGGCGACGATCTCGGGCTCCGCGTGCGGGTGGCGGACGGGCGGATCGTCGAGTGCGCGTCGCTGCAGGGAGCGCTGGCGGCGGCGGCGGCGGTGGTGCCGGCGCCCAGGGCCCGGGCGCTGGCGATCGCTTCGCCGTCGGCCGCGCCCGCCTCGCCGCCGGTGCCCGCACCACAAGCTGCACCCACCGCGGCCGCAACCTGGTGGCCCGCGGTCGCCGCCACCGTCGCGTGGGTGGTCATCGCCGTCGGCCTCGCCCAGACGGCCTCGCCCGGAGCCGCCCCCTGATGAACCTCTCCGATCACCTCGTCCTGGACGAGCGCGCCACCCCCACGCCGATCGCCGGCGAGCTGCTGCTCTTCGTCGCCCACGCCTTTACCACCGAGGCCGACTCCGTCGCAAGACAAGCCGCCCGCGTTCTCGCCGCCGGCACCCGCTGTCGCATCGTCAGCATCGACTCGGCCGCGGCCTTGGGCGCGTGGATGCGCGAGCTTGGGCACTCGGTGCCGGTAGGCGCCGACCCCCACGGGGCGCTGGCGCGCCGGCTCGGTCGTTTCGACGCCGAACGCTTCGCGTTCGCCCCCGGCTGGGCACAAGTGGGCCGCGATGGACTGATGCTCGCGATGGGGGATGGTGAGCTGCCGGCGGCGATGGCCGCGTTCTTCGCCGAGCCTGGTCCGGTGGCGCCGGGACCCGCAGCGCCGGGACCCGCAGGGTCGGGCGCGCCCGCGCCCGAAACGGCGACTCAGCGCGCGCCGGGACCCTGGCTGCTGCCCTGGCTGGCGCCGGTGGCGACGGCCCTGTTCTTGTGCGCGGCGCTGGTCGCCTACGTGCGCAGCCTCCCGCCCGCGTTGCTCCCCGTGGGCGCCGAGCCGGTGGGTGCGGAGCCCGAGGCCGCGGAGGGCGGGCCTGCCGCCACCCCACCCGCAAAGCAGGCGGGCGCTGGTCGCAAGGGACTGGTCGGCGGGGGCTGGTACGCCGTGCCGCCGCCGCTCGCCGGGGGGCTGGTCCGCTTCAGTGACGCCGGGCTCGAGGTGGAGGGCAGCCCCGACGGGGACGGTCCCGCCGCGTGTCTCGACCCGGATCAGGAGCTGGCGGGGCCGCTCCGGGTGTCGGGGGAGTGGTCACTCGACGCGGTGGGGGGCAAGGAGACCAAGGGCGGGCGCGTCGCGGTGCGCCTGCTCGATGAAAGCGGACGCATGGTGCCCAAAGGCACCGTCGCCGGCGGCGCCCAGGTGATGTTGGTCAACGGGCGACGCAGCCTGGAGTGGACCCCCTTCTCGCAGGAAATTCCACCGACGCCCAAGGTGGCCAAAATGCGGGTGTGCGTGCACAACGAAGCGGGGAGCGGGGTGGTGCGGGTGCGAAACGTCGTGATTGCGGCGCCGTAGCCGCCTTCAGTCCACCCCTTCCAGCTCGACGCGGGCGTCGTTGTAGCAGGCGCCGCGACCGAACTCGTCCACGTGGTCGGGGATCAGCGCGTTGCTGGTCCAGCCGTTCTTCGTGGCCCGCCGCCAAAGTCCTTTGGGCAGCATGACGACGCCCGGACGCAGGGCAGGATCGACGTTGAGCGGCGCGCGAACCTCGCCGCGGGAGTTCCAGATCCGCACCAGCTGACCGTCGACCAGACCGCGCTCCGCCGCGTCGTCGGGGTGGACGCCCAGCTCCACATCCGTCTCACTTTCGTACATCGTGGACGAGATGGCCGCGGACGTCGCGGGCGAGATGAGCACCAGCGGCAGTTGAGCATCGACGGGCGGCAGGCGATGGCGGGGAATCGGCGTCAAGCGGACGCGAGCACCCTCCGGAAAGCTGGTCACGAACTGAATCGGCGAGGGCACCGGCACCGCGAGGTTGGCGCGAAGCGTGGCGAGATCGGGCACGTTGGGGATGTGCGCGACGATGCGCTCGGCCATCTGCAGCTCGTCCATCGGGATGTCGACCCCCAAGCGGCGCCCCAACTCGCGCAGCACGACGTGATTGCTCCGAGACTCCCCGACCGGCGCGATTACGGGATCGGACCACTGCACCACATAGCCGCCGTAGCTCTTGGTCAATTCATGGTGTTCGAGGAAGGTCGTGGCCGGCAGCACGACGTCGGCCAGCTCGCAGGTGTCGGTCCAGACCTGTTCGTGGACGACCACAAAGCGATCTGGTCGCGACAACTCGGCGACGACGCGACCCTGATCCGGAACAGTGGCGACAGGATTGCAATTGTAAACGTAGACCGCGCGCACTGGCGGATCGACACGGGTTTCCAGCTCGCGACCCAGCTGTGAGAGGTTGATGCTGCGCGCGGCGCTCGACCCCTGCCACGCGCTGGAGTCGATACCGTAGCCACTGGACGTCGACATCACATAGCCGCCGCCGCGCTTTCCGAACTTGCCGAAGACGGCGGGCAACAGGAGCACGGCGCGCACGCTGTCACTGCCGTTGCGGGTGCGTTCGAGCCCCCAACCGGGGCGCACCAGCGCCGGAGACGCCTCGGCGTACAGGTGTGCGAGCCGTTCGATGTCGGCCGCGTCAACGCCCGCCACCGCGGCGGCCTTGGCCGGGCTCCAGGCCATCGCCGCCTCTCGATAGGCCTCCCACCCTTCGCCATGAAGGTCCAGCCACAGCTCGTCGGCAAGCCCCTCGACAAACGCGATGTGGGCCAGGGCGAGGGCCACGGGAACATCGGTTCCGGGAAGGACCGGCAGGTGGAGATCAGCCACACCGGCCAACGGAATTCGTCGTGGATCGACCACGACGAGCTTCCCGCCGCGCTCGCGGAGCCGCTTCAGGGGCGGCACGAGGTGGATGCCACTGGCGCTGGGGTTGGCGCCCCAGAGCATCACCAACTGCGAGTGGGCCACGTCGGAGGGGTCGGCGCCGGCCATCGTGCCATAGGACATCTTCACCGCCGCGCCGGCGTTGGTCGCGCACAAGGTGCGCTCGCAGCGGGACACCCCCAGCGCGTTCCAGAGCTGGATGTCCAGGCCGCCACCGGTCAGCAGGCCGTTGCTCCCGCCGTACCACACCGGCAGGATGGCCTCGGGACCGTCGCTGGCCATGATCGCGCGGAAGCGCGCTGCGACCAGGTCCAACGCCGCGTCCCATGACGCATCCACCCAGCCGGTGGCCGTGCGGATCCGCGGATGTAGGATGCGCTCCGGGCCGTGCACACGGGAGCCGAACCGCTTGACCTTCGCGCAGATGTACCCTTCGGTCCATGGGTGTTCGTGCGAACCCCCCAGCGAGTGCACCTGGCCATCCTCAACGTTCACGGCGAGGCTGCACCGATCGGGACAGTCGAGGGGGCACACCGACGGCAACGTTTCCATGCGGCGACTACGTACCGCCCTGATGAGCCGTCAGCTATCCGCCAGCCGTCATAGGCAGGACAAGAATTGAATTGTGACGCAAAATGTGCTACGCATAGCACATGAACATGAGCATCCGCGACGCCCGACAGTCACTCCCGCGTCTGGAGCAGATCATGGCCGCCGAGGGTGAGATTACCATCACTCGGCATGGTCGCCCCATTGCGAGGATCGTCCCGCTGACCAGCACGCACCGCCCGGCGCCGTCCCATGCGGGCCTGCGCGCGTCGATGCCCCTGCAGGAAACGCCGAGTGAAGTGCTGCTCGGCGAGGAGCGCGACTCCCGGTGACTGACCGGGCCTACATCGACACGAGCGCGCTCGCGAAATGGTACGTCCGCGAGGCGCGATCCGACGACGTGGAGGAGTGGATCCGCGCACGGGCTCCGGTGTTCGTCTGCGGGCTGACCATCGTCGAGATGCGATCGCTGCTCGCCCGCCGCCGTCGTGAGGGAATGCTGGATCCCGATGCGGAGCGACGTGTGCTCGCCACCTTCGAGAGCGACCTCCGCGACGGTCACCTGGTGCGCACGCCGTGGCCGGGAGACACGCTCTTCGATGCCGCGAACTCCCTGATCGCCCGCTGTGCCGCACCGCTCCGGACACTCGACGCGTTGCAATTGGCGGCGGCGCTCGCGTCCGGCTGCCGAAGGTTCGCCACCGCCGATGGTGTACAGGCGGACGCGGCCGTCGAGCTCGGGCTCGACGTGTCGCGCTTTCACGGCTGATTCGCACCGGGCGTTCACCCCCCGGCGACGAGCACGATCTCTCCCGACCAGGACACCAGAGATCGCACCTTCACCAGCTGTCCCCAGGGCGCGGCCACCACCAACCCATCCCAGTAGGTGTCGATCTGCCCGTAGGCGTAGGTGGCGTCGGTGGTGGGGGAGAGCTGGCCCAGGTCGGCGGCCGAGATCACCACGCCTCGCTCATCGCCCGGGAGGCAGGCGAGCGCCTCAAGGAGGCGATTGTCGGCGCGTCGGGCGTGGCGCACGACGAACATCTCCCTGGGGACCACGGGGCCCTCGGAGGTTTGGGGCGCGTCGTGGAGGCGCTCCCAGCCCCACGCCAGCGGCTCGGTGAGGGACTGGGTGACCTTCCCGAGCACGATCGCGTCGTCCAGAGGCAGGGTGCGGCCGAGGTCGGGGCCGACCGCCACGGCTTCGCTGAGGGTGAAGGAGGGGATTCCGACGCCCTCCCCCTCCACGTCGAACGTGCGCGAGAAAGGAAACGTCTCCCGCGAGCACTCCCGGAGCGCGTAGGTGACGGTGCCATCGTCATGGTCCTGGCGATCTCCTCCGCATCCGGATCGAAGGCGGTGTAGGCGCAGGTGCCGGCGGTGGTGGGCATGGCGATGACGTCGCCCGCGCCTCCCCCGGTGCCATCGTCCTCGTCCGGCTCGTAGAACGCGACCTCGATCTGGCAGCGCCCGAGCGTGTCTCCGAAGCTCGAATACTGGATGACGACGTTGAACGAGGCGTCGATGGTCGCCCCTGCGATCGTGTCCCCCCCGCTGTCCTCCCCCGACCCCTCCGAGTCGCTGGCCCCCGTGTCGAGCGCCCATTCCGATTCCGGCGCATCCGGAATCGCCTGGTGCTGCGCCATCGCGTAGAAGTTGTAGTCGACGCACGCGGCGAGCAGGAGGAGCGGCAGCAGGCGCATTGTACGATGATAACGCGCCCCATGCCTGCTTCCGGACTGCTCGCCCTCCTCGACGACATCGCGACCATCGCGGACGACGTCGCCACGCTCAGCGCGGCGGCGGCCAAGAAGACCAGCGGCATCGTCACCGACGACATGGCCGTCACCGCCGAACAGGCGATCGGCATCCGCCGCGAGCGGGAGCTCCCCGTCATCTTTGCGGTGGCCAAGGGCTCCTTCCGCAACAAGGCGCTGATCCTGGCGCCGGGCGCTTTGGCGCTCAACGCCATCGCGCCCTGGGCGATCACGCCGCTGTTGATGCTCGGCGGCGGCTACCTCGCGTTTGAGGGCGTGGAGAAGATCCTGCACTGGGGTCATTCGATCAACGATGACGACGAGGATGGCCGTCCCGATCACGCCAGCATCGACGCCTACGAACAGTCGCGGATCCACGGCGCCATCCGCACCGACCTGATCCTCAGCGCCGAGATCATCGCGATCTGTCTCGGCTTGGTGAAGGACTCCCCGTTCCTGAACCAGGTCCTGGTCTTGTACACGGTTTCGATCGTGATGACCGTCGGCGTCTACGGCGTGGTCGCGGTGCTGATCAAGTTGGACGACGCCGGCGAGTACCTGATGCCCTTCGGTGGCGCGCGGGGCGTGCTGGGCAAGCTGCTCTTGGCCGGCGCGCCGAAGCTGCTCCACGTCATCTCGCTGGTGGGGACCTTCGCGATGCTCATGGTCGGCGGCGGGATATTCATCGAGGGGATTCCGGCGGCCCATCACGCGGTCGAGGGGCTCCTCCATGGCGTGCCGCTGCACGGACTGCTCAGCGCTGGGGTGAGCATCCTCGGGGGCGGCGTGGTCGGCCTGGTCATCGTCGCGCTGGTGAAGTTGTGGGGGCGGGTGCGGCGGAGGTGATCACTCCGGGCAGACGCCGTCGTTGCCGGAGCGGGTAACCGTGCCGAGGAAGTCGAGGAGTCGGGCGCCATAGCCGGGGGGCGTTGACGCGGCGGCCCGGGGCCGGCCGCGCCGCTACGGCGTCGGGAACAGCTCGGCGCCGCCGACGACGCCCGCATGGCCGTCGGCGTCGGCGAGGACCGGGTCATCGAGGCCGTCGCCGTCGAAGTCGACGTGGTCGAAGGTGGCGGCGTAGTAGGTGATGCGGCGGTCGTGGTCGCTGAGGTCGAGGGTGCCCGAGAGGCGGGCGCCGCGGAAAAGGTGGGTGTCGCCCTCGTAGCCGCCACCACGCAGTACCGGGCCGACGCCCGTGCCGACATCGGCGCGACCGTCCTGGTCGGCGTCACCGATCCCCCCGGCGGCGGCCGGGAGAAAGAGGTCGGCGGAGCCCACGATGGTCGCAAATGCGGGGGGTGCCGTCCCCTCGACAAGCGGCGCACTCACCAGGTGCACCGCGCCGTAGGCCGTGGCCTCATAGACCCAGGCGTCGTCGAGGCCGTCCCCCGAGACGTCGCCGAGGATGCCCCCCAGGCCGGGAATCTGCTCGCCGTCCGCGATGGGGAAGGTGCCGCCGGCGGCGAGGAGCGCGCCGGGGAACAACACATCGGGCACGAGCAGCTCCACGAGTCCGTCGCCATCCAGGTCGCCCGATTGCATCGTCGGCCCGAAACTCAAGCCCATGCCGCCGTCAAGCGTGAGCGCCAGGTCGGGGAAGTGCCATGGCGCCTGTCCCAGGTCGAAGCCGGGCTCCACGAGGCGGTCCCGGGGCATGACATACTCGCCCACTTGAATGAGCACATCCCCGTCCGCATCGATGTCACCGAGGAGGCGGAAGCTCGCGTTCGCCATCGCAGGGACCGGGACGGAGACGCTCGGCTCGGGCCAGCCGTAAACAGGAACATTCACCAGGTCGGCACCGAGGTACAAATACAACGTGTCTCGCCACACGGCGGCGATCTCGACGAGGGAGTCACCGTCGAGGTCGCCGACGCCTCTGGCGTTGAACTCGTAGAATGAAAGGTCGGCGGGGTACTCCCAGTCATGGCTGCTGAAGAATAGGTGGGTCCGGTACGAAGTGTCGACGCTGGTGTGCACAGCGAGGTCCATTCGACCGTCGCGATCCACGTCACCGGCGACGGCGTAGTCATGGCCGAGCACCCCGATGAAGAACGGTCCGTCCTTGCCGTTGCAGTCCTGATCGATCCGGTCGAACGGACCGTAATCGTCGATGGCCCCAGGATAGGAAAGCGGGTCGAGGTCGTCGCAGTCCTCGGGCGGCTGCCAGCCGTCCCCGTCCTGGTCGATGATGCTGTCGCCGGCGGAGTCGGGTACA
>CANLGL010000089.1 GCA_947490345.1 Deltaproteobacteria bacterium
GGGCGGGAGCGGCGCCAGCCGCGGGGCCGCCGGAGGCGGGCGGGAGCGGCGCCAGCCGCGGGGCCGCCGGAGGCGGGCGGGAGCGGCGCCAGCCGCGTAACTCGAAAAGTGGCGGGTCACTTAGTGAGATACGCGGCTCCGTCGTGAGGCGGGCGGGAGCGGGCGGAGGGAATTGCCGCTCAACTCGGGAAGTGACCGCCTCACTCACCGAGTTACGCGGCGTTTCGCGCGCGGCCGTGCCCGAAGCGACGTCCCGGCTCAGAAGGAAGCCGCGTAACTCGAAAAGTGGCTGGTCACTTCTTGAGATACGCGGCTCCGTCGCGGTGGCGGCCGTCGTGGCGCCCGCCGCAGCCAAAGCCGCCGCGGCGAAAGCGGCCGCAGCCAAAGCGCCCACCGCTCGGATCCCGGCGCGATGAGTTCCGGGGCTGCGGGAGCAGCCGGCAGCCCCGGTAAAGTAGGGGACCCCTGCATTCCCAAATTCTGCCGTCGGCCTGCTCAAGCTTTCGCCCCCCTGACCGATGGGCGGTCATGTTCCTCCTCCTCTGCGCTCGCGCCACGGCCTCCACGCTCCTCGTCGGGGTCGACGCCGACACCATCCAGGACACCATCGATCTAGCCGTTGACGGCGATGTGATCGAGATTCCGGCCGGCACCTGGACCGAGGCGATCGACTTCGGCAGCCGGGCGATCACCATCCGCGGCGTCGGCGTGGGCTCGGGTGGCACGGTGCTGGCGCCGGGCAGCTCGGACGACGTGGTCACCATGAGCAGCGGGCGGGTGTGTCATCTGGAGGACCTGGAGATCCAACCCTACGGCGCCACCGGGGTGCACCTCGAAAACGGCGAGCTGAACCTGCTCGGCGTGACCATCGTGTCGGCTGGCAACTCCACGGCACGCGGCGGGGCGATCTACGTCGACGGCGGCGAGCTGGACCTCGACGGCGTCACCATCACCGGCTCGACGGCGGCCTACGGCGCCCACCTCTACGCGACCGGCGGCGCGAGTGTCTCCGCGAGCGACCTGACCTTGACCGGCGGCAGCGCCACCTACGGCGGGGCGATCTACGCCGAGGACGGCAGCACGCTGACCCTGTTGAGCGTGACTGCGACCGGCCCCTCCGCCAGCGCGCACGGCGGCTTCGCCTACCTGGACCACGCCGACTTCTCCGCCACCGACATGGTCCTGGCCGATCCGGCCGGCCGCAACAGCTACGGCGTCGGCTTCTACCTGACCGATCACAGCACGCTGGGCCTGGCCTCCAGCTCGGTGAGCGGTGCGGTCGCCAGCGGTCGCTCGGGCAGCTTCGGGGGCGGCGCGGCGTGGCTCGGCGATGGCTCCACGGCGACCATCGAGGACTCCTCCTTCTCCGACAACGTGGCCTGGGACGGCGGGGCCTTCGCCCTGTCCGGCGCCTCGACCGCCGCGTTCACCTCGGTGCGCTTCGAAGACAATCTGGCCGACACCAAGGGCGGTGCCCTCAACCTCACCGACGGCGCCTCCGCCACCTGCGACGCCTGCATCTTCACCGGCAACCAAGCTGCCGACGGCGGCGCGCTCGCGCTGGGCAGCGGCACGACCTTCTCCGAGAACGGCGGCGCCTGGACCAACAACGACGCCACCAGCACCGGCGGCGGGGTGTTCATGGAGGGGTCGGCGGAGCTCGACGCCTCGGGCAGCAGCTACACCGCCAACGGCGCGGATGCCGATGGTGGCGCGATCTTCGGGGCCGGAGAGCTCCGGCTCGACGAGTGTACGTTCTCCTCGAACCTCTCCCGCGGGGGGGATGGCGGCGCGATCGCCGGCGATGCCGAGCTGACCCTGTCGGGCAGCGTTTTCGACAGCAACAGCTCGCGACTCGGCAACGGCGGCGCGATGGCGGTCAGCGGCGAAACGTCGATCAGCTCGTGCCGCTTCGACGGCAATGACGCCGACGAGTCGGGCGGCGGCATCTGGGCGACGGGCGCCAGCATCGCGCTGTGGGAGGCCCACTTCTTCCGCAACACCGCCGGCAGCTACGGCGGTGGGGTCGCGACGAGCGGCACGCCGGTCGTGAGCATCGTCCGCTCCTACCTCCACGGCAACGCCGCTAAAAACGGCGGCGCGATCGCGCTGTACGACACTGACGGGAGCGGCGTCCTCACCAACCTCCGGGTCACCGACAACATCGCCACCCAAGACGGCGGCGGCCTCTATCTGCACGGTGCCGCCGAGCTGGAAGTGGTCAACAACAGCTTCGCCGGTAACGACGGCGCGCGCAACGGCGGCCACCTTTACACCGCGGCGGCGCTCTCGCTCATCAACAACATCTTCTCCAGCGCGGTCGACGGGGGCGCCACCTACGGCACCGCCGCGACCACCGATCGCTACAACAACCTCGTCTGGGACAACTCCGGCGGCGATTGGAACGGCTGGAGCGACGCCACCGGGACCAGCGGCAACATCGAGGCCGACCCGCTCTTCGAGTCCTACTCCGCCGACGGCGACGAAGCCGACGACAGCCTGTTCTTGGCCGAAGCCAGCCCGGCGATCAACACCGGCAGCGCCAGCATCTTCGATCCCGACGGCAGCCGCTCCGACATCGGCGCCTTCGGCGGTCCCGACGCCGACGTGGCCGACGACGACGGCGACGGCTTCTTCGACAACGTGGACTGCGACGACTCGGACCCCGCCATCAACCCCGCCGAGACCGACGTTCCCTACGATGGCATCGACCAGGACTGCCTCGCCGGCGACATCGTCGACGCGGACCACGACGGCTACGACGCCGGCCTGACCGGCGGCGGCGACTGCGACGACAACGACGCGGCGGTCCACCCCGGCGCCACCGAGCGCTGGTACGACGGCATCGACGCCGACTGCTCCAACTCCAGCGACTACGACAAAGACGGCGACCACCACGACGCCGCCTTCCAGCCGGGCGGGGACGACTGCGACGACGAGAACCTGACCATCCACGGCGGCGCGCTCGAGATCTGGTACGACGGCATCGACCAGGACTGCGACGGGCGCAACGACTACGACCGCGACAAAGACGGGTTCATCGCCTGGGATCACGGCGGCTCGGACTGCGACGACTACAACGCCGCCCGTCACCCCGGCAACGAGGAGATTCCCTACGACGGCATCGACGCGGACTGCGACGGCGCCGACGTAGTAGACGTGGACGGCGATGGTTGGGTGGCCGAAGAGGCCGGCGGCACCGATTGCAACGACGCCCAGATCACGGTCTACCCGGGCGCGGTCGAAGACCCCATCGATGGCTTCGACACCGACTGCGACGGCTTCTCCGAGTGGGACCGCGATGGCGACGGCTACGACGACGAGGTCTACGGCGGCGGGGACTGCCAGGACTTCGATGCCGAGATCCACCCCGATGCCCGTGAGGTCTGGTACGACGGCTACGACCAGGACTGCGACGGTCGCGACGACGACCAGGACGCAGACGGCTACGCCATCGCCGACGACTGCGACGACGAAAACCCCGCCACCCACCCCGGCGCCCTGGAGCGTTGGGACGGCGAGGACAACGACTGCGACGGCTACGACGAGCACGACGATCGCGACAACGACGGCCTGAGCGACCTACAGGAGTGGATGCTCGGCAGCGACCCCGCCGATCCCGACACCGACGGCGACACGCTCATCGACGGCGAGGAGTTCGACACCGGCCCCGACCTCGATGGCGACTACGTCCTGGACCTGATCGACACCGACGACGACAACGACGGCATCGCCTCCCGCACCGAGCTGACCTTCGACGTCGACGGCGACGGTGTTTCAGACGTGGACGTCGACGGCGATGGCATCAACAACGCTCGCGACGACGATGCCGATGACGACGGGCTCATCGACCTGGACGAAGGCACCGTGGACCTGGACTTCGACGGCGTCGGCGACTGGCTCGACTACCAGGGTTCACTCGTCGGCGGCGGCTGCGGCACCGGCTGGGCGGGCGCGATGACCCCGGGGCTGTTGTTGCTGGGAATGCGGCGGCGTCGGAGCTGAAGGGGCGTCGGAGCTGAGGCGGTTCTGGTTCCACCTCCCGGTGGCGGGGGAGCGTTGAGAGCCACGGCCGGTCGCAGTCCCCTACGGTCCCACCGGGTTGAGCCACACGATTCCCGGAAAGCGGGCGAAATCGCGGTCCGCGGACACCAGCGAGGCGCGGTGGTCGATGGCGAGGGCGGCGAGCCAGGCGTCGTGAACGCCAGCGCCCCGGAGGGACGTCGCCGCGCACAGCCGGTCGAAGACCGCCCAGGTCTGCTCCCGACGGTGCAACCCCCGCCAACCCGGCGACACGCGCAGCACCTCAAGGAAGGCGCGCGCATCCGACACCGTATCGGGCGCAGTGAAGATGCGATGGTTGGTGACGATGCGCACGAATCCGATCGCCACCTCGTCGGGCACATGGAAGGGAGCCGCGCACGCACCGGCCAGCCACGCACGCCACTCCGCGTGTCGGGGGCTGTCGCCGCGGAACGCGTAGACCAGCACGTTGACGTCCAAAAGCATCATGCGGGTGATCGCGCTGACTCGAGGTCCTCCTCGGCGAGAAAGTCCTTGAGACCACGCGGCGAGAGGTCCACCCCCGCGCGCACCCCATGCGGCTGCTTCGACGTCGGCAGCTCCGCCAGCGCGGGGCGGGCTTCGACCGCGTCGAACCACACCCGCAGCGCGTCGTTGACCACGTCCCCGAGGGTGACCCCGCGACCAGCGGCCTCGATGCGCGCGCGGCGCAGGGCGGCATCGTCGATGTCGATGGTGGTGCGCATGCATCAAAGTGTACACACTACTGCATCTTGATGCAACCGCCTGCCCTCAACCTTTCCCCGGTGTGACCGATACGCGGTCATGCTCCTGCTCCTCGCCACCACCGCGTTCGCGCTCGACGCCCATGGCTTCGAGCTCCTCGGCACCTCTGGCGACCCGACGGTGTTCACCCGGATCGGCTCGGCCTACGCCGGTCGTTCCGGGAGCTGGGACACGCTCCTGGCCTTTGACTACGCCCAGAATCCGCTCGCCGAGACCTTCCCCTGGGGCCGCGAGCCGGTGCTCTCTTCGCTGGGCACCATCTACGTCGGCGGCGGCTACAGCTTCGGCGGCCTGCGCCTGGACGGAGCGCTGCCCATCCACGCGATGGGCGAGGACCAGACCGGCAGCTTCATCGCCCCGGGCGACGCGCGCGTCGGCGTCCTCGTTCCCACCTTCAAGGAGAACGGGCTGCGCCCGGCCGTCGGCGTCCAGGCCAACCTGTGGCTTCCCACCGGCGACGAAACCCACCACGTCGGCGGCCTGGGACCCCGGGCCAGCGCCGCGGCGGTAATCGAGAAGGACATCGGCAACGTCGGGCTGATCGCGATGCTTGGCGCCGAGGTCGGCTTCCCCGAGCAGGACCGCAACCTGGTCGCGGGCATCGGTCCGATGCTGGCGCTGGGCGGACGCTACCGGATCACCGACGCCGCCAGCGCCGCGCTGGAAGTGACCTCCCAGTCCGACATGGGCCTGACCACCTGGCCGGTCGAGGCGACGCTCAGCGGGCGCTACCGGCTGCCCGCTGGCGCCTGGGCGTCGCTGGGAGGGGCCGCCGGACTCACGGACGGAGCCGGCGCCGCCTCCTGGCGCGCGTTTCTGACCGTCGGCTGGACCTACATCAAGCCGGCCCCGCCGGCCCCGCCGCCGCAGATCGACCCCCACCTCGACACCGACAGCGACGGCATCGTCGACGTGATCGACCGCTGTGACGACATGGCGGAGACCTACGACGGCTTCGAAGACGCCGACGGCTGCCCCGAGTTCGACGGCGACCAGGACGGCGTGGCCTTCGACAAAGACGCCTGCCCGCGGGACCCCATCCGCCCCGAGCAGGACCCGCGCTACAGCGACGGCTGCCCCAAGGTCGCGGAGTTCGCCGGCGATCGCATCGTCATCACCGAGGCCATCTTCTTCGCGGAGGGTCGCTCCGAGCTGATGCCGAGCGCCATTCCGGTGCTCCAGGCCGTGCTCGGCGTGATGGAACAGCACCCCGAGATTCCGTACTTCCTCGTCGAGGGTCACACCAACGACAACGGCTCCGACCTCTTCAACCTCCGCCTCTCCGACGCCCGCGCCTTCGCGGTGATGACGTGGTTCGGCGAACACGGCGTCCCCAGCGAGCGCCTCCTGAGCAAGGGTTTCGGCGAGGGCCGGCCGCTGGTCCCGCTCGGCGAGCCCGACGCCGTGTCCGTCAATCGGCGCGTCGAAGTGCGCGTGGTGAAGATCGAGGAAATTCCTCGGGATGCCCGACGGCTGAGCGTGCCAGGGGATGTGAGGCGGTAGCGAGCGAGGCAAACACCCCAACGGGGCGGCGAGTCGAGAGGGGACCTACTCCGCTGGCGCAGCCGCCGCGTCGACGTCGTCTTTCCCGACTGGTTTGCCCTCGCCGGTCTCGGCCGCCGGGGCGAGTCGTCAGGGCCCGCTGCCTGGTGGTTGCGCCGCCCCACTGCTGATGGTATTCAAATCCCATGTCCACCACCATACTTGGAACCCCCGCTTTCGGTTGCTCCGGAAGCGGGGGTTTCGCGTTGGCGGCTGGCAATTCGAGGGCGACTTCAGTTCAAGCGCGGGAAGCCTCATCGGGCGACCCGACGCATTTCGGCCTGTCCAACGCGGCGACGGCTGATGGGAGCACTCCGAGCCGCGCCGGTCGCGAGGGGATGGCGACCCGTCTGAACGGTCCACCTCCCGGGTTGGCGTCAAAGCCGTACAGGCCGCGCTCGGCGAGCTCTCGCCACAGGTTCCGCTGGCCCGGGGCAACCTGCGGCGCGCGCTCGACACCCGACGTGGGTTCGCCCGCAGCAACTGCATCGATCGCGGCGTCATCGAGCTCCGGCTCTGTCCCGGGGGATCACTCCGGGATTACCCGCAAACTACGCCCGTCCTTCATCCTGACCGCACACATGTGGCGCCGATCCAGGCTGATCACAAGATCCGTGCCAAGGCGCTCGGCAAGCGCCGCCACGCACGCGTCCGTGCCGCCCAGCGGGAAATCGCCGTACTGCTCCACCAACTCGGCCATGCGGTCAAGATCCTCGGGCTTCGGTGCCTCTACTCGCATGGCGCGGAGCCCCCGAAGAAACGCCGCCTCGACGCTTGGCTTCATCCTGGTCCCAATCAAGTAGGTCGCCTCGGCGACCACCATCGCCGGGATCACCAACCGCAGGCCAGGCGTCCGCATCGCGGCGACGCACCGCGCGTGATCCTGATCGTCGGCATCTACGGCGGCGTACAGCGGTCCCGTGTCAACGACGGCCAGCACCGTTCCACTCCTTGGCGAGGATGTCCTCAGCGTCTCGCGCCGTCGTCGTCTTACCGCTCCGGCCGATGGCGGCGAAGGGCAGCGCGGGCGGGTCGGCGGCGCCGCCGAACGCAAGGGCGATCGCCCCGCGCACGATCTCGGAGACCGAGGTGCCACGGCGTTCGGCCTCGTCGACAACCGTCGCCGCGAGGTCTTCCGGTAGGGAGATCGTGATGCGGTGCATACTGCATACCTACGTCCGGTTCCTCAACTCGACAAGCGCCCGCCCCACCCGCGACCCGAGGTCCGTGCCGACTATCTGCCTGTTGAACCGTTCGAACTGCCCAAGTTCTGCGGCGTTCGGAGCGAGGCAAAAAGTTCGAACCTGTTCCAACAACCCCCACCACATTAGACGGCTCTCCGCGGAATCGTCGAAACCGCCGGACCAATTCGCCGGGTCCGGCATGGATTCGTCAAGTGTATCGAAGGGTTTCTTCCACTTGACGTGAAGGCCGTCGGATCGCAATTCCGAGTTCTAGCAGCAGCCTCCTGCTGCGGCGCCGTGGCAGCCGCCCGGCCCACTTTTCCCTTCAGAACTCCACTTTGATGGACCGTCCGTGAGCGGAGCACGGCATCGCGTCGCGGGTACCGTTTGTCCGGTGACCACCATCGGTGGCTGGAGGTCCGGGTTGGGCACGCGCCACGGGCTGTATGCACGCGCGCTAGTCGCTGGTGTCGTGGGTGTAGCCGTACATGCTGACCACGAGGTCGTCGTAGCGGTCCCCGTTGACGTCCCCCGCGGACGCGGCTCCCCGCCACCAGCCAGCTTCGTCTCCCAGGACGGTCGCCGTGGGTTCCGTTGCCGGCCCGGAGGCGGAGCCGGCGAACACAAGCGCCAGTTCACATCCGAATTCCGCGATGACAATGTCGCCGTACCCATCGCCGTTGATGTCCCCGGCCGACGCGACGGCGGGGACCCCCCCGCCGCATTCTTCGCCGGACGACTGCGACCAAGCGGCATCGGTCGCAAGTCCGCCTGCGGAGCCAAGGTAGAGGTGCGCGTAGCCCGCCTCACCGATCAGGATGTCGGCGTATCCGTCGCCGTTGACGTCGCCCCCGGTCGCCACGGACGACCCGAACGACGTCTCATCCGACTCTTGAGACCACACGGCGTTCGCGGAGAGCCCGAGCGCGCTTCCCAAGTACAGATGCACGAGTCCACCGCGGTCCCCCGCGTCTCCCCCGATGACGACGTCCTCGTAGCCGTCCCCGTTCACGTCGCCGGCAGCAGCGACGCTGCTCCCCAGGTAGCTCCTTGAGTTCTCCGAATGGGCCGTCCATGCTGCGCCGGACGCGGGACCCGCTGCTGACCCGAGGTAGAGATACGCCCGACGCTCGCCATACGCGCCGACGACGACGTCCCCATAGCCGTCGCCGTTGACGTCCCCCGCTGACGCCACTGAACACCCAAAGTGCGCTTCGGCTCTATCGGGCTGAGCGATCCATACGGCGGTGCCGCCGAGTCCCGCCGCCGACCCGAGGTACAAATAGGCTGCGCCCTCGTGTTCCTCGCCGTCCTCGAAATACATCGCCCCGACGATGACATCCCCGTAGCCATCCGCGTTCGTGTCGCCGGCGGAGTCCACCGAGCGGCCGAAGTACACCGCTTCCTGGTCCGACTCCACGATCCAAGCGGGCGCAGGCTCCAACCCGGCAGGACCACCGAGATGCACCGAGGTCATCCCGTCGGTAGCCCAGCGGTCGGCGACCGACCCGACAACCACATCCCCGTAGCCATCCCCGTTCACATCCCCCGCTGAGCCGACCGAAAATCCGAGTCTCGCCAGACTCCCGCCACTTGCTGCCACCGTCCAGGCTCTCGTCGCCGAGAGCCCCGTGGTGCAACCCTCGTAGACGTCGACCCGGCCGTGGTTGGCCGGGTAGAGGTACACCTCGGACTCCTCCGCGGTGTCGTCGTCCCCGCACCCACTCCAAGCAGCGGCCGTGCCCTCCGAGCGGGAATCCTCCCCGCCAGGCTCTGGCGAGTCGGCCACGCAGCCGCCCAGAACACCGGCACCAAACATCGCCCAGAGGAGGTGGCGGTGCAGACCATGAACCATTCGCCCAAACCGGCTTGAAGGCCAATGTCAGCACGCCTTGCTTCGACGGCAAGGTGAGACATCCTCCCGGGGGCCGCGAGGCGAACCTGAACCCCACGCCAAGGACTCGGTGCCCCCGCCGCAGGTCAACCGATGTGAAGGCGCAGCGACCGATCACCGAATCTCGCCACCACCTCGACCTCGCCCCCGAGCGCCTTCACGTACCGCTCGATCGTCGAGAGCTTGGTGTCCGCTCTTGCTTCGAGTCGAGAAACCTCAGCCTGCGCGACGCCCATTGCTTCCGCGACTTCGACCTGCGACCTGCCGGCGAACGCGCGCAGCTCCCGCATCGTCACGGCGAGTTGGTTGGCCGCCACATCCTCCCCCGTCTGCGGAGGTTTGAGTTGATGGGCGCGAGCGTAGAGAAACTCTGGGGCAATGTCCAGTTCATCGTTCCATGTCACCACACCTCGCTCGACGTGGGCCAGCTTCCACACCTCGGGGTCGGCGAGCTTGCCGAGTGCACCATCAAGATCCCCGGAAAGGTCGGCCGTTCCCTGAGTGCCGTCGCTGAAGGCGAGATCGAGTTTGCACCCGGGCAGCGCCTTGACGTTCGTGACCTTGACCAACCTCATCATCCACCTCCCAAGGTAGCCCACCGGGCGAGTAGTTCTTGCACGTTCGCCGCGACGTACTCCTGCGCGAGCCCCAGCTTGCTGGTCGGGAGTGAGCCGGCGTAAACCGAGCCGTCCCGGACCACGATGAGCGCCTCGTCGTCGCCGTGGAAAGCGTGGACGTGGGGAGGCGCGTGGTCCTTGAAGTACATGTAGATGTCGACTCCGTCGAACGAGGAGAGCCGCGGCATCAATCAACTATATCGCCGGCGGCATATGTTGTCCATAGCATAGTCCCGCCCGGCGCCGGGCCCACCACTTTCGCGTCCCGGTCGCCCGAACTACTCGGGGAGCAGCAGCCCCGCCCCACCCGCGCCCCGAGGTCCGAACCGACTATCTCCCCGTTGAACCGTTCGAATTGGCCACGCTCTTCGGCGTTCGGAGCGAGGCAAAAAGTTCGAACCTGTTCTAACAACCCCCACCATCGATGCCGGCGGGCGGATCGTCATCCCCAAGCATCTTCGAGATTCGATGGGCCTGCACGTCGGTTCGCGCGTTGACGTCGTGCTCCGCGGTGGTGTCATCGTCGTGGTTCCCGAGCACGCCCAAATCAGCCCCGTCCAGCGTGATGGCGGCCTGGTTGCGGTCGCGGTGGGTGAAATGCCTCCCCTCACGGTCGAGGCGGTTCGCGAGGCCATGGACGCTGCCCGAAGATGAGCGCGGTAGACACCAGCGTCATCGTGGCCGCCTTTGCGTCGTGGCACGAGGCACACGACGTCGCACGCCGCGCCCTCGGCCACAGGCCAGCCCTGCTCGGCCACTGCGCGGTCTACGACGCGCTGATTGCGGCGACCGCCCAGCATCACCGAGTAAAACTCCTCACCTTGGACGCCAGGGCCATGGGCACCTACCGGCAGCTGGGCATCGAGGCCGAGCTGCTCCGTTAGGGTTCGCGACCCTCTCTCAATGCGCGTCCCAAAACGCGAACATCCCTTCTCGCCCATCCCAATTCGGTCCCGGCGTGTGTCCTGTCGCCGCCCAGGCGGTGAGTTGGGACTCAAAGCCCTTGCTCAGCAGCGTTTCGTGGGCTCCTTCCATCGCCGCCAGCCAGGTGGCGTCCTCGGCACCCGCCGCGTTGTGGAAGGCGAGCGTGCCAAAATCGGCTTGGCGGAAGTCCTCGAAGTAGGCCGGCGCGCCGGTGATGGTGATGATCCGGTCGGCCAACTCAGGCCCGAAGACGTTGTAGGCGAGGTACCCGCCGTTGCTGTGCCCGGCGAGGTGGACGCGGCCGGGATCTCCGCCAAAACAGGCCAACACTTCGTCGAGCAGCCCTGCCGAAGGCGGCACCACCGTCTGGGGATACCCCGCCTCGGTCACGTAGGGAACAACGATGCGATAGCCCCGCGAATCCTCATCGAAGAACGCCGTCCAGGTCGCACCAGCTGAGCCACGGTCGCCGGGGCCACCGGGCAAGAAAAGCACGATCGGCGCGTTCGCCACGTCGGGATGCAAGATGTAGTAGGGGCTGGCGGGCGTGTCGGTGACCTCCTGCCGACCCGCGGTGGCAGGCGGGCACCAGTCGGGAGGGTCGAAGACTCCGCCCGTGTCGCCCGTGTCGCCCGTGTCGCCCGTGTCGCCGGCGGTATCGCCCGCGCCCGAGTCCTCGGCGTCAGCTCCCCCGCCGCTGTCCGCGTCACAGGCCTGGAGCGCGAGGAGTACGACCAGTCCGCTCACCCTGCCGCCCGCAAAGGTATGCCCCGTCCTGCGTCGCGGAGGTCCGGAAGCACCGGCGCAAGGCGCCCGCCGGGGTCCAGCCGCAGCGCAGGCGCAACCGCGTTGTCCGCGCTGCGTTCAAACGCGAACGACCGATTCACCAACCACGCGCCGCCCTCGCCGTCTTCGTAGTAGCTGAAATCGCGATCGCTGCCGTCGATGCTCAACAGGTAGAGGCCCTTGTAGAGCGGCTCCACCTCGCTCCCCACCGCGACCGCGGCGGCCTCCAGGTCGGGGGCCTCCACCAAGAGCGCACTGCCGTCCCACGTGAGTATCAGCCGACCGAGCACGTTTGGATCGAGCCAGGTACCGGCCAGAGCCTCCAGATCGCCCGGCACCGCTTCCTCGATGAATGTCAGCGACGAAGGGTCCGGCTCCGGCAGCTCCGCGAAGCCCTCCATCGCCCGGACCGCCGTCTCGATGAAGTCGCCGCCGTACCCGTTGGACAACACCACGACGGCGACGCGCTGCTCGGGCAGAACGTAGAAGCCAGAGGTCATCGTCATCGTGTTCCCGCCGTGGAACCACAGCGGAACATGATCGTAGTAGCCCTCGTAGCCCGACCACCCGAAGTTGTTGATCATCAGGCCGTAGCCGTAGCCGTAGTCGGCGGCGTCCGTCGCAGGGTACATCGGGACCAAGGACGTCGTGAGCTGCGTGCGTAGCTCATCGGACAACACGGCCGGATCACCATCGACAAGGAAGCCCGCCAGACGTGCCATGTCGGAGGCGGTCGACCACACCAGGCCCGCCGGTCGGATGAAGCCGTCGTCGACGGTGTCCGCCAATTCGACGGTACCAAAAGTGTACTCGAGCGCCGCCAACGGATCGAAGCTGTCGTAGCCGTCGGCGAACGCGAGCCCCACCCCGGTGGCAAAGTCCCCGTCGGCCGCGACGCTGGTCTTGCGCGCGAGGCTCCGGGTCATGCCCAGGGGCGCGAAAACGTCATCCTCGACGATGTCCGGCCACATGCGGCCGTCGACCGCCTGTGTCAACAACCCCGCCAACGAGAAGTTGGGGTTCGAGTAGTTCCAGAACAAGCCGGAGGGGCCCAACCGGAATTCGTTCTCCGCAAACCGCCCCACGGCGCGATCGTAGAGCGTGGCATCGTCGGGCGCGTCGGTCCACGGTGTGTAGTCGTAGATGGCGCCCTGGTGTGACAACAACTCATCGAGGGTCAGCTCGGCGGCCAGGGTCGCGTCCTTCGCGAAGACCAACTCGGGCACGATCGCCCCCACCGTGTCGTCGAGCGAGAGCGTGCCGGCCTCGACCTGACGCAGCGCGGCGATCGCGGTGATCTTCTTGGTGTCCGAGCCGATCTGGAAGAGCGTGGTGGTGAGCACGGGGTCCGCCGCGTCCGGATGACGGGTCCCGAACCCCTCGGCGTACACGACCTCGCCGTCCTTCCACACCGCTACCGACACGCCCGTCGCGTAGCCACCGCGAAGGTCTCGCTTGGCCGCCTTCTGGACCGCCGCGATTGCCGTCGAGTAGTCCACGGCGGTGTCGGCAGAGTCTGCCCCGGTGTCAGCGGTGTCGGGCAGCCCGGAGTCCGTCGCGCCCTGGCCGGGCTCGCCATCGCCAGGGGTGCAGGCAGTCGCAAGAAAAATCAGCGTGCGCATGGCTGCCTCGGCAGGCGATATACCACCTGCCTCACGGAAGCGCGCCGTCCAACGGCCACACGGATCGTGTACCCTTCCCGCCGATGCTCCGCAGTGCGCTGTTCCTCTTGACGTTGACGGGCTGCGCGGCCGAGGCCGGCAACGCCCCGCCCCGCCTCGCCCGCCTGCCGATTCCCGGAACGGCCAGCTTCCAGACCGTCGCGCGCGACATCACCGACGTGGCCTTCGCGATCGATCCCAGCCTGGCGTCGAACGCCGGCCTCTTCGATGACGCCCGCCGCGTCCCCTCGTTCGCCCCCGCCCACGTCGGCGCCCTTGTCGATCGGCTCCGCGCCGATCGTCGTAAGCTCAGAGCGATGCCGTGGCGGCAGTGGACTCCAGATGTCCAGGTCGACGTACGTTGGGTCTACGCCGTGGCCGAGACCCTGGAGCACGTGTTGCTCGTCGAGCGCCTCCACGAGCGCCGCCCCGGGCAGTGGCTAGAGCCGCTGGCCAACAACCTGATCGCGCTGCAGAGCTACGGAGGTGGCAGGGGCGAAGCCGAGGTCTTTGCCCTCGTTCCCGCCATGGTCGCCGAGATGCGCGACCTCGTGACCAAACCGACGCGACGGGACCTCGACATCGGCGTCGGACTCGCCAGGGCCATCGAGGGACTGGCTCGGCCGAAGGATCCGGCCGCCGGCGACGCCCTGGCCGCGTGGGCAACGTACGCGACCGCGCTGACGCCGACGGCCGAGTTCGCAGTCATCGGAGCGAGCGCGTACGCATGGCGGTACCAACACACGCTGCTCTTCCCGTGGACACCCGACCAGCTGCAGGCCAAGGCCAGTGCGGAGCTGGCCCGCGTCGACGCCGCGATGGCCGAGCTGACTCCCGGGCCGATGGCACCTGCCTCAGCGGCGGATGACGCGACCGCACGCGACCTCGATCAGGCGGCGCTCTTGCGGTTGTACGACGGCGTCTCCGAGGCGAATCGCGCCGCGGTGATCCGCAGCGGCTGGGTCACGGTCCCTGAGGCGCTCGGCCCGTTGCGGACGCGCCCGACCCCGCCAGCGCTCATCCCGCTGACCGGGGACGGCGGCAGCATGAATCCGCCGCCCACCTACGTAAAGGACAACGTTGGCTACTGGAACGTCGACACCTTCTCGCCGGCGTGGACGCCCGAGCGCCGATTGGAGTCGGTCTTGTCCATTCGCGACTTCCTCCACAACGGAATGGGCACCTACTCGGCGCACGAGGGTTGGCCGGGTCACCACCTCCAGCTCTCCCTCGCCCGGCTCAATCCCGACCCGCTGCGGTCGATCCTGCCCGATTGCCCGCAGAACGAAGGCTGGGCGCTCTACGCCGAGGAGACTTTTGCCGCGCACGGCGGCCTGGCCGACTCTCCGGGGGCCAAACGGACGGTGCTCCAAAGCTACCGGACCCGGATCGCGCGGGTCATCTACGATGTCAACATAGAAACCGGGCGTTGGAACCTGCAAACAGCGGCCGACTTCAAGTACGGCGCGCCCGGGGCGGCGGTGGACGAGGACCTGCTCCGCTCGATCAATTGGCCAACTCAGCTCGTGTGTTACTTCGGCGGGAAGCAGATGATCGTCGAACTGCGAGACGCCGTCCGGGAACGCGAGGGTTCGACGTGGAGCGAACGCCGGTTTCATGACAAGTTTCTCGCGGCCGGCTCTGTTCCGGTGGCACTGACTCGTGCTTTGATGCTGGGTGAACCGATTCCCGATTTTCCCGCGGAGCCCTGAGATGCCCGGTCCGCTCGCCGACAACGCCAGACTGCACCCCCAAGTGGCGACCGTCCTGCGGCAGCAGGCGGCCGAGGCGGTGCAACTATGTAGGGAGCTGCGGCGTGACGACGACCTGGCTCGGGCGGTCGGCGCGATGGTCGAGCGGATTCGCGACGCCGCCCGGATCATGGGCCTCGGGCACGTCGAACGCGCCGCGTTGCGGGCGCTGCGTGGGATGCGGACGCCCAACCGGCTGGAGCTGCTGGAAGAGCTTCTGGAGGCCTGCTCCGGCGGGATCCGGGTGGCTGCCATGTTGCGACCCATCGTGGTGGTTTCGGGAGGGGACAACACGCCGGCACTACACCGCGCCGCGCAACTCACGGCTGCGGCGGTGCGCATCGTCCCCGACCTCAGCGCCGCCCAAGACGTCGTCGAGCGCGAAGACGCCGCCGCCGTGGTAGCGCCAGTCGAACTGCTGTCCGCGGCGCCCGCGGAGGGTTGGCTTCGGGAAAGGCTGCTCCTGGCGTACGGCAGCGAGCAGGACCTGCCCTCGCGCGTCGCTGCCGCGCGGCTGGGCGCGGCGCTCTACCTTCCCGAGCCGCTCGATCTCCGCCAGGTCGTGCGGCTGGTGCGCGGCCGCCTCGCCGCGTGGCGCCGGAGCGCGTGGCGCGTGCTGGTGGCCCACAATTCGCGCGCTCGCGTCGACGATCTCGCCGCCGCCTTGGCCTGCGAGGAGCTGCACACCATCGGCGCGGTCGGCGGGTACCGCCTCCTTCAAGAGATCGACGCCACCGGACCCGACCTCGTGGTCATCGCCGCGCCGCTCGACGGGCTGCCGATGGGTGAGCTGACCGCGATGCTCATCGCGCACCACCGATTCGGGACGGTGCCGCACCTCTTCCTCTGGGAAGACGGCCTGGTGCCGAGTGCGCTCACCGGTCACGACGTGGTGCAGGGGCAGCTCGACGTTCCGGCGCTCCGCGCGCGGGTACTCGGCGTGCTTGACGACCACCGCCGTGAGCGTGCGCTCCGCGAGCACGATGAGCTCACCGGCGTGCTCTCCCCGGCAGCGGTGCTCAACGCCGCGGATCGGGAGATCGCGGCGGCCCGACGGCGGTCCGAGTCCGTGGTGGCGATCCGCTTCGAGCTCGATGACGCCCTGGCGATTGAAGCGCGCGGCGGGCCCATGGCGTTGGCCGAGGCCCTTCGGGTTCTCGCGCAGGTGACGCAGGCCGCGGTCCGGGAGACCGACAGCGTGGGCGTCATCTCGCCGGCCGGGCTGCTTGTCGTGATGTCCCATTGCACGGTCGCCATGGCGAGAGCGCGGGTGGTCGCGGTCCGACAACGATTTGCGCAACGGGTGGCCGGAGACGACCGTATCGTCGGCGCCACCGTCACCGTCGGGATCGCCGATGGCCTGGACGATCCGCTCTACCGGGCCGAGCGGCAGCTCCTCCGCGCCCTCGGCGTGCTCGGCGAACCGAGCGCGCTGACGCCCGCCGTCCAACTGGGTCTGCGTTTGGGCGGAGCGTCCCTTCCGCCCTTGGGGCCGCGCCTCGACTGATCAGAAATTCGGGGGAAGGGGCGAGGCCCCTTCCCCTACCGGGCCGTTCCCTCCGGCCTCCAACTACGCTTTCCGGCCTGCGGCGCCCAGCGCGTCACTCACGCGTTGGGACGCGGCCCTCTCCCCATCCCCACAGTCCCCCATGCCGCTTTGGCGTTGTCATGGACGTGTTAGCCGCGGCAGGCGGCACGGGTGACTGACCGGACAGGGAAGCCCCAGCCGGGGTTGCGGTTAGTATGCGCGTCCGCCCAATTCCGGAGGCCCCATGCTGCTCCTGCTCACGATCACCCTCGCCGACGCCAAAAAGCCGAAGGTCGTTCCCCTCCCGGTGAATGCCTGGGGACACGAAGTGGGCATGAAAGCGGATTGTTTCTACCCGGCGGACTTCGAGAAGCTGCAGGATGGTGACCGCAAGATGGCGCGCCAGCGGGCCTTGGAGGAGATGAAGAAGCAGTGGTCGGGCAAGCGCAAAGCCGACGAGAAGGTGGAGGACTCGGAGATCGACGACGGGGTGACGATGGAGGAGCGGGTCATCGACGACATCGAGACCGTGCTTCTCGGGCGCCCGGTGCTCATCGAGACCATCGCCAAGTCCAACCTCGACCAGTGTCGGGCGTTCATGAAGGGCGGCGACCTCGAGGCGTGGAAGGGCTGGCTCGTTCCCCTTTCGGCCAAGCTCACCGCGGGCGAATGCATGTCGCCGCTCATCGACACCATGTTCGACTACCTGGAGATCACCACGCCCTGGTACCGCAGCGTCACGGTGTGCTCGGGCGACCGCATCCGCATCTCGGCCACCGTGAGTGACAAATACCGCATCACCGACAAGGGTGAGTGGATCACCGTGGCGGGCACCAGTGAAAAGGCCACGGGCGCCGACCTCCCCTGCAACATCGAAGGCTGCAACATCGGCATGCTCGTCGGCCGCTTCACGGGCGACGACGGCATCGTCACCACCTTTGGAATCGGGGCGGCCTACGAGTTCCGCGCGCCCAGCAACGGCCAGATCTCGTGGACGATCAACGACACCACCTGGTACGACAACAAGTACTTCAAGAGCTCGACGATCGAAGACCGCGTCGCCATCACCGTCGAACCGGCGAAGTAGGTGGCGAAGTCGCGCCGGCGGCCCTCCGCGGGCCGGCGGCTCCTGTTCGCGCTTTTCCCTCTGATGCTGCTGGTCGGTGGGCTGGAGGGCTACCTGCGGGGAGCGGGGTGGCCGAAGATTCCGCCGGGTGCAGTCTTCACCCACAACCAGGTCTACTGGGTTGAACCGGCCAACCTCACCCTTGAGGCGGTCCCTCACAAGGAGATCGGGAGCACCTTCCGTGTCAGCACCGACCAGAACGGGCTTCGCACGCCGCTGCACACCGTGCAGAAGCCGGCCGGCACCTTCAGGGTGATGACGCTGGGCTGCTCCACCACGTTCGGGTGGGGAGTGGACGACGCGGAGAGCTACCCCGCCCAGCTCGAGTCGATCCTCACCACCGAAGGGCACGAGGTGGAGGTCATCAACGCCGGGCAGCCCGGCTACACCAGCTTCCAGGGGCTGTGGTTGTGGGACAAGGTGTTGGCCGAGTACGCGCCCGACGTGGTGATCTTTGGGTACATGGTCCAGGACTCGCGCACGGTCGCGTACAGCGACCACAGCCAGGCGCTTCTGCAACAGAACGGAGACTTCCTAAAAGAGAACCTGCTTCACCAGTTCAAGGCCTACCTCTTCTTGAAGGAGACCATCGACTCCTGGCGCACCGAACGCAAGGAGAGCGCCGAAGGGGGCGTACAGCGGATCCCGCCCGACGAGTACGTCGCGAACATCCGCGCCTTCGCCTCCCGCGCCGAGGCCGTCGGCGCGCGCTTCATGCTCTTCGGCTTTCCGCTGGAGCGTAGCGGCTACACCGAGGGCCACCGCGCCATCCTACACGCCGCCGGCGCGGAGCTGAGCGTGCCCATCTACGACCCACAGCCCGAGATCGAGCGCCGCACCGCCACGGAGACCCTGTACTTTCCTCAGGATCGGGGCCATGCCAACGCCGCCGGCAACCGCGCCATCGCCCAGGGGATGGCGCAATTCCTGGTCTCCGGGGGCCTGGTCAAGTAGACTCCGCCCATGCGCGACTCGGCCCTCATCCTCCTGACGCTGAACGAGATCGACGGGTGCCGTGCCCTCTGGGATCGGCTCCCCATCAGCCAGTTCCGCGAGGTCGTCGGCCTGGACGGCGGCAGCACCGACGGCACGCAGGAGTTCTTCCGCGAGCGCGGCATCCCGGTGGTGGTGCAGCCCATCCGCGGCCGGGGGGTCGCCTTCCGTTGCGCCGCCGAGGCGGTCTCCAGCGAGCGGTTGGTGTTCTTCAGCCCCGACGGCAACGAAGACCCCGACGACATCGTGCGGCTGGACGACTGCCTCATCGACGGGGCTGACGTCGCCATCGCTCGTCGCTTCGGTCCTGGCGCCGTCAATGAAGAAGACGGGGAGACGCTTCGGCTACGCGCGCGGGTAAATGACACCCTCTCGCGGGTGGCAAACGGCCTGTTCTACACCGGCCCGCGCGTTTATGACACCATCAACGGCTTCCGCGCGCTGCGCCGTAGCGCGCTTTTAGAGCTGGACACCACGGTCAAACGTTTCCCCATCGAATACCAGATCACCATCCGTGCCATGCAGCGCGGCTGGCGCATCGACGAGGTCCCCACCAAAGAGGGTCAACGCATCGGCGGCGAGCGCAAAGCGGCGAGCTGGCCCGTGGGGATGGACCATCTGAAGGTGTTGATGACCGAGCTGCCGAGGGCGAGGATTTTTGGGTAGGGGGGCGCAACTCAGCCGAAATCCAGCATCCGGATCATGAAGTTCACAAACGCCACCAACTGATAGGTCGAGCGCAGGTAGGGGTCAGAAGCAACCAGCGCGCAAAGTCCGAGCGCGAATGGCAGTCGATTGCCGCGAACCCGCCCATCTATGAACACACCCAAGAGGGCGACGTGCCCGAACACCGGGATCCAACTTTCGCCGGCCAGTAGGGACAGCCGATCAGGTTCTTGCAGGTTGTTCCCTTCACGCACATCTCGCCATCCAGCGCCCAGCGGGAGACGTCGGTGATTTTCCCCACGTCGTTGTCGCCACATCGGTCGCCAACTTGGGCGCCAGTTCTGGTGTCATTGTGACAGTTACACCACCAGTCCGAGACCGACTCCTGCTGCCCGCCCGGGCGCACCACGCCCGGCGTTCCTGCCTGGGCGACTACCGTTCCCGGCGGCCCCCCC
>CANLGL010000090.1 GCA_947490345.1 Deltaproteobacteria bacterium
CCGCGATCAAGGTGTTCGGATGAAGCTCCTCCTCCCCGTGTCCGCGTTGGTTTTCGCCGCGGCCGCCTGCTGTTGCTGCGGGGACGACATGAGTTCCAAGCTCGAGGAGTTGAGCGCACCGGTCGAGGCGCTGCCCACTGGCACCTCAGGCGAGGCGAGTCAAGCTGCACCGGCCGCCGGTGGTGTCGCCTTGGCGGGCGCGTGCGGAAAGTTCAAAGAGATGGCGGCCCCCGCCGGCGCCACCGTCATGGTGTGTAGTGAGGGTGGCGGCAGCGACAGCATCGTGCTCAGCGGCGGCGGCGCGCCGGCCGACAACTGCAAGACGATCAAGGCCTGGGCCGAGGGCGCCGGGTACACCACGGAATTCGACACCAACGCCGCGGGCACCTGGGCCGTGACGATGAAGGGGGGCGCCGATCGCCTCACCATCGGCTGCATGGAGATAGCCGGTTCGTCAACGACCTCGGTGACCGTCTCCCCGCTTTGAAAGAACCGAACTGCTCCCGTAGCTCAGCTGGATAGAGCACCAGTTTCCTAAACTGGGGGTCGCCGGTTCGAACCCGGCCGGGGGCGCCATTGGCCACGCCCGTCGGACGCGGCGAGCGATTCAGCGGGCGGTGCCAGCCACCTTCTTCGCCAGCTTCTCCGGCGCCGCCAGCGAACGCGCGTAGTAGCGAATCAGCACCCACGCCCGCGGGTCGACGGTCGCGACGTCGCCCACGCAGCGAACCAGCCCGCGCCGCTCCAAAAGCGCCATCGCGAGGTCAACCGTGCGGTCCGCTTCGTCGGCGTCCACGATCTCGCGGTCCATCTCGACCGCGGTGTTGTTCTCGTCCGCGCGGGCGCGCCGAATGCTCTCAAACGCCGCACCCTGCGCGACCGGCCGCCCGACGGCGCGCAGCTCGCGGAGCTCGTCGCGGACGGCGGCTCGGATGGCCGCAGCGTGGGTATTTCCGGCGTCGAGCGCCCGGCAGGTCAGCACGACAGGCGTCGCGGGAACGACCGTCGCCACACGCGCCAGCAGCGCGTCCGCCAGCCCTGCGATGGCGTCGAGTCGCTCGGCGCGGGGCAGGCGTGCCATCGCCGCGGGGTCTTCAACCAACTCGGACAGCGACACCGCGCGGCCGAAGCTGACGGCCGCGTAGCCGTAGCGACGATGGGCCGCGAGCCAGCCGGGACCGAAAACGCCGAGCAGGAAGCGGGGGACGGAGGAGGCGATCCGCCCGAGCGATCGCAGCTTCTCCAAGGCCCGCGGGGGCGGCGCGCCGGCGGTCTCGGAGGTGAGGTTTCGGTCCTCGAGCACGCGGTCGAAGTTGAGCCCCACCGGCACGAAGGTGATGACGCGGTCGGGGTCATCGCGAAGGATGCCCACGAGGTAGTCGAGGAGCCCAATCTTCGGGGCACGGAACGCCCCGTCTCGACTGAGCGCGCCCTCGAGGAAGAACGCCGTGGTCAGGCCGCGCGACGCCACCAGTTGCAGGTAGCGACTCAAGACCCGGTGGTACAACGGGTCTTTCTCCCCGCGCCGGACGAAGTAGCTGCCGAAGCTGCGAAAAAGGCTGTCGAGCGGCCACACTCTCGCCCACTCCCCGACCGCGTAGCTGAGCGCCACCTGCTTCATGGCGCCCACGGAGAGCACCACATAGTCGGCGTTACTCCGATGGTTGGCGACGTAGACCGTCACGGAGCCCGGAGGGATGGCCTTGCGCGCCGCGGCCAGGCCATCGTGATCGAAGATTAGCTCGTAGCAGAGGCGCACTGCCCCTGTCGCTACGTTCCCACCGAGCTTGTAGTAGCTGAACACGTTGAAAACAGGGACGATCTCGTCGAGCCAGACCTCCATCCGGGCGCGCACCTCTCCGATGGTGGTTCCCGTTTCTGCGGCGCGCTCGGCCGCGGCTTTGTCGAGCTCCGCGTCCTGGAGCAGTGACTGTCGCACCCACAGCCGGTCCACGAAGCGGAAGTGTTCCAACCGAACATCGTGCCGCCGCATCCACTCGCCGATGCTGTGTTCCCAGCGCCCTCGAAGCGCCTTCCACGCGGCACGCCGAACAAATTCCCATACGACGATGGTCGTGGCGATCGTAAGCAGCGTCCGAAGCACTCAGTCCTGCGGCATCCAGGGCGCGAGGCCCTGGCGAAACGAGTCGGTCCAGGGGAGCGGTCGGAACTCGACCGGATGGACGCGAACGACAGTGCGCGTTCCTTGGGCGTGCGCCACGTCCTGGTCCATCGGCAAGACCTTCATGCCGAAGGTGAGGGACGAGCGCCCCAATCGCTCCACCCACACACGCACCCGCAACTCCCCCGTGCCGTGGAAGGCGCGCAGGTATTCGATGCTGTTGGCGCGGACGACGTGGAACTGATCTGGGTTGCGTTGCGCGTCGAGCGTGCCGCCCCAACCGAGTCGGTGCCAGAACGCGCCGATGGTGCGCTCAAACAGGAGCAGGTATCTCGCATTGTGCAGAATCTGGAACGCGTCCAGGTCGTCGAAGTACACCGCGTGCACTTGCTCGAAATGTCGCATCCTCCCAGGGTAACCACATCAGCCGCGGAGCTGACGCTCTGCTTCCAGCCAGTTGTCGTGGGCGGTGCCGCCGTGCGCCAGCCAGAGCTCGTACGCGCGTCGGGCGACGTCGGCACGGGCGGGCCCCGCGACGGCCAACGTGGCCGCGGGTGCGGCGGCCGGGGCTACCGGCGGCGCGGCGGCAGCTTTCGGCGCTTTCTTCCCCGCGGGCTTCGATGCCGTTGTAGGCTTGATCGTGTCGGGGGCGGGGGTCTTGGGAGCTTTGGCCATTGTCAAGCACTCGTGAGGCGCGGCGTATAACCGGGGATCAGCTCAAGCGGTCAACCGGCCGCGGCCGCTGGCCGACGTCGCTCAGCCGAGCGCGGCGATCTCCGCCAACCGACCATCCAGCGAGTCCAAATCCACGGCGAGCTGAGCGCGGACCGCAAGCGCTCCGGCGCGCACCGCTTCGAGCCGCACCGGGTCGAGCTCCGCCCCGTACCCGTGGTGCAGGAAGTGTCGGAAACTGCGAAGGTCGTGCAGTCTCCGGACGGTGTCCCGCCCCAAGAGCGGCGCCCGGACGCCGGGTATGGTCAAGGTCGCGACATCGAGCAGCGCGCGGTGTGAATCGGGGCCGCCCGGCTTGCTTCCTTCGAGCGCCAGGGTGCAGCGCTCCAAAATCGCCTCCACCGCGGCGTAGGCGTGGTGGAGGGCGAGCGCTGTCCGCGCTTCGACCCCGGGGTCGCCCGCCCGCGGCGCGAGGGCGGTCAACAGGTCGAACTGCCTGTCCAGCGCCACCCGATCATCCCGAATCTGCGCACGGAGTCTCTGCACGTCGGCGTTCACAGCTCCCGACCCTCAGCGTCGATCCGCTCCCTCAGGCTCGGGGCGGCCGACTCGTAGCAGACGAGATCGACCGGGCCGTCAAAGAGCGCCTCCAGCTGCGCGTGCGCACGGTCGAGGCGGTCCCTACCGAGTCCTTCGACGGCAACGTCCACGTCACTCTCTGCGTGCAGACCGCCCGTGGCGTGCGAGCCGAACAACCACACCCGCCGCGCCCCGAAGCCCTCGCGCAGCAGCGCGGCAACCATCGTGAGCCGCTGCTGTACGAGGGCGGCGCGCAGAGCCACGGCGGCATCGGCCGCCGCTCGCCGGCGGTTCAGGTGCGCGGCGGTCTCACGTGCGGTCACGGCCATCGCCCGAGTGTAGGCGCGAACGGGAGGGTGGGCAACCGGCGACTAAGGGGAGCTGCGCGGCGGCGGCGTGGGTTCGCCAGGGGCAGTGAGGGGGCTCAGCGATCCCTCGCGGCTCCGGTGGCTTCCAGCGCGAGCGCGTACTCACCGCGGCAGGCGTACCGCCGCGATCTCCACCCGCCCGCGGCCATCTACAGAAAGGGTGACGAGCTGCCCGGAGGCACGTCCGAGCACGAGGTCAAGGTCGCCGGGGACCTTGTCGACAACAACGACGTCGACAGTGTGCAAGCTGAGGCCGTCGATGACGATGGACGGCCCCGTCGATCGCGCCGCCCCCTGTGCACGACTCAGGCCCCCACTTCCCCAAGATGGCAGCCAGTCCGCGCCTCCGAGATCGCCCAAAGCCGGTCGGCGAGCGCGGCATCCTTTGCGGCGCTTGATCGTGCTGCGAGCGCGGGGGCGCCTACCCAACCGAGGACACGCGGCCCCCAATACTGGCCACCTTCCGCGGCGGGGTCGGTCGCCGCCTGCACCGTAGGCAGCGCCCCCGCGGCGGCCGATTGCGCGAACAAGGTGTTGCCGACGGTCATGAAAAACGAGCTCACGGCCGAACCCGTCTGGCGCGGCGCCACCTGCTGCAGGTCGGTCGCGGCGTAACCAGGGTGCGCCGCCAGGGCCGACAGCGGCGAGCCCGCCGCGCGGAGCCTCCGGTCGAGCGCGCCAGTGAACAGCAGGTTGCAGAGCTTGCTCTGCGCGTACGCTTCCCATGGGCCGTAGCCTGCCGCGCCGTCGAGGTCGTCCTCACGGAGCCGGCCAGCCCAGTGCGTCCCGCTCGCGACGGTCACGACTCGCGGGCCTGCGGTACGGAGGAGCGCCGGAATCAAGCCCAGCGTCAGCGCGAAATGGCCAAGATGATTGGTGGCAAATTGCATCTCGAACCCGTCGGCCGAGAGCGCGCGCGGGATGGCCATGATCCCCGCGTTGTTGATGAGCAGGTCGAGCGGCCGTTCGTCCCGAGTCCAAGCGGCGACAAAGGCCGCGACGCTCCCGAGCGAAGACAGGTCAAGCGGCTGGATCTCGAGCTTGGCGTCGGCGACCGACGCCCGGATGGTCGCCGCTGCGCCTTCTGCCTTGGCAGCGTTCCGTGCCGCGATGACGACGTGCGCCCCCGCCGCGGCCAACATGCGCGCCGTCTCCAATCCGAGGCCGCCATTTCCGCCGGTGACGACGGCCGTACGCCCGGCCTGGCTGGGGATGTCGGCCTCGGACCAAGCCATCAGCTGCCAAGCTCATCCAGCTTGCGACGAAGCCCTTTCCGTTCTTCCTTGAGTCCAGCCTGGTCGGCGGTTGCCAACGCTTCCTGAAGCAGCTTCTGCGCGGCGACCTTGTCGCGGGCGCCCACGAGCCCGGCCAACTTCTCGCTCGCGACGACAAAGCGCTTGGGATCCTTGGTTGACCGTGCCAGGTTCACCGCCTCGGTGAACGCCGACTCCGCATTCTGCTTCTCGCCGATGCGCGCGTAGGCCTCTCCTGCGTTGAAGGTCAGGTCCTTCAAGAAGCGCGGATCCATGCCACTGCTGCGTTCGCGGGCCTTGCCGAAGAGCGAGGCCGCTTCGGTGTTCCGGTTGAGCTGCAGGTTGTAGTAGGCGACGTTGTAGATGTCGATCGGCAGGAACTTGTCGAACTTCAACGACTGCGTCAACTGCAGGGTGCGGTTGGCCATTTGCAAGGCAGCTTCGTAGTTTCGGAGCTGCGCCTGAGCTTGGGCGAGGAGGGCGGCGGCCGAGCGCTCGCGCACCGCGTTCTGCATCTGGTTCGCGATCTGAGCGACTTTGGCCAGCACGTCGGCAGCCTTCGACGCCTGCTGGGACAAGAGCAGCGATTCGCCGTAGTGGAAGCCCGCTTCCAGCGCCAGGGGGGCCATGTTGAGCTGGCCCGCGGTCTCGTTGGCCTTCTTGAAGTGTTCCGCCGCTTCCTGGTGCCGATTGGCTCGTCGTGCGAGCAGCCCGCGCAAGTACTCGGCGTTGGCCTGGATCGGCGGCTCGTTCGCAAACTCAAGGGCGCGACGAATGTGGTCGATCGCCGCGTTGGCGTTGCCTTCTTGCAGCTCGATCCCGGCGAGGTGGTTCTCGATCTCGGCCTGCTTGAGCTTGTCTTCGCTGGCCGCGTACAGCTTGGCGGCATCCTTGGCACGGTCGCGACTGCGGTACATGTCCCCGCGGCGGAAGTCGAGGCGGCTGCCGGCGAACAGGAGCCACGCCTGGAGGTTGCGGTCTTCTTTGGTCGTGGCCCAGGCGAGCGCCTCGGCGATCAGCGCCTCGGACTGCTCGACCTGGCCGACGTTGACCATCCGCTCGACAATGTTGAGGTACACGGTCCGACGCAGCGGATCGGACCACTGCACTGCCGAGAAGTGCCGCACCGTGTCGTGGATCATGGCCCAGGTCTGGGGAGTTTCCTGGCCGAGGGCGAGGCTTCGGAGCATGTTCGCGCGCTGCGGCACGCCATACTCGGCGTAGAGCCTCGCAGTCTTGACCATGAACAGGTAGCCGCGTGGCACCAGCGACCGCTCCATGAACAAGCCGACGCGACGCGAGATCTCCTTCTCGGCGTCCGACTGGTGCGCCAGGAGCACGGCCTCACGGAAAAGTGGCTTGTGAAACTGGTAAAGCCAGGTCCCAAACCCCTGGTGAAACTGGTCCTCCTTCACGAGCCCGCCGGCGGCATCCATGATGTCGTCGACGCTGTCCCGGTCGAGCCCGGCCATGTCGGCAACGAGGCCAGACGGGAACTGCACGCCAAGAAGGGCGGCGAGGTGGAAGATCCGGTCCGCGTCGGCGGCGGTGGCGTATTTGCGATCGCCGTCTTTCGGCGGCGTCGTCGGGGGCGCGTCCAACTCGCTGGCGTCGAGCTCGGTCGGGATGAAGGACAGCAGGTCTCCCTCCAGCGCGTCGCCCAACCGGTTGGTGGTCCCGAGGTGGTCGATGAGCTCGCCGATGAACCCCGGGCGGCCTTGCACCAGCTCGGCGACGCGGTCGGGGCGCGCCAGCACGATGTTGCGGGACGCACAGTAGGCGGCGACATCGTCGGCCGACCACCGCTGCATCACCTGTCGAATGAACATGTCCTTCCGACGATCCAGCAGCTCCAGCCAAGGTGCGGGCATCCACGCCCGGCCCACCTCGTCCAGGGGCTCGCTGCCGAGGATGAGCAGGAGGTGGCCTTCCGTTCCGCGCAGCTCCAGGAGTCCTTCGAGCATGGTGAACAGCGCCAGGGAGTGCACCACGCCTACGTTCTGGAGCTCGACGATCATGGTGAGCTTACGACTGATCGCAGCCACGACCTCGGGGAACGCGGACAGCGGGTTGTCGGCCGGGATGGCCAACTGCATCTTGTCGGCGCCCGGCTCCGGGATGTTCTTCTTCACCCCGTCGACGAAGACCTGGAACCAGCTCTGCTGGCGCTTTTCGTACAGGGGAAGCTGCTGGGCGAGGGTCAGCTCGACCCTGCCGCGCATGGCGGCATCCCGGTAGAGCGCGCCGCACAACGCGGCGTACATCGCCTTCATCGCGGCGTCGCCATCCATGTCTTCCGTCAGCGCGACGCGGACGACGAGCGCTTCGTCCTGGGCCGGGACCTGACGCAGGAACTCGGACACCAGCACCCGCTTGCCGGAACCCAGTGCGCCTTCGAGTACGACGACCCGGGACTGCCCGGCTTTGGCGGAGGCGTAGTGGCCTTGGAGGGCGCTCAGTTCATCGGGACGGGCGACGTAGACGGACTCGGACAAGCGGACTCCCACGCGAAAAGGGCCGCCAATGTAGGGCCGGCGAGGGCCTTCGTCAACGGAGCTTTGACGAGGCTGGCGACGTTTCGCCCTCCCCAGCGGGCGGTGGCCGGTGATACCCTGTGGCGGCTCAGGTGCGCGCTTGTTGTCGTTCCTTCTTCTGATGGCTTGTGAGAACTCGCGGATCCCCCCGGAGTCTCAGCACTTCACCGTCAAGGTCTCGGCCCTTGAGGGTGAGGGGACCTACGCCGACAGCTTCGACTACTACCTCAGCTTCGACGCCAGCTCCGCGACGATCTACATCGGCGAGGACGCGTTTGCGCGTGGCACCTACTCTGGCTGCGATCTGACCTACGAGTCGGTGGTCGTCGGCCAGGGGGAGGAAGGCAGCAGCGTGAAGTGGCAGCTCTTCGGGCAAGCCGCCATCGAGTCCGCAGAGGGGGACCCGTGTGTGGATGGGGACGACGATTGGACCGGCACGGAGTGGTTTGAGATCGTTGCCAGTGAGGACGAAGCCATCCTCGTCGGCGACCAGTACCATTTGGACACCCACGGCGCGTACGTCGGCGAGACGGAATGACCCCAGCCGAGGCGGTCGCGGCCCTGACGGGTCGGGTCTCCCGGCAGGTTCGCGGAAAAAAGGAGGTGGTGGAGCTCGCCGCCATCTGCGTACTTGCGGGTGGTCACCTGCTTTTGGAGGACGTTCCCGGCGTGGGCAAGACCACGTTGGCCCATGCGTTGGCGCAGGCGATCGGCGGCACCTTTCGGCGCATCCAGTTCACCAGTGACCTCTTGCCGGCGGACATCGTGGGTTTCGTCGGCTTGGACGCCGGAAGGATGCAGTTTCGGCCCGGACCGATCTTCGCCAACGTGGTCTTGGCCGACGAGATCAACCGGACGACGCCGAGGACGCAGTCCGCGCTGTTGGAAGCGATGAATGAAGGGACGGTCAGCGTGGACGGCACCACCCACGCCCTTGCGCAACCCTTCTTCGTTGTTGCGACGCAGAATCCCCACGAGTACCACGGCACCTGGCCACTGCCGGACAGCCAGCTCGACCGCTTTCTCATTCGGACCGCGATGGGCTACCCCGATCGAGAGGCGGAGCGGGAAGTTCTGCAGGGTGCTGCCCGCCTGGCCTCGGGCGAGGGGGCGGTCTTGCAGCCGGCGGACGTGCTCGAACTGCGCGCAGCCGTCGACAAGGTGCGCATCCACGCCGACATCGAGGATGCGGTGCTTGATCTCGCCGCCGCGAGTCGCTGCGCCGGGAGCCTCGCCCGGGGTGTCTCCACCCGCGGTGCCGAGGCTCTCTTGCGCGCCGCGCGAGCTCGGGCCGTCCTGCGTGGGCGCGATTTCGCGATCCCCGAGGATGTACTTGCACTGGCTGTTCCCGTGCTCGCCCACCGGGTCCTGGTCCGTGCGGAGTCCGGTCCGGAGGGCGCGGCAAGCGCGATCCGTGAACTGCTCACTTCGCTTCGAGCGGTGGCGTAGGCCGCGCCCGTGGCCGCCGTGCCTCCCCGCGACGCGGTCAATCGGGTCAGGCCCACGAGGGACGGAGCGGTGTACCTCGCCCTGGTGGTGGGCGTGCTCTTCGGAGCCGTGAACACAGGGAACAACCTTATCTATCTGGTTTTGGGCCTATTCCTCGCCGTCCTGGTCGTCGCGAACGTCCTGGCGGAATGGAATCTGCGGGGTCTGCGCGTCGAACGCCGCCTCCCGAGCGAGCTCTTCGCGGAGATACCGGCCTCCGGCAGCTATGTCCTCCGCAACACGCGCGGCCGGGGTGCTGCGTGGCACGTCCGCCTGTCGGAGCGGGGCAGCGCCGTCGCCTCCGCCTTTGTCGAACACTGCGCGGCAGGTGCGACGGTTGAGATCGGTGCCGACTTCACCCTCTCCGAGCGTGGTCTGGACTGGCTTTCAGCGGTGCGCATCGAGTCGATCTTCCCCTTCGGGCTGGTACGCCGCTGGCGCGACGTGGAGCTGCCGTGCCAGGTGCTGGTCTACCCGCGTCCAGCGGGGCGCGGCGCGCCGCCGGCGCCGGCTGGAGAGGGCGAGGAGGCGGGGGTACGCGGCCGTCCGGCCGGCGCTGGAGAGTTCGCCGGACTTCGGCCGTACCAACCCGGGGACGCGCTGCGCCGGGTGCATTGGCCGACCTCGGCCCGGGCTGGTCAGCCGATGGTGGTGGTTCGCGTCGCGGAGGGGGCCGAGGACGTCGTGCTGGTTCTCGATGCGGGGCTCGTCGGGGAGCGGCGCGAGGAGGCGATCTGCCGGCTGGCCGGCCGCGTGGACGTCCACATCGCCGGCGGGGATGCCGTGGGCCTTGAGGCAGACGGACTGGCGCTGCCGCCACGGGGCGGGGGCACCTGGCGCCGCCGGCTGCTGACCGTGCTCGCCGAGCTGGAGCGCCGATGACGCCGTGGTCCGTCCGGGTGGCGGCGGTGGCCGGAGCGGCGTGCCTGGCCCCGTCGGGCTGGGCGGGGACGGTCGCCGCGGCGATGGTGCTGGGTGGGGTGCTCGGCGGTCAGCGTCTGCGCGTGACCGCGGATTGGACCTGGAGCCACGTCGGCGCGCTGCTCCTTTGTGGCGGCGCCGCCTGGTCGGTTGGGGTCGTCCCTGGTTTCGCGCTCTTGTTGGGTTGGCTGGCTGCCCACCGCGCGGTTGTCGCGACCGGGGTTGCCGACCAGCGCGTGCAACTGCTCCTGGCCACGCTCATGGTTCTTGTCGGCACGGTTGGGAGTGTCTCGCTGCTCCTGGTGCCGGCGCTCCTCGCCTTCGCAATCGCAACGCCACTGGCGCTTCTGCGTCTGGGCGGGCTGACCGACAAGGCGCTTTCCGTGGGTACGTGTGTGGCCACCGTGCTTCTCGCGGCTGCGTTCTTTGTGGTTGTCCCGCGGCTGCGCGGGGGTTTCCTCGGCGGTCCCGACGGGGCGGGGGGGCCGGACCGCTTGGCGGAGCAGGTGGCCCTCGGCGACGAGCTCGAGGATCCGGATCGCGAAGCCCTCCTCATGCGGGTACGGATGTGGGCGCGTGACGGCAGCCCACGCGCGGGCCCGATCTACCTCCGCGGCCGGTCCCTCGACCACTTCGACGGCCGCGCGTGGTCCTCTACGGGGACGGTGCAGCGCGTGGCGTTCGGGGCGTGGGAAACCCGCACCGAAGTGATGTTGGAGCCGCTCGAAGGGGCGACGGTTTTCGGCCCGCCGGACGTCCTGTACGCCAAGAGTGACCAGGGCCCGATTCTCCAGGGTCCAGGCGGCGAGCTCCAGCACTTTGAGCCCGGTCGCCGCACCGTGTACGAGGTCTACTCGCGGGCAGCTACTTTGGGCGAACCCGAACCTGGTGTCGCGGCCCTCCTTCAACTTCCGGAGTTGGAACCTCGGGTGGTCGAGCTGGCATCGACCCTGGCGCCGGGGTCCGATGACGCGCGCGTGATCGTCGCTGCCGCCCTCCGCACCTTGGCGTCCGGGTATGCCTACGACCCCGAACCGCCCGAGCCCGGGGCGGATCCGCTGACCTGGTTTCTCTTCGAGTCCCGTGCCGGCCACTGCGAGTACTTTGCGTCGGCGCTCGCCGTCTTGTTGCGTGCCCGCGGGGTTCCGGCGCGGCTCGCGACGGGCTTCTACACCGAAGAGCGGAGCACCACCGGTGGGTATTACGCCGTGCGCCGGGGGCACGCCCACGCCTGGGTCGAGGTGCCGGTTCGTTCTGGGTGGGCGGTGGTGGACGCGACGCCGGTCGGGGGCCATCCCGAATTTGACGTGCCCTGGTGGCGGACGGGCGCCGAAGCGATGAACGAAGCCTGGCTTTCCCTGGTCCTGGACTTCGACATCGATCGGCAGATGGACGCCGCAGCGAGTCTCGGCCAATACGCCGTGGCACCGATTCCCAACGACCCCATCCGGAGCCGGGGCAGGACCGGAATGGTGGGCGCCGGAATCGTCTTGGCGGCCTTGACCCTGTCCGGAAGCGTGCTTCGGGTGGTTTTGTGGTGGTTGGCGAGGCCGAGCACGCCGAGCGCACGGCCCGACGAGGTGGTCGACGCCTTCCGCGCGGCCCGACGGCGGGTCGTCCGGCGAGGTTGGCTGATTCCGGAGCACCTTGCGCCCTTGGAGGCCGGCGACTGGTTGGTGGCGAACGCCGGTGAATTGGGCGAGCCGCTGCGCTCGCTCGCGTGGGTGCTCTATCGAGCACGCTACGGCGGAGAGGCGGCCGACATGGTCGAGGTCCGGCGCCTCCAGAAGGCGGCGCGGGCGCTCCCGAAGCCGTAGTCTCAGCCCGCGGCGTTGGCACGCCAGCGTGCGACGGCGCGCACGACCGCGCGCGCAACCGGGCGACTCCACAGCTCTTCGAGCGTGTCCGCGGCGCTTTCAGCGAGGGTCGGGTCGTCGCCGCGGCGCAGGCACGGGAACGCGGCGGCGCCGCCTCCGCCGGCCAGGGGGCTGGTGTGACGTGCCAAGGCGGTCAGGAGAACGTGACCGTCGCCAAGGTCGACGACCACCAGCGGGAAGAGCCGGCACGGCATCGGCTTGAGGGCACCCCTCGGCCGCCCCGTCGCGTCCTCCACCGCGTGCAGCGAGCAGGTCAGGCCGGCCGCGTCCGAGGCGGCAAAGATGCAGCGCCGCCCGGGCCGTCGGAGCATCGACCCGTCAAAGCGCTCCGGCGCCTCGCCGCTCCAACGGGCGTCTCGAGGCTGCATCCAGGCCGCCACCTCGGCGAGCGCCTCGGTGATGCGCGCTGACTCGCCGGGGGTGACCTCGACGTCCAGGTCGGCGCAGCACGATCGGCGTCGGGGCTCACGGAGTCCCGGCGCGCAGGTGCCCGAACGGCAGGCGTGGGGCTGAGCGAGGGCGGGAAGATCCAGCAACAGGCCGCGCGCGGCGCCGAGGTTTCCGCGCTGAGCGAGCCGACGCACATGTCCGGCCCAGTCGGCAACGGCGGCGCTCCCGGCGCCGAGCCACTCGTCGAGCTCCGCGTTCATTGAGCCGCCAAGGCGGTCGCGACCGCCTCGACACAGCGATCGATCTGACCCGAGCTGTGCTCGGAGCAGACGGTGAGGCGGATCCGCTCCTGTCCGCGCGGAACGGTCGGGAACCGAATTCCCGGGGCAAAAACGCCCGCGTCGAGGAGGCGGGAGGCCACCTCCATCGTGCGCGCCCCGGTGAGCACCGGGACGATGTGTGCCTCTCCAAGCGCGGTGGCGCCTACGTCGCGGAGGCCCCGTCGTAAACGAACTGCGTTCGCCGCGAGCCGTTCCCGCCTCTCCGTCGTGGCGAGGCGCATTCCGACCAGGGCCGCCGCGGCGACGCCCTCCGGCATCGCGGTCGTGTACACGAAGCTCCGAGCGCTGGAGATCAGCAGCTCCCGCAGCTCCGGTGGCCCGATCACGAAGGCGCCGGCGGCTCCGTAGGCCTTGCCGAGGGTGCCGACGACAAAGTCTGGCGTGACGCCCTGGGCGGCCGCCACTCCCCGACCATCCGGGCCCAGCGCCCCCACGGCGTGAGCCTCGTCCACCGCCAACCAGTGCACCCCGCTCCAAGCCTGCAGATCCGGAACGTCGCCGTCCATCGAAAAGCAGGTTTCCGTCGCGACCAGCGTCGCGCCAGCCGGGATCGAGCCGGGGGACGCGTGGGGCACGATCGTCCGCTCGGCTCGGGACAGACGCAGCCCGTCGATGATCGAGGCGTGGTTGAGCGCGTCGCTGGCGGCGAGATCCCCCCGGCCGAGCACGGTGCTGTACAGGCCGAGATTCGCGGCGTATCCACTGGGAAACAAGGTTGCCGGCCGGCCGAAGGTCGCGGACAGAGCCGCCTCCAGACCTTCGTGCGCCCGTCGGTTCCCGCTGACCAGGCGAGCGCCGTTGCCGCCGCCCCCGACAAAGGCGGCCCGGACCTCCGGGTGCGCGGAGAGGCCAAGGTAGTCGTTGCTGCAGAAAATCAGCATCTCACGCCCGTCGACGCGGGCGGTCGTGGCGCTGGTCGGCTCGACGAGCCGCAGGCGCCGGCGGAGCCCTGCAGCCTCAAGCCCCTCGACCCGCGCGCGGAGCCGGGCGTACCGATCGCTCACCGCAGCGCTACGCCACGCCGTTGGCGTCGGTGCCCTCAGCGCGCACGCTCGGACGTAGGCTCTGCGGATGGGGCTTGTGCGGTGGCGGGCGGATCACCAGCCCTTCCTTCTCCAACATGTCGAGGTCCAACTCCACCTCACGCCCGGCCGTGGTCAGGTAGTTCCCCAACATCACGCCGTTGGCCCCGACCCGGAAGATCTCGTCCTGACGCTCGCCCAGATTCACTGCCCGCCCGCCGCAGACGATGAGGTCCTTGGTCGGGAGCATCAGCCGGTACAGCGCAATCACCTTCAAGCAATCCGCGGCGGTCAGCTCGGCGTTGTCCGCCATCGGGGTTCCCGGCCGGGGGTTCAAGAAGTTGAGCGGGACGCTGTCCACGTCGAGGTCGCGGAGCTCCATCGCGAGTTCGACGCGTTGGGCCCACGACTCACCCATGCCGAAGATTCCGCCGCAGCAGGTGTAGAGCCCCAGCTCACGCGCGGCCCTCACGGTCTCGACCTCGTCGTCGTAGCTGTGAGTTTGCACGATGTTTGCGTGGTGGCTCCGCGCCGTCTCGAGGTTGTGGTGCACCGCTTGCAGACCGGCGGATTGCAGCTCGGCCAGCGCGTCCTTCGACATCAGGCCCAGGCTCGCGCACGTCTGCATGCCCGTCTCTTCACGGATGCGCGCCACCGCGCTCTTCACCGTGTCCAGCTCGCTGCGGCTGGTCATCGCCCGCCCGCTGGCCACCAGCGAAAACTCGCGCACCCCTGCGGCGACGGCCTCTTTGGCCTCGGCCACCAACATGTCGGCCGATTTGAGCTGATATTTCGGGGCGTCGGTGGAAAAGTGCGCGGACTGACTGCAGAAGCTGCACGCCTCGGCGCAGCGCCCCGACTTGGCGTTGCTGATCCCGCAGGTGTTCACGAAGTTGCCCTTGTGCTCGACCCGCACCTCGCCAGCGACGGCGAACATCTTCTGGATTTCGCCGGGGTCGGTGAGGCGGGTCATCGCGAGCGCTTCGGGCTCGGTCACGCCCTCTCCGGCGGAGGTGCGGCGCTGGATGTCGGTCCAATCAAGGGTCACAGGGGCTCCACAGGCAGGCAGCGTGGCTATCCTGCGGGACCTCAGGAAGCGTGGATGTGCTGTTCGAACTCGCGGAGGATCTGGGCCGCGGGACCGGTACGGTTGGCGCAAAGCAGCCGCTTGTACGAGCGCCACAGCTCGCCGAGGTAGGGGTCCGGCGCCAACTTGTGCTCGTCCGTGTCGGGGTCGACAGTCGGAAGCGTGGCCGCGGCCATGCCACGACGCCGGTGCAGGCTTTTCAGGCCGCTCAGGAAGTGGGGCGTGGCCTGCGCATCGCCGCGGCGGCGAAGCTCGATGTAGGCCTGCCAGCAGACGCTTTCAGGTAGGCGGTTGCTGGTTTCCGGGGGTGTGCGCAAGAGGCGCAACAGGTCACGCGTCGGGGCGTTGAGATCGACGACAGCGGGCAACGGGTCCTCCGGACGGTGAAACGGTAGCACAGCACCCACGGCCGGCGATAGCCACCCATGCCGCCCGTGGGTCGGTTCTCACGGCCGTGAAACTGCTGCGGCATGGGTGACGCCCAGGTGGGGGAGAGTCGCCCGGCGGACGGGTTATCCAACCCGGCCGTCGCCGCAGGCCGGAAAGCGTAGCTTGGAGGCCGGAGGGTAGGCGACGGTAGGGGGAGGACGCGGCGAGCGTCTTCCCCCGTTTCAGGTTAGGCGGGGCCGTGCGTACCGCGCTTTCGCTGCTCCTCTGCTGCCTCGCCGCGTGTGCGCCGTACCACCCGCCCGCCCAGCCGCCTCGCCTGGTCGTCGCGCGCGCCCCGGTTCGTGTTTTCAGCGAGCCGGGGGCGCCCACGCTTCTGACGGTCTTGGTGCGCGCGGGGAGCGCCTACGATCCGCCCGGCCGGGAGGGGACCGCGTTCGTTTATGCCCACGGCGTCGCCTCGCTCGGCGGAGCGGCGGTGGAGGTGGGTCCGGAGCTGGTGGCATTCATGGTCCCCGCTGGTGGTGAGGCTGCCCTTGCCAGCGCGCTCGGCACGCCGGTTTCGACGGACCTGGTCGACGCCGGACGTGCGGCAGCGGCCCGCTTGGAGCCGCGCACCTGCGCCGCGCTGGCCGGTGACCTCGTCGACAGCTGGGCGCTGGCCGGGACTCCGTACGGTCACCCCGCGCAGGGCCGCGCGAGCGTGCTTCCGACGTTGACTCCCGGCGAGGTCGACGCGTTCCGGAGCCTTCGGTACGTCCGGGACGCGGTGGTCGTCGCGGCCGACGGAAACGTCGATGCCACGGCCTTCTCGACGCTGTTTCCGCCGGTCATGTCGCGCGCGGTGACCCCGGCGGTGCGGCCTCGCGAATCGCGACCGAATATTGTGGCGAGCGCGCCCGTGAGCGCGGCGTGCACTGTGTTCTCACCGCAACGCCTCACCACCTGGACCGCGGCCGATCAGGGGGCCTACCTCGTGGCCCTGGAGCTCGCGGGCCTCCCCGCGCCGCCGGCTCGCGTGGACCCCGCGGCAGCCATCCAATTGTCGGGCACGTTTGCGGTGTTTGTTGGCCTGCCCGGTGACGTCGTCGCTGCCCGGCGCGCGGTGCTGGCCCGATTGGCGCGCCCGACGGCGCGGTGGTCGGCGGAATGGACCCTGCTCGGCGAGCTGCGAGGGAGCCGATTTGCCGCGATTGAGGGGGTGAAACAGGCGATTGAAGCGTTGACCGAGGCCTCGCTCGCGGACTGGCTCGCGTCCCGCTTCGGCGCCGATGCTATCGTGGTGCAGGTGCGGCCGACCGAAACCCTCGAATCCCCGGCCTCCGGCAACGTAGTGTCTAGCGAGGACCTTCTCCGATGACCCTTTTCTTCCTCCTCCTGGGCTGCGGCGGCCTCGGTGGCAGCATCTCGGAGTTCATTCCAACGGTGAAGTTCAACCGGTTGGAGCTGACGGATATCAGCTTTGAGGACCTCTCGGTCGACTTCGTCTTCGATGTCCACAACCCCAACCCTGTGGACATCCCGCTGGAGCGCTTTTCATACGGTCTCGACCTCGACAGCGTCGAGATCCTCAGCGGCGACAATCCCGAAGGCCTGGAGCTTCGCCAGGAAGCGACCAGCGCGATGGTGTTGCCGGTGACGCTGAACTTTCAAGGCGTGTACGACCTGGTGACCGCGGAGCGCGGGCAAGACGCGCTGCCCTTCGCGTTTCGTGGGGGTTTCGGCTGGGACACCGATATCGGCCCGGTGGATGTGAGCTTCGAAGAGGCTGGAGAGTTCCCGGCACTGCGGATTCCGGACATCAAGGTCGGCGAGCTGGCGCTGACGGAAGTGACCGCGACGCGGGCGGGCTTCGAGCTGGCTGTCGACATCGACAACGATCACGGCAGCACCTTGGAGTTCGCCAACCTCGACTTCCAGGTGGCCTTCGCCGGGGTCCGGGTCGGCGCGGGGTTGGAGTCCAGCCTTGGCTCGGTCGAAGGGGCCACCAGCGAGCGGCTGGTGATGCCTTTTTCCGTCGATTACCTCGACGCCATCGACGCGATCGCGGCCATCGCCTCTGGCCAGCAGTTGAAGGTCGACCTCGCCGCGACCAGCGACGTGACCACGCCGTTCGGAGTCGTTCCACTAATCATTGACGAGAACGGGGACGTGGACGTGGTCGACGATCAGTAGCGCCGGTGCTACCGTGCGGGCGTTCCCACCGGTGCTCTATGCGTGCGTTCGCCCTTCTTTCCGTCGCGTTCCTGGCTTGTACCCCCGAAACCACCGTCATCGGCGACGCCTCCGGCGATCCCGCGGACACGGACACGGACACGGACACGGACACGGACACCGACGCGGACACCGACGCCGACACTGATGCCGACACCGATGCCGACACTGATGCGGACACCGACGCCGACGCGGACATCGGCGAGGGTGACTGGGCGGGGGACATCTACGGACTCCTGGCCAGCGAGTGGCAGGACGTCGAGTGCGAAGGCTCGATCGAGTTCTCCATCGACGCCGACGGCGCGCTCGCGGGGACGGCGGACTGCAGCGCCGGCGGTGGCAACGGTTGGGGTGACGTGACCGGCGACGTCGAGGGATTCATCGAAAACGATACCCTCGAGCTCACCTGGTGGATGGACTTCGGGTGGGGCGACCCCGTCGAAGTCTTCGGCGAGGGCGCGCGGGATGGAGAGGCGATCAGCTTGAGCTTCAGCGCCGACCTGGACCGCTACGGGGTGTTCACGGCCGAGGGAGAAGCAGAGCGGCACTGACGTTTCTATTTTTCTGAAGCTGATCTTCCAGTCCCCAGCGTAGAACCTGTGTAACCCCGCTTGCTCCAGGCTCGTCGTCTCGACATCATGTTTGACGACGGCTTGCGGTGGCGGGTGCTGACGGGTGAACGGTCATTCAGTGGCTGGATTCGGCGGGGCTGATGCGCAGCACGCTCGCGTGCGTCCGGCTCGCGGGCAGCTACGACGTGCAATCGTCCTGATCCCGAAGGCGTAGCCTGTAGACCGAGCCGGGGGCCCCGCCCCCGGTGTATCTTCCACAAACGGCGCGAAGGCGAACGTCGGCTACCAGTTGACCGCCGACGGGTGCGCGTCGGACACTCCGGTGTACTTCGGAGCGCCGACCTACCGGACCGGCAGCGGCGTTCTGGTCTCCGACTGGTACACCGCGAACGTGAACTACAAGCGGGCTATCCGCTACGTCGTGCAGATGCAGCAGGACGTTGTGATCTACATGGCGCTGGGGAAGGTGGACGTGGACATCAACCTCATCATCCGGTAGGAGGTCGACATGTGGGGTTCTTCGTCGTCAGGAGGAGCCGCCGGTGCCGCCCTCGCAGGCATCCCCGGCGGGGCGTGGTCGCCGGGCGGGTCGATGGTGACGCCACCCACGTCCGGTGGAGGAACAGCCTCCGCCGCGAAGGCAGCCGGGGGGAGCGTGTCGAAGGCCGCGGTCGTCGGTGGCGGCGGCTACGTGCCGCGCCTTTACCAACTCGGGGTCGACCTTTGGGCGATCCGCAGCTGTGACTGCGTCGAGGACTATTGGTACGATCACACCTCCAACCCAGCAGATTCCGGTATGATGTTTTCCGTAGAGTGCACTCCGGAGCTGACGGAGAAGGGGAAGTGGACTGGGGGGTGCGCGTGTGTTCACACATGGCAAGCTGGGGCCGAATGTGGGCGAGCCGGTCACCATCCCTTGGGAGGCCAGCACGAAGGTGGACTGTTTGAATTCGTGTGCGATAGGCGGGAGCCACCTCATCAGGTTCTGCGCGAGCAGCCGTACTCCCCAGTTGGCAGCCCTCTGCTATGCGGCTGCGGCTGCAGGCGAGGTGGCGTGCGCTGGGTTCTGCTACAACAACTACTAGGGGCCTGCTGAATGGAGACGGAACGATGGACTGCGGTTCGTGTGCTCCGGTCGGCGGATACCGGGCGCACGGTGACGGTGTGCATCGGCGTTCCTGTGCAGGTCAGCGGCACTTACGCGACGTGTCCGGTAGTAGTGGAAGGAGAGCGCGGGAGAGTCGGTGCCGATGGGCACGGGATCGACCCCATCCAGGCGCTGCTTTGCGGGTTGGTCGTCCTGCGTCGTGTGCTGAGCGAGTCCTACCCGGAGTTCTACTGGGAAGTTGCTGGCGAGGGGGACACCGGATTTCCTCGGATGGTGATCGAGGGGAACCTGGATTACCGGCGCCGAATCGACGAGCTGGTCGACGACTTTGCACGCAAGGACTTGGAAACTGCCAAGCAGGCGGCGACCGGCGGAGAGTGACGGGCGGGCGCGGACTCAACGGTTCGTTGGAAGCGCGGCATGTCAAAAATGTGACAAGTATCGGACGCCACTTTCGGCGGCTGCGCCGGGCCACCCATCCACTGCGACGGCGCGCCGTCAACTTCAGCAGGCGCTGTGACCGCTCACGAGAATCGACAGGAATGATCGGCACCTCACCCCCCCTTCCGACGGTACCCACCCTCCACCTTCTCCAGCTTCCCCGCTGCAACCAGCCCATCAACCTGCTCCTTCAGTCGCCGCATCGCCGAGGCGGAGATGCGCCCTTCTGCCCGGATGAGGAGCTGGGCGACGCTGACCACCTCGGCGTCCCGCACATGAACGAGCAAACGCGCATCCACGCCGTCCCCGTCGCGGGCACGACGGTAGGTCTTTGGCCCCACGCGCACGA
>CANLGL010000091.1 GCA_947490345.1 Deltaproteobacteria bacterium
CGCGGGCACCGTCCCGTCAGAATTCCGTGCGGCTCTGGGCGAATTCGTCGTGAGAGTGTCAACGTTCGCCATCGCCTCTCGGCCAGTGGACGTGGTATTGCCAGGAGGGTTCGTCACCGAGCGCTGGCGTCCGATCCGAGGGTTAGGCGCCGTCAGCGACGATGTGCACGAGCTGGCGAGTTGGGGCGCGGTAGGCAAGGTGGCGCCGGACGGCGAGCTGGCCTTCAGGGTCGGCACGGCCGCCAGTGCGTTCGCTGCTGCGTGCGGGAACCGCGCTATTGCCGCCCTCCTAACGGCCACGACCGGGGAGGCCTTGGGTGGGGAAACCACACCCCGGCGCGCCGAGACCTGGCTTCGCCTGGGCATCGACCTTCCCGTCCCCGCGCCCACCCCCGCCCGGCCGACGGCCGACGCCCTCGCGCTCTTCCACGGCGTGCTGGCCCGGGCTGCCGCTCCCCAAGCCCTCGATGTTCGCAAAGCGGTCGCGACCCATCTCTCCGTGCCTTCTGAGCAGGTTCTCGTCGCTGTCGGCCGCGCCGCGGCCTGGAACGCGCTCGCGGCGTGTCTCTTGGCGCCCGGGGCCACCGCGGCGGTGCCCCAATTCGAAGACCCCGCGATCTTCGCGGCGCTCGTCGGGACGGGCGCTCACGTTTCCCGCTTCCCGCCGTCCGAGCTGGACCCGCTCGATCTTGACGTTCCCGCCGCGCTTGCCCTGGCGCGGGCTGCCTCCGTCGTCGCGCTGTCCTCTCCAGGCCTCGAAACCGGCAGGGCCCTCCATCCTGGCCTCCTCCGCCTCCTCGAGACCCAATCCGAGGCGATGCTCTTGGTCGACGAGGCGCTCGCGGAGCTGGGCGGCCAGGATTTTCGCCTGTTCTTGGGCAGTGGCCGCGTGGTCCTGGTTCGCCCGCTCTCGTTTGCGACCGCGCGCGCCGGCTTCGACGTCGTCGTCCTATTGGGCCCGGCCGCGATCCTCGCCGCCGTCGCGGCCCGCCTCCCGCCCACGCTCGACCCGGTGTCGCAGGCAGCGGTCGCCGTCTGGGCCGAGACCCCCTTCATCGGGTCGGGGGTCGTCACCGCGGTACGCATGGCACGCGCGGAGCTGACCGCTGCCGTCGCGCAAGCGGGGCAGGCAGGCGCGGACGGGGAGGGCCCCTTTGTGCTGCTGGAGGCAAGCGACGTCGCCGCCGAGTTGGCGGCAGCCGCCGCGGCTGGGGACGCCGGGCACCTGCGAATGGGTGCGGCGGGTCGCCTTCGCATCGACGTCTAGGGGGGTGCCCGGATAGGCGGGCGGGCCCCTGGAGCCCCCTTGCCGCGTCGGACGCCCTTCCACGAATACCACCGCGACGCCGGTGCTCGCTTGATCGACTTCGGCGGGTGGGAAATGCCCGTTCAGTACCAGGGGCTTCAGGCCGAGCACGCGGCCTGTCGCAGCACGGTCGGATGCTTCGATGTCTCCCACATGGGGGAGGTCCGGTTCCGTGGGCCCCACGCGCTGGCGGCGGTCAATCACCTCGTCACCAACGACATCAGCAAGTGTGCGTTCGACCAGGCCATGTACACGGCGATGTGCAACGAACGCGGCGGTATCGTCGACGATCTGATCGTCTACCGCATCGCCGAAGAAGACATCCTCATCTGTGTCAACGCGGCCAATCGGGAAAAAGACTACGCCTGGATGAAGGGGCACAACCCCTTCGGCGCCGAGATTGTGAACGAGTCCGACCAGTGGGGCCAGCTCGCGATCCAGGGTCCCAACGCCATCGCCCTCGGCGAAGCGCTCTTGGGACACAGCCTCGCGGACGTCAAGAACTACTGGTTCACCCGGGGTACCTTCGCCGGGATCGAGGGCTGCATCGTCGCGCGCACCGGCTACACCGGGGAAGACGGCTTCGAAGTGTTCCTGCCCGCCGGTGCCGCCGACGTCGTGTGGACCGCCATTCACGACACCGGAACCCGCTTCGGCCTCGCTGACATCGGCCTTGGCGCGCGCGACACGCTCCGGCTGGAAATGAAGTATTGCCTCTACGGCAACGACATCGATGACGACACCACCCCCCTCGAAGCCGGCCTCGCCTGGGTCACCAAGCTCGAAAAGGGGGAGTTCGTCGGGCGCGATCCCCTCGTCGCGCAGAAAGCAGCGGGGGTGCCGCGTCGGCTCGTCGGTCTCCAGGTGCAGGACCGCATCGCGCGCCAACACAACGCGGTGATTCACGGCGGCCAGGTCGTCGGCGAGGTCACCAGCGGCACCCGGTCGCCGTGTCTCGGCACCAACATCGCCATCGCCTACGTGCCGGCGGCCCTCAGCAAGCCCGGCACCGCGCTTGAGGTCGACGTCCGCGGAAAAATCGCGCTCGCCGAAGTCGTCAAGACCCCCTTCTACACCCGCCCCACCTGAGTCTCCGGAGTTTCCATGGCCTACCCCACCGATCGTAAGTACAGCGCCGAACACGAATGGGTTTCCGTCGCCGGCAACGTCGCCACCGTTGGCATCACCCATCACGCGCAGGACGCCCTGGGCGACATCGTGCATGTCGAACTTCCGACCGTGGGCAAGACCGTGAAGAAGGGCGATGGCGTGGCCGAGGTCGAGTCGGTCAAGGCCGTCTCCGACGTCTACACCCCCGTCTCTGGCAAGATCGTCGCGGTAAACGACGGGCTCGATGGCAACGAGGGCACCGTCAACAGCACGCCTCACGACGCCGGCTGGCTGTTCCGAGTTGAGTTGTCCAATGCCGCGGAGCTCGACGGACTCATGGATTCCGGCGCGTACGGCGAGCACGCGGGCAACGACTTCTAGGCAACTCCCGGTTAACGCGGGTTCATGCTCACCCTCGCCTTCCTCCTCGCCTGCATTCCCAAGAAAGACTTCGACGCCCTGTCCGCGGAGCTTGCGGCGGAAAAGAGCGCCCACTCGACCACCCGCGAAACCCTCGCCCAGCGGGAGACGTCGCTTGCAGAGGAGCAGCTCCGGCTCGCGGGGCTTCGGCTGGAGGAGACCCGTCTCCAGGGTGAGCTTGGCGCGGCGAAGACGGCGTTGGCCGCGGCGGAAGCCGCCTGGTCCGGCGAGAAGGCGGGGCTCGTGAGCGATAAGTCCAAGCTCAAGGCCAGCGTCGCGGAGATGGAGGGCGCGCTCAAGGAGGCCGCGGCGCGGCGAGCCGAGGCCGAGAAGCGGGTGGCCGAATTCCGGGACCTGCTCCTGCGCTTCAAGAAGCTCATCGACGCGGGACAGCTCCGCGTGCAGATCGTCGACGGTCGCATGGTGGTCGTGCTCGCCACCGACATCCTCTTCGCCAGCGGCAAGGCCGATCTGTCCGACGGCGGCAAGACCGCCCTCACCGAGGTGGGCGGGGTGCTCGCGGCCCTCGGCGACCGCGCGTTCCAAGTGGAGGGTCACACCGACAACGTGCCCATCGCCACCGATCGGTTCCCCTCGAACTGGGAGCTCGCCAGCGCCCGGGCGATCGTGGTCGTGAAAACCCTGATCACGGCCGGCGTGGGCGCCGACCACGTCTCCGCCGCCAGCTTCGCCGACACCCACCCGGTGGCCGACAACAGCACGCCCGAGGGCAAGAAGGTGAACCGCCGCATCGAGATCGTGCTCGTGCCCGATCTCTCCACGCTCCCCGGCTTCGACGAGCTCCAAAAGGTCGGCGGGTAACGCGCGCGGGCGGGTGCACTGAGGGGCTACTCCGGCACGTTCAGGAGCAGGTCGCCGGTGGGGGTGTGCGTGAAGTCGAGCACCGCGGTCCCTTGCAATCGCCACTGCTGACTGACCGTGAGGTCGGTGCTCGGCATGGTGGAGACGAAGAGGAGCCGGTTGCCGTCGAAGCGCGCGTCGCGCACCTGGAAGACTTCGCCGTCGCGTGAGTCGATCCCGGTCACGATGGCGACACCTGCGTCGGCACACACGCGGAACCTCGCGGATGAGGCGGGGTGCTGCCAGACACCGAGAAGCGGGCGTTGGGGAAGCGCGGCGGCGCGCGGATCGGCCGGCGTGCAGGCAAGGCCGGGGGGCCGAGGTGGCAGGACGCTCTTCGCGGGGTCGGCGAGCGCAACGCTGAGCAGGAGCGAGATCAGCAAGCGCCCATCGCCTGATCGTAGGTCGAATCACAGACATCCAGGCAGTCTCGCCCACTGTCGGTGCACCGGGCGCCGTTGTCCGCGAAGTCCTCGTCGCACTCGTCGTCGCAACTCGCGTAGTCGTCCTCCCAGCCGGCCTCGCACTCATCGAAGCAGTCGCCGTCGCACTCTCCGGTGGCCTCGGCCCGCAAGCAGGCCGCGTGGGCGTCGTACGACACGCGAGAGCATGAGTCGTCGCACGAACGCTTCACCGCCGACACCCCGGCCACGCAGGAGTCGGCATCGTCGGTGCAGTCGTCCATGCACGCCGTCCCAGCGGTGGCTGCCGCGGCCTCACACGCGTTGTCGTCCGCGGCCCCGTAGCCGGTCTCCGCGGGCGGCGAACTGCTGCCCCCGCCATCGTCGGAAGGCTCGCATCCGAGGCCCGCCAGGGCAAGGATCAGCGACAGGCGGCAGGCAGACAGTGTCGAGCGGAAGGACATCGGCTACCTCGGTCATCACGAACTAACGTCCGGCCACCCCCGAGCACAGCCGCTGAGGGCTCAAGCACGGTTCGCGGCATCTCGCGGCGCTGCGAGCGCAAGCCGCCTCGCCCGTTTCTGCTCGTACATCGCCGCATCGGCCTCCGCGAGCAGCTCGTCCAGCGTGCGCGGGCGCGCTGCCGAACAACACGCCGCCCCGCTGCTCACCGCCACGTCCCGTCCGGCGACATTGAGCCCCGCGAGCGCGGCGCGGACATGGGCCAGTAGCGCCGCCGCGTCCGCCTCCCGCCGCACGACACACAACGCGGCAAACTCGTCGCCGCCGATACGGGCAACCACGTCGGCCTCGCGAAGCGCGCCGGCCAACGCCGCGCCGACTGCTGCCAGCGCGGCGTCGCCCACCACATGCCCCGCCTCGTCGTTCACCTGCTTGAATCCGTCTACGTCGGCGTAGATCACCACGAGGCACGCGGGGAGTCCGGCGGTGGCGCGCATGCGGCGTTCGCCCGCCTCCATGAACGCAAGGCGATTGTACTGTCCAGAGACGGGATCGCGACGTGCAAGATCGGCGAGCGCCAGCTCGGCACTCTTCAGCGCCGTGACGTCGAGCACCTGAGCGAAGTGGCCGAACGGCTCGCCAGTCGCGCCCCGGAGCACGCGAATCTGCACGAGCACCCACACCACCGACCCGTCCGGGCGCACGTAGCGTTTCTCGCGGTTCACCAGCCCGTCGACGGCGCCTGACTGCGCGTCCGCCAGGTACCGCTCGCCCATCGCCACGTCGTCGGGGTGGGTGATGTCGAGGAAGGTGAGCCGCTTCAGGTCCGCTTCGGTTCGCCCCAGCATCGCCGCCATCGCCGCGTTCACCAGCTGAAAGTGGCCCTCCCGGTCGAGGACGACCATGCCGCAGACCGCCTGCTCGAAGGCGAAACCGAGCCGCCGCGCGATGCGGCCGAGCTCACGACGAGCTGCCCGTTCGTTTTCCCCCGCGACCCCCATCCCCGAATCCTCCCGTACGCTTGGCCCAGCCCCTAGCCTATTCCGGTAGCCCAGCCGACAGCGGATTCAGGTTACTCCCCGCGACGATGTTGCGGTGGACCTGGGTGCTGGCGGGCTTCGTTGGGCTCAGCGGGGCGCTGGCCTTCGCCGCCGACGCGCCGTCGCCGCTGGCACGTGAGCTGCGCGCCCGCGCGGCGACGGGTGCCGACGTGGTTGTGCTCGGCAACTCCAAGGTGGCCACCGATCTCGACCTGGACCAAGTCCGGGCCGCGATCGGCGCCACGGCGCCCACCATGGTGGGGTTGGGGGTCAACGGTACGCAGGCCCCGGTGTGGTACGCCGTGGCGTCCCAGCATGTGGTCGGGACGGGCCATAAGCCCAAGGCCTACCTGGTGTACGGTCCCCTCCAGGCGGCGTTGACGACGACACTTCCCCACGCGGGCGGGCGCGCCGCCCTTGCGCTCCACCTGGACGCCTCGGCACCGCCGAACCTGGCGAGGGTCTTCGGGGCGCCGCTCACCTCGGCGCTGCTTTCGTCGTATACGCGTGGTGTTGGCAACGCCTGCGACACCGCTCGCGTGGCGCTTCCGGAGTTGGCGAGATCGGTGGCACCGTTGCCGGTGGAGCAGTCCTTCCTGGCGGACCTCGTCCGGCTCGCGACCGCGCAAGGGGCGCGGCTGGTGTTCGTACGCCAACCCTTCGGCGTCAGCCAGGCCGGCGACGATGTGGTTTCGGCTGCCGACGAAGCAGCGGCGCGGGCGCTGGTGCTCGGCGCCAAGGGCGGCTGGCTCGACCTGCGGGCCGAGCTGTCCGACGAGCGCTGGTACGGCGATGGCACCCACATGAACGCGGCCGGGCGTCACGCCACGAGCCGGCTGCTCGGTCAGCGTCTCGCGGCGCTGGGCGACTGGATTGGCCGCGCCCCGAGGAGCCCCGCGGTTGCCCCGGCCCCGCCGATGCCGGCGTGGAGCGCGCCCCCGACGCCCCCCACGGTCAGCTTCGCCCAGGCCGGCGACTGCCTGGCCACCACCACCCTCCCTGCCGAACTGGCGGTGGTGGCTCCCGCGGCGCTGGCCGCCGCCGGGTTCGCCGGCGCCTCGCCGTTGGTTCCACGTTTCTTCGCCGCCGCGCTCACTGAAGCAAAGCCGGGCGCGTCCGCCCCGTGCGCGCACAACTGGTCGGTGCAAGACGGGTTGCTCGGCGTGTCGGTAGCGGCGGCAAAGCAGCGCGGGGTGAAGCTCACGCTGCTCGAGGCGGCCGGGGCCGTGGGCGACGCGGGGCTCCAAGGCTGGTGGGTGGGGCCGGGAGCCGTGCTGGACGTCGGCGCGGGCGCAGGCCGGTTGGAGGGGTGGGCCCCCGCGGGCGGCGCCGGGCTCATCGTCGGTGGGTCGACGATCGAGGTCCCCGCGGGCAGCTTCGCGGTCTCGGCCCCGGCGGGGGCGGTGCGCGCCGAGCGGGCGTGGGTGCTCCTGACCGCGGTGGGCGGGCTGCGGGCACCCGCCCCCAGGACCGTCGATCTCCTCGACGGGACGCTGATCGCGGGGCCGGCACCCACGTTGCCGGCGCAGGCGCTGACGCTCAACAAGGGGCGCCCGTGGTCGGCCGCCGCGGAGGTCCCCGCCCTCGGCGTCCCCGACACTGACGAGGCCTACGTTCAGAGCGGGGTGGGCGCCTGCTCGCCGTTGCGCGTGGACGCAGGACTGTCGGTGAGCCTGGCGCGAGGCCGACTGACCGTCGCCAAGGAAGACTGTGCGCCATTCGCTGCGAGCCCGACGGTGGCGTTGTCTCTGGCCGAGGACCGTGCCTGCCCGCGCCACGCCGGGCGTTGGCTGTACCCGGGGGACCGACAGGTGTGGCGCAGCGCGGTGAGCGGTGAGGGCGCCGAGTGGGCGTTCGAGCTCGCGGGTGGCGTGGTGGGGGAGGGGGGCGGCGCGCGGATCGACGTTCGCATCGCCGACGACGCAGGGCCGCTGCTGGCGGCGTCGTTCGCCGCCGAAGCGCTGCGCACGGCCCCGCCGCGGTGGCCGTTGGCGAGGGCGCCGAACGGAACCGTCGAGGTCACGGTGACCAGCCCAGGCACGGCGCCCTGGGTGCTTCTGGGGCGGGCGGCGTTGGTCGCGCTGCCCGGTGCGACGCGGTGACCGGGGTCCGGCGCTTGTCGCGGGCCGCTGCGCTCCTCGCCCCGCTGGCGCTCCTCGGCGCCCTGGGCGCCGCGCTCACCCGCCCGGATCCGCCGAGCGCGACGACGCTCGGGGTGGTCGCGCAGAGCCTGGAGCGGCGCATCGAGGGCGGCGCCGACGTCGTGCTGCTCGGAAATTCCAAGGTCGGCTCGGACCTCGATCCGGCCGCGATCGCGAAGCTCTTCCCCGGCGGCGCCGACGTGGTGCCCATGAACGCGAACGGGACGGGAATGCCCGTCTGGTACACCACGCTGCACGACCGGGTCTACGCCAACGGGCACCGGCCGAAGCTGGTGATCGTGTACGGCTCGCTGGTCATCATGGCCCAGGCGAAGCTGCAGAACGCCGGTCAGGAGGCCCAGTTGGCCGCGCACGTCAGCGCGCCGATTCCGGTGCTTGACCAAAAAGTGTACGGCGCCACCTTCGCCGACGCCCGGGTTCAGCGCGCGCTGCGCCGGCGCGGGGAGTGGCGCACGAGCCTGACCGATGGCATCCGCGACGCCGCCGTGGGGCTCGTTCTGGGGCGGGACGACGCGGTCCCGGCGTTGGCGGCGATCTTCGACAACGACGCCGACCAGAAGCTGTCCACGCGGCGGATCACCCCCTATGTTGAGCCCGACGACAGCGAGGCTGCCGGCGGCCAGCACCTCGCCGACACCCTGATCCCCGATCTGGTCGAGCTTGCCTACACCCACGGAGCGCAGGTGCTCTTCGTGCGCTGCCCGCTCCCGGCGGCGCGGCAGGGCAACGATTCCGTCCCGGTGGAGCTGGAGGCGGAGATTCTCGCGTACCTCAGCGCGGCCGGGGCCGGGTACCTCGACCTCCGGGACGCCGACCTGAGCACGGCGGACTACGGCGGCGTCCACTTGTCCAAGGCGGGGCGAGGGCGCTTCACGCCCCAGCTCGTCGCGGCGCTCAAGGGCGTGGGTGTTGGGTCTGGTGAGCTAGCGCCTGCCGAGATCCTGGAGGAGAGGGTGGCCATTGTCGCGACGCGCGAGGGCACTCCGCCGACCTTCCCGCCGTTGACCCCGAAGCCGCTCCCGGCGGCGTGCGCGTGGCAGTCGCGGGTGCGGGGGTTGGAGCCGCTGTCCGACGGCCGGCTCTCCGCGGCCGGCTACGGCGCGGTGTCGCCGCTGCGGGTCTTGCAGGACGCGCGTCCGCTTGCTCCCCATGCCGCCGTCGGCGGCGCCGGCTGCACGGCGTCGTCGTACTTCGTGGATGCGCAGATGCGCTTTTCGCCGACTGAGACCGCCGCCATCGGCGACGCCGAGTTCACCCTCGATCTGAACCCGGAGCTGCCGCTCTTCGGCCCTCACGGCGAAGAAGCGTGGTGGGTGGCGCCGGGGACCACGGTCAGGCTCACGGTGCCCGCGGGCATCGTCACCGGCGCCCGGCGCGTGCGCGTGCAGGCGGTCACGCCGATCGTCGGCGACGCGGCGGCCGAGGTGTGGCTCGACGAGGGGCGGCCGGCGCCGTTGGTTGCAACGGGCGCCGCCGTCGAGGCCGCGCTCCGGGGGCCGGCCACCGCTGAGTCGTGGAGCCTGTCCGTCCACTCGCCCAGCGCCGGGCCGTGGTTGCTGGTGCGGCGCGTCGTGACCGGGAGCCAGAAGGAGCCCATCTTTCTCATCGGTGACGTCGATGTGCCGGTGCGAGTGGACCTTGGTGACGCTCCGGCATTTTCATCGCCGCCGCCCTCGCTGCCCGCGCCTGCGCCGGCGCTCGAACCGCTCGGGTCCGTGGGCCGGTGGGGCTGGGAGCTCGGCAGCCTCGCGGTTCCCGGCGTCGGCGAGGTGTACGAGGCCGCGGGGACCGGTTGCACTCCGCTCGAGGTTTTGCATCACGGCGTCCCGACCGGCGATACGCTCGGCGCTGATCGCAGGCCGCTCGTCAAGGTCAGCTACACCGGGCAGCGGCTGCGGCTCCAGCTCCCGGACGCCGCGCGGCCCTCCCCCGACGCGTTCACGCTGCGATTGTCCCCGACGCGGCGCTGCGAGGACAAGGGCCTGTGGTTGTACCCCGGCGATGAGGTGCGGTTGCCGGTGGGGGCCGACGCCTTGGGGGTCCTCAGCGCCGGCGCCGACACCTTGGAGTTGGGGGCCACCCGCATTGGTGCGGGCCCGGGGGGCACGCTGCACGCCGCCCTCGTCGCCGATGGGGCCGAGGTGTGGACGGGCTCCTTCGCCATGGATTCACTGCCGATCGCGCGGCAGACCCTGCCCACGCCGATCGGGCCAGGGGCGTCCGACGTGGTGCTCACGCTCCGCAACGACGGCGCCGCCTATGTCCTTTTGACCGCGGCCGCGCTGGTCGAGCCCGCTCGTCCCGCGCTCGGTGACGACCCATGACCTTCGTCCAGTGGGAGTTCCTCGCCTTTCTCAGCGTCGTGTTCACGACGTACTGGGCCATCCCCAGCCGCCGGCTCCAGAACCTCTTCCTCATCGTGGCGTCAGCGGTCTTTTACGGATGGGTCCACCCGTGGTTTCTGGTGCTGTTGTATGCCTCGGCGCTCATCGACTACGTCGGTGCCCTCGCGATGGAGCGGTACCCGCTGCGGAGGGGACGCGTGTTGGCCGTCAGCCTTGCCAGCAATCTCGCGATCCTTGGCTACTACAAATACTTCGACTTCTTCCTCACCAATGTTTCCGGTATCTTGTCGGCCTTCGGTGTCGAGAACTCGGTTCTGCCATTGGGGATACTTCTCCCCGCCGGCATCAGCTTCTACACCTTCCAATCGATGGCCTACTCGATTGACGTCTACCGCGGTGAGCTCCGCGCCCGGCGGACGCCACTCGACTACCTGCTCGCGGTCTCGCTGTTTCCGCACCTGGTGGCTGGCCCCGTGCAGCGGGCCAGCAACCTGCTCCTGCAGGCCGAAACCCATCGCCGCTTCGACCTCGGCCGCGTTCAGAGCGGCTTTTCCCTCGCGATGTGGGGCCTATTCAAGAAGGTGGTGGTGGCCGACACCGTCTCCCCCTACGTCGACAAGATCTTCGGCCTCCGCGAGCCGGCGGGTCCGATGATCTGGGCGGCGACCCTGGGGTTTGCGATCCAGATTCTCGCCGACTTCTCGGGCTACACCGACATGGCGCGCGGGGTGGCGCGCATGCTCGGCTTTTCGCTGATGGAGAACTTCAAGAACCCCTACCTCGCGGTGAACCCCTCGGACTTCTGGCGACGCTGGCACGTGTCCTTCTCCAGTTGGATCCGGGACTATCTGTTCATTCCCCTCGGCGGGAGCCGCGGCGGCTTCTGGGGGACCACCCGCGCCACCTTCGGCGCCATGCTCATCTCCGGCCTCTGGCACGGCGCGTCGTGGAACTTCGTGCTTTGGGGGGGGTACCACGCTCTGCTCATCACCGGGTATCGGCTGGTGACGCCGCGAATTCCGGCCGGCCTTCGGCGCGGACCCCTCGCGCATGCGGGTGCCGTGGTGCTGATGTTCGGGTTCACTTGCTTCGGTTGGCTCCTCTTCCGCGAGACGGATGGGAGCGCTCTCCTTGGGCACTTGACGCGTTCGCCGCTGGCCGCCTCCGCCGATCAGTGGGTCGCGACGGTTACGATGTTGGCCATCGCGGGAGCGGCGGCGGTTCCGCTGGTGCTGGGACTCCTGGTCCAACGGTGGCTCTGGCCGCGCATCGAGGAAGCGCCATGGGCGCTTCCGCTGCAAACGTCCGCGTGGGCGCTCGCGGCGGCAGCGACGTTCTTTTTCGGGCGGATGAGCGCGATGGATTTTATTTATTTTCAATTCTGAGTCCCTCCATCAATGTCGCGGCCGTCGACTTACGCCCATGCAGACTGGAAAAATCCACTTCGTTATGACGAGTCAGCCCAACCGACGGCCCCTCTTTCCCCAACTGAGGTCGCGAGCTGCGGCTAGCTGGCGCGTCGCCCCGACACCTTGGGTTGGTGCTGGGGCTGTGCTCGCACCGGCGGGTGGGCGCAAGGCCGGGCCGCAGTTTGGTGTCGGCCGTGACGGTTCCCGTTCGAATCGGTCGGTTAGCTCCCCTGCGTGATCCTCTTCCACCCTGCCGCCCCCGCCGGGACCGTCACTTTTGGCGCCGTGCTGCTGCTGGCGGCCTGCGGCCCACCCGCGGAGCCCGCGGCGCTTCGTGCGCCACCGAAGCTGTCTGACGAGGAGGAGCTCCCCGGCGGCGCCGGCGGCGAGCTGCCCCCCGACGAAAACGTGTTCTTCGCCGACACCGGCGTGCTGGACGTGAGCATCGAGCTGTCCGACGCCGCGATCGAGCAGCTGGCTGGGTCCCCCGACGAGTACGTGGCGGGGGCGATGATCTTCGGGGGGGAGCGGTTCGAGCCGATCGGAGTGCGCCTCAAAGGCAGCTCAACCTACCAGTGGCTGGACGGCAAACCCGCGTGGAAGCTGAAGTTCGACGAGTTCGAGACGGGCGCGCGGGTTCAAGGGCTCGAGCGCCTCACGCTCGACAGCAACTACTGGGACGGCGCGGTCATGGCAGAAACCCTGGCCTACCGGATGTGGCGACTGTCGGGAAACCCAGCGCCGCGCACGGGGTATGCCAACGTGACACTCAACGGCGAGGCCTACGGACTCTACACCATCGTGGAGGCGATGGATGACGGATTCATCGACCACAACTGGCCCAAGAGCGAAGGCGCGCTGTACGAGATGTGCCGGAGCTGCGACTTCAACCTGGACTGTGCGCAATATCCGCTCCAGGAGTCGGGTGACAACTTCGATGAATTCGGTCTGGCCCGGGCGTGCGCCGATGCCGCTACGGGTCAGGAGGACACGATGCGGTCGGCCTTCGATTGGGAGCGACTCACCCGCTTCATGGCCCTGGAGCGGGTGCTCAACCACGCCGACAGCTATAGTTACAATCGCAACAACTATTACGTCTACCACGACCCCCTGACGGGCCAACTCACGCTCACCCCGTGGGGTGCCGACTCTACGTACAGCTACACCTACCCCCCGGACGAAGACCGTCGTTGTGAGCCCGGTTACTTTGACAACCTCGCTGCCGATCCGGGCGCATACGTGGCAAGCTGGTGCATGGGGAACGCGGCATGCTGGGCCGACGTGAAGGCGGAGATGTTGGTGGTGAGCGACCTGATGGTGGCCACCGATCTGCAGGGATTCATCCTCGCGACGCATGACCGGCTGGCGGAATCGGTGGCGGCGGATCCCCGCTGGCCCTGGGGTGTCGACACCTGGGAAGCCAAGGTGGACTGCTTTCATCAGTGGGTGGTGAACAGGCCGGCGCTGGTGGAGGCCTTTGTGGAGTCGCGCTGAGTGGGGTCGTGGGTCGTGGCAGTGCCGTCCGCGCCCGTGCAAGGTGAGGTCAGTAACCACCGTCACGTGACCTGCCGCGTCATCGGCGGCGGCTCTGTCGTCACCGCCACGCCGCGATTCGCCCCCGACGAACGTCCCAGGCAGAGGCGACGAGCGCCTTGCGAATCGCCCTGACCAACCTTGCCGGGTCTCGACTATATTGGCGGCCCCGCCCTCCGGAGTTCGCGGTCGGCCCCCTGGGCGACGCGGCGCGACCGGACGTCACCCCAAGCATCGTCGCCCCGCGTCGCGACGCCGTCGAGGCGGGCTGCCGGAGGCGGGAGGCCGCGTAACTCGAAAAGTGTCGGGTCACTCTTTGAGATGCGCGGCTCCGTCGTGAGGCGGGAGGCCGCGGCCCGAGGGAATTGCCGTCCAACTCGGGGAGTGACCGCCTCACTCACAGAGATACGCCGCTTTTCCGGCGCGGCCGCGCCCACAGCGACGTCGTAGCTCAGAAGGACGCCGCGTAACTCGAAAAGTGTCGGGTCACTCTTTGAGATACGCGGCTCGGTCGCGGCGGCAGCGGCGGCGAAAGCGGCCGTCGGGGCGGCTCGACCACCGTGGGCGCCATCACCTCGACCGTCACCGCCATCCGCGGCCGCTCAGCAAGGCCACTGTCGCCGGCTGGGTGGTGCCACCAGCTGGGCGTCGAGGTACCCTGTCCCGCGACGATGATGGATCGCGGCGCACCCTTGTTTGTCCTCCTGGCCTTCGGCTGCGAGGGCGCCTCCGCGCCTGCCACCACCCCCGCCGAAACCCCGCGCCTGAGCGATCGGGCGGCCGTGGTGCGCGCCTCGCTCGATCTGGTGGGGCGTCGCCCCGACCCCGACACCCTCCCTCAGGCCGATGCCAGCACGCTCTCAGCGTTGGTCGCCGACGCACAGGACGACCCTGACCTGGGGCGCCGCGCGGCGTGGTTGTGGAATCAGAGCCTCCACACGGCCGCCTGGCAGGACGACCTTGCGTGGCTGGCGGAGCTGCCCATCGCCGACCAGCGGGCCATCGCGTGGGAGCCGCTCGCCGGAATCATGGCCGTCGTGAACGAGGACCGTCCGTTCACCGACGTGCTCACCGCGCCAGAATGGCCCGCAAATGATCGGCTCGCTGCGCTGTGGGACATCCCCTACACCGGCACCGACGGCACCTGGGCGTGGACGCGGTACGACGACGGCCGCCCGCTGGCCGGCATCCTCTCGACCAGCGCGCTCTGGATGCGGCACAGCGCTGACCAGACCAACTTCCATCGTCGTCGCGCCAACATGCTGGCGCGGGTGTTCCTCTGCGCCGATTTCTTCGACCGCGACGTGCAGTTCGAGGCCGACTCCACCCTGGGCGTGGGCGAGGTGGAGGTCGCCGTCCGCGAGACCCCTGCCTGCGTGAACTGCCACGCCGCGCTCGACCCGCTGGCGGGCTTTCTGGCCGGCTTCGCCGAGCGCTCCGAGCCTACCGACCTCGAAGAGGGGAAACGCTACAGCCCCTGGGTGGCGGCCTACGGCGCCGCGGTCAGCAACCCGAGCTACTTCGGCCACCCCGGCCAGGACCTCACCGATCTCGGGGCGTTCATGGCGGCCGACCCGCGCTTCGCCCGCTGTGTGGTCCGACGCGCGTACGAGGGGCTGACCAACGCTTCGTTCGACGCCGAGCCGGCGCGCGACGACATGGTGCGCGAGTTCGTCCACGGGGGCTACCGCTGGGACCAGCTCGCCGCCGCGGTGATCGAGACCGACGCCTGGGCGGCGCCGGCGCTCAAACGGCTGCCCGCCGACCAGTACCTGCTCGCGACGAGTCGCGTCCTCGCCCTCCCCGAAGGCGAGACCGGGGCGTGGGCTGGGCTCGACGAGGCGCTCCTGGGCGGCCAACTGCGCGTGCTTGGTGGCGACGCCGACGACGTCTCCGTGCTGCAGCCGGCGTCAGCCACGGCGCCCGCGCATCTGCTGTACACCCACTGGGTCGCGGAGGTGGCGGTGCCGGAAGCCGTGGCGCTGGACCGCGCGCGCCCCCCGGCCGATCGGGTCCTGGTACCCGCCGCAGACGACCCGTCCGAGGACGAGGTCAGGGTCCAGCTCGTCGCGCTGTTCCTCCGCGTCGACAGCCTGGTGGTCGAGCCCGACGGCGCCGAGGTCGACCGCCTCTTGGCACTGTGGCAGGCCGCCGACCAGTCATGGGACGAGGTGCTGGTGGCGCTGTTGCGGCACCCCGCGGGGAGGCTCTACTGACCGGGCTCCTGCTCGTCCTCGGCTGTTCGGAGCTCGCGACTGAGCCGGTGCCCGCCGTCGATGAGTGCGCCGATTGGCAAAGCGTCGGCCAGCCCTTCGCGCTCAGCTACTGCGCCAGCTGTCACTCCAGCCGCCTCACCGGTGGAGCGCGGTACGGCGCCCCCGAGGGCATCGACTTGGAGACCCTGGCTGGCATGCGCACCCATCGGGCCCGCGTCGAGGCCCGCGCCCTCTCCACCACACCGGACATGCCCCCAGAAGGCGGCGTCAGCGATGACGAGCGGGACGCGCTGCGCCGCTGGTACGCCTGCGACGCCCCCGGCCAAGAGGCGGCCCTCCCGGAGGCGGAGGGTGTCGCCGGACTCGGCGGTGCCGTCGATCTCACCGCCTCCGTCATCGAAGCGGACGGCCGGCTCGTCCTCGAGATCGAGTCGACGGCGAGCGCCTGGTTCAGTCAGCGCTTTGTGGTGGACGCGGCGGGGGTCGCCAGCCTGGTCGGATGGGCCCGGTACCTGGACGAGGGGGTGATCGAGTCCGCCGACTACGATCCTGGCATCCCCGTCTACGATCCCGACGCCACCGAGCTGACAGCGACGGTCGCCACGTCATTTGCGGGCGCGACGGGGGAGGGGACTCGCACCGACGCCTGGGTCGTCACCCGCGTTCCCGAGGCCGATCCCGACCCCCGGTTCACGGACCAGGCACCCCAGCGGGTCACCGCGCTGCGCGACGGCGAGCCGCAGTTGACCTTGTGGTTGTCCTCGGTGGACATGGTCGTGGCCTTGGCCCAGCGGGAGGAGTCCGGCGCGTGGGCGGCGGTGATCTTCCAGACCCGTGACCCCCTTCGCGACGCCGACGAGCAGTTTCCCATCGAAGCCGGCGGCTCCTGGAAAGCGCGCGGTTTTGTGACCGATGTGCTGCCGTGAGGCCCAGTCGACGTGCTCTTTTTGGCGGTGCGCTCGCCGCGCTGGGGGCGGGCCTCCTGTCACGACGTGCGCGCGCGGCGGAGGAGCGCTACCTCGTCGTGTACTTCGTCAAGGGTGGCTGGGACCCGGCCTTTGTCTTCGATCCCCACTTCGGGTCGGCCGTCGTCGCCGGAGATGACACCGCCGAGCTGGCCACGGTGGCGGGAATCCCCTTCGCGGACTCGCCCGCGCGCCCGTCCGTGCGCCGCTTCTTCGAGACCTGGGGCGCACAGACCGCGGTCATCAACGGCCTCTACGTTGGATCGATCTCTCACGATGCGGGGACGCGGCTCCTCTTCACCGGCGACCGCGGCGTGGCGGGCACCGACCTGTGCACCCGGATCGCCGCTGGGGCGGGTGCCAGCCTGTCATTGCCTCACGCCGTCGTGGGGGGGCCGAGCTTTCCCGGTGACGATGGCGCACTGGTCTCCTTCTTCGATGACACCTCACTCGCAGCCGCGCGTGGGTCCAGCCCCGTCGTCCGGGACGACGCGCGCGAGGCAAGGCTCCAGGCGTGGCTGGCGGCCGAAGCCGGGGGGCTCCCCGTGGACGATGTCCAGGCCGACGCTTGGCGGGCGTCACTGGGCCGCCTCCCGGCGCTCCAGGCGTTCGCTGCTTCGAGTCCGACCGACGTCGGGTTGGAGAGCGGCCGGGTCGCGCTGATCGCCTCGCTGCTGGGGGGCGGGTCCACCCGAACCGCGGTGCTCACCGGGAGCGTCCCGCCGCTGGCCCAGTGGGACTCCCACATCCGCAACGCCGTGCTGCAAAGCGTCTGCTACGAAAATCTGTTCGCCCGCCTCGACGAGCTCTGCGCGGTGCTCCAGGGCACCGTCGGGACCGATGGCGGCTCACTCCTCGCCCGCACCCGCATCCTGGTGGTCTCGGAGATGGGGCGCCAGCCGTCGCAGAACGCGCAGGGGGGCAAGGACCACTGGGCAACCACTTCGGCCATGCTCATCGGCGCAGACGTGGCGGGCGGGCGGGTCTACGGGGGAACGGATGACAGCATGGTCGCACGCGGGCTCAACCGGGTGTCGGGCGCGGCCGATGAAGGCTCGTCGGTCTTCGACCCGGGCGCGCTGGCGGCCACGTTGGCGTTGGGCTTCGACCTGGATCCCGAGGAGCTGGCGCCGGGGGCGGAGGGGCTGGGCGCGATCTGGGGGTGATACCGCTGTCAGTCCAGTCGCCCATCCAACCGATTCAGCTGCGTGGGCTGGCTGGAGCGGGAGCCAGGCACCGAGCAGTCGTCGCCGAGGCGGCCGAGCGGCGCGGCAGCGGCCGGCACACTGGACTCGCCGCTGAAAACGTCGCGGATCGCTTTGAGCGAGGTGCAGAGGGGCTCGGTGAACACACCCCGCTCCATCATCTGATCGAAGCCGCTCGGGTACCGCCCGATCAAGGACAAGGGCTGCACCGCCGCGCCCGCGATGCGGAGCTGCCGAACGGTGAAGTTCTCCCCTTGCCCCAGCTCACTTTTGCCGTCGAAGGTCCGCTGGTAGAGGACCTCGTTGCCGAGCGCCAGCCACACGCGCAGGGTCGGCGTGAGGGTTGGATGCGCCTTGCGAATCTCAGCCGCGGTGCACTGCTGGAGGAGGGTCGGTCGCTTGGGAATCTCCGCCCCGGCGCACTTGTCGTCCTTGAGCGCCGGCGTGCCCTCCCCGAGCATCGCGTCGAGCAGCAAGCGGGTGCCGCTCTCCGGGGGGGGCGTGAGGCACTCGCAGACCTGCTTGTCCGCCACACATTCGGTAAGCGCCTCGCGGAGGGTGGCCGTGTCGACCTCGCCCGCGCCGAGTAGACGGCTGATCGCCGGCGGGAGGCCCTCGGCATCCTTGGAGCCAACCGAGACCGTGAGGTGGGACTCACCGAGGACGGAGTAGAAGTAGTCCGACGTTCCAGCCCCGGTGGTGAAGAGGGCCTCCGAGATCTTTTCCGGCGGCAGGGAGGCCAGCGCAAGCACCGGAAACGCACGATCTGCGGCACCGAGGCCCTCATTGTGGGCGGCCTTGAGGAATAGGAGCGCGGTGGACGAGCCCCCCTCCACGAACAGCCCACGCGTGGTCCCGCCGAGTATGGACGCAAACGGCCGCTCTTTGGTACCCTTGCCGTACAGAAGATACTCCTGAGCCGGCCGGAATCCATGCGCGGCCAACAGCTCGAAAACACTACCGCTCCCGACGATCAACGTCTCCGAGTTCACCAGGCCCACCGAGGATCGCTCGACCGTGACCGCGAAGGCATCGGCGCCATCGCGCATGCGGGAGCCCGCCTGCTCAAGCCCCCTGGCGGCCCAGAGCACCAGGCAGACGGCCGCGATCGCCAAGCTCGCGGCGAGCGGCGTCAGGATGGTTCCGAACGACCGCCAGCGTCGCCTGCCGATCTGCTGCCGTTGTTCTGCCTCGGCGTGCTGCACCGCGGAGGCGAGCCGATCGAGGGAGGTGAAGCTGAGGTTGGCCCGGAGCGTGTCGGGCAGGGCATCCATCTGCGTGCTCTCGGGGCAAAACACCAAAACGGTCTTCCCAAGCGCCCAACACGCGCCGAGCTCCTGAAGGCACCACACCGACGCAATCCCCGCCGGCGACGCATAGAAAACACAGCACGATGCATCCTGAATCAACGGAAGAATCTGGTGGGCGATCGAGCCCGCGCCCAGAAGGCGCTGGTCGCGCCGCACCTGGATGTCACGGTCGGCCAGCACGCTCACGAGGCGATCGACGGGCTCCCGGTCGGTGTGGCTGTACGAGATGAACACCGACATTTCAGGGATGTCCCGGAGTCAACCGCTTGTAACTGGTCGGTACCATCACCCACACACCCCCTCGGGCGGCGTCGACTTTCGCTCCACCCGCCGCCCGATGCGCGCGAGCAACGAGGGGATGTTGCGCACCGGTTCGCGGTCCCACTCGCGCTCCTGCTCCCCGAGCGCCTCCCAGGGCACGAGGTAGGGCGTGCGCCGCGCTTTGGTATCCTTGGGACCCGGCGTCCAGCCCGCCAGCACCCGATCCGCCACCCAGCGGGCGTGCTCCATCCTGGCCAGGAGTTCGACCTCGTCGGACGTGAATGCGAAGGCCGAGTCGGCTGGCTCGGCAGCGACCTGGCAGCCG
>CANLGL010000092.1 GCA_947490345.1 Deltaproteobacteria bacterium
CTGCGCCGGCGGAAGCCGCGCAAGTCGAAAAGTGTCGGGTCACTTCCTGACTTACGCGGCCTTTCGCGGTGGTGGAGGGCGCCGGCGTCGGCAGCACGACCCTTCCTGGGCCGGCGGAAGCCGCGCAAGTCGAAAAGTGTCGGGTCACTTCCTGACTTACGCGGCTTTTCCGGGCGGTGGAGGGCGCCGGCGCCGGCGGCACGACACCGGCCGCTGCGGCGACGCCGGCCGCCCCCTGACCGCAATGCCGGTCCGGCGGCGGCGTGACAGCGCGCGACCCCTTCGAGCCGCCGGGAGGCGGCGGCGCCCGCCGTGAGCGGCTGGAAAGGCTGCTTTCCCAGCCTCACTCCCTCCCGACACGTCGCGATCCTGTTCAGTACCGGTAGTGCTCGGCCTTGTACGGGCCCTCGGCGGCGACGCCGATGTACGAGGCCTGCTCGGCGGAGAGCACGGTCAGGTGCGCGCCGAACTTCGCGAGGTGCAAGCGGGCGACCTTCTCGTCGAGGTGCTTGGGCAGCGTCACGACCTGGGGCTTCTTCCCGGTGGGGTTCGCAACCTGATTGGTGCCGTAGCTCTCCGCGCTCTTGTGGAGCTCGATCTGGGCGATCGTCTGGTTGGTGAACGAGGCGCTCATCACCAGGCTGGGGTGGCCGGTGGCGCAGCCGAGGTTCACGAGGCGGCCTTCCGCCAGGATGATGATGCTGTGGCCGCCGCCGCCGGGCCCGTGGGTCGTCCGCGCGAACTTCCACTCCGCGACCTGCGGCTTGATGTCGATCTTCTCGACGGTGCCCGCCTTCTGCATCGCTTCGAGGCCGGCCATGTCGATCTCGTTGTCGAAGTGGCCGATGTTGCACACGATGGCGTTGTGCTTCATCTTCTGCATGTGCGCGGCCGAGATGATGGCCTTGTTCCCGGTGGCGGTGACGAAGATGTCCGTCGTGGCGACGACATCCTCGATGGTCACGACATCGACGCCCATCATGCAGGCCTGCAGCGCGCAGATCGGGTCGACTTCGGTCACGGCCACGCGAGCGTACTGGCCGCGGAGCGACTCGACCGAGCCCTTGCCCACGTCGCCGTAGCCGCAGATGAGGACGCGCTTGCCCGAAAGCAGGACGTCGGTGGCGCGCATGATCGCGTCCACAAGGCTGTGGCGGCAGCCGTAGACGTTGTCGAACTTCGACTTGGTGACGCTGTCGTTGACGTTGATGCCGGGGAACAGCAGGGTGCCGGCCACGCCGCGCTCGTAGAGGCGGTGCACACCGGTGGTGGTCTCCTCGCTGACGCCACGGATCGGCGCGGCGAACGCGTGCCAGTACCGGTCGCCCTTCTCCGCGCGCACGTCCTGGAGCAACTGGAGGATGATGCTCTCCTCGTGGCTGCCGGCCTTGGCGGGGTCCGGGGTCTCGCCCTTGACTTCGAGCTCGTAGCCGAGGTGGATGAGCAGGGTGGCGTCGCCACCGTCGTCGAGGATCAGGTTGGGGCCGCTGCCGTCGGGCCACACCAGCGCCTGCATGGTGCACCACCAGTACTCCTCGAGGCTCTCGCCCTTCCACGCGTAGACCGGAACCCCAGCGGGGGCCTCCGTGCTGCCGCTGGGGCCGACCACGGTGGCCGCGGCGGCGTGATCCTGGGTGGAGAAGATGTTGCAGCTGACCCAGCGCACGTCGGCGCCGAGGAGCTGCAGGGTCTCGATGAGCACGCCAGTCTGGATGGTCATGTGCAACGAGCCCATGATCTTGGCGCCCGCCAGCGGCTGGGCGGCGGCGTATTCCTCACGAAGCGACGCCAGGCCCGGCATCTCGACCAGGGCCAGCTCGAGCTCCTTGCGGCCGAAGCGCACGGTCTCGGGCGAGAGGTCCTTGACCTTGAACGGCATGTCCGCGAACAAGGTGAGGCCGGTGTTCATGAAGGTGGGGCCGGTCGGGATGGGATTGCTGATCATTGGAAACCTCGCTGGAGAGCTTCATGCATATATCCGCATAGACGAATGAACGGCAAGCGGCTAGTTGGTAATCCTCATGACCACCCCGGTGTTCGATCGACTCGCGGCCCTGGCCGAGCCCATCCGGGTGCGCCTGCTCCGAGTGCTTCAGCACGAAGAGCTGGCCGTCGGGGAGATCGCCAGGGTGCTCCAGACCTCGCAGCCGACGGTGTCGCGGCACCTGAAGCAGCTCGACGCCGGCGAGTGGGTGTTGCGACGCCGCGTGGGCACCGCGACGTACTACCGCCTCGCGCGGGGCGAGCTTCCGCCCGATGCCCGATCCCTCTGGGAGCTCGTCCTCGCCGAGGTAGAAGCGGGTGCGAACGATCCTGCCAGTCAGTACGCAGAGGACCTTCGGCGCCTGGCCGGGGTGGTCGCCGCTCGGAGCGCCGACAGCGAGGAGTTGTTTCGCCGGCTCGGGGGTCGCTGGGACAGCGTCCGAACCGAGCTTTTCGGGGACAATTTCGTGCTCGCCACCCTGATGGCGCTTTTGCCGGAGGGGCTGCGGATCGCGGATCTCGGCTGTGGCACCGGGGCGCTGCTTCCGGTGCTCGCCCAGGGCTCAGCCAGCGTTGTCGGCGTCGACCGCGAGGCGGCGATGCTGGAGGTGGCGGCGTCGCGGACGGCCGAGCTCACCAACGTGACGGTCGCCGCCGGGCGACTCGACCAGCTCCCTCTCGGGAGTGGTTCAATCGATCTCGCGCTGTGTCAGCTCGTGCTCCATCACGTGAGGGACCTCGGTCCGGTGTTCGCCGAAGTCGCTCGCGTGCTGACTCCCGGTGGTCGGTTGGTGATCCTCGACATGGTGGAGCACGATCGGGAGGAGTACCGCGAGACGATGGGGCATCAGCACCTCGGCTTCAGCGCCGATACCGTGCGCGCGCTCGCCGACGCCTCGGGTCTGGCGCTTCGATCGTGGCGGCCGCTTCCTGCCGACCCCCAGGCTCAAGGGCCGGGCCTGTTCGTGGCGGTGGCGCGGCGGTAGGGCGGGGCGAGTTCGACGTGGAGCGCGCCGCTTGCCTTCCGACAATCCGGTCGCACGCTTGCCAGGGTGTTCAATCCCCGGCCGTGGATCCTCAAGCCCGCGCTCCTGCTCATCGTGGGCAGTCTGGCCATGCTGACGGCGCATGGCGCCGAAGCGCACGACCGCACCCCGGTGTCGGGGGCGCCGGCTGTGACTGCCTCACCGCCGCTGCGCTTCCCTCGGGCTGCGGAACAGCTGGCGCTCCGGGGCGACCCGCAGAAGCGCTCCCGCAGGCCTCGCTGAGCTGCACTCCCGGCGAGTCGGTCACGCTGCGCTGCGAGTCGAGCAGCAAAAAGCCTCAGCAAGTGGCCCGGGCGTGCGAGCGCAGTGCGGCGCTGGACAGCCCCATGGCCTGCACCGAGCGGATGGCGGTCACGTCGGGCGTGATCTCAGGTACCACCGATCTGTCGATGATCTGCCCCCCGGCGCGAGGCGCAGACGAGGCGGGCGGCCAGTTCTCCGTCTTTACCGGTCCGGCGTTTCCCGACGACGCGAGCACCAAGGTGACCTGCACCGTCCGGTGACGGTTAGGCGGCTGCATGCTCCTCGCCTTCGTCGGTTTCCTCCTCGCTTGCAACGACTCCGAGGGCACGAGCGGCCCGGGGGGCGGCAGCGGCGCATTCAGCGGGATCAGCCTGGTGTACGGAGGGTCGGGCCGCTGGCTCGAGGTCGGCCGAAGCGCGGCAAGGTAGGCCCGGTGCCAACGCGCGGCCCCCATCTCGCCCGCTTCACCAACTGGGGCGGCAGCGCCTCCTGCGCGCCCACCAGCCGAGCCGCCCCTGGCTCCGAGGACGAGGTCTGCGCGCTCGTGAAGGGCGCTGCGGGTGGGCGGGTGAAGGTTGTCGGGGGGGCGCATTCCTGGTCGGACTGCGCGATGACCGACCACACCCTCGTGTCGCTGGAGGCGATGAATCGCGTGGTCCGGGTGGACAAGCAGCGCGGCCAGGTGACGGTCGAAGGGGGGATGCGCCTGCACGCGCTCAACGAAGCGCTGGCGACGGAGGGCCTGGCGCTGCCCATCGTGGGGTCGATCGCCGACCAGACCGTCGCGGGGCTGGTGGCAACCGGCACGCACGGGTCGAGCCTGCAGCACCGCAACCTGTCCGCCCACGTCAAGGCGATCACCCTTGTAGACGGGCGCGGCGAGGTGGTGGAGATTGACGCCAACGATGCCCGACTGCCGGGAGCGAGGCTTGCGCTCGGCGCGTTGGGAATCGTGACCCGGGTCACCCTCATGGTGGAGCCGGCGTTCACGGTCGTGGAGGAGATGGAGCCCGTGACGTTCGAGGCGGCCATGGCGGCGCTGCCCACGCTGGCGCGGGATGTCGAATACGCCAAGCTCTGGTGGTTCCCGCACACCGATCGGGCGCTGTTGTTCCGTGGGCGTCGGGCCGACGTGGTCCCTACCTTCTCCACGGCATTCCGCTCCTTCGACACCCACGTGGTCAACGGCGTCGTCTTCCGTGGCCTGCTCGGCCTCGGCGCCACGTTCCCATCATGGATTCCGGCGTTGAACCGGACGGTCGCCCTGACCTACGGCAGTCCGCGCCGGGTGGTCGGCCGCTCGGATCAGGTCCTGACGGTCGCGATGCCGCCGCGCCACCGGGAGAGCGAGTGGGCGGTGCCGCTCGACGCCGCCGTCGCGATGTTGCGTGGCGCGCGCCAGCTCGTGGAGGAGCAGGGCCATCGCGTCAACTTCATCCTGGAGGCCCGCTTCGTCCCCTCGGACGACACCTGGATGAGCCCCGCCTACGGGCGGGACGTGGTGCAGGTCGGCGCGTACTCCGGAAACCCCGGGGGCTGTGCGGCCTGGTTTGGCGCGTTTGCTGCGCTTGCGCGCTCGCTGGAGGGTCGCCCGCACTGGGGCAAGGAGGCCGAGTTCACCCCCGACGATGTCGGTCGCTGGTACCCTCAGGCCGGCGCGTTTCGGGACCTAGCGCGCTCGCTCGACCCCGAGGGGCTCTTCCGCAACGGGTTCACGGAGCGGCTCGGCGTCTGATCGCGCCCGTCGCGCGCTTGGTCACCTCGCCGCGCTCGCCGTCGGCTCGTTCGTGGCGGTCGCCCGGCGGTAGGGCAGCACCAGCTCGGCGGTCATCCAGGCGACCCAGAAGAGCAGGCTCCATGTCGGAAGCGCGAGCTTCGAGATGTAGGGAACCGAGGTGATGAGCGGCGCGGCCCATGCGGCGCCGAGGCTGAGCCACCCCGCGGCGACCCAGCTCGCGCGGCCGGTCCACAACCACGCCAACGACACCGCCATGGCGAAGACATCGAGCCCGAGGTCGTACTCGAACATGTGGGGCCCGGCGACCAGGGCCGCGGCGAGCACGAGGCCCCGGCGCAGGTCCGCGCTGAGCGCATCGTTGGTGGCCGCTGCCTTCGTCGCAACGCTCACCCAGCCGGCGTACACGGTCGCGACGCCCGCCGCGACCCACCCCAGCGGTTCCCGCCAGGACGCGACGGGCGCCAGGATCCCGGCCAGCCCGCGCACGTTGACCTGTCGATGTCGGTAGATCCAGAAGTCGTCCAGGGCCTTGTCGAAGGCGGACATCCGCTGGAGATACGCGACCCACGGTTCGGTCCCGTGGGCGGCGAGGGAGAGCGCGAGGACCCCAGCGCCCCCCACGACCATGGCGGCCAGCATCGTCGCTTCGCCCAACAGCGCGAGCGCTACCACCACGGGCACCGCCAGCGTCGGCTTCATCCACAGCGCTGCGAGCGCCACTCCGGCGAGCCCGCGACGGCCCCGCGACCACGCCCAGAGCGCGATCCCCGCGCTGAGCGTCCAGACGCCGCCCAGTTGCCCACTGACAAGCGTCGAGATCGCGCCGGGGGCGGCGATGGCGAAGCCAAGCGCGAGCTCCCTCCAACTGTCCCGTCGTGGATCGGTCGGCGGCACGCGCACCGCAGCGACCATGAACAGCGCACCGAGTGCATGCACAAACGGCATCGCCATCAGCATGGCGCACACCGTCGTCAGGTAGCCAAGAGCGGGCTGGGGGAGCGAAAACAGCTGATAGATCGGTGGTGGATACCCGATCGGGTAGCCGGGCGGTTTGGACGGATGGAGCTTCTTGAACTCGGCCCGGATGCGCTTCTTGTCGTAGATGCGGTCGCCGTCGCCCTCGTCGAGCACCTTGGCCGGCACCCAGAACGACGCGAGATCCAGGCCCCGCGCTTTCTCCGAGTTTGGGGCGGTGGCCGCGGGACCCCAGAAGGCGCTGAAGATGGCGATGCCGACGAGGATCGCGAGCGCGATCGACGCGAGCCAGGGACGCAGGCGAATCACCGCGGCGAGCTATCATGTAGCGGGGGCGGTGACTGACCAGTAGCGGCGGGCGCGTGGCGGAGGTATCTCCCCGGCATGCTCTTCGTCGCGCTGCTCGCGTGCCCCACGGACACCGATTCGGGCGACGCCGGGTCGGCGATCACCGCGACGGCAACGCTGTCAGCGCTCATTCCCACGGTGGTCGTGGTCGAGTTTGACGCTCCGCCCGAAGCGTCCTCGGTGCGCGTGGAGTGGGGGGAGTCGGATGCCTATGGGCACGTCACGGAAATCGGCGTAGGTGGCGTAGGATCTGGCGCGGTCGTCGGATTCCACCCCGCGACGGAGTACCACTGGCGCGCGGTGGCCGTGACCGACGCCGGGGTGGTTTCTGGTCCGGATCAGACGATCAGCACGGGGAGCCTCCCGGTCGACGTCAGCGACCTCACCGTGGAAAGGCCGGGGGAGCCCACCTTCGGGTACGTGCTCACGACCCTGCAGGGGATGTCGGGGGGCGCCGTGATTTACGATGAGGACGGGGTTGCCGTGTGGTTTGTCCTCCCTGACGAGGGGTCGGACTTCTGGGGGGTCCGTGTCAAGGGCGATGGAAGCGGGGTGCTCCTGCAAGTCATCGGCAACCGGAACGCCGAGGACGGTGCCACGCGCGACTACGCCTGGGACGGCAGCCTGGTCTCCGAAACGCCGACGCCCGGCGCCCATCACGCCTTGGTCGAAACGGAGCAGGGCCACTATGGCTACTGTTCTATCGACGTGCGCGAGACCGATGTTGACGGGGTCGCCACGTCAGTGGTCGGCGAGGCCATCCGGGAGATTCCTCCCGGCGGGAGCGATGCGGATATCCTCACGGTGTGGACGAGCTGGGACACGCTGCCCGTCCGCGTGGACGCCGCTACGGATAGCGGCTTCTACCCCCGCGGCCTCGATTGGATCCACTGCAACGGCCTCGCCTACCAACCCGAGCGGCAGGCGTACACGCTCTCGTCCTACAGCCTTGGCTCCGTCATCGAGGTTGACCGCACCACCGGAACGAACAACTGGGTCTTTTCCGGGGCCGACAACGAGTTCGAGATCGAGGGCGGCCGCCCGTTCCGGGATGCTCACTCCCCCGATCCGACCGCCGACGGGTTCTGGCTTTTCGTCAACCGCACCGACTCCGATCGGTACTCGCGTGTGGCCCGCTACGTCCTCGATGTCGATGCGATGACTGCCGTCCAGGGCGCGTCGATCGAGCTCGACCGGGCATATTACTCTCCCATCCTCGGCGATACCAACGCGCTCGCCAGCGGCGGCTTGCTGGTCACCTGGGGTTTGGCTGGCGTCGTCACTGAGCTCGACGCTGCCGGTGACGCCGCCTGGATCGGGTCGACGAACTTGGGCTCGGTCATCGTGCTCGGAGAACCGGTGCTCCAACCGGGGGGACCGCTGTTGAGCCGTTAGTTTGCCTCATACTCCCCGGGACCCGCTCCGGTTCCGGTAGACGAGCACGCCGCAGAAGAAAGCGGCCAGCGCGGCGCTGCCGAACAATAGCGCAAAGACCGGGCCGAGGTCCCCGTCCTCGGCATCGTACATCTTGGCGATGACCAGCTCCTGTATGATAGGTCCGAGGCTGCCGAAGCCGGAGATCACCGCCGCCGCGAACGTAGCGCTCTTGCGACTGCCGATGTCCATCGCACCGGCCCCGGTCAACAGCGCGTCGGGTCCGTAGAGCGTGAACCCAACGCAGGCCAGGAGCGCTGCGAACACGCCCACACCGAGGTGACCGAAGACCATCAGCGCCCCGCACGCCGCGGTCATGCCCAACATCATCAGGAGCGCCACCTCCGCACGTCGGCTGTTGAAATACCGATCGCTGAGCCAGCCAGTGAGCCACACCCCGGGGATGCCCATCAGATCGAAGGCGGTGGAGTAGATCCCCGCCTGGGAGTCAGTGAGGCCGTAGTTCCGGTTGAGGAAGAAGGGCACCCAGGACCAGATCGCGTAGCGAATCAGCTTGGCGAAGAAGTAGAACCCCGAGACGAGCATGAGATTGGCCCAGGCCTGCCGGGACAGTCCGAGAAAGCCCACGGCCGTGGTATCGGCGGCGGCGGTCGATTCGGGACCTTCGATCGCCGAGAGTCCGACATCCTCGGGTTTGTTGCGTTGAAAGAGGTAGAAGACGGCCCAGACCACGCAAAGTACGGTGGCGCCGACGAAAAAGGTCTGCCGCCAGCTCGCCTCGCCCTCTGCACCCCACCCCAGCACCCAGGACAGCACCCAGGTCGAGGCCAACGCGCCCACGGTGAAGTTGGTGGCCCACACGCCCATCACCTTCCCGCGTTCGCCGTGGTGGAACCAGGCGGCCATGGTGCCGACGTTCCCCGACCAGCCCGTCGCCTGGGCAAGGCCGTTTACGCCCGCCAACCCGGCCAGCATCCAGGCGTCGATGGAGATGCCCATCCCCAAGGTCACGAGGATCGACAGCCCCATTCCCAAAAGCACATTGACCCGGGGGCCGAGCCGCGTGCCCATCCCCGAGGCCAGGAACTGGCCGATGGCGTAGCAGATGAGGTAGGCGGCGCCGATGTTTCCGAGCGTGCTGGCGTCGAAGCCGGCCTCCTTTCCGATGGCCGACTTGGCGACGCTCCAGGGCTTGCGGCAGAAGTAGAAGCCGACGTAGCTGAGCCACGTCGCGACGAAGACCTTCGTTCGCCACTCGTTGTGGGCCGCCGTCAGGGTGGTGGGCATCGCCCAGAGGGTATCAGGGTACGGGGACCTCGAAGAGCGGCTGCGCGAGGTTCGGGGCGAAGTTGTCCTCGTGCACCCGGTCGGCGAGCTCGAGGGCCGCTGCGGTGGCAGCGTACCGATCGAGCACACCCTCGCCAATTTCTGGTTCCAACCACTCCGGGGTGTCGGGCCAGGTCGGGCAGGTCCCGGCGGCGTTGTCCGGGAGCGCATCGGGGGCGACGTCCGCCATCGGCGCGAGGTAGCTCGCGTCGGGATTCAGCCGCACGAAGGCGAAGCCCTCGGCTTGCAGGAAGTGCGTCAGCGACCGGATGTGCGGGCTGTCCGGGACGCCGATGTAGATGTGGTCCTTGCGGGACGCAGCGATGATGATCGGCAGGTCGGGTCGGGCTCGCGCCAGGTCGGGGATGGCCAGCGAGGCGTCGCGTTCGGACCAGAACTCCGCCAACCAGCTGGTGCTCGGTAGCCAGGACGGCCGTGCCCCGTCCACGAAAAGTCGGTCCGCCTGGGCGTCGATCATCGTCGAGAGCTCAACCGAGGGGGTGGTGACGACCGCACCGAGCGTTCCCGCGTCCGCGATCATGTGCCAGGAATACTCTGGATGCGTGTAGGCTCCGTCGGCATTTTCGTCGATGTAGAACAGCCCTTCGAGCTCGACGCGGTCGGCGCCGAGGGGCGCCTCGGTGTACCCCACCGCGTCGGCATCGAAGGCCAACATCGCCGGCAGGTCGGGCATGTCGCAGGTGGTGTCTCCGCACGAGCCCAATACGTGCGCGGGGTTGAGGCGAAACTCCGGAGATTCGAACTCGACATTGACGAACTGGTCGGTGAACGGCCCCTCCCACGCGACCACGAAGCGCACGCCGGGGGTGAAGGCAGGGTCGCGGCCGAGGGCCCCAAACGTCAGGTTGACGCCAGCGGACATGCCGACGAGGCCGAGCCACGGCAATGCGTCCGGGACCAATTCGGTGATGCGGCGGCCGGTAGAGTCCGTCGTGGCGCCGGCTCCCCAGTTGGCGACCTCGGCCAAGGCCAACTGACCGAGCGGACCCCGCGTGTCGAAGGTGCCGGTGCTGGTCTGCCCGTCGTCGGTTCCGCCCGGGAGCAGCATTTCCACCAGCACGAATCCGGCCTGCACCCACGGCGTCATCGAGCGACCGGTGAGAAACCTTCCCGCGCCGAGGCTGCCGCGTGCCAAGAGGATGACCGGCCGCCCGTCCTCATAGCGAGGCGGCGCCTGGGGGTTCCAGGTCACGCGCACGGCGAGGGTCGCGCCCGGCTCGCCGGTGAAGGGGATCGTGGTCTTGACGACGGCGCCGTAGGGAAGCTCGACGTGGGCCTGGTCGTCCGCAACCGGGTCGGGAGCATCAGCGGGGTCCTGCGACGCCGCGCCGGTGCACGCGAACAACACGGCAAGGACCATGACTCCCTATGCCACGGGCTTGGGGCGGTGTCCACGGGCGGGTTCCGCCGCTCTGCGGCTGGGCGGGAAGGGGCGGCGCGCCCCGTCCCCTTTTTTCGGATAGACTCCGTCCAGAGGCGACTGATGTTGATTCTCGCGATGATCGCGTGCACCGATGGGACGGGCGGAACCCAGCAGTTCGCCGGCATCAAGATGAGTGACTATTTTGCCTTCGACGGCACCCGGAAGAGCGTGTTCAACAACGAGGACACCACCGGGATCGCCTGGCAGCTCGTCGTCGAAAAGAAGGCGCTGACCGAGGTGGTGGACGGTCGCGAGATCTCGACGCTCGAGTACATCCGCTTCGACACCGGGGACGTCCTCGGGTCGGTTTCCTGGTCGAGCGTTTCCAGCGAGGCCGTGAAGGTGCACAGCTATTCCCTTGGCACGACCGGGGAAAAGCTGACGTTTGATCCGCCGGTCGAGATCACCGATGCCGACGACGCGATGCGCAGCGGTGACGTCATCGAGACCGACACCACGGACTCGGGCGGCACGTCCTGGCACTTCACCTCCACCTTCGTCGAGTCGGTGAGCGAGTGTCCCTCCACCGCCCAGGACGACTTCGTGAAGTGTGTTCGATTCACCATCGACGATGGCGATGGCGACGCGCTGGCGGGGCCCCTCTTCACCGGCGAGTTCATCTTCGTTGCCGCGTGGGGTACCGTGTACCAGACGATCCCCACGTGGAGCACCGAGTGGGAGCTCACCGACATCGAGTACGTCGCGGAAGGCGACGAGTAGGCCGCGTGCTTTTCCTGGTCGCCTGCCAGGAGCAGGCCTACGTCTCCGGCGACTGGGAAGTGGATGTCGTCGCGGCGTTTCCGGTTTCGGGGGAGACCCTGCGGATCTGCGTGGAGGACGTCGGCGTGTCCGTGGTCGGGGCGGGCAACGGTCGCGCGTCGGTCCCTGGCCTCCCTGTGGCCGACACCCGGGTCCGCATCGAGCTTTACGATGAGCTGGGCGTCGGGATCCTGTCGACGGGCTGGCTGGACGTCGGCGATCTCGACCCCGTGGTCTGGGCGTCCCCCGCGGCTTTCGGCCCGGCGCCCTGCGTGGCGGATGGGGAGTTCGCCAGCGAGGGTGCGGAGTCCAGGCTCTTGGTCACCCGGTTCGTGCAGCCATGAAGGCCAGCGCTGCGCTCTTGGTCGGCCTCGGTCTGGTGGCGTGCGCTGACGACGGAAGTGATGCCGACCCTCGCTTCTACGTCGAGCGAGTCGAGCCGGAAGACGGCGCCACCTCGGTGACGGCGCTGGTTTTTGTCTACCTGCATTTGAGCGGCGGTCCTGACCCCGAGCGCTGCACCGCCGAGACCCTTCGCGTCGACGCCGTTCGCGCCGACGGGACGGTTGCCTTCGAGGTTCCCTCGACGGTGACCTTCTCCGGCGAGCGCTTCACCAAGGTGCTGCCGGACGCGCCCTACCTTCGCGGCTGGACGTATCGGGTGACGGCGCGGGGCGGCGAGGATGGCTGCGCCGACCTCGACGGCGTCCCGATCGAGCCCTTCGTTTCCACCTTCGAGGTTCCATGACCCGTTTCCTTCCCGTGATGTCGCTGCTCTTCGTTGGGTGCCCCGCCGGGGACAGTGCCAAAGGGGACAGCGACGACACCAGCGGCGGCTACGTCGATACCGGCGACGTGACCGAGACCGGCGAGACTGGCGACTCCGATGACACGGGCGTACCCGACACCGGCGTCGAGGGGGGGCTCGCCGCGCTGGACGCCTGGCCGAGCGGGCTGACGGTGAACGTCGGCGCGGCTTGGTCGGTTCGCGTGGTGGGAACGGACAAGGCCGGGGTACGCGCGGTGTACACCGCGGCAACGTTCGCCTCAGCCGACACGGCAGTCGCGACCGTCGATGCCCGCGGAGTGGTGACGGCAGTCGGTGCCGGCAGCACGACAGTGGAGGTCGTGGCGGAGGGGTTCACGGTCGAGCTTGACGTGGCAGTCCGCTCGACGCTTGAGGCGACGGTGACCGTCCTCGATGCTGCTACCGGCGGGCCAATCGCGAAGGCCACCGTCTGGACCAACGAGACCGAGGTCGAGACGGACGCGTCGGGGGTTGCCACGGTTTCCGTCGCCAGCGCTGGAGCGATCAACATCACCGCCTGGGAGACGTCAGAGTGGTACGCGGTGTCGGTCCTCGACACCATCAGTCGCGACGTAATTTTGCGCCTGAAGCGCGTTGACGAACGAGAGCCCTCGGCCCAACTGCACGGCGACGTCGATTTTTCGGGAATGCTGGACGCCGAGGCCGCGGAAGAGGTCTTCGGGCTGGCATCGGGCAGTGTACAGGGTCCGCTCCCCCTCTTCCAAATCGACGACCTGTTGGCTGACGACCGGAACCTCGACTACTACGGTGTCGACGTGGCGGTGCCGTCGAACCTCTTCGTCAAGGGGCACCTTGAGGACTACTACGCCGATGCCTTCCCCGGTCCGGTCGCGGTCTGGGGGCTGGGCGGCCCGGTACCCATCGCTGAGCTCACGGCTGGCCTCAGCGGCACTGGAGACGCCATGGCGCTGTTGATCGACCACCTCGACGACCTCCGTTGGGGCGTCAATGGCGGGCTCACCGCGTCGGCCGGCGCGACGACCGAGGCGCCGCTGGCCCCCTCGGTTGCGTTCACGGACTCCGCGCGCGTCGCCCTCCCCTCGTTGTCAGCCGGCTTCGAGGGCACCGAAGAGCAGCTCGTCTGTACCTTCGACGGCAGTGACGACGGGTGGGTCCTGACCGGGCTGGCGATGGGCACCGGCGTCCTCGATGTGCGTCGGGTGCCGGCGGGAAGCGTGACGGGGTCAGACCGCAGCGCGGTCTGGACCATGGCCCAGGTGGGTGGAATCGGCTCGGGGCCGACGGGGATTGCCGTCGCCGCCGCGGCGGACGACGGGGCGAGCACGCTGGCTTTTCCGGACTTTCAGGACATCCCGACCATCGACGCGTGGTCGTTCAACACCCGGCAGCTCGACCTGGCGGTCGATCCGGACGCCTCCCTGGTCCGGATCACGATGGTAGACCCCCGTGGCCGGGTTCACGAGCTTTTCGCCGGGGGGAGCTGGTCAGGGGTCGTCGACAAACACAACGACGACTTCCAGCGCCCGACCGCGGACATCACCGTGCAGAGCCTCGCCATCCTCGACGGCAGCTTCGAGCAGGGGGTCACCGATGGGTCGCTCGCGCCCGAGTCGCATGAGGTCGAAAGCGTCTCGACCTGCCTCCTGGATTAGTCACCCATGCCGCGTTCCGCGCCTCCCAAAGCCATGAAACATCGAGCGGCATGGGGGACTGCGGTGAGGGGGAGAGCGCCACGTCCCGGCGCGTTAGCCAACGCGCCGGGCGCCGCAGGCCGGAAAGCGTAGCTTGGAGGCCGGAGGGAATGGCGCGGTAGGGGGAGAGGGCGGCGAGCCCTCTTCCCCGTTTCTTGATAGTTCCCCATGCCGTCGCGACGCCGGCTCCCAAACGCATGAAACGCCGTCCCCTTCTGCGGCTGCGGGGATGGGGAGAGCGGCACGTCCCGTCGGGTTATTTACCCGACGGGCGCCGCAGGCCGACGGCTTGCCGGCGGCCGGAGGGAATGGCGCGGTAGGGGAAGGGGCGAGTGCCCCTTCCCCCAGTTTCAGGTCAGTAGGCCACCGCCAGGGCCACGATTCGCCCGTTCTGGGCGCCCAAGCTGCCGCCCGCCCCCCACGCTTCGGGAAGCGTGCCCGTAGCGGTGCGGATGACGGACAACGTCGCCGCGCAGGAGGCGTCCTCCGCCACCAGTGCCTCGGCCGGAATCTCGGCGTAGCCGGCGTCGGCGCTCGCCGGAATCTCCCAGCCCGGGATGCAGTCGCCCGACAGCGTCACCGCCACCTCACCGTCGGTCCAGGCCGGGGCCCACGTGACCACCAGCACCGCCTCCGCGCTCAGCACACTCCCCACGAGCGGCGAGGTCACCTCGAAGTCAGGCGGGACGGCGACCACGGTCCCGGTGATCGAGTCCTCATCGACCCGATCGAAGCGGACTCCGGCGTCGAGCCCACCGCTCACGACGTCGGTGAGCGTGGTGTAGGCGATGTTCCCGAGCCCCAGATCGACCGCCTCCATTTCGGCGTCAGTCTCGCCAATCACGGCGACGATCGCCTCGTCATCGGCCACGGTGACCGGCGTCCAGCCCAGCCCTTGTCCGCGTTGCAGCTTCGCATCGATCTGGGTTTGGGTGCCTTCGGTCGTCACCAAGACCTCGACGTAAAGCTCGTCGTTGGCGACGTCGGTCGAGGTCAGCGTCTCGCAGGCGGCCAGCAACAAGAGCATCAGCGAAGCCTAGCACGATAGCTTGCCCCCATGCCGATCATCCCCCGCGCCGCTGCCGACGCGCTCAACGTACGCCCGGAAGTCCATGCTGCCGCCGACACCGCGCTCGCCCGGTGGCTGACCGAGGCCGCCTTCGCCGAGTGGCGCCCGCTGGTCGAGTCGCTGGTCGCGGCCCAGAAGTGGAACCTGCTCATCGACAGCTTCTGGCAGGTCATGCCCTTCGGCACCGGCGGGCGGCGGGGCACCGTGGGCGTGGGTCCCAATCGGTTCAACCCCTGGAGCCTCGCTGCCAGCGTTCAGGGTCACGTTGGCTTTCTCCACGCTCGGCTCGGCGACAAGCGGCTCGACGTCGTCATCGCCTACGACGTTCGGTGCTTCCGCGACGCCGGCGGGAGCTTCCCCACTGACGTTCCCAACCCGCTCCTGGGCCTGTCCAGCCGCGACTTCGCGGAGATCGCCGCGGGGGTCTACGCGGCCAATGGCGTCCACACCACGCTCTTGCCCCCGGGCTCGGACACGTTCATCTCCACGCCGGAGCTGTCCTTCGCGATCCGCCACCTCGGGGCCGACGCTGGACTCAACGTGTCCGCCTCGCACAACCCGCCGGACGACAACGGTGGGAAATTCTACAACGCGCTAGGTGGGCAGGAGGTCCCGCCCGACGACGAGGAGATGGCCGATCTGGTGAACAAGGTGGGCGACATCCGGCGGATGTCCTTCGTCGACGCGCGAGCGCTCGGCTGGGTGCACGACTACCCGACCGCCGTACACGACGGATACGTGGCGCTCAACGTCGCGACGTCACTTTGTCGTAGCCGCTCCGCTCACATCGTGTTCACCGCGCTGCATGGCACCGGCGATACCAGCGCCCTCGCGGTGCTGCGTGCCGCGGGCTTCCGCGCCGATCTGGAGCCTAGCCAGGCCACGCACGACGGGGCTTTCCCCGAAGTGCCTTTCCGCACCCCCAATCCCGAGGTGCCGCAGTCGATGGACCGGGCCGTCGCCCTGGCGCGGACGGTCGGCGCCGACCTGGTGATGGCGTGCGACCCCGACGCCGATCGCATCGGCCTCGTGGCCCGCGAGGCCGACGGGAGCTGGCGCTTCTTCAACGGCAACGAGATCGCGGCCCTGGTCACCGAGCACCGGCTGGTGCACGGCCACTTCGCCAATCCCATCGTGATGAAGACCGAGGTCACCAGCGAGCTGGTCAGTCGGGTCGGCAAGCGGCACGGGGCGCGGGTGGTGGGCGAGCTGATGGTGGGCTTCAAGTACATCGGCGATGGGCTCCGTCAGCTCGACGCCACCGGACAGTTCGCGGGTGTGAGCGGGACGGCGGCGGACTTCGTGATTGGGGTGGAGGAGAGCCACGGGGTGCTGGTCACGCCCGACCTCCGGGACAAGGACGCCGCCGGCGCGGCACTCGCCCTGGCCGAGATGGCGTCGCTGGAGAAGGACGGCGGCCGCACCCTGGGTGACGCGCTCCGATCGCTCTGGGCGCGGGAGGGCTACGTCGTCAACCGCCTCGTCAGCACGGTCATGCGCGGGGCCACCGGGAAGGCGCGAATCGAGGCCATCCAGGCGTCCTTGCGGGCCGAGCCCCCCGACGCAGTCGCGGGATTCCCCGTCTCGGAGTTCGCCGACCGGCAGGACCCTTCCGGCGTGCTGGGCCCCATCCGTTCGGGCACCGACGCGTCCAGTCGCGATGTCCTCGTGTTTCGCTGCGGCGAGGGCAACCGGGTGATCCTCCGCCCCAGCGGGACCGAACCCAAGAACAAGGTCTATGTCGAGGTCATCGGCGCCCCCGAAGAGCCGGCGTCGTCGGTCGACGCCCGCGCCGAAGCGTTGGCCTTCGGCTTCGCGGAGCTGATGCTGGCGCGCGCCGGCATCGTGCTCCCGGGGTGGGCGCTCCGCGTCAGTGACCTCGTCGCCATCGAACAGAAGCAGGAGCTGGCTTCGCGAATCCTACCCGAGTTGCAGGCGCGGCTGGCCGCGGGTGTCGCGCCCGGGGAGGCCGCGCTTCAGCGGTGGCTCGATGCGGAGCTGAAGCCGTTTGGGAAGGACCCACGCGGGTTGGTTGCGCCGGCGATTCGTGCTTGGGCGGCCGAAGTGGCGGACTCGGCGGGGGTTCTGGCGGCGTTCGGTGGGTAGAAAGGTTCGTGCCGCGAGGCGGCCCACGAACGATCCCGACGTGCTGGACGGGGGCGACCTCGAGGTGTTCACCAGCACGGGAGTCGAACGGACCTTCGACGCCGGATCGATCGGCACCAGCTACCTGTGGGCGGCCGACGAGGTGGACGATGCCGGCGCCTTCAACCCCCCGCAGGTGGACGTGGAGTGGTCCTGCGCTGCCCCGCCTCCGCCGGACGGGTTCGCGCACATCCGCCCGGCGCAGGCCTACCGGCTGGACCTCAGCCAGCTCGTCGGCACCTGGCAGCAACGCATCGCGCTGCGCCCCGACTTCGACCACGAGCTGCTGTGGGTGGAGTCCGTCGGGTACGCCCGCATGTTCACCGGGACGCCCCTGACGGAGTGGACCGAGAACCGGTGGACCTTCGCCTACGACGTGGGCGGCGTGCGCTTCGAGGGGTGGGTTCGCAAGTCCGGGAACCCGCTCGGAAGCACCCTCGACTTGTGGATTGCGGAGGCGGAGTTCGGGGCGTGGGAGATGTCCGACACCGCGCGAAACGGCCTTCCGGCCCTCCCATGAGCGCGCTGCTCGTCAGCATGCTGGTTGCGTGCCCGGGCACCGAGCCGGTGGACAGCCCTCCGATCTCCGCCGACAGCGGAGAGGACACGGGCGACATCGGCGGCGACACGGGGACCGTGGACGACGGGTGCGAGCCGGTGGACCTGTGCGGAAATGACCTGGACGACGACTGTGATGGAGCGACCGACGAGGGGGGATGCGCCGCTGCGTACCTGACCGGAACGACCGACCACCAGCGACTGGGGGACCGCCTCGCGGTGGCAGCGTCCGCACCCGCTTATTGGCTCACGACGGTCCGACAACGGACGGAATCGGCACCAGCCATCTTCGGCCTTGCCCGTTCGGGGGACTCGCTCGAACCGACATGGTCCCAGACCGCCGACAGCGTGCCGACCCAGGTCACCGGCGGGCTGGACCTGCGCATGCACGAAGGCGCTGCCTTCCTGGCCTATGTGGTTTCGTCGGCGCAGCCGGCCATGGTGATCGACGTCGTGGACGTTGAGGCCCCGACGGAGGCGCGCCTGACGCTCTCCCTCCCCGAGCTCACTGGCGCGGCCACCACGCTTCAGAGCACGCCCGAAGGGCTGGCCGCGCTGGTGTGGTCGGCTGGGGGCGAGGTGAGCTGGTACACCAAACGGCGCATTGCGGTGGTTTGGTGCCGAGGAGGTCCGGGCCTACCCCACCCCCCCCGAAGGCAAGTTCCTCGCCGCCGAGTTCGGCCGTGGCCCCGACGAACTCTGTGCGGTCCGCGATTCAGGCGAAATCATCTGTTGGACCGACGATGGCACCGAGTTCAGCCCCGCTACCTGGCACCTATGTAGATGTCGCCGTGGGCAGCTTGTCTGGCTGCGGGTTGGACGCTGCCGGCGCGACCTCGTGTTGGAGTGACAACCCCGATGCGACCTACTACGGCGCTGACGCCCCGCCGGCGCTCAGCTTCGCCCAGTTCGATCTCGCAGGGTGGGGCGGCTGCGGGGTCTCGGCGGACAACGAATTGGCGTGCTGGGGCATGCCCCAATACTTCGACGGCTCCGACCCCACCGTCCCCCCCGAGGGTGACTTTGTGCAGACCGACGTGGGTTCAGGCGACCACGCGTGCGCCCTGACGACCGGCGGTCAGATACTCTGCTGGGGCAGCGACTACGGGGGCAAGAGCACGCCGCCGTTGTGAATCCGGCCCCCCACAAACGACACCGCGGGTCAGCCGGTGATGCACGTGAGGCCGGCCCCCCCTTCCCCCCCCCCTCCGCGGCTTCCCGCCCCGAAGCACCTCCTGCGTGGCCTTTATGCCAAGGTTCTGCCCGGTCGAGTCGTTGCACTCCCGGCCTGAGCCGGTGCGGACCCGCCCGCCGGGCCGCACCTTCATTGGCCCGTGCCGCTACCCCTTGCCACGCGATCCGCATCGCGGAACAGACACTCAACAAGGGCAGGATATTCGCGATTTTCGCTCGCGCCGCCACCCTCGGCGCAAGGGCCAGCTCCCGCCAACCGGGGGTGGGCGGCTCACGACGGCACTTGAGGAGCCGGGCGTGCGGCGGGACCGCGAGCGGACTCCCCGGATCAAGGAGACTCGAGGCGAGGAACGGATGCTGCACGCCCGGGCGACGCAGGCGATTGTCGCCGAAATATCAAGAATAGTGTTCGTCTCCCCTTGACAGTTTTCGTGCGTCTCCCGCATCTCGGTCGCTGACCCCTCCCGAACACCCGCGCCAACGGCCCTGGCAGCGCTCCAGCCGCGCGGTGCCGCCTCGCTCCACCTCGCGCCCCTCCGGAGCGCCTTCCGGGCGCTCCAATCGCCACCTGAGAGGCCAAAA
>CANLGL010000093.1 GCA_947490345.1 Deltaproteobacteria bacterium
CGACACCGACACCGACACCGACACCGACACCGGAACGGACACCGGCACCGACACCGGCACCGACACCGGCACCGACACCGGCACCGACACCGGCACCGACACCGGAACGGACACTGGCCTCGACACCGGAACGGACACCGGCCTCGACACCGGCACCGGTGGGTCGGCGACCTTCTCCGGCACCTTCGAGTCCGGGAGCGGCGTCAGCGCCACGTCAAGCTGCGCGGTGATGGTCTACGACGCAGCCGACCTGGACTCCAGCGGCCTCCCCGACTTCACGAGCGCGCCAGGGCTCCTCGGCGACGGATCGTTCACCTGCCCCGCCTCCGACGGAACCCCGGTTTCTTTCTCGGTGACCGTCGGCATCGGCAGTTCGGTGAGCGTCGGCTTTGTCGTCAGCTTCGACCCGGACGGCGACCTCAGCACGGTGGACTCCAACCTGTCAACCGACGTGGACTTCCCCTGGACGGTCAGCGACGGTTCCACGGTCAGCGGCTTGCTCATCGAGGCCCCGTAGGGCATCGTCACCTCCACCCGTCCCTACTGGGTGATCCCGATCCTGATGGTGCTGCTCGTGGGCGTTGCCCTCGCGCTCTTGGACGGGTCGCCGATGCGCAGCCTGACGTACTCGGTCTTCTGAACGGCGCCGCTCAGGACGGCGGCAGGCGCCAGACCTGCCGCCCCTCAACCACCTCGCCCGCGCCCAGCGCGTCCTCCAAAAGCGCGGCGATGCGGCCGCGGGAGGGCAACCGCGCGTCGAGTTCCAGGTGCAGGACCACCCACCCGTAGACGGTTCGCAGGTGGGCCAGCTCGGTGGGACCGAGGCGGTCCAGGCTTCGGCCCGGCCCACTGCCCGGCCAATAGCGGAACGTGAGCGGGTCTCCCGTCGAGCCGGCCCGCGCGTCCGGCTTGTAGGGAACGGGGTGGTGGTGCACCGTCTGAAACCAGAAGTAGCGGCTCGTCGCCATCGTGGTGCCCACCTCGGCCGGGAGGTCCAGGACCGCGCGGGGGTCGGCGCTGGCCCCGATCTCCTTGTAGATCGACGGGACCTCGGTTGGGCTCACCGGTACCGGCCATGGAGCGACGCTCAACGCCACGGTCTCGGCCGTCAAGGCTACGGCAGCGACAGCCGCGAGGAGCCGACCACGACCAACTAGGGCCGCCGCCGCCAGCACGGGCACCAGGACCTGCGCGCCCACCGACAGGCGCAGCGGGTGGGTGATCGCCAACTCCGGGACGAGGCGCTGCATCATTCCGAAAGGCAGAAGAAGCAGGCGGCCGCCCGCTTTGACCCAGGCTTCGTCCCACCAGAGGTACGGACCGAGGCCCAAGACCATCGAAACCAAGGCGACGACCCCCCAACGGCGCAGCTCGGGCCGTCGCAGCGCGTAGAGCGCGAGGGCGGTGGCGCTCAGGCGCAGGTACCCGGTGTGGCGGAAGGGCTCGCCGTAGCGCGCTTCGAGGTCCACCGACCAGAAGGTTCCAGGCATGAGGTAGATGCGCGGGTCGACGGCGTTGTGCTCGGCCAGTGCGGTGTTGAGCGCGGCGCTACGCCGAACCAGGGCATCCGGCGCCGCGACGGAGGCGCGCAGGCACCAAAGGGCCACGATTGCCAACGGGAGTGCAACGGCCAGCGCGATCACCGGCCCCCGCCAGTCCAGCGAGCGGCCCGCCGCGCTGCGCCCGTGCAAGACGATGACGACTCCCACGAGGAGGCCCGCCGTGAGCCCATAGTAGAAGTTCGCGAAAACCGAAGCACCGCCCAGCAAGCCAACCAGCACCCACGCTCGGCTGCTGTGCCCGCGCAGCGCGTGCGCCGTCGCCAACAGCGTGAACCCCACCCAATGAACCGCGACCACCTCGGAGATGCCGTTGTGGACCTCGCACAGAAGCATGGGCGCCGTCGCAAAACCGACGCCGCCCACCCAGCCGTGGGGGCCGCGTTCGCTCAACGCCTCAGCCAACAGATGGCCCGACAGCCCGGCGAGGGCCACCCGCCCCACCACGGCGACGTTGAACGCAAGCGCCGGACCGCCCAGCACCGTGAGCGGCAACTGTCCGAGGGCGCCCACGAGATCGACGTACCAGAGGACCCCACCCCCGGGAGCGCCCATCAATTCGGTGCGCCACGGCAAGCTGCCTGATCCCAACGCGTCCGCGACCCACCAGTACCCCCACGCGTGGTTCCAGACGTCGACTTCGGGGTGGCCCAGCAGCCCGCGCCAGGGGAGGAGCAGAATCGTCGCGAAAGCGATGTAAACGGCGAGCAGGCCCAGGGCGCGGCGCATCGGCGACTACGCCCAGATCCCACCGACCGCCGTCTCGCCGTCCGCCCACTCGGCCGGATCCAACCCGAAACCCTCCGCCATGGTGGCGATGAGGTGTCCCGGCCGCAAGATCTCGCCGCCGTCGTCCAGTTCACCGGACGCAAGGTCGACCGCCCTCGGGGCCAACACATCGTCCGTGCCCCCGACCACCCGCCCCCCGCGGACATCGGCGCCAACGAGCAGCGCCGAGGTGATCGGCCAGTGGTCCTTCCCCTCTTGCTGGTTGAGCACCGGCTGTCGGCCCATCTCGGAGAGCACGAGGACCCGGGTGCTGGTCGAAAGCGGCGCGCCGTCGGGTCCGGTGGTCGCCGCCAGCTCGTCCATCAGGAGCGCGAGCTGCCCAAAACTGTGCTCGAAGCAGCGGTCCTGGTTGAGATGGTTTTGAAGGTGGCTGTCCCACTGCGCCATGTTGGCCACCGAGCTTCCCAGGAGCACGGTGCGGGTGGCATCGGCCGCGAAAAGTTTCATCGCCACCTCGCGGCGGCCCGCTTCCTGGCCGAGATCGACCGTAGCGAACTCGCGCGCGAAGCTGGCGAGCACCGGCAGACGGTTCAGCCCCTGGAGGAACTCCCGCTGCCGAAGGGTGTCGCGACCGGTGGCGGCCAACTCGGCCTCCAACCACGCCGAAACCCGGGCCTCCTGGTCCTCGTCTCGAGGCGTCGGTAATCGGCCGGCCGCGACTGAAACGAAGGTGGGCGAGACGAGGTGGACAAGCGCACCGTTGGCGCCGGCGAATCGGGGGCCGCCGAGCACCGCGTGCGGCAAGGCGAGCTCCGCGCCTGAACCCGCGGCGACGCGCGTGCAGACGTCCATGTCGGTGCCGCTGCGGGTGCCGGTCAGGACCAGACGTGTGCACGCGTCGTGCGAGATGCTGCCCACCGCGACGCCATTGAACACCACGCTCTGGGCGCCCCATCGGGAGAAGAAGTCGCGTACGGCCGGTCGCGACGCCGCATCGGCGATGGGGATGCCGCCCACCGTGGAGAGCGTCGCCTGGTCGTCGCTCTGGATGATCGAGGAGTCCAGGTGCGGGTCCATCGTGTAGGTGGGGTCCCACCCGCCAGATATCCAATACACCAACAGCCGTCGCGAGTCGGCCGCGCGCGCCCGACGGGTGACCAGCCCGGCGGCCAGCGCCGCGAGCGCACCGCCGAGAAGGTGCCGGCGCGGTATGGTCACGGTGTCGCTTCCGTGATCACGGTCCGGCGAACGAGGAAACCATCTCCCACCCACATGGGGAAGCTGTCGCCACGGTCCGAGGGCGGCGACGCGCTCAGCATGAGCAGGCGGTCGACTCGATCGGCGGACAGCGGCCCCCACCTCAGGTCGAGCGCCACGAGCCCGACGCGGTCAGAGAGCCAGAAAGAGAATCGACTGCCGTCATCGGCGAGCAGCTCGACCACGAAGGTGTCGAGGTTGGCAAAGCGGGGGTCGGGGTCGGGCTCGTCGCGCAACGACATCGTCCAGGTCATCGGGCCGCTCGCGACGGCGCCGTCCCAGGTGGTGGTGGCCTCGACCTCGACGTCACCGGCGCGCTCCGGCGGCCACAACGGAAGGCCGGGAAGAAAGGTGGCCTCGCCGAGCACAACCCCGCCGTCCTCGTTCGACACCTCCCACCCGGTGAGCAGCAGCGTGTCGCCTTCGCCGGATTCGTAGAAAAGCTCCACCGAACCGTACTGGCCCCGCGAAAACAACGAGTAGTACCGGCCTGGGGCCGCCTCGGCGAGCCCGCCGGCAAGGTAGTCGGCCGCCACGAGGCGCTCGTCGTGCTCGCCGGACTCGATGCGGTGGGCATCCCCGGGCGCGCCGCACGCCAACCACGCCGCCATCCGCGCGCGCTCCGCGGCCGGGACACCGCCCGCAGGCGGCATGCGAGGGCTGTCGCCGAGAGCCGCCGTCGCGACGACCTCGGCGTGCTCGCGGACTGCGTCCAGCGTGTCGAAGTCGAGCCCCACGGGCGCGCTGTAGCGCAGGCCCTCAGGCAGGGTGCTGCTGTGGCAACTCGTGCACCAGGTCAGCGCAAAGGGCTCCCCCACGCTCGCCCACGTCCCGCACTCGGCGGCCGCAACCACCGCCGCCGGTTCGACGTCGCAACTGGCCGCTAGCGCCAAGAGGAGCATCAGTACACCACGACGGATGGATGACGCGACAACGCCAGGAGCACCTCGGCGTAGGCCGCCGCGGAGTCCTCGCTCGTGGCGCTCCACAGCGCCCACAGCCGGTCGACCTCAGCGCCGTCGGCGTCGACCTCAACGCTGAGAAACCGGACGTAGAGCGCCGCCAGAGCTTGGCGGTGGTCGGCCTCGCCGGGACTGTCGACCGTCGGGAGCAACAAACGCTCATCCGGCGACCGCTTCGCGTCCAGTGCCAGCGCGTCGGCGGCCGCGCTCCGGGCGATCCACTCCGCCACCAGCTGCATCCCGGCGCCCGGGCTCGAGTTGCGCACCAGCACGGTCTCGTCGTCGGTGTCTCCGCTCATCGCGCGCAGCTCGCCGTCGAAGAGAGCGGTCTCGAGCCCGGCCCACACGCCACTGCCACCGTCGGGCAAGGCGTAGGCGTCCGACAAGGCCGATGCGAGCTGATCAGCGGAGGCGACATGCTCCACCTCGGCGCCCCAGGCCTCGCTGGCAACCACGGAGCGCACCAACCGGTCGAACCGCAGGCCATCGTCCACGAAGGCCGCCACGATCGCCTCACGCTCCGGAGCCGCGTCGAAGTCGGCGCCGGTCAGCCAGGTGTAGGTGCGACGCGCCATGCAGCGTGCGAAACGAGGGTCGTCAGCGATCATCCGCCCGAGCTCGCTCAGGTCGCTTCCCGGACTGCCGTACCAGGACGGGGCGAAGGCCGCCGCGGAGAACTCCGCCATCCGCGGACTGTAGGTCAGCCACGGGCGAAGCTGGCTCGGCTCCGACCGCTCCCCAAAGCCGCCGAGGAATCCGGCCAGCGGATCCAGTGCGGCGTGGCAGGTGGTGCAGGCTGGATCGGTGCGAATGGCCTCCTCGACCGCCGAGCTGGCGACGTCGGCGCTGGCGAGCTCGAAGTTCACGTCGCGGTCGAAGAAGTCGGCGCAGACAAACACCCGGGCAATCAGGTTGGCCCGACGCCGGTTGTAATTGGTGGCGTCCGCGGCATGCCGCGCCCACAAGCCGGCCGTCGACAACATCCCCGCCATCGGACGCCCATCAGGGTACGGCGCCCAGGCCCACTCGGTATCGGAGCCGGTGTAGGTCGAGCCGCGGAGCGCTGCCAACGCCGGGTTGGCCGGCCACTCGGTCGCCGTGACCAAGGTGGCGAGCGAAAGGTCCTCGTTGACCACCAGCTCGACGCCGGCGAGCGGCTCCCAGTTCAGCGCGCGACGTGTCGCGATATCAATTTCATTCCATCGCGAACCGTCCTCGGCGAACGCGGCGAGGTGCAGCTCTTCGTTCCAAGCCCACGCGGCCCGGCGACCGAGCGCCGGGTCGTCCAGGAGCCCATCGAGCACCTGGGCGACCCGCTCCGCGTCGGGGGAACCGGTCAGCCACACCGGATCGGGCCTTCGACCCGCCAACTGCATGCTCAACCGGACGATCTGCGCGCGGGCGTCGATCGCGGGCGGCGGGGCGTCAGGCGGCGGCGGCTCGCTGTCTGCCGGCTCGGCGTCGGTGCCGGTGCAGGCGACCCACAGCAGCAACACGAAGGCGAAACGGGGCGACATCGGCGACAGTGTACCCTACGGCGCCCACTCCCCGCCGGCGTACACCGGAACCTGGTCGATGAGCACGGTGGGAGCAGCGCAGAAGACATCGACGTGGAAACGCACCTGGCGTTTGCTGAACCCCGCCTTCGGGTAGACGGAGTGCTTGGCGCCGAGGGAAAGGTGCACGCCGCACATGCGCTCGTACGCTCCGACATCGGAGAGCCGTCGTGTCTCGGTCATGGCACGGTTGAGGCCGAAGCCGAGTTCCCGCAGCCAGACTTCGCCTTCCACCGCGGAAATACTTGCGAGAATCTCGGCGAACGCCGCCGGCGCCCCAGGGGAAGCGACGACCCGCCCCGCGACCACTTCCAGTGCAAACGGGGGGGGAAACGCCACCGAAAAGTCCGAGGCGCCAAACGCCCCGATCGACACGGTGCCATCGAGCCCCTGGAGGTCGACGGCCTCGGTGAACACCTCGCCGATCGGGAACTGACCGCCGACGTTGGGCATGCCGGCGTAGTCGCCGATGTTCAGTCGCGCGGGCTCGAACGGTCCACGCCAGCGGGCCTCGCCGGCAGCGGTCCGCACCTGGATCGAGCTGGCACCGTCGATCCTGGCCTTGAGCGCCCGCCCGGTGTGGCCCAGCCAGGCGGGATCGTGCGCCAAAGCGTCGATGTACACCACGAGTTCGTCGTCCCCAACGCGGCCCAGGTGGGGGTGCTCGACGACGGCGAGCCCGCGCTTGAACAACTCCAGCCGGAAGCGGAACTCGGCCAACTCGAAGCGCGTGGACTCCAGAAGCACGACCAGCGCGCCCCGTGGCAGCGCATCGATCGCGGCGAAGACCGCTGGCGGCTCGGTGGCATCCACGTCGAGGAAGGCCGCTCCGGGGCGGACGGCGCGGTAGCCCTCGGTGAGCAGTCGCGACAGAATCGAACGCGAATCGGCGAGGATCAGCGCGGGCATGCCCTCGTGGTGGCCGATGGCGTCGCGGAGCAGGTCGCGAAGGTTCCCGTGAAGGGCCTCGGTCAAAACTTCGGTCGGAGCGAGCGCCGGTCGCGTTGGTGCCAGCCCGCCGGCGGCTGCGCGATCGAGACGTAGGGAGAGGGCGTGGCGCTGTCAGGGGCGAGCGTGAACACAGCCGCCCCTTCACACGTCGCGGCGGGCTCGCCCAGCGAGGCGCGCGCCGTGGCCAGAACCCAGTCCCCGGCGCGGAGGTCGGCGACCACCCAGCGATAGCCGAGCCGGTGGAGCGACGCGGGGTCGACCGCCCCCTCGCCGAAGACGGCGGCCTCAAGCCCCAGCGCAGCCAGCATGTCGTCCCCGCGCTCTTTGCCGAGGAGGGTCCACGAACCCACCCCGCGGCCTGGGCTCGGCTGCTGGTGGACGACCTGCCAGATCCGCGTCTGGACGCTGGCCTCCCCGCCGTCCAGGCCATCCCAGGGCCACGTCACCACCGCCCCGCGGGGGTGTCCAGACAGCGCTGAAACACAGGCGGCGGCCGGCAGTTCGGTCGTTGGCAGCCGCAACGACAGGCCGCCGAAGCAGAAGGCGTCCGCCACGAGCACGCTGCCCAGCAGCCACCCCCACGGCCGCTTCCCGTTGAGCCAATCGACCGCGAACGCCGCCGCGATGGGCAGCGCTACCGCCGCCATCGTGAGGAAACGCGTGGGTTGGGTGAGAAGCCGCACTACCTTCGCCGTCAACGCGTTGGTGAGTGCAAACGGAGACGGGAGGCCGAACCACTCCGAGCCGGTGGAGAACGCGACCCCGACGGCGGCCACGACCAGAAAGGGAGCGGCCCGTGTCGGTTGGCGCCAGGCCCCGAAAACCGCGGCGAGCACGAGTGGGAGCCCGAGGTACTCGCGACCCTTCGCAAAGGGGGTGGACGCTCCGTCCAGCGACCACACGACCGGACCCGGCACGAGAAGGCCAAGCGGCGTGGCTCGCGCGAACTCGTGCTCGCCCCGGGGCCACTGCCATTGCCCGACGGTGACCGTCATCCCGCGGCTGAGAGAGCCGAAATCATGTACCTGCCCGCGACCGGCCGCGGCGATGGACAAAAGCGCCAAGCCCACGGCAAGCGCCACCGGGAACGCCAAATATTTGTCGCGACGATGCACAACAAGGAGTATCCCCATGATCGTGGGTAGAGCAGCGAGATAGGGGAATTCGGCGCCACCCAAAACCGTGCCAACCACATAGAGCACCAACCACCGCCGGCGCGGATTGGCCGCCCACTCAAACAGGGCCCCGACGGCCACGAGCGCCGGAAGCGCCGTGATCCCGACAACCGATGTCTCGCCCACCGCGTAAACGAGATATCGCCCCTCCAAGGCCAAGAGTCCAGCGAGGCACGCCGCACCGGGGCTCAGTCCGGCCCGTCGACCCAGCCAGGCAACCACGCCGCACCAGCCCGTAAGGGTGGCTACGCCGGTCAGCGTTGTCGCCCAAGCCGGTCCAAGCATGCTGTGGAAGAGGGCCCACAGGCTGGAGGTCACCGGCGCGAGCACGCCACCGACCACTCCGTTGGGGAAGTTCGCCAGCGTCGATGCCCCCCGCCAGGCCGCCCCCACCCACTCGACCGAGAACCACCACATCCCCCACATCGTCACCGCGACGTCGGGTCCCGCGCCGGCGGCGTTTCCGGACATGAGCGCGTCGCGAAGCGGCCAACACGCGGCGGCAAGGAAACCGGCGGCGACGGCGATCGCCCGCGCGCGGCGCGGCCAACGAGGGTGGTTGTTTGCTTCCGGCACGTCCATGCCGCCTCATCTCTCCTGGCGGCCAGAAGGATCGCAGCATGTCAGAACATTGTCAACGACGGCGCGCCCGCGCCGCCCCGACGAGCTCGGTCCCCCCTACGGCGGCACCACAAAACTCAACTCGGTGAACCCCTGCTCGCGGAGCTTCGGCTCGATGAGTTTCCGATCGCCGACGAGCACGTAGACCGCGTGGGTGCGGTCCCACAGCGCCATCGGGGCGGTCACGTCCTCGACGACCACCCCCGCGTACCGAGCGAGCTCCATCGCGACTGCATCCGGCGCCCTGCCGAACGCAAGCGCATCCGCGAGGGTGCCCGCAACGCCGGCCTGGGACTCCAGCGCTTCGACGACGTCCTGCCGGGCCGCGCCCTGGGCTTTGGCGAGCTCGGCCGCATCGATCCCGGCGCGGATCTTGTCGAGCTGACCGTTGAGCTCGGTGAGCGCCTCGGCGGTGACGTCGGCGCGGATGCGCGTGCGGACGACCAGGGTGCCGCCGGCGCGCTCCTGGTCCATCTCCGCGCGGACGCCGTAGGTGTAGCCCTTCTCCTCGCGTAACAGCGCGTTGAGTCGTGAGGTGAACGTGCCGCCGAGCGCGATCGTGCCGAGGCGAGTGGGCGCCTCTGCCGCTGCGCCGCGAGCGAGGCCTGGGAACGCCACAAAGAAGCCCGTCTGCGCGCTGTCGGGAGCGTCCACCACGTAGACCGGCTCGGTGGCGTGGACGGGCGCGGCGGGGACGGGAATGTCGATGTCCTTGCCCCTTGCCCAACTGCCGAAGCGGGCTTCGAGCAGCGGCAGAACTTGCTCCCGGGTGACCGCGCCCGCGACCGCGATGCTGGCGCCGGTCGCTTTCCATGCGGCGGCGTGCCACTTCCGGATGTCGACGGCGCCGACGCGACCGAGGCCCGCCTCCGTTCCGCCGGCCGGCCGGCCGTACGGGTGGGTGGGCCCCCAGTAGAGCGACGCCGCCGTGCGCGCCGCCACAAAGCTCGGCTCGCTGAGGTCCTGCTGCAAACCCGCCAGCAACAGCTCGCGCGCCAGCTTGACCTCCTTGCCATCGAGCCTGGGGCGGAGCACACAGTCGGCCAGGAGGTCGAGCCCCGCATTGAGCTGGCTGGTCGGACCGCTGAGCGCGAGGGACGCACCGCCGGGGCCGACGCCCCCGTCGATGGACAGGCCTCGACGTTCAACCTCCGCCGCAAACGCCGCGCCATCGCGTGTGCCAGCACCCCGACGCATGACGTCGATGGCGAGCGCGGCGGTGCCCTCTTTCCCCTTGGCATCAAGCTGCGAGCCGCGCGGCGTCGAGACGATCAGGGTGAAGATGGGAAGCGCCGGAGAGGGCGCGATCCACACCGGCACTCCGTTCTGAAGCGCGGCCGTCTCGGGGACGGGTGGCACGAACGGGACGGCAGGACCCGGCGTCGGCATCGTCGCGAGCGGATCCACCGGCGGCGGCGCCACCTCGACCGGGGGCGGCTTGGGTGGCAGCTTCATGCTGCGGGCGTGAGCGGGCGCGAGGAGGAGGGCGAGGGCGAGCAGGAGCGGGTTCACGGCTTCACCTCGGCGGCGACGGGGGGCTGAGGATTCACCACGATGCGGCTGGCTTTGTCGGCGGGCAACCACTGGGCCACCACCGCGCTCAACGAGGGCGCGCTCGCATCGGCGAAGCGGGCGACGTCCTTGCCCAGCCAGGCGGGGGAGCCGGTGTAGGCCCAGTATCGATTGAGCGCCTCCGCCCGGTTCTGGAGCGGCTCCAGGTCCCGAAACGTCGCGATGGCGTGCTGGTTGCGCAAGCCCTCCATCTCCGCCGCGGTGGGCGGCGCGTTCGCGAGCCGTGCGAGCTCTTCGAGCACGATGACATCGAGCTGAGCGAGGGTGACCCCCTCCATCGGGATGACGGTGACCCCGAAGATTCCGCCGTGATGGAGGCCGTACTGGAAGACGTCGACCTCTTGTGCGAGGCCAGCATCGACGAGGCGGCGGTACAGCCGGGCGTTCTCACCCGAGCCGAGCAAGTCGGCCACCAGCTGCATCTCGGCGTCGCCAGCCTGGTATTTGGCGGGGCTGTGCCAGAACAGATTGAGCTGCGGCGCGTCGACCTGGTCGGTGAGGGTGACGCTGGCTTTTTGAGCCGCGAGCACCGGTGCCGGCTCAAGTCGCGCCGGCAGCTCCCGACGGGGCAGGCCCCCAAAGTACGCCTCGACCCACCGCTTCGCTTCGTCCGGATTGAAGTCGCCGGCGACGACGAGCGACGCGTTGTTGGGCACGTACCAGTTGGCGAAGAAGCCCTTCACGTCGTCCACGGACGCCGCCTGAAGGTCTTCGTGGCTGCCGATGACGCTGTGGGCGTAGGGGTGTCCATCGGGGAACAGCGCCGTGCACAGCTCGATCTCGACCATGCCGTAGGGGCGGTCTTCGTTGCTCTGGCGCCGTTCGTTGCGCACGACGTCGCGCTGGAGATCGAGTTTGTCCTGGGTCATCGCCTGACCGAGCGCCTGCATGCGGTCGGCCTCCATCCACAAGAAGGTCTCGAGCAGGTTGGGCGGGCCCACATCGTAGTAGTTGGTCGCGTCTTCCATCGTCCACGCGTTGTTGAAGCCGCCGTGGGCCTCCATCACCCGGTCGAACCCCGAGCCCGGAAGCCGATCGGTGCCCATGAACATCAGGTGCTCGAAGAGGTGGGCAAAACCGCTGCGTCCGGGCGCTTCGTCCTTGCTGCCCACTCGGTACCAGGTGTCGACCACGACCTGCGGCAGGTGGTGATCTTCCATGAGGATCACCTGCAGCCCATTGGGCAGTTCGTACCGGACAAACGGCAACGACGGCTCCGCAGCGGCGGCCGTCAGGACCAGGGCGAGCATCAGTGGCCCCCACCCGACGCAAGCTCCTCCAACCAGCGCTCCGCCTCCATCGCGGCGGCGCAGCCGGTGCCCGCGGCGGTGACCGCCTGCCGGTAGTAGTGGTCGGCGGCGTCACCGCAGGCGAAGACACCCGCGATGTTCGTCGCGGTGCGCCCCGGCGTGGTGACGAGGTAGCCGAGCTCATCGTGGGTGATCCACGGGGTGAAGGGCGCGGTGTTCGGGGTGTGCCCGATGCCCAGGAACATGCCGCCCAGCGCCATCTCGGAGACGTCGCCGGTGACGGTGTTGCGGAGCTGGAGGCCCCGGATCTTGCTCTCACCCAGGACGTCGATGACCTCGGTGTTCCAGATGAACTCGATCTTCGGGTTGGCGTGGGCCTTGGCCTGCATGGCCTTGCTGGCGCGAAGCGTGTCGCGACGGTGCACGATGTACACCTTGGTGGCGAACCGGGTAAGGAAGGTGGCCTCCTCGACCGCGGTGTCCCCTCCCCCTACGACAGCGACCTCCAGGCCCTTGTAGAAGAACCCGTCGCACGTGGCGCAGGCGCTGACCCCGCCCCCGAGCTTCTGCAGCCGCTCTTCGTTGGGGAGCCCCAGGTACTTGGCGTCGGCCCCGGTGGCGATGATGAGCACGTCGCAGGTGTAGACCTCGCCGTTGGCCGTATTCAGCGTGAAGGGGCGCTGGCCCAGCTCGCAGGTGGCCACCTCGTCGAACACGAAGCGAGTGCCGAACTTCTCGACCTGGGCGCGCATCCGGTCCATCAGCTCGGGGCCCTGCACCCCGTCCGGGAAACCCGGGTAGTTCTCGACCTCGGTGGTGATCGTGAGCTGGCCGCCCGGCCGAAGCCCGTCAAAGACCAGCGGCTTCAGGTTGGCGCGGGAGGCGTAGAGCGCGGCGGTGAGCCCGGCGGGGCCGGAGCCGACGATGATGACCGTTTCGTGAGGCATGGGCGTCTCGGAGAGGGGCGCCGGGTATCATGGCAGGAGGTCGACGCCCTCACTGCGCGCGGCCGCGGTGAGGGGGGGGCGCCGGCAACTGCCGAGGTGGCGCCTCACCTCGTGAGTTTCCGGCCACCGTGACCGCGGCGGCGCCGGCAACTGCCGAGGTGGCGGCTCTCCTCGTGAGTTGCCGGCCGCCGTGAGCCCGACGGCGCCCTCCGTGAGCGCGGCGGCGCCGGTAACTGCCGAGATGGCGGCTCACCTCGTGAGCTGCCGGCCGCGGTGAGCGCGGCGGCGCCCTCCGCGAGCGCGGCAACGCCGGTAACTGCCGAGGTGGCGGCTCTCCTCGTGAGTTGCCGGCCGCGGTGAGCGCGGCGGCGCCGGTAACTGCCGAGATGGCGGCTCACCTTGTGAGCTGCCGGCCGCGGTGAGCGCGGCGGCGCCGGTAACTGCCGAGGTGGCGGGTCACCTCGTGAGTTGCCGGCCGCTGTGAGCGCGGCGGCGGCATGCGCGCAGTCAACGGCTGAATCGGGGCAGCTCGGCCCAAGTCTGCACGGCGCCGATGGTCGGGAATGAAGCATCCGCCGGCTGCGGCCGCGCGTCGTGTAGGCTCAGTTGCAAGCCCAGCGCCCGCAGAAGCGACGGTGGAGTCGGCTGTTGGCGGAGCACGGCCACCGTCGATCGTGCGCGACCGAGCTCGAGCTGGAGCGATCGGCTGTCGGCGGTGGGCACGAGGTTGGCGACCGCCCGACATCCTTCCACCTGGGGGGCGCGCCGCCCGCGGAGGTCGGGGAGCGCGAGCGCCGCGCTGGCCGCTGCGGCCGCGCCCTCGAGCCGAAGGGTGGGCGTCAACGCCGGCCAGTCGGCCATGGCCAACAGGCGGGTGCCGTCGATTCTTGGTAGCGACCGCCGCACGTTTGTGCAAAGGGTGCTCTTGAGCACGCGAAGGCCCAGAAGGTCGGGCAGGGCGCTGTTCTCCCGCCATGCGTCCGGAGTGATCCGGTGCTTCTCATCGTTACGAAGAATGTATTCGAAGGTGTTCGAGAGGTGGGCCTGATCGCGGACTCCGGCGAATCGGGCCGAGTCGAGCGCCGTACCGACCACCGGTGCAAGCGCGAGCGCGAGTCGCTGCGCCAGCCGTCCAGCCGCCGCTCGGCTGATCGCAACCAGGAGGTGGATGTGCGAGTCCGACACGTGGAAGGCCAGGAGGGGCTCCTGCTCACACACGCGCATCAACACGCGCACGATCCCCCGGAGGCGCTCGCGGGTGGGCGCGAGTGGCGTGCGATCGGCCGCGGCGAGGATGATGTGGGTAGCGAGCATGCCGCTCGCCACGCAAGGAGTGTGCCGACGTGCCAACGCCGGCTATTCCAGGGAAAGCGGTTCGCTGGGTGACGGAGGTCCGTCGGGGGTGACGGAGGTCCGTCGGCCGCCGCCCCCCCTCAGAACGCGACCTCCACCCCCACCCCCGCGCCGCCGCTCCAGCGCTGCGTGCCCGGATTCACCGCGACGACCTGCCCGTGCACGCCCACGTGCTCAGCGATCTGGAAACCCACGCGCAGCTCGTCTTCGGTGAGGCGGTCCTCCCACGGCCCGACAAAACCGTCCAGGTGGCGAATATGCCCATAGACGCGACCGAAGCGCAGCCCGAAGAGCACCTCGCCGCCCAAGGTTGGCCGGCCGATCATCGAACGGTCGGTGAGATCCCCGACCCCGCCCAAGAAAACGCCCAGCTTCAGGTCGACCGTGCGCCCCCCACCGAACAGATCGAAGCCCACGCCGGCGCGGCCCAGCCACTGCCCCGACGGATCGACGCGCATCGCCGCGAGCACGTAACCATCGCGCTTTCCGTCGGCCCGCACGCGCAGATCGAGGGTGACCGTCTCGGGCATCAACTGCGAGCTGGCTTCGAAATGCCACTCGGGGCGGGCCGGGGGCTCCTTCGGGGGCGGCGCGTCAGCGCTCTCGTGGGCCAAGGCGACGGTCAACAGGACGAGCATGACGGCGACTCCACACTGGAGACACCGCGGTGGCTACCGGGCGCTACCGCCCACCATCACGCGCCAACGGGAGCGTCACACACCGAACGCGCGCAGCGTATAGGACCCCGTTCGGAGTCCTCATGCAACTCCCCCGACGTTTTGCCGCCTTCGCCCTGACGGTGGCGCTGCTCCCCGGCTGCGCCCTTGCGCCGGATGCCCCGCCGGGCGGCGTCGGGCCGGTCGCCACCCCAACGGCCGGCGACCCATGGATGGCGGAGGTGTCCGCACGCATCCGCGATGCCGCGCACGCCTTCGAAGCCGACGGCGAGGCTTTCGTCTCGGCCTCGCCGGAGACGGGAATCACGGGGCGCTTCGACGCGGGGGGCGCGGTGCTCACGCGGGGCGACGACGACATCGCGGTGCGCACCACCCACTGGGGCCGGGCTGGAGCCCTCGACGCGGTCTCCGTCGCGACACCAGGGCCTGGTCGCTGTGTGCCGGAGCGGCAGGACCCGTCGGGACGCTGCATCGCCCGCCTCGCATACGCCGAAGCCGGCCTCACGGAGTGGTGGGCCGCCGGACCCGAAGGCTTCGAACAGGGCTGGACGGTGGCCGCTCCCCCGCGGGCGCGGACCGGCTGGTGATCGACGTGGAGGTGGACGGCGCGTCCGGTGCGCTGGCAGACTCGGACCTCCTGCTGCACGGGGCCGGCGGCGAGGCGTGGGTGGTCTCGGGCCTGCGGGCGTGGGACGCGGGGGGCGCACCGCTCGACGCCCGCTTCGTCGTGACCGACGGCGGCTTCCGCGTCACCATCCACGATGCCGGCGCGCGGTACCCGATCGAGATCGATCCCGTCTTCGGCACCGCCGGTACCATCGTGCAAGGGGCCGCCGACGGGCAGTCGACCGGGTACTCGGTCTCCGGCGCCGGCGATGTAAACGGTGACGGGTACGGCGACGTGATCGTCGGCGCGTTCGGGTACGAGGGGAACACCGGCCGGGCGTATGTGTTCGACGGGTCGGCGGGGGGGGTGTCGAGCACCGCGACCACGACGCTCACCGGGGAGGCCAGATCCAGCGCCTTCGGAGCCTCGGTCTCGGGGGCCGGAGACGTCAACGGCGACGGCTACGACGACGTGATCGTCGGGGCCTACAGCTACGGCTCGCGCATGGGCCGCGCGTACGTCTACGCCGGCTCCCCCGCCGGGGTGTCGAGCACCGCAACCACCACCCTGACGGGGGCGGCCAGCGAGGACCGTTTCGGCGTCTCGGTCTCGGGCGCGGGGGACACCAACGGCGACGGCTACGACGACGTGATCGTGGGAGACTACGGGTACAGCTCCGGCGCGGGGCTGGCGCACGTGTACGCAGGATCCGCAAGCGGCGTGTCGACGAGCGCGGCCACGACCCTGACGGGAACGGCCGACTACTATGGACACTCGGTGTCGGGCGCCGGGGACGTCAACGGCGACGGCTACGGCGACGTGATCGTGGGTGCGTACGGGTATGGCCCGGGCCAGGGCCGGGCGTACGTGTACCTCGGGTCGGCGGGCGGGGTGTCGAGCACCAGAGAGTCTGTTCCCGTAACTTTCTGATTCCGGCCGAGCCGGCCGCCGCCCGCCCTTCGAGCTGTGCGGCGCCGGCCCCGGTCCGCCGCCAGCCGCGCCCGGCGCGGCGTCGTCGTCCGCCGCCGGGGCGTCCCCGACGAGCACGCGGATCTCCACCTGGCGCGTCTCGGCGTCCACGGTGACGCGCTCGATCAGCTCGGCGATGATCGCGCGCTGCTGGTCGCGGTCCACCGTGTCGACGGCCGCGCGCATCGACGCCAGCCGAGCGTCCACGGCGGCGAGCCGCGACGAGCGCGCGCCTTGACTGCGCTCGTCCATCTGCGCCAGCTCCAAGCGGTTCAAGAGCGGCGCGCGATCCCGTTCGATCGCTGCCAACTCGGTCA
>CANLGL010000094.1 GCA_947490345.1 Deltaproteobacteria bacterium
CGTACGAGCGCTCGTGCGAGCGATTCACCACGATTCGCGACGCACTCCCAGCGCCGGATCCCCTTCGCCTCCGCTATCGCGCGGAGTTGGCTGAAATCGTGCGCGACACGGTGAAGGACGGCGACCCCATCGACCCCGCACGTCTGCGAGGACGCGCCGCGACTGTGGTCGACGCGGCCAACCTCGACACCGTCATCGCGATGGCGATCAACGAGCTCCATCTGCTCCATGAGGGGAGCATCGCGCGGTTTGGGCTGCGCCTCAGCGAGTTCCGGGAGTGGAGACGGATAGCGCAGCCATGATCCGTTTGCCTGCCGTCACGCCCCCATGTTCAGGGCCCTCCGATGGGCGTCGAACCTTGCTTTCGGATCACCATGATCCGTTCGGCCCGCCTGAGGGGTCAGGGGTGATAAACCGGGGATGGGTCGGGTGCGAAGGGGTGTCGCGGCCGAAAGTGTACGTCACGGCGGCATTGTAGCCGGTGGCAGGCCCCGAGCGGGCATGCCCCCCGGGATGGGAAGCAGCGGCGACTCGGACGGACCTGTAGTTGCGCGTCGAGACCACGCTGGTACCCAGAGGCTCTTCCCGTAAGAGTCGGTTGCCGGCATCGTCAGCCGGACCCGAGTCGAAGTGCTGCCACCTCAGATGCGATCCACTCACGATGCCTCTGCACCACGGATCGGAAGTTCTCATCGGTGAAGTAGTCGCCAGGCAAGGTCGAGTCGCCACGCCCCTGAACGAAATGCGGGCTATCGGCTGGATAGTCGAACTGCTCCCAGAACTCCGTCAGCGCGAGAAGTCCGTAGATCGGATCGGACGGAAGGTGCCTGATCGCGTGTTTAAGTAGGATCACTGTCCACTTGCGCACCTCCCGCTCCGCGTTCGCGTGCTGAGTCTCAGCGAACCTGCGCATTGTGGCGCGGACTTCATCCGCCCCGCTGTCCAGGGAAGCCAGAACCCCTGCTGCGGCCGCCGAATCCGCCGAACGCTCGATCTCCTCGGTTGCATACGCCGCGATATCGTCGAGCGACAGCAATGGGGGGTGTTTGCCCGGCCCGTCCATACCCACCAGTAAGGTGAGCCAGTTGACATCAAGCCCTGCGGCCTTCATCGTCGGCAAGAATGCGCTCATGGAACAATCGGCACGCCGTTGACCGCGCCGCCTCCGACAAACATCCGGTGGGTGACCGCTCCTTCGTCGACGATCCACTCGAAGCGGCCCGCCACGCCGTTCATAGAGCCGTCCACTTGGTAGAGCGTGACTCCATCCCTCAATGAGAAGCTCGTCCCCGAACTGGCGAAGTTGTCGACGACATCCGGGAAACCGTGCGCGACGGGCGTGCCCGGGAACTCCTTCACGATGCGCCCCGCCGCATCACGCACCGGCTTGACGAAATCCTTTTTCAGTTCGCTCCCAACTCTAGGCAGGTTGGGGAGATCGGCTGCCCCTCCGAGGGTCTCCACGACGCCCGGCGCGAACGTCACGCCACGGACCAGGTCGTCGACGACCCCGATCGGCAGCGTCACTACCGCTTCAAGGGCAGCCCCGACCACGAAGCCTTCGCCCACTCTTGCGTCATGCCCGGCGCGTTCGTCGGGTCCGACGGGCGGGTCGAACTCGATGATCGAGTCCGGGTATTCGTATGGGGGGTCCGAGGACGCGTACCACATCGCCTGGCCGACGAGGATCACGGTGCCGAGCAGGCCCGATTTCAATCCGTTTGTGAATCCCTTTTCCTCGCCCACAGCGAAAGCCTTCGGATCCACCTCGGGCTTCCCGGTGAACGGGTTCATTTTCGGGTTTTCCATGAGCGACAGCTGATGGGCGAAATCAAAGTCCTCATCTTCGTCGAGCACAAGACCGGCAAGCGGGTTCCGCTTCTCCCCAGCCTCCGGCTCGTCCTGGGGGTCGCCCTCCGGGGCCGGGGACTCACCCTCCTCGCTGGGCTCTCCGGGGCACTCACCGCCGCCGAAACACTCGAGAAAGAGGACCGCCCCCTCAAAGTCCAGTGAGTCCGTCCAATCCGGCTCCAGTTCCTCTTCGGCCGCCGCGTCGGGGTCCTCGTCGGTCTCCGCTTTGTCGTCGTCCCCCGAGGGCGGGGGGTCCTCATCTCTCTTGCCCCGAAGGGGCCCCGCCGCCTCTCGAAGCGCGTCGCCGAGGCTCTTGGGTCCGACCTGGGGCTTTCCGTCCTCGGCGGGCGGCGTCCACATGGCCGTCGCCACCAGCCCGCTCGGGTCCACGCCGCCCAGCGGGTTGTTGCTCACATACGCAAACCGGTGATCGCCGCCCTGGAGGCCGATCGGGTCCTGGCTCGCAAACCGGCCGGTCTCTTCGTCATACAGGCGCCGACGTGGCAGCTTGTACGGGGTACCCGGGAGGTTTTCCAACAGCGCCCACACGCGGCGCTCCGGACTGCCGCTCGCAGGCGCCGACTCCTCGCCGAACGCGAGCGGTGCGTCCAGGAAGTCCACTCCGTCGAGCATCACGGTGCCCTGTGCGTCCTGCGCCATCGGGACGAACGTGCCGGCGTCGAGGCGGCCGAGCACGAGGCCCTCGGCGGCTATGTAGGCCTGGTCGTCGCCGTATTCGTCGAGTGTGGACAGCGGGACATCGGCGCCTCCGGGGCCCCAGAGGAAGCTGCGCAACCCGCCCACGTCAAGATTCTCGACCTCCACCGCCTCGCCACCCGGCGCGCGGGTGAACCCGTACAACGGGGAGCCGAGCGTGTCCGTCAGCCCGATCTCCGCGCCGTCGCCGGCGCGATCGACGTCCGCGCCGCGGTGGTCGGTGGTCGTCTCGCCACAGGCGTTCCAGCTCACGCCGGCGCCGTCCACCGTCGTGAGCACATTGCCGTACGCATAGGCGTAGTTGCGCGTCGAGACCACGCTGGTACCCAGAAGCTCCTCGCGTGAGAGTCGGTTGCCGGCGTCGTCGTAGGTGTAGTTGATGGTGCGTGTCCCCGACGACGAGCCGTGCACTTCCGAGGTGAGCCAGCCGGGCTCGTCGTAGGTGAAGTTGTCCGTGGCGTAGGTGCTCGGGCTCTCGTGGAGCACCCCTTCGACCCGCCCGCGGTAGTCGTAGGCGTAGGTCTTCCGGCGCCAGTCGCTCGACGGCGTGGTCACCTGCCGCTCATCGACCCGGCCGAGGAGATCGTAGGTCGTGTCGACAGCCGTGCCTCCTGCGAGGTCGATGGCCGTAGCGCGCCCGAGAGTGTCTCGCGACGAGAACGTCGCGAGCGAACTGCCGGTTGCGAGGTTCTCGATTTGCGACAGGGCACCCTCGCCACCGCCGTAGATGTAGTTCAAACTCCGGTTCGGGCCGCCGTTCCAGCGCGTTTGCACGGTCTGAATCCGACCATCGTTGGTCCAACTCCACGCCGCATGGCCGGTCCGGGTGGGCGTCGTGAGCTCCATCGACGAGATTCGGCCCCGAGCGTCCGTGCTCAGTGAAAGCGCAGTTTCCGTCATGCTGTCGATTCTGCGCTCCTGCGACAGGGCCCGGCCATAGACATTGCGATCGGCCCACGCCAGCGTGATCGTCTCGCCCCCGTCGGTTGTCGCCGCCTCTTCGAGGCGCCCCAAGCTGTCGTAGGCGTAGTCGGTCGTCCGCCAGGTGCTCCCAGAGCCGATCGCGCTGGACTCCAGCCGAGGGTAGCCGCCGGCGTATCCATACTCGGTCGCCGACACGCCGCTCACCTCCTCGGCAATCTGGACGCCGTCTTCCCATTCCCAGGTCGTGAGGTCGTTGGGGCCCTCCCGGCCGAGCAAGCGCCCTGCGTCGCTGTAGGCGTACCCGAAAGCGTAGTCGCCGCTCGTGGGGTCGGGGGTACCGGCGCCCATCGCCGTGTAGGCTGTATCGTCGACGGGGCCCCAGCGAAGGTTCCGCCGTCCAGCTGCATCGTAGCCGTAGGTCTCGTGTGCCAGGGTCCCGGCGGTTGCGGATGTGTACTGGACGTGCAGCAGTTGGCTCCCGGCATACTCCCAGCTGGTCTGGTCGCCGTAAGGATCGACGGCTTCGATCGGGCGACCGGAGAAGTCGTAGGTGGTGGTGAACAAGCCGCTATCCGGCTCGTAGCGCTCCACTTCGTTGGCGTAGACCCCGCTCGTGCCCGTCGACACGCCGTTGGTGTACGTCCAGAAACGGGCCCCCTGCCGCGGTAGGTCCTCTTCCAGCACGCGGCCGAGATCGTCGTAGGCCCACCCCGCCACCTGACCGCTCTCGTCGGTTCTCGTCGCGAGGCGACCGCTCCGGTAGTAGGTCGCATAGGCATCCGTGCCGTCTGGGAAGCCCTCGTGGATCACATTCCCGAGGTCGTCGTACTCGGTGACGAACTCGACCCAGGCCGAAGGGGTGGCGATGCGGGTGGTGGTGACGCGATCCAGGTCGTCGTAAGTCAGCGTCGTTGCCCGCGCGCAGCTCGCGCCTGTCGGCGCCTCGCAGACGCCCTCGACGCGACGCAGGCGGTCGTAGGCCAGGCGCGTGGTGATCCCCATTTCCGTAGCTTCAGCCAAGAGCCCGTCGTCGTCGTAGGCGTAGCTCCCGAGCGTCCAATCCGATGCGGAAGCGCGTTCCCGGTACACAGCCGACACCTGCCCCGAGCGGGTATAGACGGTGTCGGTGGTCACCCCGTCGCGGTCCACAACGGTCGTCGACCGGCCCGCCGCGTCGTAGATGAAGCTCGGTGAGGTGGCGAGGCCGTCGCGGGTCTCCTCGATCAGCCGACCGAGGGCGTCGTAAGCGAAGGCCGTGCCGACCCCGTCGATGTCCATGGACTCCGCCGGAAGGCCACGACTGTCAGTGCGGGACCATGCGGTGGAGCCGTCGGGCTGGGTGATCGAGAAGGTGCGGCCCAGGGCATCCGCGAGCGACCATCGTGCGTTCCCGTCGATGTCCTCGTGGTGGCCCACGGTCACAACCGTGCCGCTGACCGGCAGGTCGGCGTACCAGGAGGATGAGGTGGTGACGGTACCGACGGTCGAGCCCGTCACCGCCACCGACGTACGCCGGCCGACGCCGTCGTAGCCGTAGGTGGTCACGACCCCCGCGCTGTCCTCCAGGGACTCCAGACGTCCTGCATCCGACCATCCGTAGAGCAACGTAGGTGTCGTTGCGCCGTCCTCGAACGACACCAAGCTGTCGACGCTACGGGACGCGATCCGGCCGAACGCATCGTATGTATACTCGGTCGCGACACCATTGGGCGCGATCTCGCGCGCCGTGCGGCCCCACGAGTCCCGATGCTCGCTGCCGCGAGACGCACCTGCACAGGCGCGCTCGGTTTCGAGGCTGTCGAACGTGGTGACGCAGGTGACGCCCGAGGGGTCGCTGACGGTGCTCTCACCGGGGATCCAGACGGCGTCGGTCCGCACGTATTCCTGGGTCGTCACTGGTGCGGGGGTCCAGGTCACCTCCGCTCGGTCGAACTCGTCACGGTAGGTCCAGGTCGCCGTGAGCGTTTCGGGAGCCGAGACGTCGGGGTCGTAGCCGCCGGTGACGAAGCGCGACGAGCCGTCGGCCGCCCAGCCCCGCGTACGCCGGGAGGCCGTGCCCTCCACGCATGCAGGAGCCGACCCGCCGTCGCGCTCACAAGTCGTGGCCTCGGTCTCGCGACCCCACTCGTCGAGCGTGGTGATCGAGAGGCTGACGACCCCATCGGTGCCGTTGCCTGTCTCGATCATCGAGGAGTTGCCGGTGCGGGTGTGGGTCTCCACCACGGTCGTGCCCGGTCCGCCCGGGTCAAGCGCGTAGCTGTCGACCCGACCGTAGCCGTCGAGCGTCCAGGTGGCCCCACCGCTCAGGAAGGCCCAGCCGATCTTGTGGCAGGCGGCATCGTAGCTGAAGGACTCGGCGGGGCGGCTCGAGGTGTCTCGGCTCGTCACCTGGCCGCAGGCGTTGCGCGTGTAGGTCACCCCGTTCCCATCGGCGTCGGTCTCACCCGTGACCTCACCGTCGTCCCAGGTCCTGTCCCAGCTACGGGTCTGGGGCGTGGCCCAGTCGACGCCCGCCCTCGTTTGCTCGATGTGGGTCACCTCGGGGAACGCGGCACCGTAGGTGTACTCCTCCTCGAGCCGGTCAGCGGCAGCGCTGGCCGCCCAGGTGGTCTTGACGTCGAGGCGTGCGCCCTTGGCGGTGGCGTTCCACGCGAGCCAGCTGTACTCGTCCGTGCGTTCGTCATCGAGGAGGGAGGTGTCGCCGATATCCTTGTGCTGGGTCAGGCGATGGGTCGTGGCGTCGAAGCGCCACGCCTGCGCCGTCATCACGAAGTCGGTGACCGATGACCCCTCGCGGTCGGGTGGGGTGGCTCCCGGCTCGCTCAAGTCCGCGGGCAGGGGCGTGCTGGTCTCCGCGTAGACGCGCTCAGTCGTTGGGATGTCGGGGTGCCAGGCCGAGGGATCGACGCTCTCCCCACCAGTCGCTGTGTACGTCGTCGACCCGCCCAGGTTCCAGACGCCCAGGTAAGACTCATCCGTCGACTCGCCGTAGGTGTAGTAGGGCGACGCCCAACCGTAGATCTCGAAGACGAGGCTCGGCGCGACGTGTTCGCACTCGGGAGGCGCACCGGGCCCGGGGGGCGGAAGCGGCGGTCCCTGCGGCGGCGGGGGTGGGGGCTGGCCGGGGGGCGGCGGGTCCGGGGGCGGCTCGTTCGGTGGGGGGTCCTGGGTGGGCACGGGGAATGCGCACTCACACTGGTCGATGAGCGTGCCTTCGTCAACGGACTGCTCGCCGTCGGCCCCTGGCCCGATCCAGGCTTCGCAACGGGCGCGGCGGGGGTTGAAGAACGGCGCGTCGAGATCGAGCGTGGTGCCGCCGGTCGACTCGTCCCGGACGGAGTTGTAGCCAAAGAACTCGATGGTGCCGTCCGTGCGCCGGTCGGAGCGGTACACCTCGCGGCCGCCGGTCCAGGGCGCCGTGCCGTATCGCAGATGCGAGGTGCCCCCGTCCTCCCGGGCTACAAGCGCGTCTCGGAAGCCCATGAAGCGACCCCGCTCCGGCCACCACACGCCGCCGTCGAACGTGAACTCGGACGTCCCATTCTCGTCGGCTACGGACTGGATCACGTCCACCGCCCAGGGCAACGTCGTGTTGGCACCCTCGTCCGACGAGAGCCCGTAGGTCAACGCGACGTCGCCGCCCCAGGCGGTCTGAATCGTCGTGACCCGCTCTTCCGGGACAGTACGAGAGCCAGGGTACAAGGTCGCGATACCCGTGCCGCCCGTCGAGACGACGTAGCGGTCGGGGTCTTCGTCGTAGTCCGCGCAGAAGGGCGCGTTCTGGATGTAGAGGACGTCGACGAAGCCGTCGCCGTCCCAATCCGCCAAGAGCTGGTCGTACCCCGCCTCGGGCTCGGCGTCGCAGGCCACCAGCGAGTTGGCGTAGGTCGCATCGAGCGTCGACAGGTATGGGTAGGGCAGCACATCGCCTTCGACAACATCGACCTCCCCGTCGTGGTCTGCGTCGGTGTACGTCCAAGTGATGGCGTGCGACCACACCCACAGCGGGCTGGCCGTCTCAACGTCGAGCGCGCCCCCCCAGGGGATCCACCGACCTGCGTCCAGCGCGGGGCGCCCAGGGTCGCCTTGCTCGACGAAGGAGCCGTCGCCCAAACCCAGATAGACGACGTACCCGAGAGCGGTGTCAGGCTGGATGGGCTCGTCCCCGGGCGTGTCATCCGGGGCGCCCGGCTCCGGGATGCCATCGGTCGCCACGGTGATGTCGGCAATGGCGTCCCCATTGACGTCTGCCCACACGCCAGCGCCCCGGAACGTGAGGTCTGGCGGCGTGGTCCAGTCCCAAGGCACATCGAACGGGAGCGCCAGGGTCTGCGCGTCAGCTACGTCCCAGTAGGGGCTCTGACCGCTGTTGTGGACCCAGGTGAACGTGGCGGCGGCGTCCTGCCACAACAGGTCGATCAGGCCGTCGCCATCGACGTCCGCGAGCACGGCAATCGCCAGCAGCTCGGCTTCGTCCATTCCGTACCCATCAAGCGCGAGGTCGGCTGCCGAGGAGCGCACAGTACCGTCCCTGTCCAGGCGGTGGAGCGCCGCATTGCTGCCGTCATGGGCCGTGATGGCATCGGTGACGCCGTCCCGATCGATGTCCACGAAGAGCATCGCGGTCTGCTGGCTGGTGTCGATGGCCGCGAACTCCGCGAATGTCGCAGCCAGGACGGGGCTGTCCACTGGCTCGAACCGCCCGTCGGTCGCATCCACACGCCAGAGGTTCCCGGCAACGTCCTGCGCGCTGCAGCCATGGAGTGAGTAGCTGGTGGGACCCTGCCGCGGGCCCATGGGATCCTGCAGTGACGAGTCGCGGACGGTGCTCGCTCTCAGATCGCAAAGTGGAAACTGCAATTCCAAGAGCTCGGCCTCGGGACCACCATCGAAGTTCACGATCTGATGGGCGTAGAACGCCGGCTCGGTGAAGGTGCGGGAGGGACCCCACGCGCTGGAGGCCGTCGGCGACGAGAGCGTCCGATAGCCGGCGTCGCCGGTGGGGAACTCCATCGCGATCTGGTCGCCGCTGGGCCACGAGTCGGTCTCCTGCGCGTGCGTCATGCACCGCAGGGACTTGCCGCCCGAAGACCGCGTCGCGCCGTCCGGTACGCGGAGGACCCGATCGAGGAGCGACTCGCCGGTGCCCGCGCTGGATCCGCCGCTCCAAACGGTCTGCTCCTGCGCCTCGGTGCAGTCCCCGTTGCCCTCGTCCGCGTAGTCGAACTCGTACCGGGCCCCGGCGGTGCTCCCGCTCGTGACCCCGATCGATTCGAGCCGGCCCGGAAGCACGCGAAGACGACCGCCGTCGGCGGTGACCGGGGCATCGACCCGGGAGGCGTAGTTGAAGGATAGCTGGTGGTACCCGTCGGCGTACGCGATGGTGAGCGGGGCGTGGCGGTAGGCGTAGTCGCCCTCCAACTGACCCGGATCCAGGTCCAGGGCAGCGAAGGAGTCGTAGGTGTAGCGGATGACGTTGCCCCACGGGTCTTCGACGGAACTCAGCAACCAGGCCGTAGTCTCGCCGAAGGCCGGTGCGCTGGTCGCCGTGTCGCACGGCACATCCCAGCGCTCGCTGATGTACTCCAGCGCGCACGCGTCGGTCTCCTCCCCGTCGAAGCTGCCCCAGGTCCAGGTCCACCCGTCGCGGGTGCCGGTCCAGGTGTTCGGAATCTCGGCATATGCGAGGTAGCGCTCGTCGTCCTGCTCGCTATGGAAGTACGCGCCGTCTTCATGGAGCACCTGCCCATCGAGCACGTAGGCGTCTCCGTCGGTCCACGACTGCGGGGCGCCGGAGCCCATCGGCCCGTGCCGCTCGATCCGCGAGAGCCCAGTGATGCTCCAGCCCGGCCCCAGTATCCCGTCCGGACCGCGGAAGTCGTACACCAGCTGTACGTCGGGCACCAGACCGGCCGGGGCGGGCGGCACCGCCAGAGGCACGACGTGCGTCCAGCCCCCCGATTGCAGCGCGCTGGAGTAGTCGTTCGGCGGGGCGGCGCCTGCGGACAGCGTCGCGAGAAAAATGTAGCACAGGGCGACGAAAACGCCCATACATACTCCAAAACTGTGGCCGAGATGCCGATGCGGACCCCAGAATACCGGCGAGCGCGCCATGGCGTCAAGAACTGCCACGACAAACTGTGACGCGACGGAGTGGGGACCGAGGAAAGGGTATGCCGAACGCGACAACCAGCAGTGAACGTCGGTCTTGCCGCGTCAAGGCCGTGGATACGGGCTCTGCTGGGCCCGGGACGGCGCGCGGGGGTGAATGGCTTGCCGTCGCGCGCCCGCAATAGGCGCTTGCCGGCGAACTCGACGGCGATGACGGGGCTACAAGGGAGCCATGATCCGGTTCTTCGGCGGCGTGACCTGCCCGCACAGCACCCAACCCCGGTTTATCAAGCCTGACCCCCTTGGCGGGCCGGCCGGGGGCTGGTAGGCGGGGCTGCTGCGCGCGACCCTTGCCGACCGAGTCCTCCGCGGTCTGCCGTCGGCGCCTACAAAACCACCCGCACACCCACGTGCCCACCCACGCTCTCGTCGAGCGTGACGTTCACCTGGCCGTAGAGCTTCACCATGAAGATATCCGCCTGCACCCCGGCGAACGCGCGGGGCGTCCACGGTGACACCTCGCCCGAGTCCGACAGCGTCAGCGTTGCGGACCCGACATCCGCCGTCTGCCCGTCGAACTCCATGGTGATCGGCCCGCCCACCGAGATCGAGGTGTTCGCGCCCCCGGAGAGGTTGTAGTCGAAGCCGACGCCGCAGTAGACCGTCGCGACGAAGACGTGCAGGTTTGTCGACAGCTCGACGGGAACGCTCTGGGCCTCCGCCGACAGCTCGTAGGTGCCGGTCGCGTTCCAGGTCATGCCGGACTGGCTGACCGGCATCGACTCGGTGAGGCTTAGGGTGTAGCTCGAATATTCGTAGCCGCCGGTGAAGTCGAGGCCGCCCCAGCGAACGCCGTCGGTCTTGTCGCCGCCCTTGACCACCTTGATCTGGACGTGCCCGCCGTAATTGAGGAAGGTGGCGGCGAAGGGCGCGCGATCGGTCTCGGCGCTCATGCCGTTGACGTACAGCTTGAACCGCCGAAGCGCGCTGTCCTTTTCCGAGAACGCTCCGAGGTTCAACCCCGCCATACCGCCGATCTGGAGGGCAAAGCCCGTCTCCGGCAGGCCCGTCCCGTCCGCCGTGCCCCCGTCGAGAGCGGCCCCCGCGCCGCTGACCGCGGTCCCGAACGCGGCGCCGAACGCAAAGCGCTGCATGTCCGACCCGTAGTCGACGCCCATTCCCTTGGCGCTGAGCACGTTGGCATCCGCCATCTGGTCCAGGTAGGCGCCGAGATCGACGACGTGGAGTTGCTCTCCGATCGCTCCGGCCAACTCGGCCTCCAACACCGCTTCGTCGAGGCCGAGCTGCTGCGCCTCGGCCGGAAGGGTGACGTCCACCGTGGCCTCGATCGCGAACGCCGCCGTACCCACGAAGAGGAGCATGGGGGTCACCATAGCCCGACGACGATAGCTTCCGCGGATGTCAGTCACGTCGGTCGAGTTCAAACAAACGCTGGGGCGCTTCCTCAGTGGAGTCACGGTGATCGCGGCCGAGGTGGCTGGAAGCCGTCACGGCATGACCGCGAGCGCCTTCTTGTCGGTGTCGCTGGACCCGCCGCTGGTGCTCGTGAGCATCGGGAAATCCGCGCACATGCACGCGGTCCTCGCCGCCGGTGTCCCGTGGAGCGCGTCGATCCTCGCGGGCGACCAGGCCGCGCTGTCCAATCACTTCGCCGGGTACGGGGAGGCAGACGTGCGCTGGATCCTCGGGGATCTGGCGCCACGGATCGACGGGGCACTCGCGTGGGTCCAGTGCGCGTCCCACAGCGCGCACGACGCCGGGGACCATACGCTGTTCGTCGGCCACGTCCTGGCGACAGGATGGCGGGACGCGGAGCCGTTGACCTATTTCCGTGGGAAGTATCGGGAGCTGCTGCCCGGGTGAGGGGTCGGTGCGGCGCCTACAACGACCGCAAGAACGCCTCGAGATCGTCCAACTCGGCCTCCGACAAGCTGCTGGTGTCGCCCATGGCGCCGTCGCGGCTGGACTCGAGGACGGCGCGGAGCGTCGGGGCGCGACCGTCATGGAGGTAGGGCGCGGTGACGGCGATGCCGACCAGCGCTGGGGTATCGACACCAGCGAGCTCGTAGAGGTCGTGGCGGGCCTGGTCCGAGTAGCGGACTCCCCCGTGGCAGCCAACGCAGCCCACGTCCTCGCGCTCGAAGAGCGCCTTGCCGCGGGCGACCGCCTCGGTCGAGGCGCCGCGCGTGGCATGGTCGACGTCGGGGGTATGCTCAATCCAGGCCGCGACCGCGTCATGCTGGGCATCCGTGGCGTCGCGGCCGCCGAGGCGGCTTTCGCTGGTGATCCGCGACTCCTCGGCAACCGTGAGGACGTCTTCGGTCCAAGTGAACGGCGCGGTGAGTGACATCGGCCCGGCCAGGGTCTTCGTCTGCCGGGGGATCTTGTCGAAGTCGGGCCAGGCGATGCCGTCCATGCGGCTGTCGACATGACAGGTCGTGCAGGAGACGCCGGAGTCCCGCGTCGCCATCTCGGTGAAGATCGCGGACGAGAAGAGGAGCCGCCCCTGGGTCAGTTGCTCGTCGAAGACGGGTGGCGAGAGCACGGCTCCCGGTTCCGCGGACAGGTGCGTGTGGGCGAGCCCTCCCGCGTCGAGCTCGGCATCGATACCAGCAATCGCCTCGCCGGCAGGCAACTGCGCCATCGTGAGCGAGAAGACGTTGAGCACCGTGAGGTCGGCCTGGCTCCAACTGACGCCGCGGGGGCCCTCGTCGGTCAGCACCGTCGCCAGCGGGCCTTCGCGAAAGCCGCCGAGCGTCTCACTCGCCGTGGATTGGTGAGCCGCCATCAACACCACCAACCGCGAGTTCTCCATTGGCGCTGCGACATAGGCGCCATCGGGCGAATAGGCGACCCCGGCGAGATATCCGCGCACCACCTGCGGACGCTCAGGATCCGCCGGTGACGCCTCCGAAGTCGCATAGCGGAGCTCGACGCCGAGCGGCTCACCGGAGTCGGCGTCCAGCTCCACCAGAACCAGCCCCGGATTGGTGGGGGCGAGGCCGAGGCCGATCATCTCGTAGGCGACAGCGGGATCGCGCGTCGCCTGCTCTTCGGCGCTGTGCTTGGGGGCAGAGGTGTTGTCGACCCAGAGGCCCGGCACGGCAAGCTGGGCACCATCGGGCCGCACCGCCGGGTCGCCGGTGAGGCGCCGAGTGAAAAAGAGGTCGCCATCCCGCCCGGCGCCCCCAACCGCGGGAATCTCGATGGGAACACCGACGGACTCGTCCTCGCGCAGATCGAACCAGGTGATCGCGCCGCCGACACCGGCGACGACGTAGAGGCTCTGGCCACTGGGGTGCAGGGCCAGCCAGCTCGGAAGACCAGACACCTCCAGCGTCGTGAGCAGTGCCAGCTCGCCGTCGTAGACCCGGACCTCGTCGTGTCCGTAAAGCGCGACGTACACCCGCGACCCGTCCGGCGAGACGACCACCCCCATCGGTTCGGCGCCAGTCGCGACCCGATCGACTTCGACCAGCGCACCGTCCACCTCGGCGAGTACGGCAATGGCGCGCTCGGAGCGCAGGGTCACCAGCAGCTTGTCGCCGAGGGATGCAACACGGCTGGGGGTGCCGCCGAGCGCCAGGATCGAGACCCTGTCCGCCTCGGCGCGCACCACGAGGCCCTCGTCGGCGAGCACCCCGACCCGGACCAGGCCGTCGGCGGAGGCGGCGAGTGGTTGGCTGCCACTGCTCAGAGCCCCCGACCACGTGGACCGGACGTCCCCGGACTCTGGGGTAGTCTCGCACCCGGAAAGCGGCAGCAGCACCAGCGCGAACCGACCGATTACACGAACCCGGGGCATCCGCACTCCCCTGGGTTTGTACTCCAGGCCGGAGTGGCTCGCAACTGGCATCGTCGTGGGGGGGCCAGGGGCGGCGGGGCGATCAGCGCCGGGGCGGGCGCCGATCGCCGGCAGCGCGACCGAAGTCGGCGCCACTGCGACTGAAGTCGCGCGGTGGTGGCTCACCCTCCGACTTCGGTCGTACACGCCGACAGCGGCACGACAGTCGCCGAGATATTCACGGCGTTCATCGGTAAGGCGGCGCTTCGACAGCTTCCGCCGGCGCGCCACACTCACCTCCTCTGCGACCGAAGTCGGCCCCACTGCGACCGAAGTCCCCCGATGACGGCTCACACTGCGACTTCGGTCGCACCCTCTACCCCGTACGCCACCCGCGGCTCACCGAGCAGCACCGGCCCGACGGATTGCAGGCGCAGGCCACACTGCAGGAGGATTGCACGGACCAGAACGGGGGACGCCGGGCGTGAGCGCAGCCGTTGAACCGCGCGGGCCGTCAAACCGAGTGCTACCGCCAACTCCGCCGTACCGAGGGAACCCGCCGCCGCGACCGCCGCGATCCGTGCCGAAACGACCGCGGGGGTGTTCCCGGTGAGGGCAATAGACCCGACCGCCGACGCCGCCGCCTCGGCCAGGAGCGAAAGTTCGATCGCCTCGATCTCCTCCCGACCCCACTCTTGCCATAGCTGTGGTCGTCGCAACCGCGGCGCGATGGCGCGGACCCTGTCGATCAGCCAGGGCGCGGTCACGCGGAGGCCGAGCAGGTCGGGGAGCGACGTGCCTTCCCGCCAGGGATCCAGCCCCACGCCGTGATGGGCGTCCTGCCCATGGACGTAGGCGATCAGGCGCTGTGCGTGGCGGCCGTCCTCGATCGGAAACAGGGAGGGCGCGCCGATTCGCGCCTCCAACGCCGAGCCCAGCGCCAGCCTCGCGTCGTGCACGAAACGACCGACCGCCTGGGGAAGCGTCGTGAGCGCCGCATGGCCGTGGGTGTCGCCGAGGCCGAAAGCGTACAAGCCATGCCGCTCGCCAACCTGGCAGAGCGCCGCGGCAAACGCACGTTGGCGCTCACCGTGGCGGCCAGCACCTGGCGGTTCTCGGCGCGGAAAACAAGGTGGGAGCCGACGGCCATGGCGCCCGAGGCTGCTCACCCAACGAGAGGTCGTCAAGAGGCGCCGTACCCTGAAATCAGACTACAATACAGTGTGCTCCGCCCCACCCTCGCCCTCCTGAGCCTCGCCGCCTGTACGCCGCCGCCCGAGACCTCCGGCGGCGGCAGCCAGACGGCCGCCGCCGGCGACGACGCCCTGTACGTCGCCCACACCGACGAAGGCGCCGTCTCCCGTTACGACCTCGAATTCGGCACGATTGACAATCTTGATCTTGGTGGCGAGCCTTCGCGCATCGCGCTCGCGGGCGGCCGTCTGCTGGTAACGCTCCGCGCGGAGCGCAGCATCGCGCTGGTCGAAGACATCGACGGGCGGCTCAGCCTCGTCAACCGCGTCCAGACCGGCGCCGAGCCCCTCGGTATCGTCGCAAGCGCCGATGGGGAGCACGTCTATGTGGCGCTCTCGACCCAGGACGAAGTGCACGAGCTGGACGCCGACCTGTCCTTCGTGCGCGCGATCTCCCTTCCCGGACGCCCCTCGTGGTTGGCCCTCCACCCAAGCGGCGAGAGCTTGTACGTGAGCGCCGCGGTCGGTGGAATCGTCTCCTACATCGATACGACCGACCCCGAAGCGGCTCCCGTGTCGATCGAATTCCCGACGCTCATGGGCGCCGGGAAGCAGATGGACCAGCCCTACGCACGGCGACTGACCGGCGACCCGGCCTTCAACCCCGACGGCGACCAGCTCGCAATCCCCGGCCTATGGGTCGACGACGTCAGCGTGCCCGGCGGCAATCACGGCGAAGAAGGCCATGATCCCGCCGAGCGCTACGAAAAGCTCGGCCTGGGGCTCTCCCCGAACAACCCCGGCATCGCGCTTTTGGATGTCGACGCGCACGGAGCGCCGCTCGGCGCCGCCGGGCCGATCGTCTACGCTGAAGGGTACGCCGCGACCGACGACCCCGACAGTCCGATGGTGGTGCGCAGCTACCTGGCCAGCGCCAGCTACTCGTCCGATGGCGCCTTGCTCTTCGGCACCATGGAGACCTCCAAGAACGTCATCGTCCTCGGCGCCCACGCCCACAATATGAGTGAGGGCGCCGGCGGCTTCTCGATGAGCCCCACGGTCCTGGTCGGCACCGGCGCCGGGCCGCGAGGCATCGCGCTCGGACCTGACGGGAGCCCGTGGGTGCACCTGTTCCTCGACCGCGCGGTCGCGGAGATCGGGCTCGCCCCGATTCAGAGCCTCATCGACGCGCAGATCGCGAGCGGCGAGGCCGCCAAGGCGATGGTCACCGCAGAGCCGGCAATCGAGCTCGCCGGGGCCACCCTCGATCCGACGATCGCCGAGGGACGAGGCCTCTTCTACGCGGCGACCGACCCCACGGTGGTCACGCCCGCAGCCGGCCTGTCCTGCTCTGCCTGCCACTTCGAAGGCCGCAACGATGGGATGACGTGGCCCGTCGACTCGGGGATCCGCCAGACGCCATCGTTCGCGGGGCCGGTCTCGCTGACGGCCCCATTCACGTGGACCGCGGGCGTGGAAACGC
>CANLGL010000095.1 GCA_947490345.1 Deltaproteobacteria bacterium
CAGGCCCACGTGCATCGAGCCCATGAGCACGCGGTTGGGTAGGGTCAGATGTGCCACACGCAAGGGCGCCAACAGATGCGGGTAGGGCGGCATGGCCGCTCCACTAACCAGAAACAGGGGGAAGGGGCACTCGCCCCTTCACCTACCGGGGCGTGCCCTCCGGCCGCCGGCAAGCCGTCGGCCTGCGGCCCAAGTCGCGTAGATAACGCGACTTGGGCGCCCCTCTCCCCATCCCCGCAGCCGCAGAGCCGGACGGCGTTTCATGGACTTGGGAGCCGTCGTCGCGACGGCATCGGGAACTAACCGAGCGCCATCATGCGTTGCAGCGGGACCAACGCGCGCTGCCGGAGACCCTCGTCCATTTCGATGCGAGGCTGCAGATCACGCAGGGCGAGGTACAGCTTCTCCAGGGTGTTCTTTCGCATGTGGGGGCACTCGTTGCACGCGCAGTTCTCGTCCATGCCCGGGAGCGGAATCAGCTCTTTGGTGGGGGCGACCTTCTTCATCTGATGCAGGATGCCTGACTCGGTGGCGACGATGAAGGTGGGAGCGTCGGTTTTCCGAACGTACTCCAAGAGCGCGGAGGTGCTGCCGATGAAGTGGGCATAGGCGAGGATGTGCGCCTCACATTCTGGGTGGGCGATGACGTGCGCTCGGGGGTGCTTCGACTGGAGTTCGATGAGCTTGCGCTCACTGAAGGTCTCGTGGACGATGCACGTTCCCGGCCACAAGTGCATGGCCCGACCCGTCTGTTTGGAAACGTAGGCGCCGAGGTTCTTGTCAGGCGCAAAGATGATCTCGTCGCTGGCCGGGATGCTGCGCACGACGCGCTCGGCGTTGCTGGAGGTGCAGATCACGTCGGAGATGGCTTTGACGGCCGCCGAACAGTTGATGTAGGAGACGACCTTGGCGCCAGGGTGCTTGTCCTTCATTCGCTGCAACATCGGCGCGGGGCACGCGTCCGCAAGCGAGCACCCAGCGGTGAGATCGGGCAGGATGACCACCCGCTCGGGGTTGAGGATCTTCGCCGTTTCGGCCATGAAGTGCACGCCGCAGAACAGGATGACGTCGGCGTTGGTCGTCTGCGCCGCCTTGGCCAACTGCAGCGAATCGCCGATGAAATCGGCCACGTCCTGGATGTCGTCGTCCTGGTAGTAGTGGGCCAGGATCACGGCGTTGTGCTCCTTGCGGAGCCGGTCGATCGCGCCGAGCAGGTCGTGCGGGATGTCGTTCATGGCAGTGAAGCTAACCGCCCTACGCTCAGTTCCGGAACAGCACGCTCACCTTCCCGAACACCCCGTGCTCCGCCTCACCGGTCACGACACTTCGTGACTCCTGGCCGCCCAACCAGACCGCCGTTGCGTAGTTCTTCTGCCAACCCAACAACAGGGAAGAATCCAGCGTGTCCTCGAAGGCGTTGTACTCTTCAATCAGCCGGATCGAGACCGGCGGGCTGATGTTCACCGTCAGCTTGAGCCGGTTGAGGGTGCCTTCGAGCTCGGCGTCAGAGAAGGCGTCACGGCCGAACCGGTAGTAGACGAAGGTGTAGTCGACCGTGGCACGTTCGAACAGCGAGACCGTGGCCCCCGCGCTCGGCTGCCAAGCAAAACCCAGGTAGGTCTCGGCGGCGCTCTCGGCGTTGTAGTTTGGGGTGGCGCCGAAGTCCCAGTCCACCCAGATGTTCGTGGCCGGGGTGGGCGAGGCGGCCGCGAAGCCCCGCACGCTCCAGCGGTCGAAATCGACTCCCAAGAACCGCTCCCGCACGTAGTCGACGCGCCCTTCCGTGTACCCATCCTTCCCGACGAAGGCCTCCCAACCCGCGCCCGCCTCGACGCCCGTGAGCTGCCCCGAAAAATCGGTGACTGCCTCGGCGTGCACGTTCGGATCGACGCTGCGGGACCAGGAGAGGTCGCGGATGTGGAAGGCTGCCATGCCGCCCGCCCCGATGCGCCCCACCTCTTCGACAAAGCCGGTCTCGGCCCGGAAGTCCTCACTCACGCCGCCCTGCTCGATTTCAAAGGAGACGACGTCACCCGACCGCTCGAAGCCGACCTCCCACGCGGGGCCGATGAGCACGCTCCCATCGCTGAGCTCGGTGACGCTCGTCGCGACCTGGGCCTCGCTCTCCCACTCCTCACCGATCGGCACGACCGCATCGACGCCGAAGACATGGTTGCCAAGCGTCCGACCCGCCCCCACGAGCTATTGTCCGCCACGAGCACCCCGATGCTGCCGCCCTCGCCGAAGCCGAGGCGCCCCCTGGCCAGGCTGTCGACGGCCATGCGACCATCAACCGTGGCCTCGTCCCAACCCGGGAGCGCCTTGCCGGTGGCGTAGTCGTCGGTGAGCGTCGAGGCCGTGGGCCGCTCGTCCAAGGCGGCGATCAGGCCGAGCCCGAGCTTCCCCACGCGACCGGACAGCTTGGTCCCGGCCAGCGGGTCGACGATGGAGCGCGAGTAGACAAGGCCGAGCGGCGTGCCGAACAGATCAGCGCTCTCCAGGAAGAACGGACGCTTTTCCTTGAGCTCCAGCGGCCCCTTCAGGTTGGCGGTGACCTGGTCGGCGTCGGATTCGACCTGGGAGAAATCGGGGTTCACCGCGAGATCGAGGGTGAGTCCTGAGCTGATTCCCACCCGGCCGGACACCCCGGGATCGACCGTCCAGCCCGGCACCGGCTCCAGGGCCAAAAGGCCGTGGCCGCTTGTGGCGGGCGTGGTGTACGAGGAGGTGAGGGTGGGGATCACCTCGACCGGAATGCCCGCCGGCGGTGGCGGGCGTACGCGGAGATCGGCTCCCTCAACCAGCAGATTGGGGTCGTCAGGCTGGACCTCGGGCCAGGTGTACAGCGTCCACGGGCTAGGCTGGAACCGGCTCACCACCACACGCCAATCCTGGGGGTCTGCGGAAGCGGAATAACGCAGGCTGCGCCAGGGGATCGCCACCTCTGCCATCCATTCGGTGGCGTTGATCGTGCCCGCGCTTTCCCACACCGCGTCCCACGAGAGGTCCTGCATCCAGAAGTCGTTGCCCTCGGTGTACACCCCGTCCGCCTGCACGCCGCGCGGCGTGACCCGGAACGAGAACGCGCGCTGGCCGTCGCGAAAGGTGTCGAAGACCAGCCCGACCCAGTCGTTGAACAAGGTGTCGTCGCGTGGCACCATCGGCGCGTTGAGCGGCCCCGAGAGCTTGACACGCACCCCCACGTACAGGGCGCGCGCGTCTGAAAGGAAGCGGACATCGGTCTGTCCGGGGTCGGTAGCGCCGGGCGACGGGACGTACCCGACGAGGCCCGTGACCGGCGTCGCCGCTGCCCAAGCCTCCTCGTCGAGCACACCATCGACGCGCGGCGCGACCTCCACCACCAGGGGTTCGACGGGCATGGGCATTCGGCGCGTGTATCCACGCCAGGAGCGCCCGGCCGCTCGCCGGACGCCCGCGCGCCGCTACCCCTGCGCGAACACGAAGGGGTACTTCACCACCGCGATTCCGCCTCCCCGCAGCTCCGGGAACTGCATGCGCATGAAGCGGCCGGTGACACAGCTCTCGACCGCCGGGCTCCCCATGGAGCTTTGGGCGACCGTGGCCGATGAGACCGAGCCGTCCTTGGCGATGATGAACTTGACCGAGATCTTCCCGGCGAGAGACGGTTCGCGGACCAGCTCCCGGCTGTAGCAGTGCCGGATCGAGTTCATGTGGCGCTTGATGACTGCGTCGATGGCGGACTTGTCGATTCCTCCGATGAGGATGGGGTCCTCGATGGCTACGAGCCCCTTGCCCTCGTGCGGAGGGCCGTCTCCCAGCGTCGCCAGTCGCACCGCTTCGGGACGATGGCGCGAACCCGGCCTGTCGCCGATCCCCGAGCCGTCGACGGTGCCGAAGCCCTTGCAGTCGTGGCCCATACAGCGCCCGGTGCCGAGGCCGTCGGTGCCGATCCCTTGCGTCCCCTTACTCGCGATCAGAGAGTCGATCCCCGCTCGCATGTCAGCGGGCATGCCGGTCTCGGAGAGTGCCGCGTCAAGGCCTCCGAACATGTCCTCGAGGTTCTTGCGGACCACTTCTGCGTCGGGCTTGCCGGGCTCCTTCTCGAGCGAAGGCTTCGGGTCCTTGGGCCCTTCGCTGGAGCCTCCGCCGGGCTCCTTCTCGTTGGTCTCCACGGGCAACACCGTGGGCTTGGTCTCCAGCGGCATCACCAACTGGACGGTGGTGACGACGGTGTCCCCGTCCATGGAGCTGTGCGTCGGCGGCGGCATGATCGCACCGAGCACGCCGAGCACAATCGCGACTGCACTGACGCTCGCTGCGACGAGGACCCCGACGGGATCGATGTCACCGACGAGCGGTACCGGCAGCCTCGCTGAGCGCCACACCGTGCGGACCACGAAGACGGAGTTGCCGACCTCAACCACCAGGGTTTCGTCCTCGCCCAAGCGCATGCTGCCGTCCTTGGCGACGCGCTCCGACAACGCCGTGCGCAGCTCCTGCTCGTCGACAAAGCCGGCCCAGGCGCCGCCGCAGCGCACGACCCAGGCGGTCCCGTCGTGCTCCAAGAAGGCGTGGTGGTCGCCGGGAAGCAGCTCCACCGGCACCGGAAAGTCGTCGGCCAGGCCCAGGCGAACGATCTCCGTTCGCGCGAAGTACTGGATGTCGACGACCTCGTCGCCGAAGATTCGAGCGACCTCCAAGGCGCGGCCAGCGCTGCGATCGACGTGGGTGGGGCTCCCCGTGGGGCGGAGCAAAAAAGCGAGGGCGGCCTCGCTGGACTCTTCAGACGCGGTTTCGGTGTGCATGTGCACCTCCACCCCGGTCCGACACGCCCCGCACGGCGCGGTTCGTCAGTTGCTCGTCAACCGCCGAGAACGACGCCGTCACACTCCGCAGGGAGCTCGCTCAGCGCGCAGGAGCGGTCGGTCAACTGCTCCAGACAAGCGTCCGCCTCGGGGTACACGACCACCGCCTCGTCGCAGCCCATCTCCTTTTCCACGACCGCCAGGACGATTTCGCGGTCAGTGGCGATGCCGGCGCAGAGCACCTCAAATGTCGCGACACTCTCCGCCAGGTAGTGGCAACGGGCCTCGGCATCGTCCTGCGGACACCAACGCTCGACCCCGTCGAACAGCGCATCGTCGGCCGGGCAGGTGTTCCCCGCGCGGTCGGTCATCGTGCCGCAGGCGGTGAGCGTGACGAGGGCGAGGAAACTGTGGCGCACGGGGCAGGATAACCGTGGTCGTGGCAGTTCGCGACTGCCTCGCTGACCGCAGGCGCCGCAAGCGAGAAATCGTGTCGCGACATCGGGACCGCAGGCGCCACAAGCGAGTAATCGTGTCGCGACATCGGCGCACTGAACGCCTCTTTTTCGTGCGTTACCCATCCCTCAGGCAACCGAGCGCGGTCGAACGCACGGATCGGCGGCGTTCAATCGATTGATGTCGCGACCAAGTTACGCATTCACGTCAGCGCGGGCGTCAGCGGCAGCGGCCTCCCCCGTGGTGTTAGCCGTGTCCCGTGAACGGCATCGCGATCCTCGGCACCGGCTCTGACGTGGGCAAGTCCTTCGTCACCACGGCGTTCTGCCGCGTCCTCGCCGATCGGGGACTCTCCGTCGCGCCCTTCAAGGCGCAGAACATGAGTAATAACGCCGGAATAACCCGCGATGGCTGGGAGATCGCGCGCGCCCAGATCGTCCAGGCCGAGGCCGCGCGCGTCGAGCCGACGCCCGCGATGAACCCGGTCCTGCTCAAGCCGACCTCCAGCACCGGCGCGCAGGTCATCCTCAACGGGCGGGTGGCGGGGCCCCACACGGCGGCGGAGTACTTCAAGGACACCACGCGCTTCCGCGTCGCCGCGATGGCCGCGCTCGACGAGCTGCGGGCGACGTACCCGGTGATCGTCGCCGAAGGCGCCGGCTCCTGCGCCGAAGTGAACCTCCGCAGCCGCGATTTCACCAACTTCGACGTCGCCCACCACGCGGACCTCGGCGTGGTGTTGGTCGCGGACATCGATCGGGGCGGGGTATTCGCACAGGTCGCCGGTACGCTGGCCATCCTCGACCCACACGATCGTGCCCGGGTGCGCGGCGTGCTCATCAACCGCTTCCGCGGCGACATCGGCTTGTTCCGGGACGGCGTGGACTGGCTTGAGGCGCGCACGGGCCTCCCCGTCTACGGGGTGCTGCCCTACGATCGCACCATCACCATCGAGTCCGAAGACGCCTTGCCCCCCGAGGCCGTGGTCGATCCCCCGGGTGTCGTCGTCGGCCCCGGTGCCAGGGTGCGGGTGGCGGTTGTCGTCACTCCCCACATCGCCAACCTGACCGACCTCCAGCCGCTGATGATGCACCCGGAGCTCGAGGTGCACTGGCTTACGCGGCCGCGAGACCTTGGCGCGTATGACCTCGTGCTCCTCGCGGGGTCGAAGAACACCCGTCGCGACCTGGAACACCTGCGGAGCTCGGGGTGGACCGACCGCATCCACGGGCGACACGCCGCGGGCGGGCATCTGGCGGGCATCTGCGGCGGGTACCAGATGCTGGGGCTGGAGGTGGCGGACCCGCTCGGTGTCGAAGACGTGTCCGGCACCACGGCGGGACTGGGCCTGTTGGCAGTCCGCACCGAGTTTTTCGCCGAAAAGCGCCTCGGACGCAGCGCGGGCCGTTGGGGGGACGTCGACGTGACCGGCTACGAGATCCACCATGGGCGCACCGAGCGCGTCGGCGCGCGCCCCGCCGTGCGGATCCTGGCCCGGCCCGAGGGCCCGGTGGACGAGCCAGACGGTGCTTGGAGCGCCGACGGGCGGGTGTGGGGGAGCTACCTGCACGGGATCTTCGACACTCCGCGCGCGGTGGCAGCGATGCTGCAGGGCATCCGGCCGGAGGTCGATCTGAGCGAACTCGCCGAGCGCCCGAGCTTCGAAACGGTGCGGCAGCAGCAATACGATAGCCTCGCCGCGCACCTTCGCGCTTACGTCGATGTCGACCGCATCGTCAGCGATTGCGGGATCGCGGGGTGACCTCCGTGACCGGCACCCCCCTCCCCTCCCGCTGGCGCGACGCCTGGGTCGGGCCGGTGGTCGCGTTGGTGCACGCGCTGCCCACCGGGGGAGCGCGCCTGGGGGTTTGGCGGGACGACGCGATGTACGCCGACATGGCGGAGAGCCTCTTGCGCGCCGGTCCCATCGTCGCAGACTGCCTGCCGGGGGCGCCCGGGATGGCCAAGTACCCGCTGGGCTTCCCGGCGCTATTGGCGCTTTTCCGCGCGGTTGGGCTCAGTTGGGAGGCGGTGCTCTGCATGCAGGCGCTCCTGTGGGGACTCGCCGCACAGGTGGTGGTGAGCGGGCTGCTCCCGCGCCTCGGCGCGTCGCCAAGCGCGCGCGTTGCCGTCGGACTGTTGCTGGCCGTCAACACCGTGACCTTCTTGCTGGTGCCGCAGGTGATGTCGGAGCCGGCGTTCACGCTGGTGCTGGTCAGCCTGGCCACGCTGGTGCTCGACCCGGCGCCGAGGCGACGCACGCTCTTCGGCATCGCCTCGCTCACCTTCGCGTTGGGCGCGCTCCGCGGAGCCGGGAGCCTCTACGCGCTCGCGGGGGCATTTGTCGCCTTCGGTGCCGGCCGGCGCAGGCTCGCAGGGGCGCTGGCTGCAGGCTGGACGCTGAGCACCGCGCTCAGCCACGTGCAGCGCGCGCTCACGCCAACGCCCGCTCCGGAGCTGGCGGAGCTCCTCCGCTACTACGTCAACTACGATGTCCACACGGGGTGGTACGCCCAGCGGTGGGCAGAGGGGGGTCCGCTGGCCATGCTCAGTGCCCTCGCGCGGGTGGCCGAGGTCAACATCGGGCTGGGCCTCCGCAGCCTCGGTCAGTTCCTGTCTCCTGGGGCCTACGTCGGGGTCGAGTCCACCGGTTCGGGTGCTCAGGAGCTGGCACTCGGTACGGCGCTCCTGAGCCTCGCGGTCATCGGGGCGTGGCGGCACGCCCGGCCACTCGCGGTCCTCTTCATCGTCCACACTGGCGTTTTCCTGGTGTGGACCTGGCCGTTCTCCGGCCGCTTTTGGCTGCCGATGATCCCGCTCCTGTTCGCGCTGACGGTCCGCTTCGCCGATGGCCTCCGGGCCTGGTCGGCGCGCGTCCTCTTCTGGACGGTGTTCGCCTTCGTCCTCATCGGCAACGCCTTCGTTCCGGCCTACTCCGCGAAGGGTCGACTATCGGGCAACGCGCCCCCCGGGGCCACCGCCGGCGGCGACGGGGAGGAGGCGGGCCTGCTCGAAGGTGTCGCCGCGCTGCACGAGCGGGCCGCCAGTGGCGACGTGGTGGTCGGCGAACTCTACGTCTTTTGGCTGGCCCGGGAGCCGAACCTGCACGCGGTCCCGGCGCGCGACCTGGTGCCTTTCGACGACGCCCTCGCCGAGGTGATGGGGTGGGGCGCTCCGGGGCAAGATCGAACGCGCCTCAGCGGGATCTTCTCCGCCAACCTCGCCAAGCTCCGCAGGATCACCCCAACGCACGCGACGGTCTGGGTGGTGATCGAGGCCGGCCGCGCCGACGAAAAGCGGATGTGGATCCAGGATGCGACGCGGGCCGGCCAGATCGAAGCGGTCGGGGTTTTCGGCTCGCTGTGGTTCGGTCGCGTGGTGCCCGCCGCGGATTGACCGAGAAACCAGCAACTGGGCTCACGCCAGCCGAAAGCGCACGTCACCCCGTGCCATCCTCGAAACGACGAAGATCGGCACCAACGCCAGTGCCACCGCAAGTGCGAAGTGCCCCTCATAACCAAGGGTCGCGGCTGAGTAGCCGGAGAACGTCGCCGCGAGCCCCTGGGCCATCACCACCACCGACGCCTGCACGGTGTAGTCGCTCCCCGCGTGGCCGGGCCGACAAGCATCCATCATCGCAGCGAAGAGCGCGGCCGTCGCCATTCCCGAGACGAGATGCTCTGCGATGACGACGGGGACGAGGAGATCGGGCCCGGCATGGGCGATCCACCCGTACGCCGCAAGCGTCGGGAGCTGCAGGAGCGCGAACGCCAAGAGGGCCCGCCGCCTGCCCCCGCTCGACACCAAAAAGCCGCCCAGGAGCGCCCCGGCCAGTCCGGCGACCGAACCCCAAACGCCCATCAGGCCGCCGATCTCCCCGAGCGTCAGGCCCTGGTCGACGAGCATCGGTTTGACCATGCTGGTGCCCAGGCTGTCGCCGAGCTTGTAGACCACGAGCAGGCCGAACCAGGCAGGGCCGCCCGGGCCGGCGAACCACCGATCCCAGCGCAGGGCCTGCAGCGAGGTCTTGCGGTCGCCGACGGGCGGTCGTGGCGACGCGGGGAGCAGCACCAACGGCGCGGTGACCAGCACGATCGCCGCCGCTGCGCTGGCAAAGCTGGTGAACCAGCCCCAAGCGTCGAAGAGTTGCACCAAAACGCCGCCCCCCAGCACCATGCCGAGGCGGTAGCCCGCGACCTGTACGCCGTTGCCGAGACCGCGCTCTTCGGCCGGCAAGCTCTCCACGGCAAGCCCGTCCGTGGCGATGTCCTGGGTGGCGGCCACGAGGTTGCACAGGAACACGGTGACCAGCAGCGGAACCAACGATCCCGGGGAGACCAGCGCCAGCGCGAGGAGCAGGCCCGCGGCCGCGAGGTTCAAGGGGATGATCACCCGCCGCCGCGGCCCCGCAATCCGATCAATCGCCGGCGCCCACAGAAACTTGAGCACCCACGGGAGCGCCAACAGGTTGGTCAGGCCGATCGCCTCCAACGACTGACCCTCCCGCCGCATGATCACCGGCAACGCCTGCATGAAGATTCCGAACGGGAGCCCCTGGGCAAAGTACAGCGTGGTGAGCAGCCCGATGCGGCCTATCGTTCCGCGGCTGACACTCACCCCGGTCTCACGACGCTGTGCAGGAGGCGCCAGGCTCCGTGGGCGGGCGTGCGTTGGCCGTCGGGGCCGACTAGGACCAGGGTGTCCTCCGCGAGTTCAGCCCTCCAGCCGTGCACCTCGACGCCATCCGCGCCCACCAAGCGCACGGCCAGCGCCCCTCCCGACCAGCCATAGTCGACGCGGGAGGGCCATCCCGGTCCGGGTGCCATCGAGCCGGTCTGGACCAGCACCCGCCCCGCCGCCTGCCACGCGAAGACGTCGTCGCGGTCGGGAAAAACCTCGCCGACTGGCGCGGTGACCGCATTCGCCGATGCCTTGATCGGCACGTCCAGCTCGGGCATCGGCGCCGCGCCGATCAACCTGAGCACCTCGGCGAGGTGGGCGCGGAAGAGGGTGTCGAATTCCGGAGCGAAGGGCGTCTCGAACTCGGGGCCGTACCACCAGAACCAGTCGCTGGCCTCGGCGCGCCAGAGCTCCCGCCACGCTTCGACGGGCACGGCATCTCCGGCGTCGGCAACCAGCTCCCGCACCCGACGCAAGAGCCGCCAGGCCGCGCGGTCCTCCTCGGCGCCGATCCAGATGCGAAAGTCGGCGTGGATCCAACTGCCGGTGTGGATGCGGTCGACGACGCCGGTCGCCGCCTCCCCGGCGAGCGACGAGCAGGTGCGCAGCGGCGCGCGCCTGAAGAGCTCCCGAAGGAATTTGGCTCCGGCATCCTCGTAGCTCTCCCAGGGATTCTCCCCATCAAGCGCGAGCAGGATACGACGCCCGCCCGTGCGGTGCAGGAGATCGTCGACCGCGGCCACCGGCTCGTGGTCGGCGTAGACGAACCCGATGCGGTCGCTCAGGCCGTGGTCCCGAAACAGCCCGGTGATCCCGCCCACCCGCCAGATGGGCCCATGCCCGCGCCGATCAGAACGCTCCAACACACCGCTGTCGGTGGCAAACCACGAAAAACCCGCCTTCGCGATGCACTCCACCGCCTCCGGACTCACCGACCCCTCGCTCGGCCACACCCCGGCCACCGAGTGTCCGATCCACGCCTCCACCGCCCGCTTTCCCTCGACCAGCTGCGCCAACGCGTCCTGTGGGTGGCGGAAGCCGGGATCGTCGAAGGGGCCAAGGTTGCGCGCGGCGTGCCCCGAGTCGACGAGCAGGGGGAGGATCGGGTGGGCATACGGCGACGCGCTGACGTCGGGCAACCTCGAATATAGCCCTCGCAACTCGCGAATGCAGACGAGCTGCGCATCCAACACCACCGCCTTGTCCGACTCCGAAAATCCACGGCCCTTCCGACGAAGCTCGGCCAGGGCTGGGAAGTCCTCGAGCGCCGTCGCGCCGAACCAGGACAGATTGCACCAGACCTGGAGGTCGCGCAGGTCCGCGGTACCGAAGCGCTCGCCCCGATCGCGGCGCGCCCGGAGCGCACCCCAGCCGGAGAGCCACTCGAAGGCGCGATGGCTTCCGTGCAGACCATGCTGGACCAGCCAGCCCGCCTCCGCCGCTGAAAGCGTGTCCGCGGCGCGCTTGCAGAGCTCCAGATGGATGTCGGAGCCGCCATTCGCATACTGATCGATCTGTTCCAGGAGCGTCGGCACGAGGTTCACCGTCACCTGCGCGCCCGTTTCCAGGATCAGGCGAGCGACGTCCCGATAGCCGCGCGTGGCGTGCAGGCGCACCCACGGCATGATCGGCACCCCCGTGCGCGGGTGCCGGTAGTCGGGCTGATGCATGTGGAGGAGGATGCTGAGCACGGCGCCGACGTATCCGTTGACGGAGCCCGCCGAATGCCAGGCGACCGCATCAACGGTGCGCTACGCTGGAACTCGATGCTCAACGCACTGTTTTGGACCTCTGCCGCGTGGGCCAGCGCCGAAACCTGCCCGGGCGACCATGACAGCATTCCGGAGGCCTTCGAGGCCCATTGGAACCGGACGGAGGCCTGGGAGCTCGAAGTCGGCGATGGGTGCGCCGCGGGCGAGGTCGCCACCGCGTGGATGCAGGACATGACGGTTACCTGTGTCGCGACCAAGAGTTGCACATTTCCCGCGGTCTACGCGATCGATTCCACTGTAGTGATGACCGGCGGCGAGTTCCCCGGACCCGCGCAACACTGGGTGAACCTGCCCGCGGTAGTGGCAAACGTGGGCTCCTCGCTCTGGGCGGTGGTCTACGCGGAGAACAGCCAGATCACCCTCGGTGGGAACACCTTCCCGGTGGGTGACGGCTCCGCGGCCGCCGTGGCGGTCTTCGACAGCACCCTCCACGTGTCAGGCTCGACGTTCGACAGCTACTCCCACGCCATCAAGGCGGTGACCATCGACGAAAAGGTCGACATCGCCATCTCGGATACGACGATAACGAACTCCACCAACACCGGGATCTACGCAAACTCGTGGGGCAGCACCATGGCCCAAGCGCTGAGCCTGGACCACGTGGACTTCACCCGCAACGCCGCGGACGACGCGGCCGACATGCTCGGCTATGCGACGGACACCGTGATCGAGGACTGCACCTTCACCGGCGGCACTTCCGCCGCCCTCGCGTCTCTCTCCTTCGGTGGCACCAACCTCTCGATCCGCCACAGCCTCTGGACGGGGAACAGCGCGCCGTACGGTGCGATCTACGTCATGATGGACGCGAACATCGACCTCGACGACGTGTCCGTCCTGAACCAGACCCCGTCCCGGGGGTACGCGATGGTGATGATGTCGACGGACACGATCACCGTTGAGGACTCCGCCTTCGAGTTGGGCGGCCTGGCCTTGTTTTCGTCGTTGCTCGTCAGTCTGGAAGACAATCAATTCACCGTGCGCTCGGGCAACGACAGCTATCCTGGAATTGAGGCGGATAATACCTATCTGTCACTCCACCGGAACGAATTCTGCGGCGACGGTGCCTTCGCGCACCCGACCGGGGGCTTGATCGTCGGCTACAACAGCAGGATCGTCGCATCGGAGAACATCTTCCATGGGCTAACGCTGCGAAATGCATCGTTGATCGGCCCCTATGGCGATGCCACGTCGTCGTACGAAACGCTCTCGTTCACCGACAACACCCTCGTCGATGTCAAGGGTACCGCGCTGTACTCCGGGGAGCCGCAAAGCCTGGACGTCCGAAACAACCTGTACTCGGACGCCGTCGTGAACCTCGACATCACGTCGATGTCGGACGCCTGGTTGTGGAGCCACAATCTCTATGACGTAGACGATGCCGTCGCGATTCCCGACGACCCTTCCAACGTCATCGTCGAAGACGCCCTGTTTTCTGACACCTACGTACGCGGCGCCTGTCGCAGTCTCCCGAGCCTCGACAAGGAGAGCAAGGCCATCGGTACCGGCAGCGAGGATCTGGCCAGCCCGGACATCGGCGCCGTGGACTTCGGCGCCGAGGACGAGTGGGAGTGGGGAGATCACGAGGACACGGGCGACGACACCGGGGACGACGCCGGGGACGACGACCTCGACGGCGACGGCACGCCCAACGATCTGGACTGTGCCAAGAACAACAGCGCCGTCCACCCAGGTGCCATCGATCTGCCGGATGACGAGCTCGACCAGGATTGCGACGGATTCAAGGCGAGCACGAGCTTCGGGGGTGGGTGCGACGGGTGCTCGACCCAGCGCGGTCGGGGCGGGGCGGCGCTCTTCGGGGCGGTGGTAGCGGCACTTTTGACTCGCCGACGCCACGCAGCTTGAAGCTGATGTAGACTCGTGCGACTTCGAGGCCAGACGGTGTTCCTCCTACTCGCCGGACCCGCGCTCTGGGCTTGCTCGGTCCGGGAGGAGATCCAGCCCAATGCGCCGGATCGCGACTACGAGGTTGCCGGCGGCGTGCCAGCCACTGAGCGCGACGACGACGGGGACGGCTACCCTGGCGCCACCGACTGCGACGACGGCAACCCCAACATCGCCCCAGGAGTGTCGGAGACCTGCGACGAGGTCGATCAGGACTGCGACGGGCTCATCGACGACGACCCCATTGACGGCTACCTCTGGTACCACGACACCGACGCCGACGGCTACGGCGACCCGAACGACGCCCGGTTCTTCTGCACCCCGCCCAAGGACTACAGCTACCGCGGCCAGGACTGCGACGACGGGGACCCGGCGGTAAATCCGGAAGGCGTAGAGCTCTGCAACGGCGTTGACGACGATTGCGATGGCGTCACGGACGGCGGGGGCAAGTGGTACCGGGACGCCGACGGTGACGGCTTCGGCTACCTGGGAATCTGGACCGACTATTGCGACGGCGAAAGCGGCTACGTGCGCACCACCACCGACTGTGACGACGCCGACGCGAGCGTGAACCCGGACGCGTCGGATCTCACCTGTGATGGCGTCGACAACGACTGCAATCGCACCATCGACAACGGGCCCTGGTACGCCGACGCCGACGGGGACAGCTACGGCGACCCCGACGCCGCCCTGGTCGTCTGCACACCCGCCTCCGTTCTCAACGCCCGCGACTGCGACGACACCGACGCCAACCGGCGTCCGGACCGGGAAGAGACCGCTGACGGAACCGACGAGGACTGCGATCTCCGCGTGGACGAGCACTTGACCACCACCACGTGCGAGGACGCCACGGTCCCCTTCGATTGGTTCGTGCCCGACGACGCGGCGACGATCCAAGGCGCCATCGACGGAAGTGTCAGCGGGGAACGCATTTGCGTGCGCGCCGGCACCTACAACGAGGTCCTGGATTTCGGCGGGCGCGATGTGTTGGTGTACGGCGAGGGTGGAGCCGGTGCGACCACCATCGATGCCGCAGGAATCGGCGGTGCGGTCGTCACCCTCATCAATGGCGAGTCCGCCGCGGCCAGCCTTCAGGGATTCACGCTGGTCGGCGGCACTGGCTACCTCGACGCCGACGCCTTCGTCGGCGACGAGATCGACTACTGCTCCGGAAGCTCGGCGCCCAACTACGTCTCACTCTGGTGCGGCGCTGGCCTCTACATCAAGGGGGCGTCCCCGACCCTGGCCGACCTGGTCATCGAGAGCCCGAGCGTGCCGGAGTACGGACAGACCAGCGGCACCAACGAGTCGGGCTACCCAATCTACTTCACGACGATCGGCATGGGCGCGGGAGTGTGTATTCGTGATTCCACGACCACGCTCCAGAACGTCGACGTCAACGCCGGCGCCGCCTACGAGGGTGGCGCCGCCTACATCGACAGCGACTCGGTGATCACCTGGAGCCAGAGCTACCTCACCGAGAACGTCGCATCGTACGGAGGCGCCATCTTCGTGGATGGCGGGGACCTGACCCTCGAGAACATCGTCCTGAGCACCAACACCGCCAACTACGGCAGCAGCATCTACGCCAACGCGGGCAGCGTGCTCATCAACCAGGCAACCATTTTCGCCGACATCGGCAGCTACTCAAGTGTGGAGTTGTACAGCGCAGTGGAGCTACGGGGGCTCATCGTTTCGCACTACTCGGGCTACGCGGGCGTGTCGATCGGGTCTTACGACACCAACGTCGTGGCCATCGAGAATACCCTCGTCTGGTCGACGGTCGGCATGCCCTGGTATTCGTCCACGTGGCCAGCGGCGTCCGACGGCAATATCTCAGCCGACCCCGCGTTCACACTCGCCAGCGTTGACGTCAGCGCGGCGAACGACCTGCTGACACTTCAGCCCGGATCACCGGCGATTGACGCCGGTGATCCGACTGTGTTGGATCAGGATGGGAGCTTGAGTGATATTGGGGCGTTTGGCGGGGCTGGGGCGTTGTGGTAGGCGAAAACATAGGTTGAACGCAGGGCGGGAAGCAACGGTTTCGGCACCGGATCACTTCAGCCCGCGCATGTTCAACGTGCTCCCCGACGGCATGGAAGCGCTCGCCGTGGACCTGCGCGGGGGCCGAGTGGCCTGACGTCCCGTTCACCGAATACGCTCCGCCCATGCCCACGATCACCCTCGCCGTCAGCACCCGCAAAGGCCTCTGGTTCTACCGCACCACCGACCGTCGCTCGTGGACGGTGGATGGCCCGCATCACTTCGGAAGCATCGTCCACCACGTCGTCGTCGACCGGCGCGATGGGCGCACGATGCTGGCCGCGACGCGCTCGGGACACCTGGGGCCGGCGCTCTTGCGCTCGCTCGACGGCGGGGCCAATTGGACGCAGGTGACGACACCGCCCGCCTTCGACAAAGGCGAGCCTCGCGCGCGA
>CANLGL010000096.1 GCA_947490345.1 Deltaproteobacteria bacterium
GCCGTGGTGGTAGCGAACCTTGCGGTACCAGAGGTCGGCGCGGGAGGAGGTGGGGAGCAGGGTGGTGTCCATCGGCATATGGTAGCATCGATACCATACGGCCGCAAGCGACGCAGCCAACCTCATGCCGCGGCCGTCCGGACGCCTACCGAACCCGGAGTGACGATGGCACAACCAGTCAAGACCCTGGCAACTTGGGACTAGTCCGCCTCCCCCTCGACGTCCGCATGCGCGATCACATCAACATTCGGCAGCACCGCTTTTAGCGCGTCCTCCACTCGGTGTGCTTCGGCGTGGGCCTCTGCGAAGCTGATCGTGGCGGGGAGCGTGACGTGAACCTGCACGAAGCGCATCGGCCCGGCGCGCCGGGTGCGGAGGTTGTGCCAACTGCGGACGTTGCCGCCCAGACCGGTCAGCGCGGCCTCGATGACCGTGACCTCATCGGCGGGCAGCGGGCGATCCATCAGCTCGTCGACGGCCTCGCGTCCGAGCCCCCAGACCTCTCGGGCCATCAGCGCGCTGACCAGGAGGGCCGCGATCGCGTCCAGCTCAGCGCGACCCGTCAGGCGGGTGCCGATGAGCCCGGCGATGACGGCCGCACCGGTGAGCAAGTCCATCCGGTAGTGCGTCGCATCCGCACGGAGCACGAGGCTGCCTGTGCGTTCGGCGGCACGCATCAAGTAGACGGAGATGAGGAAGCTCCCGACCACGGAAATTCCCATGCCGACCAACGCCAGGCCGGTGTCGGGCGCCGTCGGTTGTCCCGCCCACAGCTCCAGCGCGGCCGAGCGGGCGACGACGACGACCACCGCCGCCAGGAGCAGGGCCTGGGTGAGCGAGGCCAGCGCCTCCGCCTTGCCATGCCCCCACGGGTGGCCTTCGTCCGGAGGTTCGGCCGCCTGCCGCATCATCAGCAGGTTCACCCCTGAGATCACCGCGTCGCCGAGGCTGTCGGCGGCCGACGCCATCACCGCCCGCGAGCCGGTGAGGAGCGCGACGGTCAGCTTGATCCCGCCCAGAGCGAGCGTACCAACGATCGCGACGGCGAGGGGGTGGGAAGGGCGGCTCACGGCGGAACGATATTGCGTCACCGCCCTCCGCGCCGCCTGGGACGGCGCCGCCCCCGCGCCGCTCAGCTCGGCGCGCGTCACGGCTCCCCCAGCTCCTCCGCCGGCCAGCGCTTGACGAGGTTTCCGTTGGGCGTGCCCTCTGGCATCGCCAGGGGCCAGGCGCGGCGGTGTTGCATCGTGCGGAGGCGATTGGCGTTGGCGATGAAGCGACTCTCGCCGGCTTCCCAGGGCTCGACGTAGGCGCCCGCACGGGCATCGACGCCGCGAAAGTAGGCCCGCGCCCCCTCAGCGCCCAATTCGCGCCGGACGGCCCGCGTCAGGAGCCCTTGGAGCGTGTCCCAACCCGCGCGATCGAGCGTCGCTCCGGCCACGTGCTCCCGCCACGGGCTCCAGAAAGCGCTCGCGCCGAGGCCGCTCGGCAGCTCCGCCAACATCGCAATCACCGTGTCCGGAAACGGCGCCACCGCGGTCGCGACATGTCGTGCGATGAGTTGGTAGGGGAAGCGTATTTCCACCGCCCGAGGTTTGACCGGGCCGGTGCAGCCGTCGTGGTGGTAGTACTCCCCCTGACTGAGGCGGCCGCGGCTGGAGCGACCGCGCACCATGCGGTAGCCGGCCTCCCGCGCGTGGACGCCCTTGACCACGACGAGCCCGTGCTCGTCCACGAGATCGAAGAAGCTGTCGCGATCTGAGGGCGCCAGGAGGACGTCATGCAGCCAGTCGGCGGGCGCGTCCGGTTGCAGGGGAGCCTCCAAAACGAGGGCAAGCCCATGCTTCGACTGTGGCAAGGTCCACGCCCCCACCCGCAACTGCCCTCCCGACGCCGCCATCGACGCCCGCTATCGCGCCGTCGGATAGGCCGGCGCGATGGACCCCGCGTGGCTCGACGCCGTCGTTCTGATGACCACCGGTCAGCATGTGTGCACCGGCAGCATCGTCGAGCCCAGCGGGACCGTGCTCACGGCCTACCACTGTGTCGCGACCGGGCTGCGCCCGCGCGTGCAGACCCATGACGGGCGGGAGCTTGTGGGCCGGCTGGTGGCCGCCAACGTGGCGCTGGACCTGGCGCTGGTGGAGGTTCCGGCCCTCGGCCCCGCCGCGCCGACGTTGACGCTGGCGACCGCGGATCCAGCCCAGGGCGCCGAGCTCTGGGCGATCGGCCACCCCTTCGCGTCGGCGGCCTCGGGTGCTCTGGCCGGAACCTTGTTGTGGAGCGTCAGCCGGGGCGTCGTCTCAGCGGTCGGCGATTCGTTCGTCCAGACCGATGCGGCGCTGAATCCCGGGAACAGCGGTGGCCCCTTGTTGGACGCGGAAGGCCGACTGGTGGGCGTGGTGAGTCGAAAGTTGTCCGCCGACAACATCTCGTTCGCGACGCGGGTCTCCTACGCTTCGGCGCTCCTTGCGGACCGGGCGCGGCCGCCCGCTCTTGGAGGCGGCTGGGGACTGGCGGCGGTGCTCACCCCGACCCATGACGCGGGCTATGCGCTCGGCGCCGAGTTCGAGCTGGTGGCACGGGAGCGCGTGTGGAGCCGCTTGCAGGTCGGCGGGGTGCTCGGCGAGAGTCCGGTACCCCACGCGAAGCTGGCGCTCGGCTTGCGGCAACGGCTGGGGCACGGCCCGCTCTCCACCGCCTTCGATCTGGGCGGCGCCATCACGGTTGCCGAGCCGCTCGACCCCGAAGTCAACGCCCGTTTGACCGCGGTTGGCGTCGGCCTCGGCGCCCTCTGGGCGCCGGTCAGTGGGGCGTGGGGCGTGGAGTTGGCGGCGACGCTTCCTTTCCACGGGGTCTGGTAACGCCGTGACGAAACGGCTCCGGTGTGGTCTGATCGCGCCTTGACGCGGGGCCCTTCGATGATCTCCTGTTTCCGTCTTGTCGCGGCGCTGTTCTGCGTCTGGCTGACGATCACGGCCACACCAGCCTTTGCGGGCGACACCCTCGCGGCTGCGAAGGCCGCCGGCTCCCTGAGCTGGGGTGCGGACCAGGAGGGGGGCGCGCCGTACATCTTCCCCAGCGAGGCCGACCAGGAGACGTTGATCGGCTTCGAGGTCGAACTCGCCGACGCGCTCACCAAACAGATGGGCCTGAAGATCGCCTTCCAGCAGTCGCAGTGGGACGCGCTCCCCAGCATGTTGCAGGCGCGCAAGGTCGACTTCATCATGAACGGCTACGAGTTCATGACCGACCGGGCCGAGGCGATGGAGACCTCGATTCCCTATTACGTCTACGCACTTCAGTTGGAGGTGCGCAAGGACGGCCCGATTCAGGACTGGGAGCAGCTCAAGACGGCCAAGCCTGACGGAGAGAAGTGGAGGTTTGGTGTGCTCGGCGGCTCTGCTGCCGAGGAGTACCTGACCGAGTTCGGCGGGGCCATCGAGGTGGCGTCCTATGACGGGGTCACCGACGCCATGCGCGAGGTCGAGACCGGCAAGCTCGACGCCACGCTCCAGGACACCCCGATCGCGTCCTTCTACGCCAAGGACTTCCCCAATCTCCGCTTCGTCGGGGAGGCGGTCGCCCCCGGCTACTACGTCGTCTACGCTCGAAAGGGCGACCGGGAGCTGATCGACGCGTTCAACACCGCCTTCGTCGCGCTGTACCGCAGCGGTGAGCTCGAGCGCATCTACAAGAACTACGGCATGTGGAACGCCGATCAGGCCGAGCTTGCCGCGATCATCGACAGCGGGAAGTTCTACGGGCTGGCCGCCGCGCTCACCGAGGCGCCCGTCGCCGAGGTCGCCTCCGCCGACGATCCGTCGGCGGCTCCTCCCGAGGCCACCGCCGCTGCTGTCGCGCCGCCGCCGCCGGTCGCGGAGAAGTCCAAGCTCGAAAACGCGGCGGACTACGCCAGACTTCTCGGAACCGCCTCGCTGATGACCGTGTTCCTCTCGCTGGTGTCCTTCCCGCTCGCGATCGCGATCGGTCTGAGCGTGGCCATCGGTCGGCTCTATGGTCCCGGCTGGATCAAGCTGCCGCTCACCGCCTATGTGGAGTTTCTCCGCGGCACACCGCTGATGTTGCAGCTCTACTTCATCTTCTACTTCCTCCCCGAGCTGGGCATCATCATCCCGGCCATCCCCACCGCGATCATCGGGCTGGCCATCAACTACTCGGCCTACGAGTCCGAGATCTACCGAGCGGGCCTCCAGGCCATCCCCGGCGGCCAGATGGAAGCGGCGCTGTCGTTGGGCATGTCCCGGCCCCAGGCCCTTCAGCGCATCATCGTGCCGCAGGCCTTCCGCATCGTCATCCCGCCGGTGGTCAACGACTTCATCGCGATGTTCAAGGACACCTCGGTGTGCTCCGTCGTGACGATCGTCGAGCTGACCAAGCAGTTCAGCGTGCTGTCGCGCAACAACGTCTCCGACCTCGTGGTGCTCATGGGCTTCACGGGGCTCTTCTACCTGCTGATGAGCTACCCGATGAGCCTCGTGGCGAGGAAGATCGAGGCCAGTCTGGGCAATGAGGTGCGCACATGATCACCGTCCACGAGCTTCACAAGCGCCACGGGACGCTCGACGTCATCCGCGGCATCTCACTCACCGTCAACCGCGGCGACGTCGCGGCGATCATCGGCCCCTCCGGTGGCGGGAAGAGCACCTTCCTCCGCTGCATCAACGCGCTGGAGCGCTTCCAGGGTGGGTCGGTGAAGATCGGCAACTACACGCTGACGCCGGATACCGTTCCGGGTCGTGACGCGAAGCTGCTTCAGGACGTCCGGAAGCGCGTCGGCTTCGTGTTCCAGCAGTTCAACCTGTTCCCGCACCTCACGGTGCTCGGCAACTGCATCGAAGCGCCGATGCGCGTCAACGGGGAGTCCCAGGATTCGGCGGAGACCCGCGCGATCGAGATCCTGCGCCGGGTGGGCCTCGAGGCGAAGGCGAGGGCCTGGCCGCGAGACCTCTCCGGCGGGCAACAGCAGCGCGTCGCGATCGCAAGAACCCTCGCGATGCAGCCGGAGTGCATCCTCTTCGACGAGCCCACCAGCGCGCTCGACCCGGTGATGGCCGGGGAGGTGCTCAGGGTCATCGCCGACCTCGCCGCCGCCGACCAGACGATGATCGTCGTGACCCACTCCATGTCCTTCGCGCGTGAGGTCAGCGACCACGTCCACGTCTTCGCCGGTGGTCACGACGTGGAGTTCGGCCCGCCTGCCCAGGTCTTCGGCGACCCCCAGCACGAGACGACGCGGTCCTTCCTCAAACAAGCGGGGCAGGCGTAGGGATGGATTGGAAGAGCTGCTCCTCCTGCAAAAAGCCGATCGCCCATGGGGGCAAGTACTACAAGTGCAGCGTCTCGACCTGCAATTCGGTGCGGCTGCCGATGATCTTCTGCTCGGTCGGTTGCTGGGACGCGCATGTGCCCGTGCTCAACCACCGCGCCAACGTGTGGGCCATCGAGGAGCGTGCGCCGGCTCCTCCCGGCGCGCCGGAACGGCGGTTGGTCCGCCCGACGACGGCTCCCGTCGAGCCGGACGAGGTGTTGATCGTCGCCTCGCGGCTCAAGGACTTCGTCAAGGACCGCGCCGACTTCAACACCGCTGGTGACGTGATGGAAGCGCTCTCCGAGATCGTTCGCGACGCGACGGTAGATGCCATTGCCAACGCGCGCCTCGAAGGCCGGCGCACGATCATGGCGCGGGATTTTCGCCGGCGGTGAGGGCGGGGGTGCCTACGGGAGCGAGACCAGGGAGATGAGGTCGGCGGTTGCGGGGGCCGTGTAGGACCCCGCACTCCAGACGGCGAGGTCGCCCAGGCCGTCGCCGTTGTAGTCGCCGAGGGGCGCCTGTTCGGCGCCGAAGTGGCCGCCGGGAGTGTCGCCGACGATCACCGCGTCGGCAGATTCGAGTGTTCGGGTGCCGAGGAACGGGCCCCGGAGAACGAAGAGGGCGCCGTCCTGGGGCTGGGAGATGGTGCAACCGTAGGTTGTCGCGGCGAGGTCGCCGAAGCCGTCGCTGTCCAGGTCCCCGGCGGATCGGAAGGAGACCTCGCAGCGGGGGGCGTAGAGTGTCGCCACGGGCGCGTTGAGGTCGGCCGCCGTCTGTGGATTCACGTGCAGTCCGGCGGCTTCCTCCTCCCCCCAATCGGCCTCGACCAGCAGGTCGCTGCGCCCGTCGCCGTCTACGTCGCCGGCATCGCGGACGCGGGCGCCGGCCGGCGCCGGAATCCCGTGGTCACCGGCGGCGACGTCCCGATCCTGATTGAAGGGACCGAGCAGGACGTAGACCGCGCCGTCGGGGTGAGCGGCGTCGGCGTACACCGTTGCGTACAGGTCGTACACGCCGTCGCCGTCGACGTCGCCGGCTTCGGCGAGGCCATAGCCGAAGCTGTCGCTGTCGGCGTCGCTCAGCGCCACGCCGGCCGAGTGCAGCGCACCCCCCGCGGTGCCGGGTGGCAGCACGTGGACAGTCCCCCACACCTCGGCCGCGAGCCAGCCGGAGCTACGCCCCACACCGCTCGCCCCGGCCCATTCCGCCTCACCAACCCAGCACACCAGCGGCGCGGCGGCGGAGACGGCGCCGACGGGCAGGGGAACGACGCAGCTCTGCTCGTCGCCGTCGGCGTCGATGGCCACCACCGCCAGGTCGTCCACGCCATCGCCGTCCCAGTCGGGCGCCCAGACCGCCGAGCGCAGGGACTCGCCCGCGGACAGCCCGGTCAGCGGTCCGTACGCCGCTTCATCGAGTGGGTTGTGGCCCGCCACGGCCGCGGTGAGCACCCAGGTGGCCGTGACGTCACCCTCGGGGGTTCCCATCTCTGCAAACGTGACCATCAGCCCGTTCGCGCCGGCGCCATCGAGGTTCCGGCGCACTCCCAGCGATGCCGACACCGCGTCGTCAGCATCGCCGTTCCCGACGCTTCCCCAGGCGGCCGTCGCCTGGGTGGCCCAGCCCTCGCAGGAGAGATCGCCGCCTGGATGTCGCGACCCATCGCCGTCGTCGCAGTCGTCGAGGGTTGCGACGTACCCGGCCGGTTGGATGCACGTTCGCAAGCTGACCGCCGCCGCCCCGTGGCCGTCGCCATCGGCGTCGGCGTACCAGTCCACCGCCTCCGGCGCGTCCTCGTCCGTCAAGCCGTCGCAGTCCTGGTCGATGTCGTCGCAGGTGTCGTCGCCGGCCTCCGGGTGGACGTCGGGGTTGCTGTCGTCGCAGTCATCAGCGGTCAGCGCGTAGCCGGGTATCGCGACACATCCAGCAATCACGGTGCCGGGGACCCCCCACCCGTCCCCGTCGTCGTCGGGGTACCAGAAGGTCGCGTCCTCGCCGCAGTCCTCGGTCGCGACGGGAGTAGCGTCACCTGCGCCACCGTCCGGCTCTGTCGCGCAGGAAAAAACGAGGAGCGGCCACATCTGCTTCGGTTATCATCGAATCATGTTCTGGGTATTCGTCGCTGCCTGTGCCCCAGCCGACTCCGCCTCCACGGCCGGCGCTGAAGCGCCGCCGGCCGAGGAGGCGGAGTTCAGCTTCCTCGGCTGTGTGGAGCACGTTTCCTGGTCTGCGGCGCCGGGCACCGAGGTGTACGCGGGAGTTCAGCTCCTGTACGTGGACGCTGAGCGACAGTCCGCGTGGGACGGCTGGAGTTCGTGGGGGTCGTGGTGGGTCCGGGCGGAGTGGTCTGGCGCCTGCCAGGTGCACTACGGGCAGCATGAGGTGTACGACGACGGCGCCGGGTACGTCTGGGGCTTCGACGCCGTCATTGAAACCACATGTGACGAGTACGACCAACCCTTGTTGCGGACCGTCGACACGTCGAGCTTTGACGCGACCACCGTGCAACCAGGCGGCGCGCGAGCGGAGTACGACAACAGCTACGAGGCCGGGCGGCTCACCGAGCAGAGCGAGCACCGCTGGGAGCTCGATGGCGACTGGGTCGACGACGCGGTCACCACCTTCGAGTACGACGACGAAGGCCGGCTGGTCGTCGAGGACTATCGTTCGTGGTTGTCGTACGACGCCCTGGTGGAGTACGACTGGGTGGACGATCAGCTCAGTCGTCGGCGCTACTCATCCGAGTGGGGCGTGTCGCTCGAGGACTACGCCTACGACGAACGCGGCCGGCTCACGCTGGAAACCCGGGTGGAGAGCGCGGACGGACAGACCACCCAGCGCGCGCGCCGGTACAGCTACGCAGACGACACACCACGCGTCGCACTGACCGAAGAGAGCAGCGACGACTGGGACACGGTGGAAGAGGTCGCGGTGAGCACGTGGGTCTGCCCCTAAACGAAAAGCGCCCGATACAGCGCCAGATGGTGCAGCGTGGCGGCCACGACCACCGCGACGTGGAAGATCTCGTGATGGCCGAAAGTCCGCGGCCACGGGTCGGGCCAGCGAATCGTCCAGCATGCGCCGCCCAGCGCGTAGATCACGCCACCGGCCACCAGTAGCCCCAAGGTCAGCCCGCCACCGCGCGCCAAGAGCTCCGGCAGCACGAACAGCGCGAGGCATCCCAGCCCCAGGTAAAGCGGGAAGCCCACCCATCGCGGCGCCCGCGGCCAGACCAGCTTGAGCGCCACACCCCCCCCGGCCCCGCCCCACGCGACCCACAAGAGCGTCTCCGCGGCCGACCCGTCCAGGAGCAGGAGGCTGAACGCGGTGTAACAACCGGCGATGAATACGAAAATCATCGCGTGGTCGAGTCGTTTCATCCGCAGGTAGGCGCGCGGCCCCCAGGTGACGCGGTGGAACAGGCCGCTGATTCCGAACAGTCCGCACAGCGCGACGGCGTAGACCGCGCAGCCGATGAGCGGGCGCCAACCCTCGCGGCCGGAGGCGACAACACACATCACCGCCCCCGCGACCACCGCAAACCCGGCGGTCCACGAGTGGAGTTGCCCGCGCAGCCGCGGGCGCCCGTCGGGGTGGCGGTCCAGGTTGTTCGTGGTGTTGCCGGTCACGCCGGGGAGGGTAGCCGGACTTGGCGGTGTTGGGCAACTGAGAGAAGGTCGGGAGGCGGTCAACAACCGCAAAAGCCGACGCTGTCGCCCCCTGCGGTGTCGGAGGTGTCGCCCCCCGCGGTGTCGGAGGTGTCGCCCCCCGCGGTGTCGGCAGTGTCGCTCCCCGCGGTGTCCGCGGTGTCGCCCCCAGCGGTGTCCGCAGTGTCCGCGGTGTCGGCCGTGTCGGCCAGAGCGCGCCCGGCCACGCGGGGGAGAAGCAGTGGCAGCGCCGCGATGGCAAGACGCGCCGCCCATGAGGCCTTCGGGGCCACAAGGACCGGAACCAAGCGGGTGAGCGCCCACATCCTGGCGCCGAGGCTGGGAGCGGGCCACCCGCACATCGTCACCGCGCCGTCGGCCTGGGCTCGTCGCAGGCCGCGTAGCCGGGCCAGGAAACCATCGACTACGACGCGTCGCAGGTAGCTCCGCTCGATTCCGGAGGGCAGTTGGTCCACCAGCCCGGTGAGCTTCGCGATCTCGGCGGCGACCAGCGCCAGCGCCGTGGACCGCGGCTCCGCCTCTGGGGTGCGGAAGAGCGGGTTGTACGCGCCCGAGCGCTCGTCATGCCGTTGGTCGACGAGGCTGTCCAGGAGGAAGACCACGCGCGCCGCCCGCTCACCCAGCTCCGCGCCGACCTCCCCAGACGCCTCGCCGAAGAGCAGCCGTCCGATGCGGGCAGAAGGCGCGCTGGCCTCCTCCAGGGTCGCGTTCGGCCTGGCCTCCAGCTCGGTCTGCGCGGCGAGCGCAGCCTCGATGGGGGCCAGTGCCACGCCGTCCGCGGTCAAGGCCTGACGCGCCCGCTCCTGGCTCGGCCGCAACAGGCGCCAAAGCAGCCATCGCCACAGGCCACCGTCGTCGCGCCAGTCGTCGGCAGCCTTGGCGACGGCAAAGTAGATGCCGAACGCTGCTGCGATGCGACTGTTGCGGTCGGGCTCGACCGCGTCGCTTCTCCGAAGGCCCGCGTAGAGCGGACAGGGGACTGTGGTCGCGACACTGACCCGGCCGACGTCGGCCAAGACCCGGAAGAAGACGAGATCCGGACCCGCCAGCAGCCGCCAGGGCTGTCCAACTCGCGACCGAGGGTCGCGCAGAGCCCGCACTCATGCCGTCGAGCCAGCGTGAGTTCCGCGCCTCGGGCGCCGACGGGGACGAGGTAGCCGTGCACCCGTGAAGGTTACCCGATCGCAGGCAGGGTGTGTCGTTCGTTACCGCCAGCTACCGCACCACCTGCCCCACCGACGCCCCCCCGCTCCCCGAAACCAGCTTGCCATCTCGCTCGTGGAGGCACTCCACGGCAGGAAGCGGTGCCCCCAGGAAGCGCTGCCCCAGCTCGGCGAACCGCGTCGGCTCCCCGGTGGTCAAGGCCCGGAGCCTCCCGGTGCCGGCGCCGACGAAGCCCGGGTGTCGCGCAACCCAGTCCACCAGCCGCTCGGCGACATGGGGAGCCGGGTCCAGGAGCGTCACCTCGGGGCCGAGGGCGCCTTCGAAGGCGCGCCGCAAGAGTGGGTAGTGGGTGCAACCGAGCACGACGGTATCGACCTCGCCGAGGAGGTGCAGGTACCGGGCGACCGCCGCGGAGGCGACCTCGCTCTCTTCCCACCCCTCCTCGACGATGGGCGCCAACAGCGGCGCCGCCCGCTCGATCACCTCGACCGCAGCGAGCTTGTGGACCTCGGTGGCGAAGGTGCCACTCGCGACCGTGCGCGCGGTGCCGAGGAAGCCGATGCGGCCTCGTGTGACGCCCACCGCGCGCTCGGCGGCGGGAATGGTCACGCCCAGCACACGACGCCGCTCGGTGCCGTAGCGGGCCTGAAGATGGCGCAGGGCGACGCTGGAGACCGTGTGGCAGGCGACGATCACCACGGCGGCGCCCTCGTCGAAGAGCCGCTCGACGCACTGCTCGGCAAGGTCCAGAATCGTGTGCACGTCGCGACCGCCGTAGGGCGCGCGGCCGGAGTCGCCCAGATAGACGAAGTCGGCTTCGGGGAGGCGAGCTCGCAGCGCCCGGAGCACGCTGAGCCCGCCGAACCCGGAGTCGTACACGCCGATGGGTCCGCTCATATCGGCATCATACGTCGTCCCACTCGCCCACGTGGGCGCTGGCCATGAGCACGTCGAGCGCATCGGCCACGCGGACCTCACCGCGGGCCACGCGACGCACGCCGGTCACGATGGGTAGCCCGGGCGCCTTGGCCAGGAGCGCGTCGCACATCGTCGCCACCTCCGGGAGTCGCTCCCCACGGCACAAGGCCAGCCCGGCCCGGTGGCCCGGGTGGTCGGGGCTGGCCGCACAGGCAACGAGGTCCCCCACGCCGGCCAGGCCGGAGAACGTGCGTGCATCGCCACCCACTCTCGCGGCCAGCCTCGCGCCTTCGACCGCCGCCCGCGCCACCAGGAGCGCCTCCGCGCCGCTGCCGAGACCCAGCCCGCGAGCGGCCCCCAGGGCCACCGTGAACACCTCTACCAGAGCGCTCGCCAACTCCACCCCGGCAAGGTCAGCCGTGGCGTACGCGCGGCACAGGGACGACCGCAGCACCGCGGTGCCCAGGCGCGTGACCTCCCGATACGGTGAGGCGACGACGGTGGCGCAGGGGCTCTGCCGACGCAGCTCATGAGGGAGCAGCGGACCCCCCAACGCGCCCACTCGCAAGCACGCGGACTCCGACAACAACACCTCGCTGCCGCGCAACCCCGTCCCGGGCTCCAGGCCACGACTCCACAGGATCACCCGGTCGGCCGGGCCGGGCCGGCGCTCCCGCACCAGCGACCGCAGCGCTCCGATCGGCACCACCCACAGCTCCAGGTCGGCGTCGGCCTCGACCTGGGTTGCCCCCGCGCTGCGCAGGCACAACGCCAGCGCCTCGACCATCTCGCCTTCGCCGACGAGCCGCACGGTGGGCACGTGGCTCACTGGAGTTCGTTCCAGCCCACAAGCCGATTCTGATAGTAGAGGACCAGCTCTGGCGTGAGGCGTAGACCCTTCGGCACCGCGTCGATCGCCCGCCGGCGGTGGTACGACGCGAAGCGGTGGAGCGCCTCCTCGAGGACGCCCTCGGCCGACGTCGGCATCGCGGTGTGCCGTCCAGCCAGCCGGCCCATCGCCTCGCCGATGCGCGCGACCACGCCGGCCCGAGCGACCGTCGCCTCCTCGCCCTGAAGCCGCACCAGCTGCCACGTGTCCATCCCTGGATGCAGTCCCGCCAGCGATCGCCACGCCGCCCACGCGGCCAGGTGCGTGGACTGGGCGGTGAAGTCGCGCTGGAAGGCCTCGGCGAGCCGCTCCGCCACGCGCTCGGTGTACAAGTGGTCGCGCTGATCGTCTCTCTGCACGGCGCCGTGCCGATCACAGACGTATCCGAGCCGATCGATCACCCCGCCGTGCGGGTCCAGGCTGCGACCCTCGGCGTCGATTGGGTTGCCCATCACGTCCATCGGCTCACCAAAACGCAGGTGCACCGCGGCGTCCAGCGCCATCAGCTTCTGGATGAAAGCGACGATGGTCCGCGTCTCGCTGAACTCGTCGTCCATGATGATGTAGCGTTGGCGGCCCTCTTCGGCGAGGGCGTCGGCGATCAGCGACTCGGCCTCCAAGACCAGGCCGATCGAGAGGGTGCAGGGCACGATGAAGACGTCGCGAGGGCGGCCGGCCGCGACCGACTCCTGCCACGCATCGAGGCCGGTGCCGAGCAACCCTTTCTTCAGCTTGGTCTCGAGCCGCCCCGAGCGACTGCGCGTCCCGCCGGGAAAGAACAACGAGTGGTGTCCGCGGCCGATGATCTCAACGCTATAGTCCTTGAGCGTCTCCTTGTAGAGTCGGTTTCGCTTGCGCCGGTCGACGGTATAGGCGCCCAGCCGCTCCATGAAGAACGCCATCGCCGGATTGCCGAACAAATTCAGCCCCGCGCCGTACGCAAAGGGTGGAAGTCCGGCGGCAAACAGCGAGTAGCCGATGAGCGGCGAGTCGAGGTTGCTCACGTGGGTCGGTGCAAGGATGAGCGTCGCGGTCTCGGCCAGCGCACACAAGCGCTCGATCGGTCCGTGCAGCCGCAGGCGTGTGGCCGGGTCCGTCCCCCCTTGCAGCAGGTCACGGGGCTTGGTGGCGGAGAGCAGGCGCGTCAGCAGGCCCGGCATCAACCGCGTCGCGAAGCGGTAGGTCCGCGTTGAAAATGGGTTGTGGATTTCGAGGGTGTACTCCTCTACGAGGGCGAGGCCGACGGCCTCCAAGGCGGATCGCTCGCCCTGGTGGACGGCGCGGGCGGCGGCGTCGATGAGCTCGCGGTACCGGTCGGAGCCGCCGTCGTTGCCCAGGCGCTTTCGTTCGTGAAAGACGGTGTCGCCGACGAGCTCCACCAGCGCCCCGTCGGACAGCGTGGCGAGGCGCCGACGGAACCGTGCGCCGAGCGCGGCGCTCAGCTCAGAGGCGGGGGGTGCGCGGAAGAGCGCGGGCTCGGCGGCCACACGGCGGTGTATCCCGGATGTTAGCTCCGGCGCTCGATGCCACGGTCCCTCCCCATGCTCGTCCTGTGCGGCTGCGGCTCCTTCGGGCTGGAGCTGAGCGAGGTCGGCACGGGTCGTCTGGTGATCCAGCCTGCCGGCCAGGCCGACTTCGGTGAGCTGTTGCCTGACCATCAGTCGGCGGCGCGGCGTTTCGCGCTCACGACGGAGGACGAGGTCGGTGGGAGCAGCGTGGACGAACTGTGGATCGAGGGCGATACCGGCGCGTTCGCGATCACCCCGACGCCGGAAGTGCCCCGGGTTCTCGATGCGGGCGATCACATGGGCATAGCGGTCCGGTTTCGCCCCACGGAGAGCCGCGCCTTCGCCGGGGAGCTGGTGGCGGCCACGTTCGGAGGCGCGCGGGTGCGCGTCCCGCTTGTGGGTGTCGGTTGTGAGAACGACGACGGCGACCGGGGGTGCGACCCGTGACCCGTGTCCGCGTGCGCCTCGCCCACGCCCCCCGTGACCCCGACTTCCCCGACGGCGACGACGCCCTGGGCACCGCCGTGTGGGGGAGGCTCGTCCAGGCGGTGGGCAAGGGTCCGGTCAGGCCGATGCTGGTGGCCGTATTCGCCGAGGTCGCGCAGCTCGTCGATCTCCCGCCCGTCCTGGCCGCGGGTGATCCCCATCGGGGCATCGCCGCGTTCGCGTCCCAGCCCGGCGCCGTGGCCTTGGCGGCCGCCGGCGTGATGGTGCGTCGCAACGGCGGGCGCGTCGTCGGCCGCTTCGCCATGGTCTTCATCGAGTGGCCCGACGGCCGCTGGTGGAGCTGCGACCACCCCTTGGACGCCGAAGGCGCCTTGCTTTCGGGGGTCGAGGCCGACGTTCAGCGGGCGGTTGACGGCGCGCCCAAGCCGGGGGGTCTGGGCGGCTGGTTCCGCCGGGCGCGCTTCGAGCAGCTGGCGCTCAAGTGGGAGGGGGGGGAGGTCAACTGAGGAGATCGTCGGGGAGAGAGGTGGTGCGTGCGCGTCGGCGGCTGCGCGCGCACGGTTTCCGGGGCGTGCGGCGGTCAGAGAGCCGGTTTGCCTCACGCCGAGGGCGGCGCTGGGGGGGTGGGCAGGGGCTCGGAGAGCGTTGCCGCCTGCCGGAGGGCCACTGCGACGTGGGTGAGCTGCCACCTCTTGACTTGTGGCCCTCGTTGTCAAGATCGGCGTGGGCGCACCACGGGAGAAGGCCGATTTTCGGAGGGTGGGCTCGGCGGTTCGCGTCGCCTCGAGC
>CANLGL010000097.1 GCA_947490345.1 Deltaproteobacteria bacterium
CTCGCCACTTGGCGCTGCCCCCCTGGACGAACCGCCATCCAACGTTGGGGAACGCACCGACGAGTTGGGGACACCAGTCCTTGGAGAAGTCCCCCTCTGGGAACATCGGATACCTGCCGGTGCAGTCCCGCGCCCCGCGCACCAGGTCCACCCACTCGGCCCCGGGGCAGCGGTACTGGAAGCGCAGCGTCACCGGCGCTGGCGCCGCTGTGGCCGCCGAGGGACTGGCCGGCACGGGCTCTGGCGGCGGGCCGGCCAGGGCCGCGGCGCCCAGAAGAACCAGGGCGTGCGGCATCATCAGCTTCCGAACCCGATCGCCTTCTCGATCGGGGCAGCGTAGCCGGTGTGCCCGCCGAACACCCCGTCGTCCGTTCGGCACCCAGGGCACGCGCCGACCTTCGCACTGGCGGCGGTGTTGTCTGCGGAGCACGGGGCCGCGCAAAGGGCTACCCCGAAGACTTCGGCCAGCGCCTCGAGCAGCCGACACTCCATCGCGTTGAGCGGATCGCAATTCTCCTCCCGGCCGAGGCAACTGTCCTTCAGGTGCATGCCGCCTTCCCCGGTCATGAGGTGCGTGATCTCGTGCACGAGCGACCCGGCCAGGTAGATGAGCGCACAACGCGTCTGCTCGGACGGGGCGCCCTTCTCGTCGGAGATCACGTCCACGAGGTACTCGAACAGGGTCGGCTTCTCCTCCGACGATACGCCGCTGCGAATGGAGAGCGACACGTAGCCGAACTCCGGCTCCGCCCAGAAGGAGCCACGGCCCTGGAAGGTGGTGACGACCAGGTCCACGCTCATCCACTCGATGGCCTGGACCACCCGTAGCGCCACCTCAGTACCGAAGAAGCGACACACGACGCCGTTGATCACCTCGATGGCTTCGATCATGACCGCCCAGGCCCACGCCAGGGCTAGGGTGATGCTGTCCGGTTGCTGCATGGCGTTGTACCGGCCATTCGAGTCCACCGAGCCCGCGAAGTTGCCTCGCCAGTCGATCACCCACACCCACAGTACGTTCTGATGGGCACGCGCGGCACTGCTCATCGGCATGCGGATAGTAATCGTTGACGACAATCCCGTCGCCCTTGTCACAGGGTTCCTCCTCGATCTTCTTGGCGCTGCTGTCACGCTCACCGTACGGACAGGTCTCGAAATCGGATGGGAAGGGCACCTTCTCGCACTTCCCGCACCTGGTGCCATCGTCGACCGGCTCGCAGCACTTCAGCTTGCAGTCGCATCGCTTCGTGCTGGGGTTGTAGGCGCACGTGACCTCCGCGCAGCCCTTGTTGTAGCCGTTTGGCGCGCATAGCGCCTTCAGATCAGCCTTTGACCAACTGTCCAGCAGGCTCAGCGAGCCGCCGTCGGCATAGCAGTTGGAACACGGGCGGGTACAGGTCGCGTTGGACACACACTTTTTGGTCGCCCGATCGTACGCCCAGGCCTCGGCGCCGCTCGTCGTGCCGGAGCCCCCGCACGTTCGACCGTTGGGGCTCGTGAATCCGCAATCGCACGATTTCCCGCGTGGGGGCTCCCAGCTCTCCCGCGCGCTGCGCGTGGCTGCCGTCGACGGCGGGGCGGTCCTCGCGCTGATCACCTGAGGCCGGCTCGGCAACCCTGAGCTCCCGAGGCCGCGCGGAGTCCAGGCGCCGTCGGGTCGAAGGGCGGCGCGCCGGGAGGCGGCCGGGGCGCTCAAGCCGCGGTGCACCGGAGTCCGGGGCGTTGGCGCCTTCGGCCTAGGCGCCCCTCCGCGCCCGCCGGAGCATCCACAGCCGCCCGTCCCCATGTCGTCCCCACCGGAGCATCCACACTCCCCCGGTGCGCCGCCACATCCTCCACCACAGCCGCACCCGCCCCTGGGCGAGGCGCCGTTCACCGCCGCCCGGCTCCAGTCCACCGTCGCGAATCGTGCGGACATCGGACCTCCTACGCCTGGGCGCGTCAGGTGAGAAGGGTGACCATGAGGATGGCGCTGATCCGCGCGTTCTTCACGCCAGTCACGCCGGCCTTGTTCCGCGATGCGATCTGGAGGCGGGCCTCGGGCATGAAGTTGGCGGTCTGGTTGTAGTCGGCGCTGCGCACCCCGCCGGTGGCCGCGGAGTCCATCCAGCTCGACGCGATGTAGAACGGCGTGTTCGGGAACTCGTAATTTCGGTCGAAGCCCGGGACGAAGCCGACATTGAACTCGAAGTCGGCCGCTGCGGCCTCCGTGACCAGGCCGAAGACCGCCAGCGACGCCGCGCTCGGCAGAACGCCGCGGAAGCGCGGAACGTCGAGGTTGAGGATGGTGATTCCGAGCGCCACGCCGTTGGTGGAAACCGGCATGTCCTTGAAGAGTTCGATCAGCAAGACCTTGTGTCCGTTGGCCATGTTCAACTCCTGGATTCGAGGGCGGGATGCCCGACGCCGGGACCGTAGCCCCGCTCGGGGGTGACGCCATGCCGCGGGCGCGACATCGATTTCCGTCGCGGAAACTCCCTCTCGCCGTCGAACTCACCGACCGCGTCGGCGAGCAACCGCAACTCGCGCGCGGCCTCGGCGAGCTGCCGGGCAAGCTCGCGTTGCCGCTCCGGTGGCGCGCGGACCACCGCCTCGGCGAGCAACGGCGACCGCACGCGCTCCAACAACTCGCGGACGATCCGATCATCGGCGGCCCCTCGCGGACGCCCGACGCCCTGACCGGCGGTGCTGCCGTCCAGGCGCAGGCGCAGCGCCAGGACGCGGGCGTTCCACCCCTCCGCGATGGAGCGACGCGCGAGGTCCGCACGAGATGCGTCGTTCGTCACCGCGAGGAGCTCGATCTGCTGGTTGCAGCTCAGTCGCCGCGCCAAGGTGCCGAACTTCGGGTGCTGGTCTGCGAGCCGGACCGCCAACGTGATCTTCGTGGGTGAGATCGGAAAGCGGGGGTCGCGGAGCGCCCGCCGGAGCTCGGACGATCGCCGGGCCTCTGCCCGGAAGACGGAGAGCGACCCCTTGAACAGTGCCTCCAGCACGGCCGCGCCCACACCGACCAGGAGCGGACAGCCGGCCGGCCTTTGCGACGCGATCGCCTGCAAGCGCGCAAGGAGCGCTTCGGCGCGGTCGGGGGGGGGGGCAATCCAGGCGCATACAACCGCCCAAGGCCGGGAGCCTCAAGGATACCTGGACCGCTCGCGACCGTCCACGACCAGCGCGAAGCTCTTTCGGAACGGCCAGAGCCAGGCGGCGAGCCTGCCACGCGTATTTGCCCTCCCGGGGAGGGAAGACTTCGTTCGGCACGTCGGCAACGCGGTGTTGCTCGGCGCTGCGGCTGCGGTCGTCACCATCCGGTGACATGCTGTCGGCCGGCGCGACCGGCTTCCTGCATACGGTTACGCGGCACTGTCCGGGAGCCCGATGCTTGTCCTGCTCGCCACCTCGTCCTTCGCTGGTGTCCTCATCAACGAGGTCGTCTACAACCTTTCGGGTGCCGACGACGGGCTCGAATGGATCGAGTTGTGCAACAACGGCACCGAAGCGGTGGCGCTGGACGGGTACACCATCCGCTCCGGCGGAGCCAGCTTTGCAACCAGCTTCACGCTCAGCGCGGCGGGTTCGATCGCGCCGGGCGAATACGTCGTCGTCGGCTTCGGCTCGACCACGTGGCCAGGAGCCTTCAACGGCAACCTCGAGAACGGCGGCAGCGTCGCCGATGGCGTGCAGCTGGTCGACGCTGTCGGCACAGTGCTCGACACGCTGCTCTACGATGGCGCCGCCGGCGGCCTTTTGGACGACCTCGGTCGCGCCGAGCCCTCCGCGATCGGCGTGGGGGAGGGCGAGAGCCTGGGTCGTTTCAACGGGACCAGCGATTGTGTCGACACCGACGACACCTCCGTGGATTTCGTCGAGTACGAGACCCCGACCCCAGCGGCGGCAAACGGCGACCCCAGCACCGACACCGGCGACACCGGTGGCACCCCCGTCGACTGCAGTGCGGCCGCCGACATCCGCCTCAACGAGCTGTTGTCCAACCCTTCGGGAAGCGACGACGGGCTGGAGTGGGTGGAGCTCTACAATCGTGGCGCTGCCGACGTCGACGTTAGCGGCTGGGTCCTGCGCACGGCCACCCAGGCCACGGGCGGCTCGTCGGACAGCCTGCCGGACGGCACGTCGATCGTCGCCGGCGGGTTCTTGCTCGTGGGGGCCGGTGGCGTGGGCGCGATCACCGTGAACAACGGCACCGGTGGCGATGGGGTCTACCTGCTCTGTGACGACGTGATCCTCGACAGCGTCGTGTACGGCGCGGACAACTCCGATGGCCTCGTGGACGACTGGGGCATCCCCGCCACCTCGATCGCCGACGTGCCCGGCGAAAATGAAACGCTCGGCCGGCGGGAGGACGGGGTGGACACCGACCAGTCCGGGGACGACTGGGGAATTTCCACGCTGCCCACGCCCGGCGCCGCCAACGACGTGCCGCCCAAGCCGCCCGATCCCCAGTGTCGTCCCGAGGGCAGCGACGGACTCCGCCTCAACGAGGTCCTGAACGACCCCACCGAGGCGGACGCAACCTACGAGTTCGTTGAGTTGTACAACGCCGGCGATGTGGCCATTCAGCTCGAAGGCTTCGTACTCGACGCGGCCAAGAGCACCTGGAAAGAAAACGCCGTTCTACCGGCCGGCGCCGTGATTGAACCCGGCGAGTTCTACGTCATCGGCGGCGGCGATGTGGAGAATCAGGACTACTCCGCTTCGGGGCTTGATCTCGGCAACGGCGCCGGCGACGCCATCCGCGTCACCTCGTGCGATGGCGTGCTCCTCGACACCGTGCTGTACGCTGGCGGCGAGATGGAGGACGGGCTCGTCGGCGACGGCGGCGCCACCGACGTGGTGGACAAGGTCTCCGCGGGCTCGTCCATCGGGCGTTTCCCCGACGGGGAGGACAGCGACCAACACACCGACTGGATCGCCTACGCATCGCCCTCCCCGGGTGAGGGCAATGCCGACCCCGGCGCCGAGGACTCCGGAACTGACACCAGTGGCCCCGGGGATGATCCCGTCGATCCCGGATGCGGTCCCGACCCCGACAGCCCGGACGGCGCGGGGTGCGCCACCGGCGGCCTTCCGCTCCACGGCCTCGAAGTCGGCGCGGTTCTGTTGGTACTCGCGAGGCGACGCCGGCTATAGGTGGGGGAGAGTCGCCCGGCGGGCGGGTTATCCAAGCTATAGTGGCCCATGCGCCACCTGCTGCCACTGCTGTGCCTTGCGGGATGTTTGACCGCCGAGCCCGACGACACCGCTGACACCGTGGACACGTCCGATCCTGAGGGCGATCCGGACACGATTCCCCTGGCCGGCGCCTGCACGCTCGATCGACGCTGGGGCGGCTTCAAGGTCGAGGCCAATGTCGACTACTCAGCGGTCGACGGTGCGATTTCCAATGGCGTGGTTCCGGTGGCGGTGCTCAAGGAGGCGCTCGCCGAAGGGGACTGCAAGCTGATGAAGCGCGAAAATCCTTTCTGCGATCCCACGTGCGGGCCTACCGAGACCTGCGACTTCAACGGCGAGTGCCTCCCATTCCCTGAGAACCAGGATGTGGGCACGGTGACCATCAAGGGGCTCAGCGGTCCGGTCGCGATGGAGCCCGCGGTCCCGGGCAACAAATACTTCTACACCGATCTCGCCAATCCCGCTTTTGAGGCTGGGAAGCTCGTCCAGATCAAGACGGAAGGTGGCGCCTACGCACCGCTGACCATGCATGGCGTGGGCGTGATTCCGCTGTCGCCCGGCAGTACGGAGTGGCTCGTGACCGAGGGCACCCCGGTGCACTTGACCTGGGACGTGCCGCCGGCCGCGGTTCGCAGCGAGGTGTACGTCAGCGTCAACGTCGATCAGCACGGTCTGACCCCGCTCACGTTGCAGTGCAACTTCGCCGACAACGGCGCCGCGGAGATTCCGGCGAGCGTGATGGACGCGCTCCTGAGCGGGGGTGTCACCGGCTACCCCAGCGGCAAGATGCAGCGGCGCACGGTGGACCACGTCGTGCTCGGCGAGGGTTGCGCCGACTTCATGGTGGACTATTCGCTGATCGCGAAGGTCAGCGTCAGCGGCCATACTCCCTGCAGCACGCCTGCGGACTGCCCCGACGGCCAAGAGTGCAACCTCGCCCTCCAGACCTGTGAGTAGCCGATGCGCCCGCTGCTGACCCTCCTGCTGGCCTGCGACCCCGCCATTCCCGACATCGACGACGGACCCGACCGGCCAGGTAAGGACAGCGGGGCGGACACCGCGGACACCGCGGACACCGGCGACACCGGCGACACGGGTGTCAGCGAGGCCTGCCTGAACCTGGCGCCGATCCCGCTCGTGCGCCCCGAGAGCCTGACGGGCTTCACGGCGGCTGAGGACTTCACCTTCGATGGGGAGGGGCGGCAGGTCAGCCTCGACGAGAACGGGAACCTGGTGGGGATCACCTACGAGGGCCAAAAGACGCTGATCTCGCCGGGCCTGGGCGCCGGGGCCGGCACCCACATGTTGGCGGACGGGCAGATCGTCGTCGCCGACGTGACCAACAACACCCTGGTCAAGGTCGACCCCACCACGGGCGGAAGCGTGGTTCTGACCTCGGGCCTTTCGTACCCCAACGGCGTGGATGTGGGAACCGACGGGTTTGTCTACGTCGCCGAGACCGGCTTGGGGACCATCCGCAAGGTCAACGCGGAAACCGGGGAGTCGGAGCTGCTTGGTGCGGGCATGTACGGCGCCAACGGCGTCAGCTTCGGGCCCGGCTTTGAAGAGTTGTACGTGGGCTCCTTCGGGGGCGGTGTGGTCTGGCGCATGGACCTTGGTGACGATGGAATCTGGACGCGCCCGCGTGCCTGGGGCCTCGTACCGGGGGCGTCGGCCCCCACCACGCCCCTCTGCGAGGTCGAGCCTCTGGGGACGATGTGTACCCTCGCCGGGGGCTACGGCATCGGGGAGTGTGTGGAGTCAGAGCTCGGGTACAACCTCTGCGAGATCGTCCGCGACACCGAGGCCTGCGACGGCGCCGCGGTCGGCGACCCGTGCGAGACCACGGTGTTCGGTGAGCTGGTGGCCTCGCTCTGCGTCCGCGCCCCCGCGGAACCGGGAATCTTCTGCGCCGCGGCGCCCGCAAAGTACATTGAAGACTGCCCTGGGCACGTCGGAGAGGCCTGCGACGTCGATGGCGCGGCGGGAACGTGCCAGGTGAACTACGAGGGCACGCCCATCTGTGACCTTGGACTGTACTGGGAAAAGGCCCAGTCGTCCTGCGCGGACGCTGCGGACGGAGACGAGTGCCTCGTGGACGACTACGTCTATGGTTGGCAGGGCAACTGCTCCGACGGTGCCGCCTGGGGGCTGCCGGGGCTGGCGTGTCTGCCGGGCAGCAGCACTGGCGGCGAGGATGGCATGCTGGACGGCCTTAACGTGGACGAATGCGGCAACGTCTACGCCACGTCGTACGTCGCCGGAAAAGTGTGGCGTTGGCAGGACGAACGCGCCGAGGCCGAGCTCGTCACCGACGTTCGCGCGTCGTGGATTCCCAACCTGCACTGGGGCAACGGCGTCGGCGGCTGGCGGGATGACGTGCTCTACATGGCCAATCGCGACAATAGTTCCATGTACGCGTTGGAGGTCGGCATCAAAGGCCACGGCGAGGCCTTTGTCTCTGCGCCGTGAGGGCCGCGATGGCTTAGGCGCTCGGCATGGACCTCGCTGCACTGCTCCGTGACCCGGATACTCAACTCTCCGCGCTGACCGCGGGCCTCGACGCGCTGGACCACGCGGGCCGTGTGCGGGCTTTGGAAGGTTGTGGCGCCACCGAGATGGGGCGGCTCTACGATCTGGCCGCCAGCGCCCCGCCCATCGACGAGGCGCACTTCGTCGGCGAGGCCGGCTCCGGCCAGCCCGTCGCGCACGACGGGTGGAACTCGTTGCCGCTGCCGGCCATCGCCCGTCGGTTTCAGAAGGTGTTCGCGCGCCCCGAAGCCGGAGGCGCTCCGCGGCTGTTCGGGTACAACGCCAGCCCGCTGCGCTGGGCCATTGGCCCGGGCTACTTCCAACTCGTCCCCACCGCTGGCAACGCCGAGTTTGAAGCACGCGGCGCGTGGGTCGTCGACTACCACCTCATCCCCGACGGTCCCGTCCCCGCGGGCTGGCCCTGGGTCGTCCCCAACTGGGTGGGTCCGCAGGTCCTGATCTACAGCGGCACCCGCGACTTCATGCGCCGGGTGAGCCAGCACGTGTGTGTGGGCAAGCCCTGGGCGCGGACCGGCTCGCTGCCGTTCTGCTTCAGCTTGACCCGCGTGGCGTAGCGGCGTGCTCCTCCTCGTTGCCGGGATCGCCCTGTTCTGGATCAGTGTGGCTATCAAGGTGGCCCGGTCGAGGCGTGATACACGATGGCGGCTCGACACAAGCTCGATGTGTCATGAAAGTTTGCCTTTGTTGGAGGTGATCGTCCCGGCCAGAGACGAAGCCCGAAATATCGACGCATGTATCAAAACGCTCGCGGCATCCGATCACCCCTCGCTGGACGTGCTGGTCTTCGACGACGGCTCGACGGATGGGACGGTGGCTCTTGCCCGCGCAGCGGGGGCGACGGTGGTGGAGGGGGGAGGGGACGCACTCCCGTCCGGTTGGAAGGGAAAGCCCTGGGCGCTGGAGCGCGCACGGGCCCACGTCGGCGAGGCCGCCTGGCTCTGTTTCATCGATGCCGACGTGCGCGTGGCGCCTGAGGCGCTCTCCCGCATCCAGAGCTACGCCATCGCCAACGAGGTCGATCTCGTGTCGGGCTTCGGTCGCCTGGAAATGGGGAGCTTCTGGGAAAACGTGGTGCAGCCCTCGGTGGGCGGGCTCATCCTCGCCGGGAACGACCTCGCCAAGATGAACGACGACACCAACCGGGACAAGGCGATCGCCAACGGGCAACTGATCCTGGTGCGGCGGGCCGCTTACGACGCGGTCGGTGGCCATTCCGCGGTGCGCGACGACATCCTGGACGACATCGGGCTGGCAAAAGCGTTCAAGAAGGCTGGCTTCCGCGTCCGCGCGCTGCACTTGCGTGAGCTCTTCTCGTGTCGCATGTACACCGGCTTCGGCGAGCTGTGGCACGGCTGGACCAAGAACCTGTTTCCGGGCATGGAATTCAAGCTCGGGGTGGTGGCCCTGGTCGTCGCTTTGGTCCTTTTGGAGTTCTTGTCACCCTACGCCATCGCGGTGTGGGCGATCGTTTCCGGGGACACGCCGCTCATCGCCGCCAGCCTCGCGCTGCTCGCGTTGATCCACGGCGTTCGCGCTTGGATGGATCGGATTTTCGGCCAGCCGCTCGCCTACGGGCTCCTGCAGCCGCTCGGCGCGGCGATCCTGGTGGGCTTGCTGCTTGACTCGGTGCGGCGCACCCGGATGGGGCTGCGGAGGTGGAAGGGGCGGGTTTATTGAGCGTTTTGGCCTGGTAGGCCCCTACCGCCCCAGCAACAAGCTCACCGCCGCATCCGCCTCCCCCTCATCCTGATTGAGGATCGTGTGATCGGCCGTGGCGTAGTCGGTGACGGTCATGAACTCGGCGTGGGTCGGTTGAAGGGCCAGTAGATCGGTCAGCGACGCGGCCGGAACCAACGGATCGGCGGAGGAGTGCCAGATGCCCAGCGGGTAGGTCAGCCCGCTCTTGGTGATGGCGTGCCACAAGCTGTAGTAGCTGAGCTTGTTGTCGATGTCGTCGCGCCAGCCGGCGCCGGCGACGACCAGGTCTCCCTCGATCTGCCCGTCCGCATCGTCGTCCACGTGGTCAGGGTAGACGCGCGCCAGCCCGTCGTTGATGTCTTTGAAGGTGGTGTCGTCCTGCACGAGGCGCGTCAGCAGATCCATGGTGCTGTCCACGACCATGCCTTTGATCGGCGCGGCGTTCTGGTTGGGCACATCGTTGAGCAGGTCCCGGATGCGCAGCTCGCTGGCGGCGCGCCCGCCCTCGCCGAGGCCGACCACGTATACGCCGGTGGCGTCGAGCGGAATCGGGAGGTCGTCAAGGCCAAGCTCAGTGCGCTTCTGTGTCGCGACGTCGGGAATGGGGTTGGCGATCGCGGTCATGACCCAGGCGAGGTAGCGGCCGTCTCGGTGGACGCCGCCGTCGAGCTCCCAGTTGTTGTTCCGGGGACCGGTCTCATTGTGCCAGAGGTCGCCCCAGCAGTTGGCCGGGTACATCGTGAACGCGCCGGCGTCGGCGAGCTTGGCCGGCAGGATGCCGTAGTTGTGCTCGGTCGGCTCCAACTCGGCGGGACTGAGCCCGTCCAGGAGGCCCAGGGTCTCGAAAACCTTGTTGGCAGCCCACTCGGAGGTGAAGCGATCGTCACCGGAGTAGTGCACGGCGCCGTCGGAGTCGAAGGCGGGCACGATGCCGTCCGCCCGTGCCTTGACGTAGTCGAACGCCCCGGCGTGGAAGAAGACCACGATCGGCGCCGGCTCGGTCAACGTCTCGGCGTACACCGCGTAGAACGTGGCCTGCGAACCGTCGGGGCAGGACAAGCCTGCATAGTGAAAGGGACGGAGCACCAGGTCGGTGCGCCGGGTGTAGTCGTTCTCGAAGTGGATGGACTCCACGGCGAGGGGGTCGGCCATCGGGGTGAAGCAGCCGAGGGCGAGCAACAGAACGGTCAAGGAGCCTCCGCCGGGACACACTGGCGCCCCGCATGATAGCCCGGCGGCCGATGCGTTGGCGACTGGTAGACCGGATCGATGAGCTGGAGCGGGACCGTTTCGTGGCCGGTAGCGTCTCCTTTCCGCCCGAGCTTGAGCTGTTCCAGGACCACTTCCCCGGCTTTCCGGTGGTGCCGGGCGTGATCCTCATGGAGTCGCTCGCGCAGTTGGCCGGGAAGCTCGTCGGCTACAGCGTCCGCCTCGCCCGTGGGGATTGGCCGTTCCCGATCCTGTCGATGATGCAGGGGGTGAAGTTCCGACGCTTCGTTCGCCCCGGCGAGCTGGTCCGGCTCGAAGCGCGGGTGCTCAGTCTGCGCGATGAGAGCGCGGTGATGGACGTGCGCGCCTGGGTCGACGGGCGCATCGTCGCCCAGGCCGAACAGACCTTCGTCTTCAACGCGGTCAAGCTTGATTCGGAGGCGGAGGCCGATCGGCTGGAACGCATCGAGCGCAGCGAGTTGGCGCGCTTGTGGGCGGCTTACCCGCATGACTGACCAGAAGCGGGGGGAAGGGGCACTCGCCCCTTCCCCTACCGCGCCATTCCCTCCGGCCGCCGGCAAGCCGTCGGCCTGCGGCGCCCGGCGGGTAAATAACCCGCCGGGACGTGGCGCTCTCCCCATCCCCGCAGCCGCAGAACGGAACGGGGTCTCATGGCTCTGAGAGCCGACGCGCGGGCGGCATGGGTGACTGAGCGGGTCGTCGTGACCGGGATGGGCATGGTGAGCCCGCTCGGCATCGGCGTGGAGGCGACCTGGCAGGCCGTCCTGCGTGGGGACAACGGCATCGGACCCATCCGGCGATTCGATGCCACCGGCTTCCCGGTGACGTTCGCGGCCGAGGCTCCGGTCGCCGGGCAGGGCGCGGCGCTGAAGGCCGCGCTGACCGAGTTGGCGCTCCGGGAAGCGTTGGCGCAGAGTGGTGTCCCCGCCGGCTCGCGCCTGGGCGTGTGTCTGGGAAGCGAGGCGTGTCGTCCGCCGTGGCCTTGGTTGTGGAACCAGGACGCGCCGACACCCGCGGAGATCGAGGCCCTCGCGCCCGACGCGCCGACCCGGCTGGTGGCAGAGGTCGCCGGCGCCCGTGGCCCCCGCAGCACGGTGTCGACCGCGTGTACGTCGAGCTCGCAGGCGCTGGGCGAGGCCCTCCGCCGCGTGCAGCGCGGCGAGGTCGATGCGATGATCTGCGGCGGAGTCGACGCGCTCTCCGATCCGCTGATGGTGGTCGGCTTCTCCAAGCTCGGCGCCCTGTCCACCCGGAACGACGCGCCACAGCACGCCAGTCGCCCCTTCGATCTGCATCGCGATGGATTCGTGCTTGGCGAGGGCGCGGGCATGCTGGTCATCGAGCGCGAGTCGGTGGCGCGGGCCCGCGGCGCGCCGGTGCTCGCGGTGCTCGAAGGCTACGGCTGTACCTGCAACGCCTGGCGCATCACCGACTCCCCGCCGGACGGGCGGGGTGCGCGCGAGGCGATGCGAGCGGCGATTCTCGACGCCGGGCTCGATGGGTCGGACATCGGCTACGTCAACGCCCACGGCACCTCTACCCAGCAGAACGATGCCTCCGAGAGCGCGGCGATCGAGGCCCTCCTTGGCCCGGTGCCGACCTCATCCACCAAGGGGAGCATGGGTCACCTCGTCGCCGCGTGCGGCGCGGTCGAGGCGATCCTCTGCGTGCTGGCGCTGCGCGACCAGGTCATGCCCGGGAGTCGAAACCTGGACGAGCCGGATCCCGCGTGTCGGGTCAACCTGGTGCGCCAGAGCCGCGAGGGCCGCCTGAACCACGTCCTGACCAATGCCTTCGGGTTCGGTGGTAGCAACGGGTCGCTCGTCTTCGGTCGCGCGTGATCGTCGCGGTCGGATCGGTCCTGCCGAGAGGGCTCCGGGTCCACGCGCCGCTGGCGGCGCTGCCGTCGGCGCTTGCGGGCGTCGTGGATGGCCCGGACCTGTTGCCCTGGCTGAAGCGTCGGAAGGACGCGCGGCTGCTACCGCGGGCGGCTGAGCTGGCCTTGCCCGCGGCCGGTCGGGCGCTGGCCGGCTTCACGGGGGACCTGGAGGAGCTCGGGCTCTTCGTGGCCGTGGGCCGGGAGCCGCCTGACGAAGGGGACGCCGAAGCGAGCATCGCGGCGATGGCGCGCGACGGGCGGCTGGACCGTGGCCGCTTCGGCGACGAGGGTCGCGCTCTCTACCCCCCGCTCTTGCCGCTGCGCACGTTGCCGAACATGGTGCTGGCCCACGTGGCCATCCAGGCTGGCATCCGCGGTGAGAACGCCTGTCTCGCGGGCGGGTTCGAAGCGGGCGTAGGCGTCTGGGGGGCAGCAAACGACGCGCTCGCAGCGGGACGCTGTGTCGCGGCGTTGGTGGGGGCGGCCTTCTCGGCGGTCGATCGCGCCAGCGCTCGTGACCGCCATCGGCTGGGCCAGACCGAGCCCCCTGGTGAGGGGGCGATCTTCGTGCTGCTTCTCGGCCCGTCCGTCCGTCCGGAGGCGGACCTGCGTGCGTGGCGCCGCCAGGTGGGCGATCTGGGGCCCGTGGATGCACTTCTGGGCGCCGTAGGGCTGGTCCCCGGGTGACGGGAGCCTTGGCGGGGCCGGCGTGCTACGGTCCGCCGGCATGGCAAGCCGAGACTCCGCACGTCGTTTTCACTTCATCCGTGAGATTGCTTCGGGCGGGTTCGGCTCGGTATACCTTGCCAAGGTGATCCACGCCGACGGGTTCTCCAGGTTGGTCGGTATCAAGCTCCTGCACCGGCGCTGGTCGGAGAACAAGGAAATCGGGCAGCGGATGCGCGACGAAGCGCGGCTCCTGGGCTGGCTCCGCCACCGGAACATCGTCGACGTCATCGACCTCACGAGCATCGACGGTCGCGCGGCGGTCATCATGGAGTACCTCGACGCCGTCGACTTCAAGTCGGTGGTGCAGTCCCTGACCGAGCGCGGCGAGCGGGTCCCGCCTTACGCGGCGTTGGAGGCCATTGCATTTGTGTCCAGCGCCCTGGACGCAGCGTACAATAGGCCTCCGTACGAGGGCGAAAAGCCGCTCCGGGTGATTCACCGCGACATCAAACCCAGCAACATCATGGTCGACGAGGCCGGCACGGTCAAAGTGCTCGACTTCGGGGTTGCCCGCGGTGAGTTCGAGAATCGCGAGAGCCACACCTCCGAGCTGCAGTTCGGCTCCGTCGAATACATGCCGCCCGAACGGCTCTTCTTCGAGCCCGAGACCGATCGTGCCGATGTGTACTCGTTGGGCGCGACCCTCTTCGAGGTTTTGACGGGCGAGCGCTTGGGCAAGGCGAAGGGCCGCGCCGAAAAACACGCGGCGTTCCTGGAGGATCGTCTCTCGTTCTTGGCCGCGAGCTGCCCGCTGGCCAATCCCCAGGGCGGGGACATGGCGCGATTGATTCGCGAGATGTGTGCGTATAACGCTGATAACCGACCATCGGCGGAGTCGATCGTCACACGCGCCCGTGCCCTGGCCAGATTGATGCCGGGGCCAGCGCTGAGCGAGTGGTCCGAGGTCGTGGTGAAGCCCCTGGTGGCGGAGGCCCGCCGGGCGCCCCGGGAGCCGAACCCGCTCACCGACTCGATCATGTCCGAAGACAGCACGGTCTTCGGTGCGGTCGAGGCGGAGGCGAACCTCGCTGCGGCGCGCGCAGAGTCGCCGGTCGAGGAGGCGCCCACGCTGGGGGATGTCCCGCGGGAAGACCAGCGTTGGGCGATGTTGCGGCAGGCTGCGCTTGCCGAGCTGGAAACCCACCCCGCCGCCACCGGCGAGGAGGACTTCGGCGACGAGCCCACCCGCATCGGGCTGGACCTGTCCTCGCTCTCGAACCTCGCGGCGTCGCCACAAGGCGCGATCTCCGCCCCAATGGCGAGGCCCACCCCGGCCCCGGCGCCCGCCCCGGCCCCGGCCCCGGCGCCCGCGCCCGCCCCGGCCCCGGCCCCGGCCC
>CANLGL010000098.1 GCA_947490345.1 Deltaproteobacteria bacterium
CACGGCATGCTCACCGTGTCCTCCCCGCGCCGCGCCTTGTACAACGCCGTCCGCCTGCGCACCCGGCGGGTCGGGCTGCCGCGCGGAGACTCCGAGAAGGCCTGCTACCTGGCGTCGATGATCCACGGCCTCGCCCTTGCGCGCATCGACGGCGTCGGCGGAGCCGCCGTCCACGACGCGCTGGCCCGAGCGCTCACCGCGGCGTAGGCACGCAGGCTTCGGGCGTGCGAACCACTAAAGCCCCATCGTCTCCCTCAGCCACCCTGGATACATCTCAATCCGGTAGTTCAGCGTCGTACGGTATGTTTCCACCTGTGCCGTCGTCAGGGCGTAGCCGGCCCAGTTCTTGCGGGTGTCGTCGGTCATCGCGTCGACGCTAAGGTCTTGCATGGCGCCGGCGAAGGTGGCGATGTCGGACGCTTCGTACAGGTCGAGGTTTTGCTCCATCGCGTCGAGATAACGTTGGGGGCAGGTGGCGTCGTAGTAAAGGCAGTTCGCTGCGACCGCGCCGGTGACGTAGTTTGCGTAGGTAGGCGTCGCGGTGTCGAAGCTCTCGTCCATGCCCCAGGGGATGAAGTCGAATCGGCCGTCGCCCGGGTCCAGATAGACGAAGTAGTCGTTCAGGTGGAAGGGGTAGCCGTCGCGATTGCCGATGGTCAGCGACAGCGTCCAGAAGTCCAGGAAGTTGTCCATGTCCAGAACATCGTTGACCTCGGTGTAGAAGTCGTCCCCGTGGTTCTGGACCTGGTCGCGGGCGATGTCGAGCAGGTCCTTGTCGCCGAGGCCGGTCACCAGGGCAAAGTGGTCGATGCCGCTTCGGGAGAAGTCGGCGCTGTCGTTGCCCTCCCAGAGGTCGCCGCCGTCGTCATCAAAGTTACGTTCGACCCACTCGGAGTCCATCGCTTCCAGATTGGTGTAGAGCCCGTAGTAGAGGGGATCGGCGCCGTCGAAGGACACCCACAGCTGCGCGAAGTTGGCCGCGGGGACGGCCATGCCCGCCTCCTGCCAGAAGTGGTAGCCGACCACCTCGCGACTCATGGCCGGGTCGCCGGTCATGTTGTTGAACGTGGCCCGCTTCAGTCCGGCGAAGCGCTGCTCGGGATCAATTTCGGAGAACTTAACCTTCAAGGAAGGTTTCTGCTCCCAGAACTGAAAGGTGGAGCTGCCCTTCAGGCGCAGACCCACGTCGTTGACGGTCTCGCCATTGATGGTGATCGAAGCTGGGAAATAGGAGAGAACCGGATTCGAAGGATGGATCGTGTACTCGCGGAGGGCCTCCTCGTCCATGGCGTCCGCGTCGGCGCTGCTCAGCGCCAGCACCACCTGCTGCACCACCCGCACGTCGTAGAACGCGGCGTAGGCTGCCTCCTCCGCAGCCTCGGCCGCGGTGTCCTTGCCGAGGTCGCCGATGTCGGTGGCGGTGTCGGCGTCGCTGTCGCCGGGGCCCTCCTCGGAGTCGACGGGAGCGCCGTCAACCCCGGAATCCGTCGATTCGTGACAGGCGCAAACCAGAGCTGCCAGGAGCATACCAACCTCGTCGGAGCGAATCATAGCGCGGGCGGATAGGCACCCGCGGTGCAGCGGCTGTTTGTACTTGAGCTGGCGGCGGTCGCAGCCTTCGGCATCCTCGCCGCCTGGGCCGTGTTTTCCGTCCCCGAGCCGATCCGGGCCATCTCGGTGGAGGCGCTGGCCACCGGGCCCGCCCAAGAATCGTGGAGCGGCATCTTCATCGGCGATCGGCATGTGGGCTGGTCGATGTCGAAGGAGTCGGCGACGGCGGGCGGCGGGCGGGTGTCTGAGAATCGCACCAGCTTTGCGCTTGGCGCCCAAGGCGCCACTCAGCAGATCACCATGGCGAGCACCGCCGTCGCGGACGCGGCGGGCCAACTTCAGCAGTTCGACTTCCTGCTCGAGAGCGTCGTCAGCCTCCGCGCCCACGGGGTCGTCGTTCCGGGGGCCGTCCAGGTCGAGGTGGAGCAGGGCGGCTCGATCCAGACCCTGGAGATCCCGGTGCCGCAGCCCCCGGTGCTCTCTCTCACTGCGGGCCAGCTCGTCCGCGGCCGCGACCTCAAGCCGGGCGACACCTTCGAGACGCCGTACTTCAGCCTGGTCACGATGAGCCAGAGCACGATGACGATGACGGTCGAGGCGCCCGAGCTGCAGCCCAACGGCAAGATTGCGCACTGGCTGCGCATGACGGCGGCGGGGTTGACGACGCGGCGGCTGGTCGACGAAAACGGCGATGTCCTGCGCGAGGAGGACACCACGCTCGGGCTCAAGCAGGTCCGTATGACCCGCGCCGAGGCCCTGGCGGTGGATGAGGGGGACCCGCCCGATCTGGTGGCGCTCACCCGGGTGCCACTCACGGGATTCATCGACCCCGCCCGGCCGTACGGGCCGCTCGCGCTGCGGGTCACCGGCGCGTCAGACCAGCCGCTGCCGAGCGAAGGCGACATCCAGCGGGTCAGCGGCGACGTCGTGACCCTCACCACGCCCGATCCCGCTTTGTGGCCGGTGCTGCCGGTGCGAGGGAGCGGTGACCTCGAAGCCACGCTGTCCCTCCCCGTGGCCAACGAGGAGATCGTCGCGCGGGCCAGCTCGGTCGTCGGCGACGCCCCCGACCGCGCAACCGCCGCGCGTCGTCTCAACGAGTTTGTATTCGGATACGTCACCAAGGCTCCCACCATCGGCATTCCCAACGGTCTGGAGGTGCTGCGCAGCGGGCAGGGCGACTGCAACGAGCACACCGCGCTCTACGTTTCGCTGGCACGAGCGGCGGGGATTCCCAGCCGCATCGCCGCGGGGCTGGTGTACAACGAGGCGATGGGCGCTGCATTCTACTACCACGCCTGGCCCGAAGTCCGCCTCGGTCCTGGGGAGTCCTGGGTTGCCGTCGACCCGACCTTCGGCGAGTTCCCGGCCAAGGCCACCCACATCAAGGTGGTGACCGGCGACCTCGACAAACAGGTGCGGATCCTGGGCCTGCTCGGCCGGCTGAAGATCTCTGTGGAGCCCTCGGCCGCCCCGGATAAGGCCCCGCCGCGATGATTCAGGCCCGAGGAGTCGAAAAGCGCTACGCCGCCTTCCGCGCTGTCCACCCGATGGACCTGGACGTGCGCGACGGGGAGGTCTTCGGCTTCCTTGGCCTCAACGGTGCGGGAAAGACCACGACGCTGCGCATGCTGGCCGGGGTCCTGCCGCCGACTGCGGGCACCATCGTGATCGATGGGAAGGACCTGCAGAAAGACCCGGTGGAGGCGCGGCGGGTGCTGGGGTTCATCCCCGACCGGCCGTACCTCTACGACAAGCTGACCGCGCGGGAATATCTCAACTTCATCGGCGAGATCTACGGGATGCAGCGCGGACACCTCGCCGAGCGGCTGGTGGCGGTGCTCGAGATGCACGCACTCTTGCCGCAGGCGGACGCGCTGGTCGAGAGCTTCAGCCACGGAATGAAGCAGCGCCTGGTCCTGGCCGGCGCGCTCCTTCACGAGCCGCGGCTGCTCATCGTGGATGAGCCGATGGTGGGCCTCGACCCCAGCGGCGCCAAACAGATCAAACGAACCTTCCGGGAGTTCGTCGAGGCCGGGCGCACCGTGTTCATGTCGACGCACACGCTCACCGTCGCAGCCGAAATCTGCGACCGGATCGCGATCATCCACGCGGGGCGCATTGCTGCCATCGGCACGCCGGCCGAGGTATGCGGCCAGAGGTCCCTGGAAGACGTGTTCATGACCATCACCGGTAGCCCCGCATGAGAGGTTCCCTTCTGGCGCTGGTGCTCGCGGCGGGCTGCATGCCAGCGTCGTGGCAACGGGCCCGGGCGCTCGAAGGGAAATACCGGGTCGGCAACCCCGGCACGGGCTGGGTGACGGTGAAGCCGGGCGGGGCGGACTTTGCCTGGGTCAACAAAAAGGCGGGCGCCGCTGTCTACACCGACTCCAACTGCGGCGACCGGTTCCGTGAAGCGCGCACCGAAGACCTCGCCACCGAGCTCATCTCCGGGTTCCAGGGCGCCACGCGCGACCTCGAGATCGTGCAGGCCATTGGCCCTCGCGAGGGCGTCGTGCGCACGCACACCGGCCGGATGGACGGGGTTCCGGTGCGCCTGGGTATCGGCGTCGTGAACTACGACTGGTGCACCTACGACTTCGTTCTCATCGCACCGATCGGGGCGCTCGACGATCTCTGGCCCGACTACAACGCCGTCCTCGACGGCTTCAATCCGGTGCGGTGATGACCGGAGTGCGGCGGCTCTTCTCGGACGCCGGCGGGGTCGCGATCCTGTCGGTGAAGCTGTTCAAGGCCTTCTTTCGGGCGCCGATCGAGCTGTCACCGCTGCTCTACCAGCTCGACCACTCGGGCATCCGCAGTTGGTCGATCACCGCGCTCACCGCCGTGTTCACGGGCATGGTGCTGGCCCTCCAGTTTGCGACCGGCTTGGAGAAGTGGGGTGGCGATACGTACACGGGGAAGCTCGTCGCCCTCGGCATCGTACGCGAGTTGGGCCCCACGCTCACGGCGCTTCTGGTCGGCGGTCGGGTTGGGAGCGGGTTCGCCGCTGAGCTCGGTTCGATGGTGGTCAACGAACAGGTCGATGCCATCCGGGCGCTCGGCGCCGACCCCATCAAAAAGCTCGTCGCCCCGCGCGTGATGGCGTGCATCATCGCCTTGCCCCTGCTCACGATGCTCGCCGACATCGTCGGCGTCCTTGGCGGTCTGCTCATCACCATGCGCGAGGTCGGCGTCACCGCCCAGTTCTTTTACACCCAGGTGGTCGACACCCTCGGCGCCGTGGACCTGCTCCACGGGCTCGGGAAGAGCGTCTTCTTCGGGTACTTCATCGGCGTCGTCGGCTGTTTCGTGGGCCTCAACACCTCCGGCGGGACCGAGGGTGTCGGCCAGTCCACCACGTTGGCGGTGGTGAACATCTCGATCACCATCCTGGTCAGCAACTACATCCTCACCACCATCTTCGTGGCCGTCTATGGATGAGGTGAGTTCGCCGCTGATCGAGTTTTGCGGCGTGAAGAAGGCCTTCGGTCCCAAGGTCATCTTCGAGGACGCGACGCTGGCGGTTTACCCCGGCGAGACACTGACGATCCTGGGTGGCTCGGGCACTGGGAAGAGCGTGCTCATCAAGATGCTCATCGGGCTGTTGCGTAGTGACGCGGGCTCGATCCGCGCCTTCGGGCAGGAGGTGACGGGCCTCGATGACCGCGGGTTGCTCGGCATCCGCACGCGCATCGCGATGCTTTTCCAGTCGGGTGCCCTCTTTGACTCGCTCAGCGTCGAACAGAACATCAAGTACCCGCTGCGCGAACACAAGTGGGGCACCGAAGCGGAGATGACCGACCGGGTGACCGAAGTCCTCGAGATGGTGGGGATGCCCGGCTCGCACAAGCTCAAGCCGGCGCAGCTCTCCGGCGGGATGCGTAAGCGTGTGGGTCTGGCGAGGTCGATCGCCATCAAGCCGGAGGTGATCCTCTACGACGAGCCTACCACCGGCCTCGATCCGATCAACGTCCGCCGCATCAACGGGCTGATCCTGTCCTTGCAGGCCAAGCTCGGCGTCACCAGCATCGTCGTGACGCACGACATGGACAGCTGCTTCACGGTCAGCGACCGCATCGCGATGCTGTACGACAAGCGCATTGCCTTTACCGGCACCGCCGACGAAACCCAGACCTGCGAGATTCCGTATGTGCGCGAGTTCATTCGGGGCGGGCGGGGCACGTTGGATGAGGATGTGAGCTGAGGGTTATCCGAGTGCATGCTCGATCCCGCCCAGGACCCCTCTCTCGACCCGCGATCTCTGACCCCGGATCAGTGGCGTTCGCTGCTGGGACCGCTGGAGTACGCGATCCTGCGTGAGGCGGCGACCGAACGCGGAGGCACGGGTCGGTACCTGGACGATCCGGGGCCTGGCGCCTTCCACTGCGCCGGCTGCGGCCAGGCGTTGTATGGCGCGGCGCACAAGTTCCACTCCGGTTGCGGATGGCCGTCCTTCTTTCAGGAGGTGGTACCCGGCGCGCTGCGGGAGATCGTGGACCACACCCACGGCATGACTCGCACCGAGATGCGCTGCTCGCGCTGCGACGGCCACCTGGGCCACATCTTCGCCGACGCGCCGCGCACCCCGACCGGGATGCGGCACTGCGTCAACGGCTCTGCGATCCTGTTCGTAGCGGCGGGGGAGACGGTCGCCGCTACGTTCGCACGGCACCGGCCCGCCCGCTGACGAAGGCCGCCAGGTGCTCGCCGGTGAGCGTGGACCTCGCCGCGACCAGGGCGGCCGGAGTGCCTTCGAAGACGACCCTGCCGCCGTCGTGGCCCGCACCCGGACCCAGATCGATGATCCAGTCGCCGTGCGCCATCACCGCCAGGTGGTGCTCGATCACGATGACGGATTTGCCCGAGTTGACCAGTTGGTCCAGCAGCCCGAGCAGCCGCTTCAAGTCGGCGAGGTGCAATCCCGTGGTCGGCTCGTCGAGCACATAGATCTTGCCCTCGGCGCCCATGTGCGTCGCGAGCTTGAGGCGCTGGCGCTCGCCTCCTGACAAGGTGGGGAGCGGCTGGCCGAGCCGCACGTAACCGAGCCCCACGTCGGCGAGGCGCTTGAGGATGGCGTGGGCGGCCGGGATGCGGGCGGCGCCGGCGCCGAAGAATGCGACCGCCGCATCGACCGAGAGATCGAGCACCTCGGCGATGTTGAGCCCGCCGAGCCGGTATTCCAACACCGAGGCCTGGAATCGCCGGCCTTCGCAGTCCTCGCAGGTCGTGGTCACGCCGTTCATCATCCCCAGGTCGGTGTAGATCACGCCGGCGCCGGTGCAGGTGGGGCAGGCGCCCTCGGAGTTGGCGCTGAACAACGCCGGCTTCACGCCGTTTTCCTTGGCGAAGGCCTTGCGGATCGGCTCCAAGAGGTCCGTGTAGGTCGCGGGGTTGCTGCGCCGCGACCCCTTGATCGGGGCCTGGTCGACCGACACGACCCCTTCCCTGGGGCTCACCGACCCGCGAATCAGCGAGCTCTTGCCCGACCCGGCCACTCCGGTCACCACCACCAGAACGCCGAGCGGGATGTCGACGTCTACTGCGCGCAAGTTGTGCGTGCTGGCGCCCCGAACCTCCAGGACCCCGGTCCGCTTCCGCGTCGACGGCTTCAGCCCGAACGGCGTGCTCAGGTGGCGCCCGGTCCGCGTCCCGCTGGCACGCAGCCCCTCGACCGTCCCCTGGAAGACCACCTCGCCGCCGTCGCTGCCGGCGCCGGGGCCGAGGTCGATGACATGGTCGGCAATCGCGATGACATCGGGTTTGTGCTCCACGACGAGCACGGTGTTGCCTTTGTCGCGGAGCCGCAGGAGCAGATCGTTCACGCGTTGGATGTCGTGCGGATGGAGCCCGATCGTCGGCTCGTCGAAGATGTACGTGACGTCGGTCAAGGACGACCCGAGGTGGCGGATCATCTTGGTGCGCTGCGCCTCGCCCCCCGAAAGCGTACCCGCGGGCCGGTCCAGGCTCAGGTAACCGAGCCCGATCTCGGTAAACGCGTCGAGCGTTTCTCGGAGCGTCGCAAGCAGCGGCGTCACCGTGGGTTCGTTCAGGCCGCGCACCCACGCCGCCAGCTCGCTGATCTGCATCGCGCAGGCGTCGGCGATGTTGATCCCCTTGATCCTACAGGACCGCGCCGCTTCATTGAGCCGCGTGCCGCCGCACTCGGGACAACTGGTGAAGGTGACCGCGCGCTCGACAAACGCCCTGATGTGGGGCTGCATCGCGTCGACGTCTTTGGACAGATATGACTTCTGGATCGTCGGAATCAGCCCGGCGTACGTCAGATTGATGCCATCGACCTTGATCTTGGTCGGCTCCTTGTGCAGGAGGTCATCCAGCTCGCGCTTGGTGTAGCTGCGAATGGGCTTGTCCGCGTCGAAGTAGCCGCAACCCCGGTAGATCCGGCCGTACCAGCCGTCCATGCTGTAGCCGGGTACGTTGAGGGCGCCCTGGTTGAGCGACTTGGTGTCGTCGTACAGCGCACTCCGGTCAAAATCGGTGACGGAGCCCATGCCCTCGCAGCGCGGACACATGCCCCCGGCGATCGAAAACTCCTTGCGCTCCGTCTTCTTTTCGCCTCGTTCAACGGTGACCACGCCGACGCCCCGAACGGACGGGACGTTGAAGGCGAACGCTTTGGAGGAGCCGACGTGCGGCTTGCCCAGGCGACTGAACAATACCCGCAGCACCGCGTTGGCGTCGGTAGCCGTACCCACGGTCGAGCGGACGTTGGCCCCCAGCCGCTCCTGGTCCACGAGGATCGCAGTGGTGAGGCCATCGAGGAGATCGACCTCCGGCCGCGCCAAGGTGGGCATCATCCCCTGCAGGAAGGCGCTGTAAGTCTCGTTCAACAGCCGCTGCGACTCCGCCGCGATCGTGCCGAAGACCAGCGATGACTTGCCCGAGCCAGAGACCCCGGTGAACACCGTCAGCCGCCGCTTGGGGATGGCGACGCTGACGGCCTTGAGGTTGTTCACCCGCGCGCCTTGGACGCGGATGAGGTCGTGGGTGTCGGCGGGGTGGGCGATCGGGGGGGGCATACTGCCGCTGCTAATCGGGCGCCGTGTAACCCTCACGCGAGGAGGAAGATGCGGAGCACAGGATCGAGGAAGAGGGGCCCGGTCACCGCGAATGCCCCGACGACCCAACCATGCGCCGCCCACGCTGGCCACCTCGCGATCCCCATCGTGCGCTCCGCCGACACCAGCGCCCCATGAAGCATGAAGAAGAGCAACACTGTCAGCGCGTCCCACCACCCTGCCGCGGAGAGGACGCTGATCGCGTGGAAGAGGCCGCTGCACGTGAACGCCCACGCGAGGCCGAGCCCTGCGTGCCCGCGCCGCGCGAGCGGACGGAAGCACCACCGGGACAGCAGGCCCGACACCTCACGGTTCCAACGGCGGCCCCAGAACTCCCCGAGGGAGCGGGACCGGATGGGAGAGTGCTGGAGTGGACGGAGAGCGAAGCCGCCCAACCGCAGGGGCAGGCGGACGATCGCGTCCGCGGCCTCCATCCCGACGTACAGGCACGCGGCTCCGCCCAGCCACTGGAAGGGCCTCGGCCAGAGTGGGAGCGTCGCGAAGGCAAGCGCCGCGAGGGCGGTGTAAGCCAGCGTCCGCGCCGCAAGGCTGGTCGGGAAGCCCCGCTCCCGCCGGAGCGTGCGCAGGTCCAGCACACACAACATCAGGCCCAAGCGGAACGCGGGCGGCCGGCGCGCCTCCGCGAATACGTCGAGCATGCGCATCGTGAGGAACATCGCGCCCACCCACACCGAGGCGCGCAGTAGGGCATCCTCCGGCGGAAACGCGAGCGCTACGGCGTAGGGCACGGCGGATAGCGCGAGCGCTGCGGCCTTCCGCGCGAAGGATGGCCCCGCGGCAAGCGCGCCAAGCGCGTTGAAGGCGAACAGGGAGAGGAAGGCGACCACCAGCGCATTGTCGCACAGGGCCAACGATGGCAGCCGACACACCCGTGCTGGCTGAACCCGAAGGGCCGGGGTACCGAGAAGATGTGGAGAGACCATGCCGAAGGACCTGAGCGGCAGGATCGCTCTCGTCGCCGGGGCCACGCGCGGAGCGGGGCGCGGCATCGCCACGGCGCTTGGAGAGCGCGGCGCCATCGTGTACTGCACAGGCCGTACCACGCGCGAGTCGAAGTCCCCGATCGGGCGCCCCGAGACCATCGAAGAGACCGCGGAGCGCGTTACCGCGGCCGGTGGCACCGGCATCGCCGTGCGGGTCGACCACGGCGTCCCCGAGCAGGTCGCGGCGCTCGCGGAGCGCGTGCGCGCCGAGCACGGTGGGCTGGACGTCGTCGTCGACGACATCTGGGGCGGCGAGACGCTGATCGAGTTCTCCGCGAAACCTTGGGAGATCGACCTCGACAAGGCCCGCAGTATGCTCGACGGCGCGATCTGGACGCACGTGGTCAACGTGCGCCACCTCTCGAGCTTGGTGCTCGGCCGCGAGCGGGCGCTGTGGGTCGAGGTCACCGACGGCGACGCCTTCGGGTACCGCGGAATGCTCGTCTACGACCTCGTGAAGATGGCCGCGATCCGCTTGGCCTTCGGCCTCGGCCAGGAGTTCGCGCGGGCAGGCACCGACGCCAGCCCCAAGGGGTTCGGGCCAGCCACGGCGATCGCGATCACGCCGGGGTTCCTGCGCTCCGAAGAGATGCTCGCGACCTTCGGAGTGACCGAGGCCAACTGGCGCGACGCCGTCGCCAAGGTGCCCGACTTCGTCGCCTCGGAGACACCGCTTTACGTCGGGCGCTGCGTGGCCGCGATCGCCGCTGAGCCCGACCTCGCCAAGCGCAACGGGCGCGTTTTCGCGTCATGGGACGTGGCCCGCGCGCACGATCTCACCGACGCGGATGGCGCCCGGCCCCACTGGGCCGAGTACTTCGCCGAGACGTACGGCCGGCCGTTCCGGCGCGCCGATGACGAGGCCTATCGGTCGTGGGAGAAGGACTCCTTGTTCGGGATCTATATGGAGAAGGACCTTACCTTCGGCGGATAACGTGGCACCTTGACGCCGCCGCTTCAAATCAGGCCCGAGGTCGGCGCCCGCGAGGCGGCGAAGGGGAGGGACCCATTTCCTTCCGCCGCTTGACGGGGGCACGCAAAGTATATACTATGTGGTATATATTCGGAAGCTACCGTGACCAGCGCCAAGCTCTTCCGCAACGGCCAGAGTCAGGCCGTGCGCCTGCCGAAGGAGTTCGCCCTTCCGGGCCGCGAGGTATTCGTCCGGCGCGTCGGCAACGCGGTTCTGCTCGTCCCGACGTCCGACCCGTGGACAGGGTTCGAGGCGGCGCTCGGGCAGTTCACCGCCGACTTCATGACCGAGCGGGTCCAGCCGGTCGCCGATGAGCGCGAGGACCTCTGATGTGGCTTCTCGACACGAACATCTGCATCTACCTGATCAAGAGGAGGCCGGAAGGCGTCCTGGTTCGCTTGCGTGAGCTTGACATCGCGATGGTGGCGGTCTCCTCGATCACCGTCGCCGAGCTTCAGTACGGCGTCGCCAAGAGCGCGCGCCCGGACCAGAACGCTCTGGCGCTGGCCGCCTTTCTCGCTCCCATCGGTGTCGAGGCCTTCGACGACGGCGCAGCGGCCGCCTACGGGCCGGTGAGGGCAGCGCTCGAACGCGCCGGCACGCCCATTGGGAGCTTGGATCTGCTCATCGCAGCTCACGCCCTCACGCTGGGGCGCACGCTCGTGACGAACAACGCACGCGAGTTCAACCGTGTGGCGGGGTTGAAGGTCGAGAACTGGGCCGAGGGCTGAGCCGCGCGGCCGAGAAGATGCCTCCGCCTGCGTCCCGAACTCCGGCTTCACCCCGCCAGCACCGACTCCAGGCGCTGGTAGGAAATCTCCATCCCATCCACCATCCCTGTGCCGAGCACCATGTCGCGGATATCCTTGGACGGGTAGGTGATGAGCAGCGTGATTCGCGTGCGGTCGCCCGGTAGTGGGCTCAGGAGCAATTCGTTGTGGGTGCTCGGAGCTTCCGTGCCGAGCATGGCCTCGGTGGATACCGCGCGGCGCGGGGGCTCGGACTCGAGAAGCATCCCAGTGAAGCCGAAGCCCGCGCTGCCATCGTCCGCGGCCCACTCGTAGCGGTACGTCTGGCCCACCACGGTGGCCACCTCGCACACGGGCATGGTCCATCCGTCGGGGCCGAGCATCCAGCGCTGCAGCAGCGCGGGCTCATGGTGAGCGCGCCACACCTGCTGGAGGCTGCCGCGGACGTCGCGGGTGATGCGCACGTGGGCGTCGTCGAGCACTGCGATCTCGGTGCCGGCGGACCGCGCGCGGAGGTCGGCCACCACGTCGTCCACCTGGGCAAGCGCGCTGCGCATCCCCTCCATCATGCCCATCGCCACCAGCTGCTCCATCGCCGCCACGCTCGGGAATTGGGTCTTGAGCACGAAGCTGGCGCCGCCGGGAGTGGACTTGAAGCCCGCGTGCATGCGGCAGCCCGGCAGGTCGGGGTTGGGCCGCCCGTCTGGGTAGCAGAAGCCATCCTGCACCTCGAAACTGCGACCGGGCTCCACCGCCAAAAAACGCCAGTGGCCCGCGCTCGACTCACCGTTCGGGCCGGTCATGCGGTACCGGGACTCGCCGCCCGCCACCATGTCGTGCTGCGTAAAGGTGGCCGGCCAGGTGGGCGGGCCCCAGAAGCGTTCCAGCTGCCTGGGATCAGCCCAGGCGGCCCAAAGGCGCTCCAGCGACACCGGGTATTGGCCTACCACGGTGAGCGTGAGGGCGTTGGGATCGGACGAGACAGAGACGATGGGCATTGACTACTCCTTCGGTGGGCTGAGGACAGCGTCGAGTTGGCTGAAGCGCGCGTGCCAGAGCGTTTCCAGCTCGGCGAGGACGGCGCGCGCACGTGCGAGTTGGGCGGGGTCGGCGCGAACGAGGCGTTCCCGTCCCTTGGCGGTCTTTCGGACGAGCCCCGCCGACTCGAGCACCGCCACGTGCTTCTGCACCGCCGCGAACGACATCTCGTAGTCGGCCGCCAGCGCACTGACAGAGGCCGACGTCGTCATCGTCCTGCGCAGGATGTCCCGGCGGCTGGGGTCGGCCAGAGCCCGGAACAGGCGGTCGAGCGTGGAATCGGGGAGTTCTACAACCATCTGGTTGTACGTTAGCGCGACGCGTCGCCCGGCGCAACTTTCGGATAGACGGCAGGGGCTTTCGGCGCAAGACCCGCGGAGCGGCCGCTCGAGTATCGCGCCCCGAACCAGTCGAAGAATGCGGCGATCTCGCTTCAAGCAGATCGTGGTAGGCGTTGACGATGATCGCCGCAGGCCAGGAGGGGTACTCCATTTCAGGTGGATCGGGCGACAGGCGGAGTCAGGTGGTTGGAGCGGCCGGCGCCAACGTGAGATGGCCCATTCGGGGTCACAGCCTCGCCTGCGTCCGGGCGGCGTGAAGTTATCGCTGGCGAAAGCTACCGTGAAGAGGTAGTTTCCGCATGTGATTACATGACCCCCGAGCCGCGCAGCCTCCCCGCCTGGGTCGACCACCTCCAGTCAACCGGTCGCTACACCTTCACGCGGGAGGAAGCCTTGAAGGCTAGCGGAAACACCGATGTTGCGGTAGCCGCGAGCCTCCGTCGGCTCCGCAAGGCTGGCTGCATCGTGTCGCCCCGTCGCGGGTTTCACGTCGCAGTGCCGTTGGAGTACCGAGCCGCGGGCGCCCCACCGGCAGAGTGGTTTGTCGACGACCTGATGCGGCACCTTGGCCGCCCCTATTACGTCGGCCTGCTCTCGGCGGCCGCACTGTATGGCGCCGCACACCACGCGCCGCAGGTGTTCCAGGTGGTCACTGATGTGCCCACCCGCCCGCTCACGGTCGGCCGGGTCCGGGTGGTGTTCGTCCAGGGACGCACGGGCCTGTCTCCCACCCAGACCATGAACACGCCGACGGGGACCCTCGTGGTGTCAACGCCCGAGGCGACGGCCTTGGACCTCGTTCGCCACGCCGCCGTCTGCGGTGGACTCCAGAGCGTCGCCACCGTTCTGCGCGAGCTCGCGGAGCGGATCGACGCAGGGCGCCTCGTGCAGGCGTCGCTCGGAGTGGAGCGAACCGTGGCGCAGCGGCTCGGCTGGCTCCTCGATCACCTGGGCACCGGCGAGATCGCGGCGCCGCTGGCGAAATCGCTCGCCTCCGGCCCCCTGTTCCCCACCCCGCTTCGAACGGACCTTCCCACGGGCGGCACGGCGCCCGACCCACGCTGGGGCGTGATCGCAAATGCCGAGATCGAGGACGACGAGTGATCCCTCGCGCCCACATCACCGCCTGGCGAGCCCTCGCTCCGTGGCCCGACGATGCACAGGTTGAGCAGGACCTCGTCCTCTCGCGGGCGATGGTGGACCTCTTCTCGGACGACCACATCGCGAGCCACTTCGCGATGCGCGGCGGTACTGCGCTGAACAAGCTCTCCCTCACGTCGCCGCTCCGGTACTCCGAGGACATCGACCTCGTCCAGGTCGTCGCCGGTCCGACACGGCCACTCTTCGACGCGCTTCGAGCTCGCCTGGACCCCTGGCTGGGCGGGCACACGTACGAGCACCGGGAGCACAGCGTGCGTGCGACCTGGAGGTTTGCGACCGAGGCGCCGCCGAGCCGTCGGATGCGCCTCAAGGTGGAAGCGAACACCCGGGAGCACTTCACCGTGCATGGACTCGTTCCGACGAGATTTCGCGTGGAGACCCGTTGGTTCACGGGCGAGGCCTCGGTTCCGACCTTTCGACTCGACGAGTTGCTCGGTACGAAGCTTCGCGCCCTCTACCAGCGGCGCAAGGGTCGGGATCTGTTCGACCTTCACCGCGTCGGCCTCGGCGGTGGCGTCGACCTCGAC
>CANLGL010000099.1 GCA_947490345.1 Deltaproteobacteria bacterium
CAGTCCAACATGGACGGCTACGCCTACCTGTCGGGGCTGCCCCCCTCCTGGCGCACCGCCGATCCGCGCGTGCCCATGTATTGGTCAGGCTGGGGTGAGTTTCGCGACCTCCAACCGACCAGCTACGGGGGCGCCTACGTCAGCGGGCCAGAGGTGCCGTTCGGGCGGACCCTGGCTGACGCCGGCCACCGACTCGCCATCGTCAAACACGCCATTCCGGGCACAGACCTCGCCAACTTCTGGTACCCGGGCGCCACCCCGGGCGACGCCTCGGCGGGCGAGGGCTTCCGGGTCCTCGTCGAGTCGATGGATGCCGCAAAGGCGGAGCTCGACCGTGGCGAGGCCTGGCGTTGGGCTGGTTTCGTGTGGATGCAGGGCGAGTCCGACGCGCTCGACCTCGACATGGCTCACGAGTACGAAGACAACCTCCACGGCCTCGTCGACGCCATGCGCGAGCTCACCGACGAGCCCGAACTGCCAGTGGTCATCGGTCTCATTTCGCGCGAGGCCTACTGGACCTTCGCTGATTTGGTACGGGGTGCGGAGATGGCGGTGGGCGAGGGTGACGCCGCCATCGTCGTGGTCGAGACCGACGACCTCCCGCGCAACCCGCTCGACCTCGCGCACTACGACGGTCCCAGCAACCGGACGCTCGGGGAGCGCTTCGCAGAAGCCGTGACCACGATGGTGGACATTCCCGCCAGCACCGACGCCTCCACGCCGCTCCTGGCGCTGACCGATTGGCGGCTGGACTACGACTTCACCGGCACGTGCGGCTACGAGTTCACGCTCGACCGACGCCTGGAGCTGACCGACGTGGGGAACTTCGGCGCCGGCAACTACGTGTACACGTCGGCGGACGTCGGCCTCTGGGACGCAGGCGGGAACCTGCTCCTCCGCGAGAGCGTCCCCGCCTGGGTCGACTCGCCGACCACGCCGCGCGACAACTTCTCCTACACCGCGATCGATCCCCTCCTCCTCGAACCCGGCACCTACCGCCTGGGCGTCGTGAGCTGGGCCGGCGACAGCGACCGCTACACCAACGGCGCTGCCGGAAGCTGGGCAGACGGCGTCACCTACGACGCGGCCGTGTACGCAGAAGGCTATTGGCTTCTCTACCCGGGAAACGAGGCATCTGGCGCAGGTATCAGCTTCGCCGGGCCGAATCTGTTGTGGAGGGAGGGCAATTGATTGTCGACCGCCTCTCAAAGCCCTCCGACCTCGCGGCCATGCGCGCTCCCATTCTCGCCTCCGCGGGAAAGGGCGACCGCGCACAGGTGCGCGCGGCCGAGGACGCGCTGGTCGCGAACCCGCGCGCCATCACCTTCGACGAGCGCGGTTCTGCAACAATCCTCACCGGGGGGCGGACCTACGCCGCGGGCCACTTTGAGATCGTGGCGATCGGGGAGCTCAAGGCGCGACCGACTGCGCCGCGAGTGCGCCGCGGACGTGCTGGTATGCCTGCTGGAGGACAAGGAGCTGGTCAGCCTCCAGATCTCGGGTTTGATCGAGGAGGCGGAAGCCCGAGGACTTGAAACCCACCGCCTGCCGATCCCGGATGGCGGTGTGCTGCCGAACACACTTGGTGTCGAGAAGATCGTCGCGATCATCATCTCGCGCGCCACGGCCGGGAAGAACGTCGTGATCCACTGCATGGGAGGGCTCGGCCGGGCCGGCACCATCGGCGGCTGCTACCTCCGAGCGTGTGGCATGGGAAGCGAGCAAGCGCTCAAGCTCCTCGTGGCCACTCGGGGAAGGAGCTGCCCCGAGACCGAGGAGCAGCGCCAGTTCATTCGGTCCTTTCGCTGACGGGATCAGAACTCGATTCGGCGCCCCCCACCCGGCACGCCCTTGGGCGCCGCCTGCTCCGCCTCGACCTCCGCTTCCTCGTCCGCCTCCGCCTCGTCGGTGTCGTACCCCCCCTCGGTCTCCTCCCGCACCGAGTCGGGCATCACCGGCATTGCTGGCGCCATCCGCGGTGCGCCTGTGGGAGCCGGCGCCGCGCCTTCGCCGACCGCGGCGTCGGCCTTGCGCTGCAGATCCACCTCACGCACGCCGTCGGGAGCGGCGCCGCCACCCTCGCCGAGCTCCGCCTTTCCCTCCAGCGCTGCCTCCTCCACACCGCCCGCGCTCTCCCGCTCCACCGCCTCCTCAACCGGCATCTCCAGCGCCCCTGAGTCGACGACGGCCTCCATGGTCAGGGCGCGCAGCACCAGCGGCGCCGGCTTCGACGTCCGCGTGAACGAGAGCACGCGGTGGCAAGGGACGATGACGATCGCGCCTTGCAGCTCGCCCTCGGTCATCGTCATCTGGCAGTCGCCATCGAGCTCGTAGCGGGCGAGGTCCGCAGCGAGCAGCGTGCCATTGTCGAGGGTGACGGTATCGGCCATCGCGAGGCTGGCGTAGAGGATGAACATCAAGGCTCCTGAACTGCGAGTGTGGACACCGGCAGAAGGGCGGAGCGTTACCGGCGGGCGTTCCGGTGCGAGTTCGGGAGCACCCGGGTGAGGCTGGCCTGGCCAGTCTCCGCCGCGATGGGGCGCGATCCACCCTTGCTCCGCCACAGTCCTGCCTCGTGGTAGAGTCGTTCATGGGCGGTGACTCCGTTGCCTTGAACGACCCGATGGACCACCACCAGCAGTTCGCACGGGTGGCCGTCCATGTTGCGGGGCTCCGTTGGCAGTACGCCGACCAGGCTGCCGCGCTGGAAACCGCCGACGCTTTCGCCCGCGAGCTGATCCAGCGCGTCGGGAAGCTGCCCGGACGGCCGCCGGTCCGCGCGGCGCCGGTGGCAAGCCTTGGGCGCTCGACGCTGTTCACGCTGGCGCGGTCCCACGATAGGTGCGCCTCCGGGTGGTGCGACGCCCGGCTCGTGGGCGGAGACCTGACCGCCTACGTGCCCGGAGGTGGCTACGGCCAACCCACCGCCCCCGACTGCCGCGGCGAGCCCGGTGGAGTGGAGGTGTACGCGGCCTTCGTCGCGGTGAAGCACAAGCTCGTGGGCGGAGGTCCCTTGCCGCGACCGTGGCTCACGCAATGGGGCGTCCCCGCGGAATCGACCCTCGTGGTTCGAGACCTCTGCCCCGAACTTCGGTTCGCCGCGAACCCGGACGGCCCGCCGGCTCAGCCGGAAGGGGACCGGCCGCGATTGTTGAGCTGGGCGTCGCCGTCCCTGCTCCCCATCTCGCTCGCCGTCCTCGCCGAGCAGGCCGCCAAGTTGGTCCGCGCGCTGCCCATGGGGGATGAGCCATGATGTTCGCCATCTTCCTGGCGCAGACCCTGCCGGGCGAATGCACGTTGTCCCCAATCGCTGGAGACGCCAGCTGGCCCCGATCGGGGGTCGTGCTCGGCGACTTCGTGTTCCATGCGTTTGAGGATGGCTACCCCATCGACGCGGCCGACGAGGCCCAGGCGGTCGTGGTGGCTGCGGAACTCCGCGACGCCTTCCTCCGCACCTCGCGTGTGGCCCGCCGAACGACGTCGCTGGACTGTCGGCCCTCGCCCCCGCTGGCCGTGGATCTGAGCCGCTGCCCGGCTGGTTACTGCCGCCCACTCGACTGGGACCCCGAGCATTGTGGCTTCGCCACCAACGCGGACTGGAGCGCCTCGCACTGGCTCGAAGTCACGCTCGACTGGACCGGCCGGCGGGACGTGCTCGAGTTCACCCTCGCGCTGCACGATCCCACGGGACCCGGGCGCTCCTCGGCCGGACTGGTGCGCCCCGAGGGGCGTGCTGGCGCGCCGTGCGGGGCGACCAACCCTTATCGCGGCGCTCTCGGGCGTGCGGACCTCGTCGAGGCAATGGACCAACTCGGCCGCTGGTGGGCGAAGCACCGGGAGCCGGAGTGAGGCGTCGGCTGGTCCTGGCGCTCCTGCCGATGCTCGGGGTCGGCTGCGCGGGGCATGCCCGGACCGCGGCCCCTGCCGACGCCGTCACCTACGAGTTCGTCGCCACCGCGCTCAACCCCGAGCTTCGCGCGCTGCAGCCGGGTGAACTCGAGCCATTCCTCGCGGCCCACCGGTCGCGCGTGGAGCGTCTCGCAATCCTGGTGGCGCTCAGCGGCCTCGATCGGGGACCGTCCGGACCACGCGAGTGGGCCCCGGAAGACGTCGCCGCCGTGGACGCCGCCTGCGATCTCGCCGAGGCGTCCGGGGACGCCGTAGTGGCAGCCCGCTACGCCCGCGCCATGGCGCGGTTCCAGGTGGTGGAGCCCGGGGGCCTCCGTGGTTTCCTCGCCGACGGGCAGCTCGACCCAGATGCCAGGCTCTTGGCGATCTACTGGAGCGGGCGCCACCGAGGAGTGGTCACCTCGTGGCCGCCGGAGGATGTGGACGCGGTGTTGACGCACATGGCGCCAGTTGCGGGGACCCTAGGCCCCGGAGGACGGTCCCTCATCTGGGTGATCGCAGGAAGCGACGACGTGGACCGGTGGCGGCGTCCCAACATGCCTCCACCGATCCAATTCCACTTCCTCGCCGAGATCGGCGAGAATGTGCTCTGGCATGCCGCACACAACGGCGCCGACACCGGCTCGTTCCTCGAGAAACTCCGAACGCTGGACTCGTGGATCCAGCACGTTGAGGCGGATCCCGTCGCCTCCGCGAGCCCCGCGCTCGCGTGGGCGATCGGCGTTCGCTGCCAGTTCGCCCCTCCCCCGACCGGGCGGGGCTGCCCGGAGGTCAGGTGAACAGTGGCCGCGCGTGAGCGGTAGCAGGGAACGATGACGATCGCGCCCGGCAGCTCGCCCTCGGTCATCGTCATCTGGCAGTCGCCATCGAGCTCGTAGCGAGCGAGGTCCGCAGCCAGCAGCGTGCCGTTGTCGAGGGTGACGGTATCGGCGAGGGCGACGCTGGCGTCCCTGCCCCCACCGCCCGAGCCGCACGGAGCCGCCGGTCTCAGGGCGGCGCTGCGGCGGGGATTGAACGGAGCGAAAGCCCGGCGACCGCCAGAGGCGGGCGGCCGCCGTCAGGTAGCGGCCGCGCCTACCCCCCCGTTCACACTCTCCCCCCCGCCGGCATACCCGCCGCTCCCTTGTTGCCCCGCCCTTCGCTTCTCGGCCCCGTCACCACTGGGGAGCTCCTGCGCCTGGCGCTACCCGCAGCCGCGTCGGCGCTCTTGAACAACGCCTTCCGCGTGATCGACCAGCTTGCGGCGGGGTCGGTTTCGACGGCGGCCCAGGCCGCGATCGGCTCCTGCACGTTCGTGCTCATCGCCGCCTACGCGGTGCACCTGCTGGTGGCGGCCGGCGTTGGCCCGCTGGCCGCACGAGCTGAGGGGGCTCGCGATGGCAACCTTGCCGCGCGCGTGGTCGGCGTGGCTCTCGTCGGGGCTGTCGCGACATGGGCCATCGTCGCGGTGATCGCGGGGTTCGGAGCGCCTTCGATCGCGACGTTCCTGGGCCTGCAAGGCGAATCCGCGACCGCCGCGGCGACCTTTCTCCGCACTATCGGCGTGCTGGGCCTGCCGCTCGCGATCGCGCCCGCATTGGACGCCATCTTCGTCGCCCGGGGCCGCACCGGCTTGATGATGCAGCTCCAGGTCTCGGCCGCGTTCGGAAACGTGCTCCTGAACCACGTGTTCATCGAGCGGATGGGAATGGGCGTCGAGGGTGCGGCGCTGGCGACGGTGCTCGCGCGGATTCCGGCGACGGCCATCGGGCTCGTCTACGTCCTGAAGCCGCACGGGGCCCGCCTCATCCGCGACGACACCGCGCGCCGCATCCTGGCGGTGGGCACCCCGGTCTTCGTCAACACCCTCGCGTACGCCGCGGTCTACTTCCTGCTGCTGCGCACCGCGATCTCGCCGCTCGGCGCCCACGTCAACGCCGCGGTGGGCATCGGCTTTTCCGCGCTCGAAGGAATCACCTACCCTTGTTTTCTGGGGCTCTCCCTCGCGGTGAGCTCGGTCGTAGGCCGGCGACTCGGCGCCGGACAGATCGAGGAGGCCAAACGAGCCGCCCGGCTGGCGCTCCCGTTGACCACTGGCCTCGGCGTGCTCGCCGGGGTCATCTTCTGGTTCGGTTCCGTCACGATCTGCTCGCCCTTCACCGACGATCCGGCGGTGCTGGAGGTGGCCGTCGGGTACGCCCGCGCGCTGGCCTGGAGTCAGCCGTGCGTGGCGTGGGAGGCCCTGGCCGAGGGGGTCCTGCTCGGCGCCGGCGCATCCCGACCGGTCTTCTGGTTGAGCGCGCCACTGAACGCGTTGCGAGTGCCGCTGGCCTGGGGCCTCGCCATCGGTCTGGGCTGGGGCGCGCCCGGCGTCTGGTGGGCGATCAACCTCACCTCCGTGCTCAAAGCGGCGCTCAAGGGGCTGGCCACCGCCAAAGGGGACTGGTCGCGCATGCGTATTTGAGCGGGGCCGGTTAGGACGCGGCCGTTCCGGAAGAGCAGATGAATCCACGCACGATCGGTTGGCTCCTTGGTGGCGTTTGTTGCGCCAACGGCATCCTCACGATGATCATCTCGTGGGACAGCGGCGGGAACGACATCGCGCTCTCGCTCAGCCGCGTGGGGTGGGATGCGCTGGGCGACCTCGGCCCGAACGAACACTTCCCGCTCGCGATCGCGTCGCTGCTCATTGGCGTGCCCACGCTTCTGTACCTCAACGCCACCCAGTGGCGGAACACCGGCGGCTACTAGGCCCCTGGGGCCCTCGTGCGCGTACTCGTCGGGCAGGCCGCTCCCATCGTCGGAGACGTTGTCGCCAACGCGGATCTCTGTATCGCCGCCATCCGCGAGGGTGTGGCGCAGGGCGCGCGCGTGGTGGTCCTCCCGGAGCTGATCATCAGCGGGTACCCACCCCGTGATCTGCTCGACCGCGCCGATCTGATCGAGGCCTGCATGCTGCAGGCGCAGCGCGTCGCGGCGGCCACGCTGGGCACCGACGTGATCGCCATCTACGGCTGCCCGTGGGAAGAGGTGGGGCTGCGCAACAGCGCGGTGATCGCGGCGCGGGGGGCCATCGTCGCCATCCGGCACAAGTGCCTGTTGCCGACGTACGACGTGTTCGATGAGTCCCGATATTTCGTGCCCGAAGACGACCCGCGCCCGGTCGAGGTCGAGGGTCTGCTCCTCGGCGTGACCATCTGCGAAGACATCTGGAACGAACCGGGGCTGGTCCGCCACCGCTACGTCCTCGACCCGGTCGAGCGGATGCGCGGAGCGGACCTCGTCGTCAACCTCAGCGCCTCGCCGTTCGAGGCCGGGAAGCCGGCGCTCAGGGCCGAGTTGGTGCGGCGGCAGGCGCGCCAGTCGAGGGCGCCGCTGGTCTATTGCAATCAGGTCGGCGGCAACGACGAGCTCTTGTTCGACGGCGGGTCGCTGGTGGTGGGCGCCAACGGCACCGTACTGGCCCAGTGCGCCCAGTTCCGCGCCGAAAACGTGGTCGTGGACCTTGACGGCCCTCCGATCGAGCCGCGCTTCCGGCCCTTCGAGGAGGAGGTGCTCGACGCCCTGGTCATGGGCACCCGCGATTACGCATTGCGCACCGGGTTCACGAGCGCCGTGCTCGGCCTCAGCGGCGGCATCGACAGCGCGCTGGTCGCCGCGATCGCGACCCGTGCGTTGGGCAGCGAAAACGTCCTTGGGCTTGGCATGCCCGGTCCTTTTTCTTCGCCGGGCTCCATCACCGATGCCAGGGCGCTGGCCGCCAACCTGGGCATGCCCTTTGAGCTGGTGCCGATCGGCCGCGTACACGACGCGTTCCTCAGCACGTTGGCGCCCATCTTTTTGGGTCGGCAGCCCGACGTCACCGAGGAAAACCTCCAAGCGCGCGCCCGCGGCACGCTGCTCATGGCGGCGTCCAACAAGCTTGCACATCTTCTGCTCACCACCGGCAACAAATCCGAGATGGCCGTCGGCTATTGCACCCTCTACGGCGACATGAACGGAGGCCTCGGCGTGATCGGCGACGTATTCAAGACCGACGTCTATCGCTTGTCGCGACAGATCAATGTCGGCGGCGAGATCATCCCGCTGGCGACGCTCCAGAAGGCGCCGTCGGCCGAGCTGGCGCCCAACCAGACCGACCAGGACAGTCTGCCACCTTACGCACTGCTCGATGGCATCCTCCGTCGTTCCATTGAGGGGGCCGCGGATACCGAGTCGATCGTGGCCGACGGCTATGATCGGGCGTTGGTGGAGCGGATTGCGCGGATGGTGAAGCGGAGCGAGTTCAAGCGCTGGCAAGCGGCCCCGGTATTGCGGGTCAGCGGCCGCGCATTCGGCAGCGGGCGGCGCATGCCGCTCGTGAACCGGTGGCGCTGATGCCGCTCGGATCCCGCCCGGGACGTGGAGAATCTACGCGTCGCGCGCTGGCGGCCGAGGTTGAGCGCCTTGCGGCGGAGCTGCGCGGCCCCATCGGCACGATCGACGACGCCCTGGCGGCGCTGACCGCGGGCGAGGGCTTGCCCGCCGGCTTGGAGCCGGAGGTGCTCTTCGCCGGTGGAATGCCCCGAATCCGCCCGGTTCTGGTGGTACTGGCCAGCCGCACGATGCAGGGCGCCGCCGAGACGGATCCGCAGGCGGCCACCGATGTCGCCTACGCGACCGAGCTGCTGCACACCGCGCTGCGGCTCCACGACCTCGCCTTGGGCCGTCAACATGGCCGACGTCGCCGCGCCGCGCGCCGCGTCCTCGGCGGCGCCGCGCACTGGCTCGGCGCCCACCACGTCATGCTCCGTGCGCTCGAAATCGCCCGCCGCGCCCCCACGCCCGAAGTGCTCGGCGACGCCATCGAGGCCCTGCGGGAGGTCAGTGAGGGGCAAGCTCTCGGCGAGTCTTTGCGTCGCCGTGTCGCGACCGGTCACGACGCGGTCCACCTGGCCGAAGGGCACACCGGTGCGGTCTTCGCCTTCGCCTGCCGGGCCGGCGGCCGCCTGGGTGGGGCGCCCCGTCCCGTCGTCACCGGACTTGGCCGCTACGGGCGCCATGTGGGCGTCGGCGTGCATGTTGCAGAGGACCTGGCGCTGCTCGAACGCAACGACGATCCCTACCTGCTGGCGGGCCGGCCGGCGCTGTACCCGGTGGCGATTGCCGGCGAGCGCTCGCCCGAGGTCAACGTGTTGTGGCGGAAGCTGCAAGCGTCCCCGGACGCTCGGCTGGCGGCGGCACTTCGAGACGCGGTGCGTGAGGCCGGCGGGCTCCAGGCCGGGCGGGAACTGCTGGTCACTCAGAGCTGGTCGGCCCGCAAGGCGATCTCAACCCTGGACGACACCCCGGCGCGGGCGCAGCTCGACCGCCTCGCCTCGGCCCTGGGTCGCGCCGCGTAGGCGGGGTGACAGGTCGCGCTTCACCAGCCGCAGGGCGGCCCGGGCCTCCTGCTTCGCGTCGTCAGACGACGCCACCTTCGGGACCACCTCCGCTCGCCGCTAATCGCTGTGGATCAGCATCCCTCGGTCGGCGCTGTGTACCCCACGAGATCGGCGTCGTACCGGTTGTTGATACTATGGGCCTCATACTGGTAGAACACGACGCCGGTGACGTTGGTGAAGCTGCCTCCGCACTCGTGTCCGGTATTGTACTGGAAGCCGTCAAGCCCCGGCGGATGAACCGAAGTGAGCAGGATCCCCCACATCTCATCGACTTCAGTTCACGATCATGAACTGAACCGCGCAGGATCCCCCACATCCTCCCGACTTCAGTTCACGTTTCAGCGAATTTGATGAACTGAAGTGAACATGATCCCGGGGATCCTAACGACTTCGGTTCAACTATCGTCGCGGCCGACGGCCCAGGTCGACCAGCTCAACATTTGCGCCGGCCGCGGGTGGCGCCTCGGCCCTGGGTCGCGCCGCGTAGGCGCGGTGACCGGAGGCGCGTTACCCCACCCCAATGATCCGTAGCACCATCAAGCGCATTCTCGGCCTCGGCGAAAAGAAGGTCGCCCCTCCTCCGCCGCCGCCCGCACGGAAGCCGCCGCCGCCGCGCCCTCCCGCGCGCGAAGAGGAAGATCGCGGTCACGACCACGGACACTCCCACGGGGGCGGCCACGACCACGGGCACTCTCATGGTGGGGGTGGGCAGGAAGCGGCCGCCGCCGCGCCCGCGGCCGATGTGGGCGCGCACATCAAGGTCGACGAGTCGGAGACGCCGAATCCCAACGCCCACAAGTTCACCTGCTCGGTCTCGGTGATCGAGAAGGGCTCCGCGTCGTTCAACACCCCCGAAGAGGCCGACTCCCACCCGCTGTCGCGCCAGATCTGGGCCGTCGGCGGCGTCAAGGGCATCTTCGCCGTCAAGGACTTCGTCACGGTCACCAAGCACGCCGAGGCCGAGTGGGCCAACATCTCCCCGAAGATGCCAGCGGCGATTCGGCGTGGGTTGATCGAGCGGGGGTAAAGACAGCGTCGGCGGAGCGGCTCAGCCATCCCCCTCCAGATGCGGCATCCGTCGAGGCAAGTCCGCCCAGATGCGGCCTAGGCCCGCCGTGCCGGTATTGAACGCGAACGGCGCAACCAACAAACGCCGAATATCTCGAAGGCGCCCAGCGGCGCCGGCTCGCGGAACCGGCGCAGGCCGCATTCAGCGTGGGTTGGCTCGCGAGGGGCCGCGTCCAGCGGGGCATGGCTGAATGTCGCTCGCTTAGCGCGGCTATCGCCGCATGGCTCACCGCCTCCCACACCACTCCTGCACCCGTGCCGAGACGATCCGCGCCAGCTCACCGTGGCCGGCGCCGCTCAGGTGCACCATGTCGGTGAAAAACGCCTCCGGAACGAGCCCACCGTCGGCGCCGAGGAGCAGCGGCAGGTCGATGAGCTCGTCCGCCGCTACCGCGCGGATGGCGTCGTCCACCGCCGGGGTGCTGCGCAAGGGCATGGCGTCGAGTCGCCGAGCGTTTCCGTACGCGACGACTGCTTCCGGCCCCCGCCCGAGGACCTGGAGCGCACGAGACTTCACCCACCACGCGCCGGCATGGCTGTTGTCTGCCAGAAGCGCGATCTCCGTGGCCGCCAAAGCCGACCCCGCGTCGCCAGCCTCGAAGAGGCGGTCCGCCGCCAGCACCTGCTCGTCCACCCGCTTCCCGCGCTGAAAATCGGTGTCGGTCACCGTCGCGATGGGCGCTCTGCCAGGGTTGGAGATCGGTACCAGCTGGATCACCGGTACGTCCCCTGCCGCCTCGACCAGCGCCGTGAAATTGGCCAGGACCTCCGCGGCGATGATCGGTGCCTCTTCGGGACGAACCACGGCGGCCGAAACGCGCAGCCCCTCGACCAACTCCCGTTTGCGCTGCGGCTTGGACAGCTCGGCCACCCAGCTCAGCGTGCGGAAAAAGGCGCTCCGCTCCAGGGTCAGGACCACGCGAGCGAGGCGCTGGTCGCGCTGGACGACGTCCTCTCCCGAGCCAAACGACCACTGCGCCAGATCGTTGTGCCCCTCGTAAACCACGATGACGTCGGGCTCATAGCGAAGCGCAGCCTGCGCGCGCAGCGTCGTCGCCAACGACGTGGCGCCCGGCACGCCGACGTTGACGACCTCCACGGGCAGCTCGCCGATCGTGGAGCGTTCTGGCCACCCACGATGCCCCGGCAGGCGCACCGACGAGCCGCCAATGAATAAAACACGACACGCGTCGCCCTTGTGTTTCGGGAAGGTCTGAGGGGGAAAACGGCCGGTGTCCTCCTCACACAAGGTCACCGTTTCGCCGTCCTCCAGAAACCAACAACCCGTGAATCCGGTCCGATAGACCCCATTCAGATTCACCTGATAGGGCAGCTGCCGACACACAGCCTCGAGCCCGCCCCCCACCGCGGCCAGCACCACGACGGCGAATCCCAGGCGGCGGAGGCGCTTCGACACAGTTCGGAGCTAACTCGTCGGGGCGACACGCCGGGCCAGGGCGTCGTTGCGGCGGCACCCTCGCGGCGCGTCGCGCACCCGCCGGGGATACGCTCCCCTCGCCCGAGGACGTCGCTGCCCCCGAACGCTGCCGTGCGCGCCGACAAGTGGCTCTGGGCCGCCCGCTTCTGGAAGACACGTTCCCAGGCAGCCGGCGCGCTGAAGGAGGGGAAGGTGCACCTGGGCGCCAGCAAGGTCGACCCAGCCACGCCGCTGCGTGTCGGCGACACCTTGATCGCGCGCACGCCAGGGGGCCGGAAGGTGATCCAGGTCGTGGTGCTCTCAGAGATTCGCGGCGGCGCCGACGCGGCGAAGTTGCTCTACACCGACCTCACCCCGGCCGAGCCCACCGAGCCGCCTCCTGCCTTCCGCGAGCGCGGCGCGGGCCGCCCCACAAAACGCGACCGCCGCGAGCTCGAAAGACTGCGCGAGTGACGCATCACCCAGCCGGGAGCCTCTTCAGGGCTTGGCGCTGAGCTCGACGTCGTAGCCGAGGACGCCGACGTCGCCGCCTACCTCCTTGCTGCCGTTGAACTTGGCCGCAACGCTGCCATCAGCGTTGATGGTGCCGCTCCAGCTGACCGAGCGGCCGTCGGCGACCATCGTGCCGGTGAGCTTGTCGCCCGAGGCGGTGCCAGTCCAGGTGACCTTGGTGTCACCGGAAGCCTCGGGGTTTTTGGCCAGGCGACAGGTGCCGTTGAGGTAAAGCTGCCCGCCGCTGGCAGCGCCTTCCAACTCGCCCTCGCAGGTGTCGCTCGCCCCGATGCTCGACGCGCTGAGCGCCGCCTTGAAGTGACCGCCGAAGTGGCCGTCGGCGAGGCCCGTGCCGCCGAGCGAGCCGGAGCCGCTGCCCGAGCCGGTGACCAGCGACATGTAGTAGGTCCAGTCCCAACCGCCGCCGGGATCGGTGTGGCAGCCCGCGCCGCCGCCGCCGGGATTCGAACATCCGGGCACCTCGGCGTGGGCGATGACGTGGGCGCGGTCCTTGGGGATGCCGTAACGGTCGCAGATGTCGCGGGTGAGCGCCGCGGACGCCCGGTACATCGCGTCGGTGTACCACTTGCCGGGGTCGTCGACATAGCCCTCGTGCTCGATGCCGATGCTGCGCGCGTTGGTGTCCCAATGCCCCGCATGCCAGGCCGTGTCCTCTTCCTGCACCATGTGGGTGATCTCGCCGTCGGAGGAGCGCACGACGTAGTGGGCGCTGACGGACGAGGCGGGGTTCTGCAACCAGCTCACGGTGCCGCTGTAGCTGCCTTGGGTGGTGTGGATGACCACCCGGTCGACACTGGCGCGGCTCCCGTCCGTGTAGTTGCTGCTGGACGCGGGCACCCACTTGTTGGCGAGACCGGAGCCGCGCGCCAACTCGCGGCGCCACATCATCGGCTGGGCCTCGATCTCGACCAGCTCCCCGGAGTCGGTGGTGAGCACGAGCCCCCGCTGAAGCGCGTCGTAGACCTGATCGGCGAAGCCGCCCGCGACCAGGGGGTCGTCGGCGCCAGAGAAGGCCGCGACCACCGGAAACCACTCCTCGAGGCTATCCACAGGCTCCCCCGTGCGCGCCGCCTCGAACTCCGCGCGCGCCGCGAGGAGCGCCGCCCCGGCGAGCAAGTTGGCGCCGAGCTCATCGGTGGCCTCCCCCTCGCCTACGCCTGCGAGCCGCGCCCCCTCGGCCAACGAGGGGTAGGCGCCATCCTCGCGCAGGTTCATCACCCCGACGCCGTTCTCGCGGTTCAGCTCGCCCTCGCGCTGATCCAGCCGGGACATGGCCCAGGCGGTCGCGGCGAGGAGGTCCCGGGGGACACCGGTCGCGGCCTCGGCGTCGTCGAGGGCGTCGTTGACCACGGGGGCAGCCGATTCGGAGGTGCAGGCGGCGGCGAAGAGCAAGGTGAACATCGTGACTCCGGCGCCGTCAAGGGCTGCAAGTCGCGTGCCATTGGTACAACGCCGGCTTTGTGGCCACCGTCCCCTCGGAGGGGCGGGGAATGGGGCGCCGGGACCCCAGCGCGCGCGCCCCATCCGTCAGCCGGATGGCGCGGCAGGGGGGGCCGCAGGCCGGAAAGCGTAGCTTGGAGGCCGGAGGGGACGCCCCGGTAGGGGGGAACCGCGAAGCGGTGCCCCCCTCTTTTCATAATAGTCCCCCATGCGGTCGCGACGCGCCGGCTCCCAGGGCCATGAAACTGCTTCGGCATGGGTGACGCCCGCGCGACGCTGCGGCGACGTGTAGTCGCCCCGAAAAGCACGCCGCCGACGCGGAGTCCCCTCGAAAAGCACAATTGGCGCGCCGTCGGGGGCTGGGCGACGAACCAACGCCGACAATTCGCGCTCACCACGGCGCGATCAACCGCAAAACTGCTTTTCGAGCTGGCTACGCCTCGGAAAACTGCTTTTCGAGGCGACTACGCTGCCTCCGCGGCGGCCACAC
>CANLGL010000100.1 GCA_947490345.1 Deltaproteobacteria bacterium
ATGTCGCAAATCGGGTGGCATGGCCCCGTGGGGTGTCGCATTTTGGGTGGCATGGCTCGAAGAACCCATGACCGAACAGGAAAGTTCCCGGTTGTGATCAAGCATGAGCCTGCGGCCCCTTCCCCTACCGTCGCCTACCCTCCGGCCTCCAAGCTACGCTTTCCGGCCGGCGGCGGCGGGCGGGTTGGATAACCCGCCCGCCGGGCGACTCTCCCCCTCCCGCCCAGCCGCAGAACGGCCTACGCGCGCCCGACCCTGCCGGGCGTTTCATGCCTTTGGGAGCCGCGGCACGCGCCATGGGCGACTCACCCATCCACCCCCGCCGCGCAATTCGAGTTAGCTCCGCGCCCATGGAACGCCTCCTCTCGCTGCGCGACGCCCACCCCTACTTGCGCCTGTTCCGCGGCCGCACATTCGTGATCAAGCTGTCAGGTGCCGTGCTGGCCAGCGCCGCCGCTCGCGACGCGCTGTGCGAAGACATCGCGCTTTTGCACCACGTAGGCATCCGGCTGGCGTTGGTGCACGGGGGAGGACCCCAACTCGATGCGGCATGCGCGACCATGGGAATCCCACGCGAAGTGGTCGCCGGGCGCCGCGTCACCGACGCGCGCACGCTGGAGTTGGCACGCATGGTCTTCCGCGGGCAGCTCAACAGCGAGCTCGTAGGGGCGTTGGCGGCTCACGGCGTCAAGGCCGTCGGCCTGTCCGGCGGCGATGGGATGAGCATCACCGGTATCCGGCGCCCCGCACGCACCGTCCGTGACCCCTCCACGGGAACCGAACAATCGGTCGACTTTGGCCATGTCGGCGACATCACCGCCGTGGACGAGCAACTCCCGCGGCTCCTCCTCGACGCGGGGATCGTCCCGGTCTACTGCTCCCTCATCGCCGACGCGGCGGGGAACCTGCTCAACACCAACGCCGACACCATCGCCTCCCGCCTGGCCATCGCGGTCAAGGCCGAGAAGCTCATCGTGTGCACCTCGGTTCCCGGCCTGCTCGAGGATCGCGACGATCCGCGCCGACTGGTCTCCTTCGGCGACCTCGGCACCGTCGAAGAACTCATTCGCCAGGGCGTCGTATCCGGTGGCATGCTGCCCAAGCTGGCCGCAGTCAAAGACGCACTGCTCGGCGGTGTTCCCCGCGTGCACCTCATCGACGGGACACGCGAACAGGCGCTGCTCCTGGAAATCTTCACCAACGAAGGCTGCGGCACCATGCTCGTCGCTCGTCAGAGCGACGAGTCCGCCTGATGCGGTTGTGGGACAAGGGCGGGGACCTTGACGCCGCGGTGGCGGCCTTTACGGTCGGTGACGATCCCGTCGTAGACCTGGCATGGGCGGCCCATGATGTGGTCGGCTGCGCTGCCCACACCCGCGTACTAGAGCGCGCGGGGCTGCTGTCTGCGGACGAGGGGTCGACGCTCCGACAGGGCCTGCTCGCGCTGCTCGCGGAGATCGAGCGCGCCGAGTTCCGCATCGACCCTGCCGAAGAAGATGTCCACACCGCGATTGAGGCGCGGCTGACGGCACGATTGGGACCGGTCGCAGGCAAGCTCCACACCGGGCGGAGTCGCAACGATCAGGTGCTCACAGCCCTGCGCCTTTGGATGCTGGACGAGCTCGATGGGATCGAACTTGAGTGGTACGGCGTCGCCTCTGCCTGGGTGACTTTCGCGGTGAAGCATCGTGACCGTCCACTGACCGGCTACACCCACTTGCAGCCGGCCATGCCGTCGTCGTACGGGCTGTGGGCGGGCGGCTACGGTGCGGCGCTCCTGGACAGCCTGCCGCTGCTGACGGCAGCGCGCTCGCTCGCTGACCGCTGCCCGCTGGGCTCGGCGGCCGGGTATGGGAGCCCGCTCCCGCTCGACCGTGCGCTCGCAGCGCAGCTCCTCGGCTTTTCGCAGGTCGAGGCCCCCGTGACCACCCCTCAACTCACCCGCGGAATCGTGGAATCCGCGCTCCTGGGCGCGCTCGGCGCCGCCACTGGCCTCGTCGGGCGATGGGCCTGGGACCTGGTGATCTTCTCGTCGAGCGAGTTCGCGTCAGTCCGCCTACCCCCAGCGTTCACGACGGGGAGCTCGATCATGCCGCAAAAGCGGAATCCGGACGTCGCGGAGCTCCTTCGGGCGTCGGCAGTCGGGGTGCGCGCGGCGCGGCGGGAGATCGAGGACGTTGTCGCCCTTCCAGGCGGCTACCAACGGGACGTCCAGCTCACCAAAGGGCCGCTGCTACGCGGCGTTCGCCAGGCGCGAGCAGCGCTGCGGATCGCGGCGCACCTCGCCCCCGCCATCGAACCTACCCCTCGTCCACTCGACCCGGCGCTGTACGCCGCCGCCGAGGCGTACCGGCGGGACAAGCCCTTTCGGGAGGCCTATCGGGACGTTGCGTCCGAGCTGGCCGCGGGCACTTTTGAGGCCGAGTCCACGCCGCCTCCGGACTGGGATCCCGCTGCCCTGCAGGCCAGAGTGGCCAGCGCACAGCGCAAAGACCGGTGGCCGGCATGGCGGGCGCTCCTCTCCGACTGATATGAGCGTTCAGGGCGGCGGCTCCAGGTACTCGAGCACGCCATCAGAGCGCACCAGGTAGAGCATCCGCTCGCCCAGCCACCCGCCGGGGCCCCAGGTGATGCCGGTCACCGGCCCGACCCACTCCGCAATCAAGACGAGGACCCCCAGTTCGACCCTGTAGAGCGCCGGTTCGGGGACCCCGGCCACCAGGTAGGTGCGCTCCCCGCGGTCGCAAGTGAGCGCCCTCGGTTCTCGAAGCCCGCCGAGTACCACTGCCTCGTTGGTCCGAAGCGTCCCGGCCGCATCGATCCACACGACGCCGGCGCTGGTGCGGATGGAGAGCACGGCGTCGTGGCGAAGCGGGGTCTGCCGCCGCGGCGCGACCGCGACCGGCGTCTGCACTCCGGCTCCGTCCACCTGGATGGCGCCGGTGGGCGTCGTGACCACCAAGGTGTGCGGGACCGCGCCCCAGTCCAGTTGGCTCGCGCCGGAAAGGCCGGTGGTCAGGACGTAGGGACCGTCGAGGTCACGGGAGGCACATCCCGCGAGGAGCGCCGCGGCCAAGAGGGTCATGTCAGGGGCGAACCACGGCGGCGAGGCGCGCGGCGAGGTCGGGAATGTCGACCTCGTCGATCGAGCAGAACGCCACCCGCAGGGCATTCGCGGACGGCACCGCGATCACCCCGGTGGACTGCTCACGGATGAGCCGCAGCCGCAGCTGGTCGGCGTCCTGGTCGGGGCGAAGCTGAATCAGCGCAAAGCAGCCGCTGTTGAACGGGAGCGCGTCGAGACCCTCGACCTTGAGCGCGCTGGTGAGCGCATCGTAGCGCCGCCGTAGCACACCGAGCACTTCTTCCTGTTGCGATGGCAAGTTGGGGTCGCTCAGGGCTGCCAAGACTGCCGCCTGGGCGGGTGCGTTGACACTGGAGATGGTGCCGCGGAGGATTGCAGCCGCCTTGTCGACCAGCGCCTCCCCCGCGGCGCCGCCGACCCCGAAGGTGAGAAAGCCAACCCGACCCCCGAAGAACACCAACTCCTTGGTGGCCCCATCCACCTTGCAAACCAGGAGGCGTTCCCGATCGGCGCGTGCCGCGAGCGCCCCGAAAAGGGAGCGACCGTAGCAGTCGGGGTCGAAGTAGAGCCCGGCGTAGGCGTCGTCGCAGATCACCGCGAGGGGGTGGGGGTGGGCGAGGATGAGCTCGATGAGCGCCTCGGCCTCGCGCCGGGTGACCGTGTATCCGGTGGGGTTGTTGGGGAAGTTGAGCAGGAGCGACGCGGGCCCCGTCAGCTCCGCGAGTCGACGACCCAGCCCGGCAAGGTTGAAGCCCCTCGTCGCGTTGAAGAACGGGAAGCTGCGCAGCTCCGACCCCGTCCGCATCGCCCAGATGGTGGTGTAGTTGTCCCAGAACGGGTCGGCGAGGACCATGGGGTGCTCGGGACAGCCGAAGAGGTCCGCAAGGATCGAAAGCCCATGGGACATGCCGCTGGTGACAATCGGCAGGCTGCAGCCCGGGACGTCGATCCGTTCGCGCCAGGCCTCGCGAAGGGGCCGCAGGCCTGCGGTGGGGGCATAGAGGAAAGCCGAGCGCGGGTCGAGACCGGCGAAGTGCTCCGAGACCGCGGGCACGGTGAGCGGCACCCCATCCCCCGTGGTGATCTGGCCGATGCTCGCCTGTCGAAGGCAACCCGCCGCTTGCGCGCTTTGCTGGGGGATGCCCAAGGGCACCTCGGCGCGACGCCCGAGCGGCGACAACAGCCGCGCCGCGGCGGGGTGCTCGGCTACCAGAGTGGGCAGGCTGTTCGACATCGGGGGCGCGCGACGTATCGCGATGCGGCAGCCGGCGCAGGGGGCCCTTAGACTCCCAACGATGCGCCAGCTCACGCCCTCCGTTGCCGACTACCTGGTCCCCCACGAGCCGTTTTATCGGCCCGTCGGCGACGAGGTCACCCTTTTCCAGCACGCCTGGAACGCCCAGCTCCCGGTGCTCCTGAAGGGACCGACCGGGTGCGGAAAGACCCGTTTCGTCTCGCACATGGCGTGGAAGCTCGGCCGCCCGCTGGTGACCGTCGCCTGTCATGAAGACCTCAGCGCCTCCGATCTGCTCGGCCGTTACCTGCTTACCGGAGACGAGACCGTGTGGGTGGACGGTCCTCTGACCAGCGCCGTGCGCCACGGCGCCATCGTTTATTTGGACGAGGTCGTCGAGGCGCGCAAAGACACCCTCGTGGTGATCCATCCGCTCACCGACGACCGGCGGGTCCTGCCCATCGATCGGCTCGCCACGGTGCTGTCGGCGCCGCCCGAATTCATGATGGTCGTGAGCTACAACCCTGGGTATCAGTCCGTCATCAAGGAGTTGAAGCCCTCGACCCGCCAGCGCTTCGTGTCGCTGGAGTTCCGCTACCCCCCGCCCGATCTGGAGCGCGACATCGTGGTCGCCGAAGCGAAGCTCGACGTCGATCGCGCGGCGCGGCTGGTGAAGATCGGCGAGAAGATCCGCAATCTGACCGACCGAGGACTGGAGGAGGGCGTGAGCACGCGGCTGCTCGTCTACTGCGGCAAACTCCTGGCGCAAGGAGTCGAAGCGCGCTCCGCTTGCAGGGCGGCCTTCACGCGTACGCTCACGGATGACCGTGACCTGGGCCGCACCATCGACGAGATCGTCGCGGACTACTTCTGACCACACTGCGCGACCGCATCCGGCGGGCCGGGAGCCGGCTGGCCCGCGACGGCGATGTGCCGCCTTGGGCGCGCGACCTTGCCCCCGCGCTGAGCCTGCTCCGTGCCGACGCCGCCGCCCTCCGCGCGTGGTTCCGCTACCGCGCCGCCATCCGCGATGGGATCGGCGAGGCCGAGTCCGAAGCGTATGGCCGCCTCGTGGCGAGCGTCGCGCGTCACGACGGCGAGCTCGCCCGCGTCGTCGCCGTCACCATCCCTGACCACCTGGCCCGGGTGCCGACCGGCCGTCGTTCCGTCTACTTCAGTCTGCTGGAAGAGGTGGCCAGAACGCGCCCGGAGGCCCTGAGCCTCCTCGCTCGCACGCTCCCCGACCTCGTGGGCGCCCTGGAGGACGACGCGCTGCGCTCGTTCGTCCGCCAGGGTGTACGCCTTCACCAGGAGAGCCACCAAAAGGCGGAGTCCTTCCTGAAGCGGGAGTCGGGGACCGCACTCGCCGCGGTGCAAGCGCTCAATGGCGGGGTTGCGCTGGCTGAGGTCTCTCGCACACTCACGTTGTATGCGCGCGCTCACTGTGGGGAAGATGTCCAGGTGCGACCCGGAAAGGGGCGGGCGTTTTCGGACGGCCACCACGTGTACCTGCCCGAAGTGATCGAGCAGTTCGGCGACGAGCGTGACTTTGCGCTGTACCGCGTGCTCACCGCGATCGGCGCCGGCTACCTGGAGTTCGGCACCTTCGACCTCGCACTGGACCAACTCCCGGCGCCGGTGGGCGGGTGGCCGGATGCTCGGCAGGACGAGAGCGAGCTGGAGCGGTGGTTTCGCTCGTTCTCCAATCGCAGCTTGGCTCGCGAGCTTTTCCAACTCTTGGAGGACGCCCGCGTCGAGGCACACCTTCGCGCCGAGTACCCCGGAATCGCTCGCGACCTGGCCGTTGTCGGCGCCGTGATGCGCGGTTCGAGGCCCGAGCCAACCGGGGCAGCCGCGCGCGCGGTCGAGGCCCTGGCGCGTAGGCTGTGGGCGCTGGACGAGCTGGCGCTCGATCCCGCTGCGAGCGAGGCGATTGCGCCCTTGTGGAGCCTCTCCGCGTCGCTCAACGCCCTCGCGGTGGCGGACGTGGCCCGCGCCGTTTCTGAGCACTACCCGACGATCGAGGCGCTCATGATCCGCTCCCAGCCGGGCGCGCCGCCGCGCAGCCAGGGGAGCGAGAGAATCCGCCTTCCAGGTGAGGGGGCGGCACCTCCCGAGGCCACCTTCCAGCCGCCGGCGATGGGCGCCCGCATCGCGCCGGAGGCCGCCGGCGAGCCCGAGCGTCGCGCCGAGGCCGACGCCCGCGCCCTCAGGGACGCCGCCGCGGCGCGCGGCGAAGACATCACCCTGGCCGAAGCACGGGAACGACGCCGGGAGGGCGAACGACGCCGCGAGAGCCAGGCCGACGCCACCGCATTCGCCCAGATGGAGGCGATGTTGGAGCGCCATGCCCCCCCCGGCGGCGCACTGGTCGATGCGGCAACGGAGGCAGGCGTCGGCGGCGCCACCCGGGCGACCGGACTCACCCAGGACCCGGACGTCGCCGCGGCCGGTCGCAACTACCTGTATCGGGAGTGGGACTGCACCATCGACGACTACAAGCCCCAGTGGGTGGTGGTGCGGGAGGCGCGGCTCCGCGAGGGTGACCGCGCCTTCGTCGATGAGGTGATGGAGCGGGAGCGACACCACATCGAACGGCTGCGGCGGACCTTCCAGGCGCTGCGGCCGGAAGGCCGTGCGAGGGTTCGTGGTCTGCCCGACGGAGACGAGCTCGACATCGACCGGGTCGTGCGCGGCGCGGTCGAAGGGCGGGTGACCGGGGAGCGCAGCGAGCGGGTGTACAGCCGCACCCTCCCCGAGCGCCGCGATGTCGCGGTGGCGTTTCTGCTCGACATGAGCAGCTCCACCAACGAAGCGACCGCCGCCGGCGGAAAGCGGCGGGTCATCGACGTGGAGAAGGAGGCGCTGATCGTGGTGGCAGAGGCCCTCGACGCCATCGGCGACCCCTTCGCGATCTACGGCTTTTCCGGCTACGGCCGGGAGCACGTGGCGTTCTATGTGGCGAAGGACTTCCGCGACCGGTGGGACGACCGGAGCCGACAGCGCGTGGGTCGCATCAGCTTCAAGATGGAGAACCGCGACGGCGCCGCGATCCGGCACGCCACCCGGAAGCTCGCCGCCGAACCCGCTCGATCGCGGCTGCTTTTTCTCCTGTCGGACGGCAAGCCGCTGGACTGCGGGTGCGACCACTACTACGACCGCTACGCGCAGGAGGACACCCGCGCCGCGCTACGCGAGGCCCGCAAGGCCGGTGTCCACCCCTTCTGCGTGACGGTCGATCCGACCGGACCGGCGTACCTCAAACGCATGTACGGTGACGTCGGATACTGCGTGATCGACCGGGTGGATGCGTTGCCCGCCCAGATCGTCCAGGTGTATCGAAGGCTGGCGCTCTAGGATTGCCGGGATCGTTTGTGCTGTCAAACGGGTTGTCAACAGTCGGCAAAAGCGGTAAAACGCCGCAGCGCGGTTCCCGCCGCCCCCCAAACCGCTCTGAGGAGACGACGTGAAACACCTCTCTGTTCTGCTGGTCGCAGCCATCGCGATGCCCGCTTCGGCCCACGCCGCCGGCTTCGATGCCCACAATTTCCACCTGTACGCGGCGGATGGCCAGCCGGTGGCGCCGCTGAAGGCGCCAAGCCCCTTCATCACGCGCGGCTTCTTCGGCGCCGCGGTGTTCGAATACGCCGAGTCGCCGCTGGTCCGCGCGCCCGTCACCGACGGCAGCATCGACCGCGACAACGCCGAGACCGTGCTCGATGATGTCATGGCCCTGAACCTGAACCTTGGCTGGGCGCCGATCCAGATGCTTCGGCTCGACGTCGGCCTGCCGCTGTATGTCTCCTCGGTCGGCACGACCGGTGCCAACGACTTCGCCCCTGGCGACGTGCGCGTGGCGGCGACGGTGGGGTGGAGCAAGGAGGAGCAGCGTGGCTTCGGCGTGGGCGTCACGCCGTGGGTCACCATCCCCATGGGTGGCGACGCCGCGTTCCTCGGCGAGAGCGGCGTTGCCGGCGGAGGGGACCTGAGCCTCGGCTTCCACGGTGACAAGTTCCTCGTCGCGGCCGGGGCCGGCTACGCCTACAAGCCTGACATCAGCCTCGACAACCTGACCGGGAGTGACCAGATCGCGGTCAGCGCGGTCCTGGGCTACGAAGTCGTCGAACACCTCGGCATCAACGCCGAGCTCCACGCCGGCCTACCCCTCGGTACCACGACCGTCCCGGGCAGCGATACTCCCGTCGAGCTCATCGGGCACGCGAAGTACCAGCTCCCGATTGGGCTCAACTTCCTGCTGGGCGGCGCTGGCGGCCTGAGCAACGGTGCGGGCACTCCCGCGTACCGGATCTTCGCGGGCGTGGGCTACGGCCCGGTCTTCAAAAAGGGTCCGCCCCCCCCGCCGCCCGATCTCGACGCCGACAACGACGGCATCCTCGACGATGTCGACGCCTGCAAGACCGACCCTGAAACGGTCAACAACTTCAAGGACACCGACGGTTGCCCGGACGGCATCGGCGACCTCACCGTGACCACCACCGTGGGCGGCAAGTCGGTTCCCGGTGCCATCACCTTGACGGGTCCCGCGGGCGCCCAAACGGGCACCGGCTCCATCAAGGTGGAGAAGGCCGAACCCGGCTCGAACTGGAGCGCCAAGGGCAGCTACCTCTGCTACGCCGGCGAGGGCAGCACCGCAGCGAAGGAAGGCAACACCGACCTCGCGGTCGAGCTCAAGCCGATGCGCGATGCGAAGGCCGCGGTCGAAGTCGTCGACAAGAAGGGCAAGGTCATCGAAGCGGCGACGGTCAAGTGGGACAACAAGGCCAGCGGGGACTGTGTACCCAGCGGTGGGCCGACCGCACTCACCGGAGGCAAAGGCACGATCGACGTGGGTGCTGGCAAGCACCGCGTTTTCGTCACCGCCAAGGACATGACCAACTACACGGGCGAGTTCACCTTCACCGCGGGGCAGACCACCAACATCCGCGTCGAGCTCGACACCACCCGCATCAAGCTTGAGGCCAAGCAGATCGTCATCCTCGACAAGGTCTTCTTCGAGAACAACAAGGACGTGATCAAGGCCGAGTCCTTCAAGCTCCTGGACGAGGTGGCCTCCATCATCCTCGCCAACCCCCAGGTGGGTCGCGTCGAGATTGGTGGGCACACCGACAGCGACGGCAACGATGCCGCCAACCTTGACCTGTCGCAACGCCGCGCCGAAGCGGTCAAACGCTACATCGAAGGGAAGGGCGTCGCCGCCGACCAACTGCAGGCCAAGGGCTACGGCGAGGGCAAGCCGCTGGACAGCAACAAGTCCGCCAAGGGCAAGGCCAACAACCGGCGCGTCGAGTTCCAGCTCGTCGACCAGGCCAATCCAGCTGGTGCCATCGAAGCCGCCCCGGGAACCCCCGGCGCCACCCCCGCCAAATAAGACCAACCAGGAGACACCAACATGACTTCCATTCTGCTTCTTCTGGCTGGCGTGATTCCCACGGCGCGCGCGGCCGACGTCCTCTACTGCGTCGATTCCATCCTCGGGACGGACGCGATGGCGGACGCGCTCGGCGCCACGGGCCATACGGTGACGACTGTCTCGGACCTCGAAGGCGATTGCGAAACCGAGGTCGGGACCGGGGCCTACGACCTGGTCGTGGCCTCGATGTCCAACGACACCTTCGTAATGCCGACGCTTGAGGCCTGGGCCCTGGCCGGTGAGCCGACCATCCTGATGGACCTCCGGGCGACCGGCCACGGCGCTACCTACCTCACCGCCTTCGACCTGACGCCACAGAGCGTCAACTACACCGAGATCTCCGGATTCGACGGGGCGATCAACACCGGCGTCGCCGCCACCATCACGTTGGACAACCCGGGTTGGACGGTCTTCTCCGCCAGCGTCACCTCCAGCGCGCTCATCAGCCTCGCGGATTCAGCGGACGGCTTTCCGGCGATTCTGAGTGATGGCGATGTCTACTTCAACTGGTTCATGCCCGACACCGCGGACGCCGGCTCGCACGCGGACATGGTCCAGCTCTTCACCAACCAGATCGCGAACCTCGTGGGCACCGGACTCACCGACACCGACGGCGACGGCTTCTACGCCGAGGTCGATGACTGCGACGACGGCGACGGCGCCGTCAACCCCGACGCGGCCGACACCTGGTACGACGGCACCGACTCCGACTGCGGCGGGAACTCCGACTACGACCAGGACGGCGACGGCGACGACGACGCCGGCTTCGGCGGCGGCGACTGTGCCGACACCGACGCCTCCATCAGCAGCCTGGAGACCGACGTCTGGTACGACGGCACGGACTCCGACTGCGGCGGGAACTCCGACTACGACCAGGACGGCGACGGCGACGACGACGCCGGCTTCGGCGGGGGCGACTGCGCCGACACCGACGCCTCCATCAGCAGCCTGACGATCGAGACCTGGTACGACGGCACCGACGCGGACTGCGACGGCGGCTCGGACTACGACCAGGACGGCGACGGCGACGACTATGAGCTCTTCGGCGGCGACGACTGCGATGACACCGACGCGACGGTCAACCCCGGCGCCACTGAGACCTGGTACGACGGCACCGACGCGGATTGCGACGGCGCCTCGGACTTCGACCAGGACGGCGACGGCGAGGACTATGACCTCTTCGGCGGCGACGACTGCGACGACACCGACGGGACGGTGAACACCTCCGCCGTTGAAGTTGCCGACGGTCGCGACAATAACTGCGACGGCACCGTGGACGAGGCCGGCCCTGACAGCGACGGCGACGGTCTGAGCGACGCGGACGAGCTGGCGATCGGCACCGACCTCGACGACCCCGACACCGACGGCGACGGCATGGAAGACGGCGATGAGGTCGGCTACGGAACCAACCCCTTCGATCGCGACACCGACGACGACGGGTTGTCTGACGGCGCCGAGTACAACGTGTACTTCTGCGATCCGTTGATCCAGGACACCGATGGCGACCAGATCGGTGACGCGACCGAGGTCGGTCGCGACTACGCGACCATCCACACCGCGGGCAGCTACTTCGTTCCGGACACGGACACCGACACCACCACCGACCCCAACGACGCCGACACCGACGACGACGGGATCACCGACGGCAACGAAGACGCGGACCGCAATGGCGCGGTCGATGCCACCGAGACCGATCCGGTCCTCTGGGACACCGATGCCGACGGCCTTTTGGACGGCACCGAGATCGGGCTGACGTCGGCGCAAACGCCGGACACCAATACCGACGACTTCATCGCGGACGCCGATCCCACCACGACGACCGATCCCCTCGACGCCGACAGCGACGACGGCTCCGTCGTCGATGGCACCGAGGACTTCAACCACGACGGTGCGATCGACGACGCCGAGTGCGACCCCAACGATGGCGCTGACGACGGCGACTGCGTCGACGACGACTTCGACGGGCTCTCCAACGTGGCCGAGGCCGGCTACGGCACCGACCCCCTCGACGCCGACAGCGACGACGACGGGATCTCCGATGGCGTCGAAGTGTTCTCCAGCACGGACCCGCTCGACAACGACACCGACAACGACGGACTTTCGGATGGCGCCGAGGACGTCAACCGCGACGGGCGGGTCGACGCCAGCGAGACCGACCCCCGCCTGGACGACACCGACGGCGGTGGCGTCAACGACGGCGACGAGGTCAGTCGCGGAACGGACCCGTTGGTCGCTGACGACGATGCCAACGACGAACCCGATCCGGACCCCACCCCGACCGAGTACGCGTACGTGGGTGGCGCTTGCAACTCGGCGGGCGGCAGCTCCCTCCTTGGTGCGACGCTCTTGGGTCTCGCGGTAGTCACGCGGCGCCGCAAGTAAGCGCGGACGATGCATTCGACGCCTGTCGAGGTCGTTGGCGAGGGCCGCGACCGCGGCGGTGTCGTGCTCGTTGGGGAGGTGTGCGGAATCGACTCCGCCCTGCGCGGCTGGGCTGCGGCGCTCGTCAACGAGGGCTTCTTCGTCGCCATGCCCGACCTGTGGGCGCGCTACGGAGGCGTTCCCCAGCTTGATTCGCCGGACGCGGTACTGGCGGCGGTGGCGCGACTGGACGACGGCCAGGCGATGCGTGACATCGCCGCGGCGGCGTTGCGGCTGCCTCGCGGACGGCCCCGGGTGGTCCTCGGTTTCTGCATCGGAGGCCTTTACGCGCGGTTGGCGAGCGCCACCGTTCCGGGTTTCGCCGCCGCTGTCGAGTTCTACGGGCGGGTGGTGTATCCGACGCTCACCCCACAGAAGCCCGCGCAGCCGCTCGACCTGCTGCCAGGACGGACGTGCCCGCTCTTGTGCCACTTCGGAGAGACCGACCCGATCGCGCCGCCCCACCACGTCGACGAGCTGCAGCGCCGTCTCGCCGCGCAGCCGATTCCCTCGCTCGTCTACCGCTACCCCAGCGTGGGACACGCATTCATGAATCCGGCACGCGCCGGCTACTCGGCCGAGGCGTCGACGCTGGCGTGGGCACGGACGCGACGCTTCCTCGATGAAATCATCGACTGAGCCAGGGGACCGTGGATAGGTTCTGACCATGCCCGACGAATTCGACGACGACGATTTCGACGACGAGGACTGGTCCGAAGACGAGGAGGACGACGACGTCGAAGAGGGCGACGATTGGGAGGAAATCGACGAAGGCGAAGAGGGAGATGATTGGGAGGACGTCGATGACGATGACGACGAGTCCCCGGAGGGCCACGAGTTCACCGAGGACGACGAGGACGAGTTCGAAGACGAGCCGGAGGACGAAGAGGAGGCGTAGCTAGCCGGCGCCGGCCGATTCGGCCGCGCCAGCCGCGTAGAACGCCCCAAGTGCTTCGATCACCGCCCGTGAGGGACCGACGATGCGGCGGGCGGGGGGCAACGAAGCCAGGAACACCCGGCCGTACCACATGTCGTGGATTCGCCGGTCGCAGATCATCACCGCGCCTCGATCGGTTGCGGTGCGGATGAGGCGCCCGAAGCCCTGCCGCAGGCGCAGAACGGCCTCAGGCAACGACCATGTCCGGAAGGGATCCTGCCCATTCTGGACCATTCGTTCGTGCCGCGCTTGCGACACGGGCTCGGTGGGGACCCGAAACGGGAGCTTGGGGATGATCACCAGCCGCAGTGCGTCACCCTTCACGCTGACGCCCTCCCAGAAGCTGTCCGTCCCGAAAAGCACGCTGGCGTGGTCGTCGCGGAAGCGCGCGAGCAGCCGCTCCCGGCTGGTGCGGCCCTGCCGAAGGATCGCAAAGCGGCCCCCCAAGGCAGCCTCGACCCGAGCGGAGAGGTCGTCGACCGCCGCGTAGGATGTGCACAGCACGAAGACCCCGCCGCGACTGGCGAGGATCGCCGCAACGATCACCGCCGAAACGCGCGGCCCGAAGTCGTCCGCGTCAGGGGGCGGGAGGTCCTTCGGCAACGCCAGGCAGGCCTGCCTCGGGTAGTCGAACGGGGAAGGAAAACTGTGGAATGCGGACCCCGACAGTCCGACCCGCCGGAGCCAGGGGTCGGCAGTTCCGTGCGAGGCCAACGTGGCGCTGGTCAGGACCGTCGCGAACATGCCCTGGCGCAGGGTCTTGTCGACGAAGGACCCGATGTCGAGCGGCGCATTGGCGGCGGCCACACCCCGCTTCCCGGGATCGAGAAAGCGCACACGGCTCGCCTCGGCCTCGAGGAAGCGCTGTGCGGCCGCCGCATGATCCTGGAGACGACGCCGAGCCCGGACCACGTCCAGCAGCGGCTGGACCTCGTTGGTGGCCAGCTTGTGGTCCTCCAACGCGTTTTCCACCGCCCCGAGGCTGGCGCCCGCGTCCTGGAGTTCGCTGACCAGCTGAGCGAAGAACTCCGCGTCCGGCGCCGGACCGGTCACCCGAGTGGGAACCTTGGCATAGTCGGCGAGCCCTTCGAACCCGATCGATGC
>CANLGL010000101.1 GCA_947490345.1 Deltaproteobacteria bacterium
CGACGCGGAGGCCACACGACCGCAGGGCGACCTCATCCGCGACGTCATCCTCGCCAACCCCGATCACTTCCGGGTGTTCAGCCCCGACGAGACCAATTCGAACCGGTGGAACTCGGTGTTCGAGGTGACGAGTCGCGCATCGACCGCCGATATCCTCCCCAGCGACGATCACATCGCCCCGGACGGCCGGGTGATGGAGGTGCTGTCCGAGCACCAGTGCCAGGGTTGGCTCGAGGGCTACCTGCTCACCGGCCGGCACGGCATGTTCTCCTGCTACGAGGCCTTCGTCCACATCATCGACTCCATGCTGAACCAGCATGCGAAGTGGCTGAAGGTCACCCGCGAGATCCCGTGGCGACGACCGATTCCGTCGCTGAACTACCTCCTCACCTCACATGTCTGGCGCCAGGACCACAACGGTTTCAGCCACCAGGACCCGGGCTTTCTCGACCATGTCGTGAACAAGAAGGCGGACGTCATCCGGGTGTACCTGCCACCGGACGCGAACACGCTCTTGTCCGTGACCGACCACTGCCTGCGCAGCATGAACTACGTCAACGTGATCGTGGCGGGCAAGCAGCCGGCTCCTCAGTGGCTGACCATGGACGAGGCGATCGTCCACTGCGAGGCCGGGATCGGGGTCTGGGACTTCGCGAGCAACGAGGGAGGGTCAGACCCGGACGTCGTGCTCGCGTGCTGCGGCGACGTGCCCACGCTCGAAACGCTCGCCGCCGTCGAACTTCTGCGCGTGCACCTTCCCCAGCTCAAGGTCCGGGTGGTCAACGTCGTCAACCTGATGAGGCTTCAGCCCGAGTCCGAGCACCCGCACGGGCTGTCGGACCACGGGTTCGACGCCATGTTCACCACCGATCGGCCGATCATCTTCGCATTCCACGGGTATCCCTGGCTCATCCACCGCCTGGCCTACCGCCGGACGAACCACCCGAATCTGCACGTTCGCGGCTACAAGGAGGAGGGCAGCACCACGACTCCGTTCGACATGTGTGTGCGCAACGACCTCGACCGCTTTCACCTCGTCCAGGACGTGATCGACCGGGTTCCGTCGCTTGGCTCCACCGCGGCACACGTGCGCCAGCACATGGACGAGCGACTCGCCGAGCACCACCAGTACATCCGCGCGCACGGCGACGACCTGCCCGCGATCCGTGATTGGCGGTGGACGCGGTGAGGTGACCGGCTTGACCAGGGCCCGCTACTGCTTTTCGAGCGCAGCCTTGTAGAAGTAGTAGGTGCTGCCGTCGTCGCAGTTGATGCTGCCGCCGTGCCACTCGACGTCCTTCAGCGAGGTGGCCTCCTGCGTCGTGCACAGCTTGCCGACGATGTTGGCGCGATCGCTGTAGTAGGCGTCGTCGGTCGCGACATCGAGGATCTTGACCCGCGCACCGGACGGGACCGACTCCTTGGCCCGGGCACCGTCCACGGCGCCGGCGGTGGCCGGAGCCACACCCACATCGACGAGGGTCGCCTTGTAGAAGTCGTAGCTGTCCGTGCCACAGGAGACCGCGCCGCCCTGGAATCCGTCGTTGATCGTGGTGTCCGCCGTCGTGACGCACTCGCGCCCTTCGATGTTGGCACGGTCGGCGTAGTAGGCGTCGTCCGACTGAATCGAGAGGACCCGGACGTTGTGGCCGGCGGGGATGATCGCGGTGGCTCCGCCGGCCGCCGGCACCGTGAACTCGGGCGTCGTCGGCAGACCGAGGGAGGCGGGATCGAAGTCGTCGCCGAAATCACCACAGCAGCAGCAGGCACCGGCGGCGAACACGAGCACACCGACGGGGAGGAGAAGCTTCACGGGAACTCCGGGGGAAGGCCGGCTAACCAGCGCGCCGGGTTTTCGCGAGGAAAACCGACCGCAGGACGCTACAGCGCCTCGACCTTCACCTTCGACAGGTACAGGTACCGACTTCCGCAGGTGAGCCCCCCCTCGAACCAGACGCCGTCCGCCTGCGGGTGAAGATCGCCAGTCACCCGGCATCGCCGACCGACGAGCGCGCCACTCTCGGCGAAGAAGGCGTCGTCACTCGACACCGCGAGGATCTTCACCCGCGTCCCCTCACGGAGCGCCCCTGCGACAGGACCGATCTCCTCCCGCTTCGGCGGGACCGGCGCGACCGGGCCGTCGCCGACTGAAGGTTCGACCGGGAGCTTCAGGTCCGAGTGGGACGGATCCGCCCCCAACGCCGCCTTGTAGAAGTAATAGCCCTGCCCGTCCCAGCAGCTGATCGGTCCGCCCTGCCAGCCGTCCTCGTGGTAGCGCATCGCTTCGGTCGGGTAACAATTTCGACCGATGATCGAGGCGGCATCGTTGTAGAAGGCATCCTCTGGCGAAATCGCCAGGATCCGGACCGCCTCTCCCGCGGCGGCCGCGCGACGGAGCGCCGCCTCCGGCGCAACCGTAGGCGACGCGACGATCACCGGTGCGGGCACCGCCGACGCGACCGCCCCCGCGGGAGCGACCGGCACGTCGAACTTGATCGACTTGCCAAGCTGACTCGCCAGCGTCGCCCCACTGAAGGCCGGCGGCAGCACCGCGGCGCCCGGAACCCCCACGGCCACCCCCGTGACATTGTAGGTGACGTGATTGGCACAGTGCAGCCGGCCCCGCCACCACCCATCCCCCTTGGAGTAGAGCGCCGGCGTTCCCACTACGCACACCTCTCCCAAAAGCGCCCCTCGCTCCATCGCGTTGGGATCCGCACCGCCGACGTCGGCGACGACCACCACCGTCCCCGGACCGATCAACAGCTCACCTCCGGCGGCTTGGGCGAGGACGAATAGGCCGAACATGGACTCCCTCCGTTACTGACCGGACAGCGGATCGGTGCGCATGGTTTCGCCAAACGGCGGCGTGATCGCGATCGACTCGACCGCACACTCCCCGGCGAGGCCGATGGTCAGCGCGAGATCGTGCTGCATGCCGCCCACGCCGTAGCCCCCGCCGACCTCAAAGCTCTGGGTCGTCTGGGCAGTCGTCACCTCCACATGCGCGCCCAGAGCCAGCCCTGAGAGCCGGAGAGAGCTGCCGCCGAGGCGGTTTTCATACAGATGCAGCGCGTTGTCGACCCACGGCGAGCCCCCCCGCGCGTGTGACGAGCCGGTCACGACGTCCACGTCGCCGTCGAGATCGAAGTCCGCGACCGCGATCCCATGTGGCCAAGGCTGGTTGAGTCCAGTCTCGTCGCTGGCCTCCTCCCACGTGCCGTCGCCTTGGTTGTGCCAGGTCCAGAACTGGGTGTCGGGGTAGTCACTTTCGCCGACGAGCAGGTCCTTCCATCCGTCGTTGTCGTAGTCCAAAAACGCGGCGTGCAGGTCGCCGAGATCGGTGTGATCGCCGCCACCCTTGCGGTCCAGGCCCAGGGTCCGGGTGTCGCCGTGCTCGAAGTGCCCGGTGCCGTCGTTGAGCAAGAGCTGAGACTCGTCCGCGGAGACCCCCGCCCACTCGTGGTGGATCTCAGCGTTGAACAGGTCGGCGTCCCCATCGTTGTCGACGTCGCCGCAGACTGTGGTGAAGGTGTTGCCGCCCAGCCGCGAGGGGTGGTCGTCGTATCCCGGCGTCCACGACGCATACTTGGTGTCCGGACAGGCAAATGCCGGCTCCGGATCGCAGCCGCCGGTCACCGCACACCAACACACGTAGTAGAGATTATCCGAGTAGTCCAAATTGGGGTCTTCGTCGAAACCTGCTTCTTCGCCGATTTCAACCCATTCGCCGTCTTGCTGCGTGAACATCAGGTTCCAACTGCGCGCGTAGGTTGACTGCAGAAGCTCAGGGGAGCGGTCCCCGTCCAGGTCGCATGCGGTGGCGCCGAAACCGGGCCGCCGGTTCTCGCGCTGGGTCCACGATTCCTTGCTGCGCGTGGGTTTGAGGTCCATCGCGCTACCGTCCGAAACGTCGGTGAAATGGCCGTCGCCAACCCCGCGGTACAGCTTCGGGGGCAGGGAGTTCGGGGTGACCCCGTACTCCTCGTACCAGTTGACGACCCAGAGGTCCGCAATCCCGTCGCCATCCACCTCGGTGAACGCGGCGCTGGCCGTCGGCATGGCGATGTCGGTCTCGAGGCCGCTGCCGGCGAGGCGGGAGAAGTGACCCGCACCATCGTTCAGGAAGATCGCGTTGCGTTCGCCGGTGACGTCGTCGTTCCCTTTGTCATGCGTGCGCCCGGCGAAGAGATCCACGTCCCCGTCGCCGTCGACATCCGCACCGACGTACACGCCGTGACCCGAACCAGAGGAGCCGTCAGCACTCACGATGAGCCCGCTCTGGACGGTCTCGTCGACGAAGGCCCGCCGCCCCGCCACCTCCCGGTTCATCAGCACGCGGTGGCCGTACACGCCCGAAGCCGGGTCGTCCCGCCCCTCCCCGCCCTGCTCGTTGGCCACGAGGTCCGGGTATCCGTCGCCGTCCAGGTCCAACGCGATCATCGTGGAGGCGGTGAAGTCGGTGAGCCCCCAGGCTTCGGTCGTCTCGGTGAACGCGGGCTGGTCTCGATCGTAGCTCCGCGCGGCGCCACCGCAAAACCAATCGGCGTTGACCTCGGCGGGGAGCCCGACCGGGTCGTCAGCGAGGCCGGAGCTGCCCGATTCGGGGGGCTCGGCACAGCCAAACAGGGCGAGAAGGATCATGCGCCCTACGCTACCCCAGCGCGCACGGCTATGCTCGCTCGATGACCGTGCTCTTCCTCTTGAGCTGCGCCGGAGAGATCGTTGCCACCGACAAGGGCACCGACTCCGCCGACGCGACGCTGTGGCCCATCGAGCTCAGCCCCGACAGCGGCCCGGCCACGGGCGGCACCTTCGTCCGCATCGTCGGGCTTGGGTTCACCAGCGCCAGCGCGGTGACGGTTGGCGGCGTCCCCTGCGCTGAGCTCACCTTTCTGTCGGATACCGAGCTGTACTGCACCACACCTGCCGGAACGGTGGGCGACGCCGTGCTCAGTGTCGGCGTCGGTTCACAGGCCGTCAGCGCCCCATTCACGTACCTCGACAGCCACACCGACACCGCAGATACCGGCGATGCACCGGCGATCATCGATGGTTGCACGCTCGACGGCCCCACCGCGATGGAAGCCGAGGCCAGCGAACCCTCGCCCGCGGTGCTCGCCACGGTGCTCATCGAGGGCCGGACCACTGGGGCGGGCGAACCCCCCGGCGTGGACGCCGAGGTGGGCTTCGGCAACCCCGGAAGCGACCCGAATCTGTGGGGCTGGTTCGAGATGGACTGGTCGGTCCAAAGTGGCGACGCGGATCAGTACACGGGCACCTTCGAGTCCACCCGTACCGGGAACTACGACTACAGCGTGCGTTTTCGCGTGGATCACGGCGACTGGACCGTGTGCAAGAGCAGCGTAGGTGCCTACGGCCTCGTGGAGGTCGTCCCGCCGACCAACGAAGAGGCCGTCGATTATTGCCACCTCCAGTGGCCATGCTCGCTCACGGTCGCGTCCAGCGGCACCTCCGACGAGGTGTACGCTTGGATCTACCAGGGCGGCATCACCGACGACACCGGTCAGGGCGACCTCATCCTGTTCGATCTGGGCGTCGGCGCGCGGGGGACCGACCCGGAAACCGACGTGAGCTGGAGCTGGTCGAGCATGGACTATTTCGGCGATCAAGACGGGCTGAGCGAGGGAGACGTCGCCAATGACGAGTACGTCGGCACGTTCCGGGGCCCGGCTACCGTCGGAACCTACGACTATGTGGCGCGCGCCAGCGCGGACGAGGGCCTGACCTGGACGCTCTGCGACCTTGGCGGCGACTCGTGCAACGAGGGGGGTTCGTCCGATGGGTACGACAACCCGGGGACGTGTACGGTCGAGTGACCCGGTAGGGGGAGAGGCGTTCGGCCTCTCCCCCCGTTGCATGATATCCGCCCGCCCGATGTCGACCTTCAGCCGCCTCGCCAAGCTCGGCACCCTGACTACGAAGGTGACGGGGAGCTACCTCGGCCAGCAGTTGGCAGGGATGGTGCAGAGCGAGGACAAACGTCGCGAGGCGCTCGACCGGTTGCACATCAAGAACGCCGGCCGCATCGTGGAAAATCTCGGCAACCTCAAGGGCGCCGCGATGAAGGTGGGCCAGGCCGTCGCCCAGGTCATCGACAGCGCCGACGTGCCACTGGAGGCCCGGGCAATGCTCAGCCGGCTGCACGACAAGGCCGAGCCGGTTCCGTGGGAAACGGTGAAGGCCAGGATCGAGCAAGAGCTCGGGGGTCCAGTCACCTCGCTCTTCGCCAAGATCGACCCCTCCCCGCTCGGGACCGCCTCGCTCGGGCAGGTACACGCCGCGACCCTCCCAGACGGTACCGAGGTCGTCATCAAGGTCCTGCACGGTGGGGTCGAGGATGCGGTCCACAGCGACCTCGCGGCGCTCAAGAACCTGCTCATCGGCGGCCGGGTGCTCAAACGGAGCAAGGCCGAGATCGATGGGTGGTTCGAGGAGATCGAAGCCCGCATGGCGGAGGAGGTCGACTACGAATCCGAGGCGCGCAACCTGGAGACCTTCCGCCGGGTGCTCCTCCATGACCCCGACGTGACCGTCCCCCGCGTGCACGGCGGCTGGTCAACGAAGCGGGTCCTGACCATGGAGCGGCTCCACGGAAAGCCGCTCGCCGCCTTTGTCGCGACCGGCACCCCGGAAGCTCGCCAACGCGCAGGCACCACGCTCGGTCGGGTCTTCTTCGACCTGTTCTACGGCCACCGGATGATCCACGGCGACCCTCACCCTGGCAACTACCTCTTCGCTCCCGACGGCAAGATCGGACTCTTGGATTTCGGGTGTGCTCGGTATTTCGACTTGGAGTGGGTGGCGGACTACGGCGCGTGTGCCATCTACACCCGGCGCGAAAAACGCGAGCCGATGATGCGCCATGCCATGGCCATCGGCGCGCTCACCGAACGCGATGCTGACGCCGAAGAGTTGCTTTGGGAGCTGGCCCGCGCCATCGGCATTCCCTTCCGTGGCGGCCCCTTCTTGACGGGCGGCCCCGACGACGATGCCCATCAGAAAATCGCCAAGGTCATTCCGAGGATCCTACTCAACGGAAAGTTGCGTACGCCCAAGGAGTTGGTGTTCCTGCATCGGGCGCTGGGTGGCATCTACACCCTCAACAAACAACTCCAGCCGGTGACGGATTGGGGTCAGGTGATCGAGAACGCCTACGCCAAGACGCTACGGGACTCGGGGAGGGTCCTGGAGGGGTGACGCACCGCTACACCACCTTGCGCCCCGCCAATCGATTGGCGACGCGTCCGTACATCACCAGCAGGCCGAAAATCAACAGGGCGTAGGCCGCCGCGTACCCGTATCGATGGCCCCGGGTGAACGCCCAACGGTAAGCCTGTGACACGAGGATGTCGGTCGAGCCGTCCGGCTCGCCGGCGCTCACCAGGTAGATGACATTGAACTGGTTGAAGGTCCAGACACTCCCGAGCACGGCCGCGGGCAGCAACGCCGGCTTCAACAGGGGCAGGGTCACGTGCCGGAACCGGCTCCACCCGCTGGCGCCGTCCACTTCGGCCGCCTCCTCCAACTCACGAGGAATCGCCGAAAGCGCGCCGAGGGTGACCACCATCATGAACGGAAAGCCCAGCCAGGTGTTGGTCGTGAGGTTGGCCGCGAACGCCGTGGCGAAGCTACCGAACCACGACACCGGCTCCGCACCGAACCAGGTCAGCACCGTGTTGATCGCGCCGAACTGCCGGTGGAACATCCCCTTCCAGACCAGCGCGGTGATGTAGGAGGGGACCGCCCACGGAAGAATGAGCGCGGCCCGATAGACCCCACGCAACCGAAGCCAGGGCTCACGGAGCAACAACGCAAGGGCCACCCCGATGCCGAGGTGCAGGCTTAGATTGGTGACCGTCCACGCCACCGTCACCATCAGGGTGGACCAGAACGACAGCGGCGAGCTGATCGGGAAATCCCGAGCCAACAGAATATCGACGAAGTGCGCGACACCGACGAAGCTCCAACTGCGGCCGTCGGTCTCGAAAAACGCGACCGTCGCGCCCACGGCGAAGGGCACCATGACCAAGAGCGTCATCGCGCCGAACGCAGGCAACACCCAGGGGAGGACCCACGCCCATCGGCGCAGCGACACGTCGCGGGCCTGGCGGAACAACCAGAGCGCGGCTGCTGCCACCGCGAGGCCAAGTCCCGCCAACCACGGCCGCGGGTCGGCGGGCGGGGGTGGGGGCCTGGTGACGATCGCGTAGTCGGTCTGGGCTTCGGCCGCGGCCTGCTCCGGAGTGGACGTGCCGCGGATGAGCCGGCGAAGGGCACGGGCGAGCGGCTCCCAGGTCTGGGCCATTTCGGGGCGCGTGGGCATCGGCACCCCGAGGGCCAGCTGCTCCCGAAAGGCAGCCGCGATCAGGTCCGGAGGCGCGGGGACATCGGTGCGCGCCACAATCTGACGGCCGATGTCCTGGCGGATGGCGGCCCCCCCGGGACCGGCCAGCCAGTCGCCGACCGCGCGCGCCTCGTCGTTGTCCCGGGCGAGAAACAGGGTCTCGACCGACACGTACGGCGCGGCCGCGAGGCCCGTGGCACTCACCGTCGGCAGCGGCGACACCGAGAAGTGGACGTCGGGGGAAATCTCGCCGAGGAACCACGGCCCATTGAGCACCATGGCCGCACGACCGTCGTTGAACAATTGGGTGACCAACGCGCCGTTGGGATCGGCGGGCCCGTACTTCGCGGCCTCGAGAATGAATGAGAACGCGAGCGCGTGCTCCGGACGGTCGAGCAGCACCCGTTCCCCCGCGAAGGCACCCCCACCGAAGCCATGCATCCACGGTGCGTTCTGGTAGGCGCTGGCCGTCTCCCAGGCCAGCCCGTACGCCCCGTCACCGGTGTTCGCCGCGGCCATCGCGAGCAGCTCATCCGTCGTCCTGGGCGCGTCCGGCACCATGTCGGTGTTCCGAAACAGGGCCAGCGACTTCGCGGCGAGCGGCCACCCCCACTGCCGCCCATTCCAGGTGACAGCCTCCGTGGTGACCGGCATGTTGTTGTCACCCGGCTCGACCGCCAGGACGATGCCCCCCGCGGACCAATCTGCCACACGTTCGTGAGCAAACACAAACAGGTCGGGACCGTTTCCATGCGGCACCGCAGCATCGATTTTCGTGGCGAGGCCCTCGTGTGGCACAAACACGGGGAGCACGGTGACGCCGGGGTGCTGGAGGTTCCATGTCTGGGCGGCGGCTTCGAGCGCTGCGCGTTCTTCCCCGCGCCACGCGTGCCACAACGTGACCTCTCCGGCGAAGGCGGCGCACACCAGGAGCATCGGCGTGAGTATCATGTCACGGGGGAAAGGCCGCAACGGCCTCTCCCCCTACCGCGCCATACCCTTCGGCCTCCAAGCTACGCTTTCCGGCCGTCGGCGCCCGTCGCGTTGATAACGCGCCGTGCGTAGCGCTCTCCCCCTCTCGTCCCCCATGGCGCACGCGCGTTTCATGGGCCTGGGAGGCGCGGAACGTGCAATGGGCGACTACCCCGTCGCGCGACCGACCGTCAGTTCACGAAGCGCCAGCGGACGGTCAGGTACCCACCCTCCGCGCTGGTCGAGCCGTCGGCGTTGCACTCTTCCTGGCCATCCTCGGCGTAGTAGGTCTCGATGGCCAACTTCACCACGCGCCCGTCTGCCAACTGCACGAAGAAGGCCTGGTCCGTCGTGGCCACGCAGGTGTCGGGGTAGGTCCACCACGCGCCGAGGGCGACATCGGGATTGCCGGGCAGACCGCGGTTGTCTTCCTTGATGTCGCAGTCCTCGTCGTAGAAGTCGTCCATCTGGTACTCGACGCCATCCGGGACCTCCTGCGCCTCCGCGTAGGTCTGACCCTCGACGGCCGCCGCCCCGACGCACGACGGCCCGCTGGAGCCGCCGTTGAGCCGGACGATGAACCGACGCGCGGCGATGTCCCAGTCCATGGACTCGAGTGCTTCTTCGTCGGTGAGCTCCACCTTCTCGAGCCCGGCGTCGGTGAACTTCGCGTAGAGATAGGCGTTCTTCGAGGCGTTGCTGTACCCGCCGGCCGAGGCGTCCACCGCGTCGAGATGATCGTCGCCGTCCTCGCCGGGCTCGATCTCTCCCTTGCTGGTCTTTTCGTCCTGCAGGGACAGATCGCTGATCATGTCGTCCACGCACGCGACCTCGGTCGGCTCCGAACAGACCGCGTCAAGGCCGGTATCGTGTGCCGCCGTGTCGCCAGAGTCGCCGGAGTCGTCGCCGCCGGGGCCGGTATCGCCGGACGGGCAGCCGAGTACGAGGCCGAGGAGCAGGGACAGGAGAGAGCGAGCGAGCATTGGAGCCAAGGGGGTGGACTGCCTATCCCAGTCCGACTCATGCTCGTTATGACGGCTGATGATTGTTCTCGTACCTGCCGAGCAGCTGCCTACGCTGCCGTCCCTTCGGGTGCCAGCAGGACCCCGGGCGAGCTGGGTCTGGGGCCTCTTCGCGGTTTCGTGCATCGGCTCTACGGTCATCGGCGGCCGCAGCGCTGGTATGGCGGGCGCGCTCGCCGCCGGTATCACGGCTCTCGTCGTCCTCGTTGCGGCCGTCGCTTGGTTGCCCATCACATCGGAGGTCCGCCAGAATCTGCGCCGCACACGCAGGCAGTTTGACGGCATCGCGACCGAACTGGGGCTGGTCGAGGTGGCAGGGAGCGAGTGCCCTCGCTTCGCGGGAAAAAGGGGGGGCATCCCGTGGGCGATCGAGCTTGGCAGCGCGGTAGTCGACCCTGACCTGCACCACGGGGAAGCATTGGGCTACCTGGCAGTCGAGGCGGTAGCGACACCGGCCGTCCCCACATGCGGATCGCTTATTCCGCTCCCTTCGGGTCGTTACGCGCTAACGTGCGACTTCACGGTCGAAGTCCGGCTGGGGCAGCGCGCAGACGTCGCGACCGCGACGCGGTTGAACCGACGGGCTTGCGCTGAGCCACTGCCGGTATCAGAGGTGGATTTGTCGCCTGATCTCCCAATGGAATCCCATGAGATTGAGGCCCTTCGAAAATGCTTCGAGTACGTGACAAGTCCCGCTCCTCTGGAACAGTTCCGCGCCTCGATGGAGCGGGCTGGCGTTTGGGCCGACCTGGTGAGCATTTCGGCGCAACAGGCCCCCTTCACCCTCAATATCTACCTCGAGGTCGGCGAGGTGGTGGCCGTGCTGCCGTTGACCCGCCAACTGGATGCAAGCGTCGTGGCACGGGTGTCCGCTGCGCTCGCATCCTGGCGGTCGAGCATGCTGCACGACGATGGCGCACAGCTCGTCACGTCCTGACCGGGCCGGCTACCGCCGCTTGACCGCCGAGTAGTAGATCCCGCCCACGATCCCTACGGTGGCAGGGATGTGCATGATCTCGATGATCACGATGGTCTTCATCTGGGCGAACGCCCAGAACGGCGCGTAGGCCTCGCCGAGGAACACCACGGCGGCGATGACGAGGTAGATGCTCCAGGCCTTCGCCGGCGCGAGCTTGTTGAGCACGGCGATCACGCCGATGGACACGACGGCGGCGATGATGCAGTTCATCATCGGCTGGAAGAAGAACAGGTGCTCCAGGCCGCCCATCGCCGCAGGATCCTTGGTCTTGTAGTCGGCGCCGATGGCGGCGCCCAGGAAGAAGAGGGCAACGTCGAAGGCGCCGGCGGCGACGCCTCCGGCGAGCGCGCCTTTGGCAACGGCCTTGAGGTCAAGAGGGGTGTTCATCGACTCACTCGCGGGGCGCGGCCACGGTACACCCGCGCGGGGGCATCGGGCAAGGGGCGGTACTCAGTCGGGCACCGGCGCGGGCTCGCCGCCGTCATGACCAGGCGCCGCGGACTCGACCCCGGCCCGCCGGATTGCCAAATTCGCGTGTGCAAAATCCAACGCCAAATCGAGCGCAGTCAGAAACTCCTGCACGTTGATCGGTTTCGTGAGGTAGTTGAAGAACCCCGCATCCAAGCCTTTCCGGATATCGCCGATCATGGCATTTGCGCTGATAGCAACCACCGGGATGTGCGAGGTGATCGGGTCGTTACTCAGGAGCTTCAGCGCCTGGATGCCGTTCATGCCTGGCAGGTTGATGTCCATCAGGATCACGTCGGGCTGGCACTTCCGTGCGATATCCATGCCGAGTTTCGCGGTCATCGCGCTGAGCAGGCGCAGGTCCGGACGACGCGCGATGAGGCCTGCCACCAGCTTCATGTTCGCGGGGTTGTCTTCTATATAGAGCACGGTGGCCACCGCGGCGTCGAGCGGGCGGGGCGCCTCGGTCCGGACCGGCGCGCTGACTTCGGGCGGATCGGGCTGCCCGGCCTCTGCAGGCGCCGTGCTCAGCTCAAACCAGAACACACTGCCCATGCCAACCGTGCTCTCTACGCCGATTGTGCCCCCCATGAGCTCAACCAGCAGCTTGCTCATCACGAGGCCGATACCCGTGCCTTCCTCTCCGCTCCCCTCCTGTCCAAGCCGGTTGAACGGCTGAAAGAGCTGGGTCAGCTTCTCCGCAGGCAAGCCCGCGCCCGTGTCCCTGACCGAAACGCGCGTGACGCTTGGGGAGATGGTGGTGCAGTCCACCACGACCAGGCCGCCGATAATATTGTATTTGATGGCATTGGACAGCAGGTTGATGAGAACCTGCTTCAATCGTGTCCGATCCGCAAGGACAATGGGAGACCCGGTGAGGGTGGGGAGCGCGAGTCGCACGCCCCGCTTCCCCATCAGCGGCTCGATCATGGCCTGACACTCCAGCAGGACGTCTGTCAGAGAAACCGGCTCGACCGAAAGGGACAGTTTTCCGGATTCGATCACCGCAAGATCCAGGATCTCGTTGATCAACTCCAGTAGATACCAACCTGCGCGTAGGATCTGGTCAATGCTCGCTTTCTGGGCCGGCGATGCCGGAGGGGAGTCGGAGTCCATCAACTGGGCGAACCCGAGGATCGCGTTGAGCGGGGACCGCAGCTCATGGCTCATGCTGGACAGGAAGTCCGACTTGGCGAGATTGGCTTTCTCGGCCACCAACTTCGCGGTCTCCAGCTCGTGATCGAGCCGTTTGCGCTCGGTCACATCCCGCGCGGCGGCGAACACGCCTTGCAGCTTCCGTTCCCGATCGTAGAAGGTGGTCGCGTTGTACGAGACGACGGTTTCCTTCCCATCTCTGGCGTGGGCAGTGAGCTCATAGTTGGTGACTTTCCCTTCCCGCAGCACCAACTTGATCCCGGCCTCGGCGCGCTTTGGATCCGTGAAACAGTTTTTGAATGGCGCGCCGATCAGCTCGTCCCGTGTGCAATCGGTGAGCGCCTCCATCTGCTTGTTTACGTCGGTGATGATGCCATATTGGTCAGTCGTCATCAACGCGTCGATGTTCGATTCGATGAGGGAGCGGGTGTAGAACTGTTGGTCCCGAAGCCGCTGATCGAGCTTCTTTTGCTCGTCTTCCACCTGCTTTCGTGCGGTGTTGTCCGTGCCGATCAACAGGTAGCCGATGATCGCGTTCTGCGCATCGCGGAGCGCCGTGACCGACACCACCGCCGGGAACCGGCTGCCATCCTTTCGAATGTAGGTGAGCTCGTAGATGTCCTCGATGCCGCGGGAGGCCTTGAACACCAGCGCCTCGAAGCCCGGCGTGATCGGGGTGCCCAGCTCCACCGTCAACGCTCGGGCCCGCTCCACGACCTCGTCAGGGTCGGAGATGTCAGCCGGCGTGATTCGGTTCATCACCTCGCCGGCCGCGTAGCCGAGCATCCGTTCCGCGCCGACGTTGAAGATCTGGATGACGCCCTTCGCATCCGTGGCGATGCTGGAGAAGTTCGCGCTGTTGAAGATCGCGCTTTGCAAGGCGCCGGCCTTGAGCA
>CANLGL010000102.1 GCA_947490345.1 Deltaproteobacteria bacterium
AAAAAACCGACGGCGTGACGTCCACGATCTTCCTCTATTACACCGCCGAGCAGACAACATACCTGCCGCCTGCTGCCGCGGTCACGATCCTCCCCGAGAAGCCCGACGAGACCTGGCGGGCGGGTACGCGTTTGCGGATCATCTACACCGCGCAGATCCTCGCCGCAATGGGCGTGTCCCAGCGCGGTGAGGGGTCCGCGGATGCGTCGGCGGCGACGAACTCGTGTCCGGTCAAGACCCCATAGAGGTGGATTCGAAGGGCAACCAACTTCTATGGAGCTACTATCAAGACATCAAAGACGTCGATGCGGTTCCGGTTTCCGCGGGTTGGTGGATAGCGCTGTTCATCTCTGGGAACTTTTACCCCGACCCGAACACGGCTTCGATACTTGAGGGCCATGGCGTGTGGCGCTGCGCCGCGATTCCGACCATGTACGGGGCCACGGAGGGCATCGACTTCGTGGTCTTCCCCTACGACCAGGACACTGACCCCGTCGCCCACCGGGACATGGCGATTCATGACGAGGCGGTCCTGAGGCTCGACCCCGACCCGGTCGAGCTGCCCACCGGCGACTGGTGGGTGGGGATCGGCACGCACAGCGGCGCTTTGCAAGTGGTGTACGGCGCCGCCGCGACGGTCGGGGCGTCGTGGAAGGATGCATGGACATGAGCCGAAGGATGAGCGTTCCGCTCGCGCTCCTTGGACTCGCTGGGTGCCCTGCCGCACCCGTCCCGGCTCCCGGCCCCGACGCCGCTCCCGACGCCGCCGAGCCGTGCGATTCTGCGGACCGGGATTGCGACCTCCAGTCGGCCTGCCTGGCTGACGTGGAGGCCTGGGCGATCTTGCGGGCTGAGCGGGGAGCGGGCCTGTTTGATGCGCCCGGCGTCATGCTGACGGTCGGTGGGGACGTCAATGGGGACGGGCGGAACGAGCTGTGGGCCGGTCGGCGAAACCCGTTCCCCGCGGACATGTGGGAAGTGGACGCGTTTCTGAACCTCGGCGGGCTGTCCGAGGGCCTGTCGGAACTGCACAAGGCGGACGCCCTCTCGTACCACGGGTTGCACGCCGGCCCGGTGGGCGACGTGGACGGAGACGGACTCGGTGACGTGGCCCTCCTGAACTACAACCCCTATTCTCACGACGACGACTGGTGGCACCTCTGGTACTCCGACGGCCGCATGCAGGGTGACCTTGCTGACGTCGAGGGCACCCCGTTCGACATCGCGACCACCGGCCAGCCCTGGGGCCTGTGGGGGGGCGACCTGGACGGAGATGGGGAGCGGGAGCTCGCCAGTTACGCGAGGGACGAGTCCGAGAGGTACACGGTGTTCCTTGCTCCGGCAACCCTGTTGACCCCGGGCTGGACCTGGCGCGACTCGCCCCGCATCCGAGGGCACGTCACGACGCTGGACCGGCTGGGCGACTTCGACGGCGATGGCCTCGAGGACCTGCTCGCCACCGGTTCTGAAACCCGGGCGGTCATCCCAGGGGAGGCGCTCTCGGGCGCGGCGGAGGTAGCGCTCGACGAAGCGCCCGGGAAGCTCGCCTGCGCGGGCACCGGGAGCGGGTCGGCGGTGGTGGTGGGGGACGTCGATGGCGACGGACTCGGGGATGCGGGCCTGATCTGCACGGTCGGCGACGGCGTGGACCTGTTCATCATCCCCGCGGCAATGCTGAGTAACGGCGCCGACGAGAGCGCCAGCAGAACCCAATTCCCCCATGAGGCCAACACGCAATTTTTCCTGGATGACCGAGCCGTCACCACCGCCGACCTCGACGGCGATGGCCGCGCGGAGCTGTCCCTCAGCACATACGAGGGGTACACCGGCGTAGCGACCGCAGTGTTCTCGCAGCTCTGCGAGGGAACGATGACCTTGAAGGATGCCGCCTGGGTCGTTGTGCCGTCCGCGGGGGAGATGCGATCCGCGGCGTTATTTGTTCCCGACGTCACTGGGGATGGCATCCCGGACCTTCTGGAATTGCGGATGGAGGGCGCGCAGGATCTCTACGTCTTCTCGGGGGCGGACATCCTGCCCTCATGGCTCCGCCGCGATGCGGCGCGGCGTCGGCCTGACGAGACGGCCGGGCCTACCGCGTCGCCCTGATGGTCCAATGTGATGGGAGTCTGCCCCGTGTCCACGGTCCGCATCCCAGCCGGCGCCGGAACGGCGGCCGCACCTCGTGACATCATTCGGTAGAAAAAAACGTCCACGCCGCCTCGATTGCCTCGCGCACCGGCGTCTGGCGCATCCCCAGCTCTCGCCGCGCGCGCGCCGCTGAGAAGTAGTGCGGCAGAAAACTCATGCGGACGCTGGCGGCGTTGATGTCACCTTCCCGGAGGCCACTGGCCCGGGCGGCGTCGAGCGCGGCGGCGGCGCCGGAGCCCACCCACCGCGGCAGGCTGCCCAGGGGAGGTGACGCGCCGGTCACCGTGGCCATCAGCGCCCACGCCTCCGCGTAGCTCAGGTTCTCGTTGCCGAGAATCCAGCGCCCGCCGCGCCGCTTTCCCGAGGCGGTGATCAGCGCGTCGACCACGTCGCCCACGTGTACGAAGTTGTTCCCTCCGCCGGGCGCCAGCTTGCCTTTGCCCGTGGCGATCTCCAGGATCATCCGCCCGCTGGACGGCCGCCAGTCCCAGGGGCCGAGCATGTACGTTGGATAGACGATGATCCAGTCGGCCGCGCTGCCCTGGACGAGCAGGTCGGCGGCGCGCTTGGTGTCGACGTAGGGCACACCCGCCTCGTGCGGCTGGGGAGGACAGTCCTCGTCGGCGGGCGCCTCTCGAGAGCGCATTCCGAGCGCGTCGACGGTCGAGACGTGGACCAATCGCGCGCTCGCAGGCAGCGCGGCGAGAACGTTTGCGGTCCCGGCGACGTTGACCGACTCGAAACGATCGCGGTCCCCGCACCGGATGTCCACCATCGCGGCGGCGTGCACCACGCAGTCAGCGCCCTCCACCAGCCGTGACAGCGCCCCCACGTCGTCCAGGTCGCCCTCGATCTCGGTCACGGCCAGCCCCGCGAACTCCCGCCGCGGTCCCTTCCGCGACAGTACGCGCACCTCGGCTCCCGCGGCGACCAGGCTGCGCACGAGGTTGTTTCCGAGCAGTCCGGTGCCGCCGGTCACGGCCCAGCGAAGGTGAGGGAGAGGCGCGGTGTTGGGCATCGACGGGCAGATTAGCCTGCTGACCTCATGCCGCTCCTGCCCGATCGTCGCTTCTGGACCGCCCTGGCCTACCAGATGGGCCCCGGTCGCTACTACCAGCCCGCCTACCGCTTCATCGCCAACGACATTGCGGTCGAGCGCGGGGCCCTTCTGGACGTCGGCACCGGTCCCGGATGGGTGGCGATCCACGCGGCTTCCGGTCGCGCCGACGTCGACGCGGTGGGAATCGACACCTGCCCGCACATGCTGGAGTTCGCCGAGCAGAACCGGCAGGGCCGACTCAACGTCACCTTCCGAAAGATGGACGCCACGCGGATCGTGTACCCCGAGCGCACCTTCGACGCGGCCGTGTCGGTGCAGTCGGCCCACCACTGGTCGGACCCCGCGGCGATCTTCGCCGAGGTCTACCGGGTGCTGGCCGAGGGCGGCGTCTTCTACGTCTACGAAGCCGACCCCGACGCTGAGGTGCCCCCGGACTGGATCGCCCGCATCGGCGCATTTCCGCCCGACGCCTTCATCAAGCGCCAGTGGGAGCGCTTCGGGATGGACGCCGCTCGCTGGGGTGCGCTCCGCGCGGTCGCCGAGGCCTCACCCTTTGGCCCGGACATCGGCGACGAACGCCACGGCTTCTATCGGCGCCTGGTTTGCACGCGCTGATGCAGGTGGCGATGTTGTCGGCCGGGTGCGCCGAGGACCTCTTACCCGGCGAGTCGGTGGTCGGGGTCGAGCTCGCGGCGGAGGTGGTGTACGGGGGGGCGAACGACCGTCTCGGCCAGGGGTTGGCTTGGAACGGGTCGAGTCTGGCGGCGGCGGCGCCGGGCCGGCCCGCAGTTCTGGTCGATGGGGAGCTGGTCGAGGGCCCTGGCAACTGGGTCGGCTACTGGGGTGACGCGCTGGTCCGCGTGGGTCCGGGCGGAGGCACACTGGACGGTGAGGCGCTCGGCGAGGTCGAGGCGTTGGGACGGGCAAGCGCGCTGGCCGCGTCGTCAGCGGGTCTGTACTACGCGAGCGCATCCGGGATCGAACGATACGGGGGGCTGCGCGCCGTCGTGGCGGGGGTGACCGCGCTGGCGGCCGACGATCTGCGGGTGGTGGCCCTCGTCTGTGGAGCCGATGGAGACTGCGTCGTAGAGGCCTTCGACGTCGGCCTCGTCGCGTTGGGTCCGGTGCTGGTCGACGGCGCGCCATTGGCCGGTGGGGCCGAGGGCATCGTGGTGATCCAGGCCGGCGTGGTCTGCGTCGGCGATCCGGAGCTGGAGCTCGACGACGGCGCCGGGCGCGTGCGCTGCGAGGACGGGCGGGAGCTTGCGGGAGGGCAGGGGGATCACATCGGGCGCGGCATCGCGGCCGGGTACGCCGCGGGGGTGTTCAACCGGTGGGTCATGCCGCCGCGGGCGCGCGTTTGGCCGATTGACGGGGGGGAGGTGCTGGTCGTGGAGGTGGGCGCTGAGGGGCAGGTGCTGACTCTGGCGGGGGACGAGACCGCGCTTTTCATTGGGGCGCCCTTCCATCCACGCGGAGGCCAGCCGTCGGGCGCGGTGTTCACGGTGCCCCGATGACGCTGACTCCGGGGACGGCGGCGTTGGCGGCGGCGGGAATGGCCCTCGTCGCCGGGCTGACCGGCCTGGCCCTCGGCCTGGTGCTTCGTTGGTGGAAGGGCTCGCGGCGGTGGTGGATCGAGGGGCCGCTGGTCGGTGGAGCCGCAATCGGCCTGGGTGGGGGCCTCGGGGTGTGCGGTGCCGTGCTGCTCGGCGGGGCGATTCGTCTCGACCCGGCGACGCTTGTGAGCGACCCATGGGTGGTCGCGGCGTTGTTGGCGACCTTCAGCGGAAACGTCGGCGCGCTCGTTGCGGTCAGGGTCGCGGATGGATCGAGCATTGTAGTGCTCCCGACGATGCGCTGGTTCGCGCTCGGCGTCGCATCAGCGTTGGCGACGGTGGGGTTCTCTGTCGCCTGGGCACTTTTGCTCGATGCCCGTGGCTATGTTCCGGACGCCCAGAGCATCGCGTCGGCGCTGAACAACCCACAGGCGTGGATCCGGGCCGGTGTCGTCGCGTTCGTCGTTCTGGGCGCGCCGATCACCGAGGAGCTCCTCTTTCGAGGTTGGATGCAGGCGTTGGTGAGCCGGAGGTTCGGTGCGCGGGTGGGGGTCGTGCTCCAAGCGATGGCCTTCGCAGCGCTGCATGTTGACCGCCTGTGGGCCATTCCGCCGCTTTTCTTCATCGGTCTGGTGGCGGGGTGGTTGCGCTACAAGAGCGGCAGCGTGCTTCCTTGCATCGCGATGCACATCTTGAACAACAGTGCGGCACTCTTGAGCCTGTGAGGGGGCTGCGGCGCGGGCGCTCGCGACGGCCGCCTCTTCATCAACCTCTCCACGTCGAACGCCGGTGTATACTCGGGACGAGGCCGTCGAGCGTGCCAACTGACTTCAGCCGGCTGGGTAAGGTCTACGTCGCGCCCATCGCGTTGTTTTGGCCGATCGCCTGTGCTGCCAGCGGTGGATCGGCGCCGGACTTTACCGCAACCACAGGCAGAGCTGACTCGGGCACGACGGACTCGGGCACGACCGACTCAGACTCCACCTGCGCACCGCCGGCGGACGGCGTGATGCCGCCCGGGAGCTGGACGGGGTGGGCCGGGGATTACAATGGATTTACCATCAACGAGGATGGAAGCGTACTATTCGTAGAATGCGCACGCCGTGCGCGGGTGGAGCGGGCAACCGTCGTGGACGGAGCCGTGGACTGGCTGGCCGCGTGGACGTGGCGGCCCCCCCACGACAGCGGCGACGAGGTCGTCGAGGGGCGCGTGACCGGGACCTTCTGCGGCGACCACGCCGAACTGTTGTGGGAGCCCGGTCGGAGCGGGGGCGTCGAGCCTTACGACCGCGTTGAGAACGATCAAATGCCGCCAACGTGCGACTGATGTCGCGGATAGCGGAGGCCGCGCCATCGCGGCGCGCGCATTTTGTCGGGCAGGGTGGGTCCGAGCGCTTTGTACCTCAGCGGGCGCTCTGCGACCGCAGCGCCCGCCGCTCTATCCGGCCGAGGGCCTTGGCTTCCGCGGGCGCAACCACGGCCGCCGCCCGCGCTTCCAAGGCCACCCGCGTGTAGAGCGCCCGGAAAAGCCCCTCCTTCGACGTCGCCTCGGGCCCGCCCACCGCGCGGGTGACGGGGAGGATCCACGCGGCGTCGGGCGCCGGCCGCAGCACCATGGTCCGGTCGAGTTCGCGAGGCGCGGCGTCCGCCGCCAACTCGACGATGCGGTCCATCGCGCGCAGGACCTGCGGTCGCTCCCACGCCGCCCAGAGCTCGTCCACCGCGCCCTTCCAGGCGATCGTCCGCCACACCGCCGCGAGCCGGGCGGGCTCGGGCCCGAAGCGGGCCGCCGCACGGAGCTGGTCCATGCGATCGAAGCCGCCGCACGGCACGTCGGGACAGCGCCCGCGCCACCGCAGCGCCGCGTGGGCGACCAGCGCCATCCCCGCCACCGTGTCGTCTCGCGCCGCAGGGGCCAGCTCCGACAACGCGCGCTCCAGCCGGGTGCCGACGACGTCCTCGCCTTCGGTTCCGGCCAAAGCCAGCCGCCGCGTCTTGAGCGCCTCGTGCTCCTTGGCGGAGTCGGCTGCGGCCTCCTCCAGCGCGAAGGTCGTCACGTCCACGAGCACGCTGCGGGCGGTCTCGGAGGGGGCCTCCCCGGCACCATTGCGGCCCAGAATGAGCATCCCCGCGGGCGTCGTCGCCAGCCGCGCCCAGGCGTCCTCGCCGACGAGCGTGGCGGCGGCGAGCGTGTCGATGTCCGGGGCCCCGAGCCAGCCGAGAAGCACGCCCCGCTCCAGGACCGGCAGCGCGGCGTCAGCGCGCTCGATGCCCAGCCAGGCCAGGGGTGGGCGCGGCGATTCAAGCACGCCGGGGCCTGGCTCCGAGAGCGGGAGCATCCACCTCGTCAGGCTCACCGGATCATCGAGCGCCGTCTCGGCACCGGCGAGCCGCGCGCCGCGGAGGAGCGCGACGCTGGCGGTCCCCGCCGCGCCGGCCTCCAGAAACCACACGGCATCGGGTCGGGCGTCGCGGGGAAGTCCGGCCCACGCCGCGTACCCGGCGTCTTGCACGACGGCGGTTCGCTTCAGGCGGCGGGCGAGGGGATCGCCGGCGAGGAGCCACCGTCGCCACTGTCCGGGATCGTTCGGCTCTGGGGCTTCGATGGCGTTGCCGCTTGGGATCAGACCGAGGCCCGGGGGGGTCTTCTGGGTGCACGCGAGCATGAGCGGCCAGAGCATCATCGGGCAGCATCCTTCTGGCCGTAGGCGGAGCGTCGGCGGGCCTTGGGACCGCGCCGCTCCTTGCGCGCGGCGTGGCCGACGCCTTCGTCGGGGCCGTAGCCGTCGCTCTCCAGCACGCGTGGCCTGACCGGTTCCAGGCAGAACCCCACGATGTCGTCGAGCATGCGCTGGCCCCCGGGCTCCAGCATCGGCGTGTGGGCGAGGTCGTCGTAGCGCCAGGCCACGCCTTCGAAGAGGTCGGCGACCACCCTGACGGCGGCCGGCGGAATCACCGGATCGGCGCCGCCCATCACCACCAGGACGGGCGTGTCGAAGGACGTGGGAAGTACAACAGGCGCCTTGATCAGGTCGCGGCACAAACGATTTGGCCAGGGCACGCTCCGCGCCATCGCGTCGGCCAATGCCTCGGGGGGCACGTGCGAAAACCCAAGATCACGCCAGCCTCGTCGGCTCGGCACATAGGGGCGACCCAGGGCGAGCGTGGCCAGCGCGCGGGGCAGATGGGAGAAGGTGGCCGAACCGACGGCGGGCCTTCCGGGCGGAAGCGGGCAGACCAGCACCGCGGCGGCGACCGTTCGCCGCGTGAGAATCAGCTGCACCGCGAGCCCGGAGAAGCTGTGTCCGCACAGGATCACCGGCCCCGAAACACTGTCCGCAGCGCGCTCGATGGCGGCGACCACGTCGGCGAAGCCAGCATCGTTCCCATCGCCGTGGCCCGGCAGCGTCAAGGGCGAAAACACGAATCCCGCGGCCTCGAACGCGGCGCGCCACGGTTCGAAGACCCAGGGCCCCAGGCCGAGCCCGTGCGCCGCGAGGATGGTGGTCACGGCGCCGGCCGTGGCCCCTCGATTCGGGCGAGCACCTGCAGAGCGTGGCCGCGGGCGGTGACCGGGTCCCACACTTCGGCGATGGTGCCTCGTTCATCCACCAAAAAAGTGATGCGTGCGATGCCCTTGTACTCCCGGCCGTACAGCTTCTTGTCGCGCCAGGCGCCGTAGGCCTCACAGATGCCCCCCGGGTCAGAGACCAGCGCAAAGGGGAGACATTCCTTGGCGCGGAACTTCTGGTGCGACTTTACGCTGTCCTTGCTGATGCCGAGCACCACGGCGCCCGCCGCAGCGAAGCGGGCATGGAGCGCGCCGAACTCCTGGGCCTCGATCGTGCAGCCGGGCGTCGAGTCCTTGGGATAGAAGTACAGGACAATCTTCTTCCCCAAAAGCGACGAAAGCCGCAGCGGGCCCGCGTCGGTCTCGGCATGAAAGTCAGGGGCGAGCATACCAGCGGTCGGCGTGGCCATGGAACGAGCGTAACCCTGGCGCCCCGGCTAAGGCGCCGGCATGGGAATGCGAGACGGAGCGAACAGGGGCGGACACCGTCCGCCGAGGCCGCAGGGGCGCCCGGGTGCCGCTGATGCGATCGCGCTGCGGGCGGCCGAGATCCACAAGACGGCGGGCGTGCCCCTCGACGTTGCGCGGCTGGTCGCGCTCGGTCGGCTCGATCTGAACGAGGCGATCAAGAAGATGGCCTTCGTCGACGAGGTCAACGGGCTGATGGCGCGCCACGGGCTCGATCGCGCGTTGGCCACGCAGGTGGCGCTTGGGCATGCCGGGCTGGAAGCGGTGCTGATCAAGCGACGCATCGAGGCCCACTTGGAGGCCAACAGCGGCCGCGACGTCTTCGTTTCGGCGTTCGCCTCCAAGGCAGAGCAGGTGCTGGGGCTCTACGGCCGCAAGCTGGTGCGGGCGGTCGTTCTGGCCGACGCTGCCTATGAGATCGAGGTCCGCGAGGCGGAGTCTGGTGCCGTCTCCACCGTCCACAAGACGGCGGTCAAGTTCGTGGCCGAGGCGGCTGTCTGGCAGAAAGCGCGCAAGGCGATGACCTGGGACCCGGTTCGCAAGGCCCGGGAGCTGACGCCGATCCTGAAGCCGCAAAAACGCTTCGGGTGCAGCAATCGCCGCCTGGGCGAGGTGTGGGACAAAAAGGCCGAGGCCACGATCACCTTGGTCGAGGGAGAGGTTTTTGTCGGCACCGTGGCCTGGGTGGCCCGATGGGAGCTCGGCCTGCACACCAAAGGCGGCGATATCGCGGTGCTCCGCCACGCCCTCGACGACTTTCGGAACTGATCCATGGGTATTCTCAAAGGCCCGCTCTCGGGGCGACGCTACCGGATTGTCGGCGACCTGCCTGAGGGCTTCACCGACGAGTTCATCGCCTCGCTCAACACCAACCAACATCGCGAGCCGCAGTCGCCCACCCACAAGGGGCAGTCGATGGGCTGGTGTCAGGTTCACAACCTGCTGGATGTGGACTTCTCCGATGTGAATCAGTGGTTGTACAATCACTACGCGCTCTTCGCGCTGCGTGTCGACACCAAGACGGTGCCTGCAAAGCTGCTTCGTGCCCACCTCGAAAAGCGGCAACAGGCCTGGTGTCAGGCTAACAATCGCCCCAAGGCGCCGGCGGCCGTCCGCGAAGAGCTGCGCGAGGCGCTGGAGCAGGAGATGTTGCTCAAAACGCTCCCGCGCGTCCAGACCATGGAAGTCTGCTGGAACATGAACGACCGCTGGCTCTTCTTCACCAGCGACGGCGAGCTTCCCAATGAGAACTTCCAGAAGTTGTTCCTACGGACCTTCGGCCTTCGCGCGATTCCGTGGAGCCCCCTGGACGAGCTCGCCGCCACGGATGGGCTCCCCGAGGCCCTGGTGAGCGCGGGCACGACTGATTTGCGTGGGCAGGGTGATCTGCGGGGGGCGGGACGATGAGCGAAGGCGCGACCGAGCTGCTTCCGGCCCACGTTTCGGCAGACTTCTACCTGTGGTTGTGGTTCCGCAGCGAAAGCCTCGGCGGTCACTTTTCGATCGAAGATGGCTCGGCCCTGGAGGTCTACGTCGATGACCGACTGGCGCTGCGCGACGCGGGCGAGGAGCGCCCGACGACACTTTTGACCGGCGACAGCCCCGGCACCACGCCTGAGGCGCGGGCTGCCGTGCTCGGCGGCAAGGTTCCAAAGGAAATCCGGTTCCTGATGCGCCGTGAGGACCGCGAGTACCACGTGACGCTCCGCGGCGAACGGGTCGGGATTGCGGGGGCCAAGCTCCCCACCCAGGTCAAGACGGGCGAGGTCGCAGAGATCCTCTACGATCGCATGTTCGTCTACGAGGAGCTGCACTGGCTGGTGTCCTGCCTGCTTCGGCAGTTCGCCGCCGAACGGGCCTCAGAGTCGTGGCGCGCCACCGTCGTCCCGCAGATGCGGGCGTGGTTGGGCGCGCTTGACGCGGGCGCCTCCGGTGGGTAGTTGCCGCCCGGAACGCACGGTTAGCTCAGCTGGATAGAGCGTTGGCCTCCGAAGCCAAAGGTCACTGGTTCGAATCCAGTACCGTGCACCATCTCGCCGCGCCGGCTTGCCCCCGGCGCGCGGGCGGCTACGTTGGTGCGGTGCTTGCCGACGTGAGGATCTCGTAATGCGGGTGCGTTTCTGGGGGGTTCGGGGGTCCATCCCCGTTCCAGGGGCGGATACTGCTCGCTATGGAGGCAACACCTCCTGCGTAGAAGTGCAGCTTCCGGGGGAGGCGCCGTGCATCTTCGATGCTGGCACGGGAGCCCGCGTCCTCGGACGCGAGCTGCTCGGTCGGCCCGAGCGCTCGGTCAACCTGTTCTTCACGCATTTCCACCTCGACCATCTTTTCGGCTTCCCGTTCTTCGCGCCGCTTTTCGCGCCCAGCTTCAAGGTCACGGTCGCCGCGCCGGGGTTCACGCCCGAGGCCACGCGGGATCGTCTCGGTCGGTACATGAACGGGGTGCTGCACCCGCTCCGGATTCACGATCTGCCCGCTCCGCTTGAATACGAGGCGCTCCGTCCGGGCCGCCCGATCCAGCGCGGCGGCTATCAGGTCACGGCGACGCAGCTGAACCATCCCGGCGGGGCGTGCGGGTACATCATCGAGGGCGGGGGGCGAAAGGTCGCCTACCTCACCGACACCTCGCCATTGTCGCGCCCGGGTGAGGCCCTCTCCGGTGGTCAGGCGCCCAACAGTCGCGAGGCGGCGCTCATCAAGCTTTTGCGCGGGGCCGATCTGGTGGCGGTCGACACCATGTTCTCCGAGGACGAGTACCTCGAAAAGATGACGTGGGGCCACGGATATCCGGAGTACGCCGCGACGCTCTGTCGCGCCGCCGATGTGAAGAAGTTGGCGCTCTTCCACCACTCTCCCGATGCGACGGATGACGAGCTGGACCGGCTCGCCGATCGCTGGTCGGGTGGCTACCAGGGCATGCGGGTAATGGTGGCCCGGGAGGGGGCGGACGTGGACTTCGAGGGGTAGCGACGCTCTACTTGGACGAGTCGGTGATCCGGTGTTTCCTTGCGGGGTTGCTCCTGGGCGTCGGCGGGATCTGGCTCGTGTGGCTTGCGAGCTGGATCAACCGGGTAGAGCTGACCACACAAGCCCAGCCGCTGGCGACGGCGCTCGGTCTCCGCTTCGAACGGGAGGGGTGGCGCTCGTGGGTCGTCGCGTCAGGCGCGATCGACGAAGTGAACGTGCGCGTTCGCTGGAGAACCGGGCTTTTGGGGCTGACGATCGCGGTCTCGGTGGCCGCGGAGGGGTGGGAGGGGGTCCCGGACGATCAGGCGGTGGGAGAGTGGCTGAAGACGCGGCTGCGGCGGTGAGTGCGTCAGTTCGTTGGGCGGCGGTCGTCGCGGCGACGGGGCTGGTGGCGTGGGGCTGGCGGTCCTGGCGCGCCCGGTGCGTTGATCCGGCGCGGTGGTTGGGTCAGGTCTTGCGGAGGGGGAGTCATGCCGGCCGTGCCGCCCTCCTCGTGGATGTCCGCCCTGGCCAGGAGAGCGCCGCGCTCGAGCTCGCAGGGCAGCTCGCGGCGGCGGGGCTGCGGATGACGTGCTTTGTCGGTGCCGACGACGGGTTTCTGGCGGCACGTTTGGCGGCGCTTGGGCACGAGGTGGCGTGGCTGGGGCTGCCGACCGCCCGCCGCGTCGATGCGTCGGCGCTGCCGTCCGGGGTGGTCGTTCGCGGTGCTCCCCCGCTGCGAGTGCGCTACTGGCGGCCTCGCGGCGCCCGCCCGACCTCGGCGGAGCTCGAGTTCTCCCGGATTCTCGGCTTCCGTCTGGTCGCGCCGACGCTCACCCTCGGGGTTGGTGCCGAGCCGGATGGACAAAGTCTGGTCGCGACCGAGGTGGTGCGCATCGCGGTCGGCATGACGGCGGCGCGCGTGTTGTGCTGGCGGAGCGACGCCGACCGGCGCGCGATCGAGTTGGTGCCGGTGTCGGAGGTGGGGTGAGGGGGGGGCTACCGGCCTTGGCGCCGTGACCGGGCGCGACTCTCGCGCCTGCGCTCCGGTTTGCCTCACGCCCAGTCCGCCGCTGGGGGGGGCAGGGGCTCGGGGAGCGTTGCCGCCTGCCGGAGGGCCACTGCGACGTGGGTGAGCTGCCACCTCTTGACTTGTGGCCCTCGTTGTCAAGATCGGCGTGGGCGCACCACGGGAGAAGGCCGATTTTCGGAGGGTGGGCTCGGCGGTTCGCGTCGCCTCGAGC
>CANLGL010000103.1 GCA_947490345.1 Deltaproteobacteria bacterium
CGATGTCGCGCCACTGCCCTGTCCCTTCTGCGATCGCGGCGTCAAACGACGCGTGCGCGGTGTCGCCGGAGACCACCACGCTGACCGGGCCGGGCACGACCAGGATCGGCCCACGCCGCAGGAACGCCTGGACCAAGAGCCCGTGCAGCGTCTCGTAGTCCCCGGTGTCCGAGCGATACTTACGTGAGACATGTGTCATCACGTCGCCGACGTCGCCGTCCACCGCGCCGGCGACGATGTCTTGGATCACGCCTTGGATGCGCTCCTCGTCGGTCGGAGCTCTCCAGCAGCTGGCGAGCGCGCCGAGGGCGAGCAGGCCGACGCCCAGCGCGGTACGCCGGCTCACGGGCGCCCCGCCCAGCGCCGGCGTCACGCGCGGTCGCTCGTGATGACCTCGTTGACCATCGCGAGCAGCGGCGCCCACTCGGCGAGCCTGGCGCGCACGCGGGCCTCGGGCTGGTCGAACAGGGTCACGCCGGTCCGCGCTGCGTTCGGGTAGTGCGGGCTGTCGGAGATGCGCGCGACCACCGGGTGGCCAAGCCCGGTCAAGAAGGCCTCGAACTGGGCGTTTCCGACCGCCTTGGCGCGAACGCGGTTCGCGACGAGGGCGATCGGCATGCGCCCCTTGCGAACCTGCTTGCACTCGGCCGCGAGCTCGAGGAAGTAGCGGGTGCCGTCCTGGTCGAAGAGCGAGCCTTGGACGGGCACGACCAGCAGGTCTGCGGCCTTGATGACGGCGTCGAGCTCCTTTCGGCGAGGCCCTGCCGGGACGTCGATCACGACGTAGGGCGACCCCCGCGGCACCGTGAAGTCGTCTGCCTCCGCGCTCGTCACGCGGATCTCTGGCAGCCGGTCCGCACGGCGCGCGCACCACGCGGCGGCCGCGCCTTGGCGGTCGAGGTCGAGCAGGGTGGTCACGAAGCCCTGCCGCGCGAACCGCGCCGCGAGGTGGGTCGCGATGGTGGTCTTGCCACATCCACCCTTCGAATTTGCGACGGCGACGACAAACATCCAACACCTGCGTGAGGCGGCAGGAGTATCAAGAATCGGCTCCGCCCGTGGGCCCGCCCGGCGGTGGCGCAAACGTCACGCGTCCGTTTCCACACCGTGGCGAGACCGAGGCGGTGGGCTCGATAGCGGCGGGCGGATGCCCCCCGCTCGCTGCTTGCCCCGTCGCGAAACGTCCAGGCGCGGGTTGATGGCGCTCCTGCCCGCCCTCGCCGCCTGCGGCCCGGCGGATCCGGACCAGGCGCGGGTGGCGTTCATACGGGACACGTTGACCAACGACAACGCGGTGTGGATGGCGCGCGATCACGCGCTGCTCCAGGGGAAGTACGCCAAGATGGCCGCGGACCCCTTCGACTTCGTCCGGGGCAGCTCCGCGCTCTACTACGCGGACCTCGCGCGACCTGACCCCGACCGGGCGGCCACGGGCTTCCTGTCGGTCGTGGACGCCAACGCGGTCCTGCTCGCCGGGGACCCGCACCCGGAGAACTTCGCGACGACGCTGCCCGGAGACGGCCCGGCGACCCTGGACCCCGCGAGCCTCGACGTCGAGGTGAACGACCTGGACGGCTCGGGCTTCGGCCCGTACCTGCTCGATGTCCGGCGGGCGGGCCTCGGGCTCGGGACGCTTGCCAGGAACCTGGAGGGCTGCGACGACGCGTGCGTCGAGGACGCGGTCGGCGCGCTCGCGGGCGCCTACGTGGACGAGGTCGGGGTCCGGGACGCGGGCGGCGCCACGCCGGCCACCTGCTCAGACGACGGGAGGATCCTGGCGGCCCTCTGCGACCGCGCCGCCGAGGACGGGACCAACGCAGCGGTGCTCGACCAGTACTCGGTAGCCTCCGACGGCGGGCGGCAGTTCGTCCTCGACGCGACCGTGGACGACGCCGGGAAGGGCCTACTCGCGCTCGGCGTGGACGAGTCGGCGCAGCTCGATCGCCTGCTCGCCAGCTGGACAGCCCGGCCGCCGGACTTCCGTGAGCTGGACCGCGCGCGGCGCTACGGCTCCGGCGTCGCGTCGTTCCCGGCCGTCCGCTACGTCGTGCTCTGGGATCACGGCGGGGAGGGCCCCGAGGACGACGGCGCGGTGAGCATCCGGGAGGTGGTCGACCCGCCCAACCTCTCGGGTCGCGGGGCCGCCGTCCCGGTGCTGTTCGACAGCAACGCGGCGCGGATCGAGGAGGTCGCGTGGCTCTTGTGGTCGAGGACCGACGCCGATCCGCGGATGGCGGGGCTGGCCGACGGCGCGTCGACGTTCAAGGTGACGACCTGGTCGGGCTCGTTCCAGGGGTTTGATCACGACGACATCGCCCAGGGCTGGGCGGACGGAGACTATGTCGCCGCTGATCTCGAGGGCCTGGCGACGCGCATCGGCCGGACGCTCGCCGGGTCGCACACGCGGGCGCTCACCTCGAGCGGCGAGCCTGCGCTGCCCGCGATCGCCGCGGACCTCGGCGATGGCCGCGACAGCTTCGTCGCTGAGCTCGTCGCCGATGCCGCGGTCGACCTCGCGCGCTCCGAAGCCGACCGCGCGCTGTTCATCGAGGCGCTCGAGGCCTACGGCCTGCTCCTCGGGGCGGACACCCCCGTGGACGACGCCACCCGATGATCTGCGCCCCCACCGTCATGTTCGAGGCGCCCGCCCTGGACCCGGCCGCCGAGTACGCCCCCGGGGTCTGCGGCTGGGCCCTGCTCGACCTCGCGGGGCAGGGCGCGCTCGTGTTCCCCGACACCGGGATCTCCCGCGCGCTCACGTTGCCCCGGGCCCGCGCGGAAGCCCGCCTCGCGCTCGGGGACGTGGCGGTCGGGCGTGTCGCGGTCGCGGCGGTGCGGTCGGGCGGGGACGCCGGCTACATCGGGATCGACGGCGAGGCGCTGGTCCCGGAGATCCAGCTGGCGGAGGCGCGGGCCGCGTGGGCGCCGCTCGGCTTCGCGATGGCCGCCGGCCTCGTGGAGGACCCCTGGGTCGCCGGGGCCGACGAGGCGTGGGGGCTGCGTCCGCTCCAGGCGAGCTCCGGGGAGAGCGCGGGGTGGATGGACAGCTCGGACCTCGGCGGCTGGCTGGGGTGGACCAGCCCCCGGCGGGTGATCGCGCTGCGGGTGGATGTCGCGAGCGGCGAAGGGGCGCGCTTCCGGGAGCGGAACGAAGGGAAGAACCTCGCGGGGACGGCGACGCTGCGGCCGGTCGACACCGAGACCAGCGGGCTCGCGTTCACCGTCTACGGCCGGGACGGCTCCCGGGGGCTCGGGCTCGCGCGGGATCACCGGCTCGGGGTCCGGGCCTCGGGGCGCGTCCCGCTTGGCGCGGCGGGCGTCGAGGGCTTGGCGGCCTGGGGCGTCGACGGGGACGCCTCCCGCCAGCCCCTCGGCGGCTCGGCGTGGCTCGTCGCCCGCCCCTGGGGTCCGCTGCTCGCGTACGGCCGCGTCGACCTCGCGTCGGAGGCCCTTGGCCAGGCCGACGCGGGGACCCGGGTCCTCTTGCTCGGGGCTGGCGTAGAGCTGCCGTCGGTCGCCCGGCCCCCGCTCCGGGTCGTCGTCGGGTACACCGGCACCCGAGTCGGGGCAGCGGTGGCCGACGTCGCGGGCTCGACCGCGCTCGACAACACGGACGCCGTGTTCCTGCAGCTCGGGGTGACCCTGGAGACGCGCCCGGACTGAACTGGTGCAGGACCGTCACCGGGCAGGCGATCTCCCGTGGAACGGGTTGGATAGCAAAAGTGGCTCGAGGTCCCATGCGCGCCCTGCTCCCCTTGCTCTTCCTGCCCGCGTGCTCGATGGCCGGCCAGTGGGACACCTTCCGCGGCCCTGGCGACTCGGCGGACGACACCGGCGGGGACAGCGCGGGCGACGACTCCGGCGCCGGGCCGGCGCTCGTGATCACCGAGCTGATGAAGGACCCCGACGCCGTGAGCGACGACTTCGGCGAGTGGTTCGAGATCACCAACACCGGCTCCGCCGCGGTTGACCTCGACGGGGCCGAGATCACCGGGCCGGGGGGCGACGGCTTCGTCGTCGAAGGCACGCTCGTTGCGTCCGCCGGCCAAGCGTTGGTGTTCGCTTGCGACGCAGACCCTGCTTCAAACGGCGGCTTCACCCCTGACTATGCGTACGACGTCGTGAGCTTGAAGCTCTCGAACGAGGGGGGGACGCTCGGGATCCGGGTCGACGGCTCGGCGGTCGACGAGGTGGCCTGGGACGCGTTGCCGGACGTCACCGGGCACGCGATCGCGCTCGACCCTTCGTTCACCGACGCGACGGCGAACGACGCCGCGGCGTCGTGGTGCGCGGCCGGGACGGTGTACGGCGACGGCGACTACGGCACGCCCGGGGCGCCCAACGCGAGCTGCACCGGGGGCCCGACGGACGCCGACGGCGATGGTGTCCTGGACGAGGAGGACTGCGACCCCGCGGACCCCTCGATCTATCCAGGCGCCGACGAGCTGCCCGACGGCGAGGACAACGACTGCGATGGGTTCACGGACGAGCGCGCGCCGGTCGAAGGCGACCTCGTGATCACCGAGATCATGGACGACCCGGACCCCACGGACGACGACACGGGCGAGTGGTTCGAGATCCAGAACGTGAGCGCCGACCTGCTCGACCTGCAAGGCGTCGAATTCAGTGACGGCGACGGGGAGTCGTTCACGATCGACGCGCAGGTGATCTTGGACGGGGACGGGCTCTTGCTGCTCGGCGCGTCCAGCGACGCGGACGTCAACGGCGGCATCGCGCCGGACCTCGTGTTCGACGAGGCGGACTTTCACCTCGGCAACGACCAGGACGCCGTGGTGATCAGCCTCGGCGGGGACGTCCTCGACGAGGTCGGGTACGACGACGACTTCCCGCACGAGAAGGGAAAGTCGCGGTCGCTCGACCCGCTCGGGATGTCGCCGAGCCGCAACGACGAGGCCGCGTACTGGTGCGAGGGCGACGGGGACTACGGGACCGACGGCAACCAGGGGACGCCGGGCGAGCTCAACGACGCCTGCGGGTGACCGTCCCAGTCCGACCTTCGAGCGCGGCCTGAGCGTCGGTCAGCAGTCGCTCGCTGCCCCCGGGGTGCCGCTGTCGCCGGACCCGAACGCGGTGGTCGCGGCGCACCAGTGGTCGCCGTCGTCGTTCGCGGAAGCGGACCAGTGGGCGGCTTCGAGCTCCATCGACTCCCCCCTTGGATCGGGGAAGTGCGCGCCGTTGTCCCACTCGATCGTGTCGAAGACCGTGGAGCCGTAGCTTAGCTCCAGCTCGTCGGTGTCGTTGCCGAGCGTGAAGGTCGAGTAGGTGTAGTCGACCCAGGCGTCGGCGCCCAGGCCAAGCACCACGTAGTCGCCGGCGAGTACGACCAGCGTCCCGGAGACGGTCATCGTGTCGCTGTCGAGATCGCGGATGACGAGCCCGTCGAGGTCCACGTCGTTGCCGGTGCTGTTGTAGATCTCGAACCACTCGCCCAGGCTGTCGTCGATGGCGTCGGGGTTCTGGAGCACCTCGGTGACGAAGATGTCGCCCTCGGCCAGGTCGCCGACGCCGTCGGGGACGGACCCGCTGCACGCGTCGTTCGCGGCCCCGGGGGTGCCGCTGTCGCCGGAGGACATCGGGTGGCTGCCCGTGCACCAGTTGCTGCCCGTGTCGTTGGCCACCGCGGTGAGCGCGGTGGGCGAGAGCGCCATGCTGGCGCCGTCGGGGTCGGGGAAGCTGGCGCCGTTGTCCCAGGAGACCGTGTCGAGCACCACGGCGCCGGTGAGCGTGAGCGTGTCGTCGCCGTTCCCGAGGCCGAGGCTGCCGGGGTAGTCGTAGTCGACGTGGACGCCGCCGTTGACCGACGTGTCGGCGTCGACCCCGAAGGTGGTGTAGCTGCCGGCGGCCACGACGAGCGAGACGGTCACGTCGAAGTCGTTGCCCCCGCCGTCCGCGACGTTGATCCCGTCCAAATCGACGTCGTGGCCAGAGGCGTTGTAGATCTCGAACCACTCGCCGTCGTCGTCGCTCACCGCGGCGGGGTTCTGCATGATCTCCGAGATCACCAGGTCCCCGGCGGCCAACCGGTCGATGGTCCAGGTGCCACCGTCGGTGTCTGTATCGGTGTCTGTATCGGTGTCTGTATCGGTGTCGGTGTCGCTGTCCGAGTCGGCATCTGTGTCGGCATCTGTGTCGGTGTCGGTGTCCGTGTCGGCGGCGCTGTCGCCCTGCGACCCGGGGACACCATCGCCGGTGTCCGTCGTGAAGCCGAGCGAACAGCCGAGGGGGAGGAGAGCGAGGAGGGGGACCAGGGTCAAGTGAGCTCCCGCGCGTTCAATGTCGCCAGCGCGGCCGGGAGGTCGGCGACCGAGTCGACGACGACGTGCGCCCCAGCCTGCACCAGGGTCGCCTCGGCGCGCTCGCGGTGCTCGCGGCGCCGCTCGGCAGTCAGCTCGGCGAGGGCGAGCGCGCCGAGCCCGACCTCGTTCCCCGTCAGGGCTACGCCAACGGCCCACATCCCCGCGTTCCGCGCCGCCTGCATGTCCACGACGGTGTCCCCCACCACCACGCACGCCGCGACGCTCGGCGCCCCGAGCCGCATCGCCGCGACGTGGTTCATGTACGGCGCGGGCCGGCCGGCCGGCACGTCGCTCGAGCACACCAGCACGTCCGGCTCCCAGCCGCGCGCGACGATCAACGGCCGGAGCACGTCCACCATCGGCGCGGTGTACCCGGTGGTCGCGCCGACGCGGACGCCGCTCGCCCGCAGCTGGCCGAGGACCGCGAGGAACCCGGGGATGGGCTCGGCGTGCTGGGGCAAGCACGCGACCTGGAGCGGCTCGGCCTCGGCGTACATCGCGTCGACGTCCTCGGCGGTTGGCGTCCTGCCCGTCGCGCTGGCCCAGGCGGCGGTGATGCGCGGCTCTGCGCACATGCGGCGGATGTGCTCGCGCTTGTGGGTCCCCATCGGGCCCCTGGCCTCGGCGACGGTGACGAGCACGCCCCGGCGCCGGAAGATCTCGATGAACACCGCCACCGGGGCCATGCAGCCACAGTCGATGGTCGTACCTGCAAGATCGAACAGGATGGAGTGAATCACCACGGAGCAGCCTCCCGCCAGTCCGCCACTACCGCGACGAACCGGTCGATGTCTGCCGGGAACACCTGGCCGATGCACCCGACCCGGAACGAGGGGACGCGGGCGAGGCTGCCTGGGTAGATGGCGAAGCCCCGGTCGCGCAGGAAGTCGTAGAAACGCTGGAAGTTCCACGCTGGCGAGGCCGGCTCGCGAAAGGTGGCGATGATCGGGCCCTGCCGGTCCGGCGGCAGCAACGGGTCAAACCCGAGCTGCGCCATCCCGTGCAAGAGCCGCTGCATGTTGTCCTGGTACCGGCCGCCGCGGGCCGCGACGCCGCCCTCTTGGTCGTGGAGGTCCAGCGCCACGTCCAGGGCCGCCAGGACGTGCGTCGGGGGGGTGAACCGGAACTGGCCGTCCTTCTCGAGCCGCGCCCACTGCGCGTGCAGGTCCAACGACAGGCTCGGCGCCGCGCCGGCCGCGCCCGCGAGGGCGTCCGTGCGGGCGAGCACGAACGAGAGGCCGGGCACGCCCTCCAGGCACTTGTTCGCCGACGACGCGATGGCGTCGGTGACGATGCCGTCGACCGGGATCGCGCCGAGGCTGCTCATCGCGTCGACGAGGAGCCTGCGCCCCGCGCGGGCGGTCAGCTCGGAGATCGCCGCGAGGGGCAACAGCTGGCCGGTCGTCGTCTCGCTGTGCACCGTGAAGACGTGGGTGAGCCGGGGGTTCGCGGCGAGGCCGGCGGCCAGCGCGCCGAGGTCGGGGGCCTCGCCCTCGTCGGTGGGGAACGCCTCGCAGGTCCGTCCCATGCGGCGGAGCGCCTCGACGGCGCGGGCGCCGTACACGCCGTTGACGAGCACGGCTGCCCCCCCGGTCGCGGGCACGAGCGTGCCGAGCATCGCCTCGACCGCGTAGGTCCCGCTGCCCTGCAGGGGGATGGCGGTGAACGCGGCGGGCTCCGGCGCGAGCTTTGCGAGGCGACGCCGCACGCGCGCGGTCATCTCGGTGAACGCGGGGTCGCGGGAGCCGAGGTCTCGCTGCATCGCCGCGCGTACGAGCGGGGAGGTCGTCAGCGGGCCGGGCGTGAGGAGGAGCGGGTCCATCACGCCCCCATGATCCAGGCGTCGACCACCTGGATGCAGGGCCCGGCGGGCTCGTTCGTGTCCACGATGACGGGGTGCTCGCCGACGCGGACGTGGTACCGGCTGAACGCGCCGCGGTACACGACGCGCTCTACGCGACAGGGCGTGCCGGACGCGGCGAACCGCACCGACTCGGGTCGAAATCCGATCTCCACGTGGCCTCCAGGAGCTTCAAGGTCTGCGATCTCGGTGCGACCGGCGCGCACCGCGGTAGGGAGGGTGTTCAAGATGCCGACGAACCCCGCGACGAAGCGGGTAGCTGGACGCCGGTAGATCTCGCGCGGCGTCGCCACCTGCTGCACCGCGCCCTCGGCGAGCACGGCCACGCGGTCGCACATCGACAGCGCCTCTTCCTGGTCGTGCGTGACCAGCAGCACCGTCAGGCCAGCCTCGCGGGCGAGCAGGCCCACCTGGTCGCGGAGCTCCTCGCGCAGCCCGGCGTCCAGGTTGGACAGCGGCTCGTCGAGCAAGAGCACGCGGGGCCGGGTCGCGAGCGCGCGGGCGATCGCGACCCGCTGCTGTTGCCCGCCGGAGAGCGTGCCCGGCCAGCGGTCCTCGAAGCCCCCGAGCCGCACGCGGCCGAGCGCCGCCTTCGCGAGCTCCCGCGCGTTCGGCAGGTTCCGCAGCGCGAGCGGCCACGCGACGTTGTCCAGCACGGTCATGTGGGGCCAGACGGCGTAGCTCTGGAACACCATGCCGAGCCCGCGGTGCTCGGTGGGGACGGCTACGCCGGGACCCGCCACGCGCTGGCCGGCGACGAACACCTCGCCGCTGTCCGGGGTCTCGAGCCCCGCGACGATCCGCAAGGCCGTCGTCTTGCCGCAGCCGCTCGGCCCGAGCAACCCAAACAGCTCGCCCGCCCCGATCTGCAGGTCCAAGCCCCGCAGGATGGGGCGGCCCCAGGACTTGGACACGCCTCTTAGCTCGACGCCCATCTTGCCCTCCCCGCCAGCACCGGGCCGCCCGCGAGCACGGCCAGCACCACGATCATCGCGAGCACAGAGGCCTGTTGTGGAGAGCCGTAGCTCAGGAGCTCGAACAGGCGGGTCCCGAGCACCTCGGTGCCCGGCCCGCGCAGCAGGACGGACATCGAGACCTCGCAAAAGCTACCGGCGAACACGAGGACCCACGCGGCGACCAGCGACGGGCGCAGCAACGGCAGCACGATCGCGAGCTGGGTCCGACCCCAGGAGGCCCCTGCGACGCGCGCGGCCTCCTCCACGGACCGGTCGACGGTCCGGACCGCCGCGCCGACGCCATCCAGCGGGACCGCGAGCGACTTCACGGCATAGGCGATCCCGAGGATCCACGGCGTGTTGGCGAGCGCCAGGACCAGCGTGGCGCGGTCGGCCAGGATGAACCGGATCTCCTGCGAGAACGCGAGCAGGAACGCCAACGCAAAGACGCTCCCGGGGACCGCCCACGGCGCGCGGGCGAGGCCAACCAACACCGAGACCGGCCGGCTCGGGGTCCGAGCCGCGACGGTGGCGAGCAGCGCGCCGACGGCGACCGCGGCGGTGGCTGCGCCAGCCGCGAGCCAGCCCGAGCGGAGCAGGGCGCCCTGGCTGCGCGACTCGGTGATCACCGCCGTCCAGTGCTCCAGGGTGAACGCGTCGAAGCGACCAAAGGCGCTCGCGCAGCTGGTGAGCGCTATGGTGCCAACCGGGACCAACACCGAAAACGCGAGCCAGGCCCACACGACGGCAGCGAGCGCGCCCGCGGGCTGCGCCGGCCGGGGGCGAGCCAGCCGAGCGGTCCCAAAGCTCCGTCGCCCCTGGACCACGCGCACGAGCATCGGCAGCGCGAGGCCGACAGCGAGCAGGATCAACGACAGGGCGACGGCCAGCGGGCGTCCGGTGACCGGTGCGAGCTCCAACGCCCGGAAGATGCGGAGCGTGAGCACCGGGATCGGCCGGGCCGCCGAGGACGACAGCAGGTACGGGACGCCGAAGCTCGCGGCGGCGGAGCTCGCGACGAACGCCGCGGACGCCGCGATCCCGGGCGCGGCGAGCGGGAGCGTGATGCGGAGGAACGTCCGGGCAGGGCTGGCGCCCGAGACCCGGGCGGCCTCCTCCAACGCAGGGTCGATCCGCGCGAGCGCGTCGCGGGCGGCCAAGGCGACCAACGGCGAGAGGTGCAGGCCAAGGACGCCGATCATCCCGCCGAGCGTGTAGACGTTCACGGGCACCCAGCGCAAGAGCACGCCGTTCGTCGGGTTGGCCAGCACCATCCACGCCACGGTCGTGACGTACGGCGGCACGGCGTAAGGCAGCAAGATCGCGGACTCCAACAGGCGCGGGAGGCGACGGCGCGCGGCCACCCACCCGACGGGGACCCCCACGACCAGGGCGAGCGCAGCGGCGCCAAGGGCGAGCCAGCAGGTGTTCGCGATCGCCTCCTGCTCGGAGAACGCGAGGTCGAGATCCCCTACGCCCGCGAAGAGCAGCGAGAGCGGGAGCGCAATGAACACCACGAGGAGGCACGCGACGCAAGCCAGCAGGATGCCCCTGGTCATTTCTGCAACGCCTCGATGCGGGCGCGGAGCCCGGGGCCGCGGGCCGCGGCCTGCGCGGTGAAGTCGTCGGGCAGCGGGGCGAGCTTGATCTCGTCGAGCAGCGGGGCGCCGGCGGGGGCGGGCATCCCCGGGAAGGGGCTGTGCATGCGGCTCTTCACCACGAGGTCCTGCGCCGAGGGGCCCATCAGCCAGTCCACCACGCGCTCCGCGGCTCGGGGCTCTGGACAGTCGGTGGGGATCGCAAGCGGGCCCGGGATGGGCACGGCGCCGTCCTCGGGGAAGATGATCTGCGCGGCGCCGGGCTTCGTGAGCAGGTTGTTGAGCAGCACGACGCCGACGGGCTTCTCGCCGCTCTCGATGCGGCTGAGCACCGCGGAATTGCCCCCAGCCATGACCCAGCCGTTGGCGCGCAGCGCCTCGAGGAAGGGCTGCCCGAGCAGGTGGTCCCACGCGGACACGGTGGTGAAGGTGGTGCCCGAGGAGAAGGGATCGCCGGTGCTGAACTTGCCGCGCCACTGGGGCTCGGCCAGCTCCGCGAACGACTTCGGCGCCGGCTGGCCGTTCTCGGCGCCGATGACCATCAGGTCGACGTGGTGCGCCGCGTAGTAGGGCGTCACCCAGGCCCGCGGCAGCTCCAGGGCCCGCGGCGACACGTAGGCCACGAGCAGCTCGCGCCCGGCGAGGTCCACGTACCAGGCGGGGTCGGAGGTGGCGATGATGCAGGCGGGGCTCCCGCCAGCGGTGTGCTCGGCCTCCCACCGCTGCGACACCTTCTCCGACCCGCCTTGGAACCACTGGAGGTCGATGTCGGGCAGCTCGGCGTTCGCGAGCGCCTCGAAGGTGTCGACCTGCTCCTGGTAGATCGCCGTGTAGATCCAAACGGTCGGGCGCCTGGTCGCGGTCGCTTGCCCCGGAGGGCCGAGCTCGACGCGACACGCCGCGAGGGCCAGGGCGAGCGCGGGGAGGAGGGCGGGTCTCGGGAGCAAGGCCGTAGCGTAAGGGGTCGCCAGCGCCCGCTCGGTGGCGGAGGGGTGACGATTCCGAGACGAGGGGTCACCGAGTCAGGCGAGGTGGCAGGGCAACAGGAGCTGGAGCTGGCCGACCACGGCCGACATCGACGCGAGCAGGTCATGCCCGTCGTCGACCTCGGACAGGACGACGCCGGGGTGGGTCGCGGCGTAGCGCCGGGAGCTCGCGACGCGGACCTGGCGGTCCGCCCGTCCATGGACGATCACGACGGGCGTTTGCCCCGGGGGCGGGGGCGGGGCCAGCGTGTCGAGGTCGTCGAGCAGGCTGGCGCCGAGGGCGCGCACCCTGCGCTCCGTCTCGTCCCACCACGGGACCCAGCCGAGGGCGCGCCAGCCCCGCGCCAACCCGGGATGCCCGGCACCGACGACACCCGCCTCCAGGACCGGGGCGAGGAGCAGCACGCCCGCGACGCGCGGCTCGGTGACCAGGCGGGCGGCGACGTAGCCCCCCAAGCTCGTGCCGATCACGACGACGCGGTCCCCGGGCCCCCCGAGCGCCGCGGTGGCCGCCTCGACCATCGCGGGCACGCGCATGGCTCGGAAGTCCGGCACCCGCAGGTCCACCACCTGCAGTGGGACGCCCCGCGGCTCGAGCCACTTGGCGAGCGCGTCGGCCTTCGCGGAGCGCGTCCCGGTCCCGAGCCCGGAGAGGTAGACGCACCGGGTCGCGGAGAGCATCGCCGCCAGGTATCCGCGCCCACGGGTGGAGTTCGCCGAGACGAGGACGGTTCCCCGACAACTCGGTGACGGCTCGCCGGGCGCGCTGCGCCCGCGATTAGTGTCTGCCGCCAACGAGCGCTCACCGTGTCCACGCTGCTCTTCCTGCGCGACGTCGCCCGCAACCCGGCCCGCATGGGGTCCGTGGTTCCATCGAGCGCGCGACTCGCGCAGGCGATGGCGGATTGCGCCGACATCCAACCGGGGCATGTCGTCGTGGAGCTGGGGGCGGGGACCGGCGCGTTCACCCGGGAGCTCGTGGAGCGGCACCCCCGCAACCGGCTCGTGGTGTTCGAGGTCAGCGCGACCTTGGCAGGGCCGCTCGAGCGCTCGTTTCCGACCGTCACGGTGGTGGCGCGCCCCGCGGAGGCATTGCCCGAGGTGATGGCCGAGCCGCGGCGTCGACGGGGAAACGCCGGATATTGTCGGGCGCAGCGCGTGCATGGGGCGCGGACTGTGGCGGTCACGGTCGAGCTTCGGGGCGAGGGGGACGCGCAGCTCCGGGCGATCGTGCGCGAG
>CANLGL010000104.1 GCA_947490345.1 Deltaproteobacteria bacterium
GAGTGGGCGGACGGGTATTTGGCGCAGGCGCGGGCGGATCTCGCCGCCGCGGTGCTCGTGGGCACCGGCGAACCCTCCGTTTTCGCGATGCTGATGCAGATGGCCTTCGAGAAGTTCGCGAAGGCGGCCCTGTTGCGCTCGGGTTCGATGACCCTCTCGGCCGCAGCGACGACCCACCGCGCGGCCTCGCTGATGGTACGCGCGATGCGTATTCAGCGCCGCCTGATGGCCCCGATCGGCGGGCCGCTGGTCTGGCATGCAGCGCTGGAGGCATTGGAGGCGTTGGAGAGGGCGAATCCGTCGATCGCGAAGCGCGCGGGCGGGGGCCGCAGCTTGAGTATCCGTGGGAGACGAGCACCGGCCTGATCCACTGGCCCGCGCGTGATCTCGCGATCGCCGCCAAGTTGGGGAATCCAAGGAGCAACCTCGCGGCCCATCTCAGCGACTTTGCCGCGAAGCTGGATCGGAACTTCGACAGGTGCTTTCCGTAGCCTCCGGCTCTAGCGCCGTCCGTGGCCTCCACGGCGTCGCGGATGCGAACACCTGCATCTCCGCTCCGATGCACGGTGTTGCCAGGTTTTGACGCGCGGGCATGGCAGTCGAGATCGAAGAATACCGGGCGTCTTGCCCAGCCGCCGCGCTCTCGATCGCCGACGCAGCGGCCGTCGCTACCGTCGTGAGGCGTCCGCCACCCCGTGCGTCGACGAGCGCCCGGGCTCGCGCCGTAGCCTCATCGAGCCCGCGCCCCACCAGTTCAACCTCGTGCACCGTCGGCGAGCCTGCACGGGCGAGTTCGTGAACCGCCGCGAGGGTGTCCCGCAGGTGCCTCTGAGCCCCCAGCGCATCTTCCAGCGCCGCCCGCCCCTCCGATAGCGCCTCCAGCGCGGCCATCACCTTGCGGAAAGCTTCCTTTTTCGATGCCTTCGCGGTCGGGGGAACGGCCGCCTTGAGCGCCGCCACCCTCCCCGTGAGGGCCGCCACCGCCTCGCCGAGCTGCTCGCTCAGCGCGCGACAGCCCGCAGCCCGGGCGGTGACCTCTGCGGCCGCGACGCTGGCTCGCTCGCGTTCAGCCTCCAACTCCAACTCTTCACGATTCGCCTCTGCCTCTGCCAACTCCTCGTCCGCGGCATCGCAAAGCGCTTCGAGCAGCTCGTGCTCGTCCGAGCCAGCCGCCACCTGATCGTGAGTGCGGCGGACGTCGGCGAGAAGCGCCTCGGCACCTATACGATCTGGCGCCGCGACACCTTCCAGGAGCGCGTGGGCACGCGCCAACGCGCCGGCCCGCGCCTCGCGGCGGTCCAACACGCGGCCAGCCTCTCGCTCCCGGCGCGATTGCTCCCGGTGGCGGAAAGCGTGGGCGAGCGCATCACGTAGGGCTGTCTCCGTTTTCACACCGTCGAAGCGCCGCTCGAAGAAGCATTTGGCCAGCGCGACCGCTTCCGGCGCGACATCCTTCGGCTCCGGCCCGACGAGGCACCACAGGTCAGGTCCCCGCTTGCGCGCGGCTTCGAGGAAGTTGTAGGCGGCGTCGGTGAGCCCCAGACCGTCGCGCCAGTTCTTCCCCTTGGGCGTGACGTACAGGGCCTCGACGGAGCGCCTCGCCACCGGTGCGGCGGAAGTTGTCCCCATCGGCCTCGCGATGCGGTTCGTAATTTCATGATCTTCTTTCTCTTTTCCGGAGGGAGTGGATCGCGCCCGCGAGGCGGACACAGCCGGTGTGTCCGCGGCCAGGCTCCCGCCGCCGGAGTTATCCACAAGCGCCACCGCGACGCGAGCGGGGGCTGCGATGAGCCGCGGGTTCCGCCACATCGTCGCCGCCGGGACCTCGACGCCCGGGCTCGGTTGTCCGCGGCCGTTGGCGGAGTGGAGTTCCCAGTCGATCCGGGGGGCACCGTGGAGCCACTCGCCCGGCGGGCGCAGGTACAGGTAGCGCCCCCCAACGACGCCCTCGATGGGCGTGCTGCCGAACACCCGCCACGCGATGAGCTGCGCCAGCGCCCGGCTCGCGCCCGTCTTCGACGCCTGCCCCGCGAACTCCTGCAACGTCCGCACGGTGAGGACGGTGCCGATCCGAGCGCCGGCCTCGTCCAGCCCCCACTGGTACTGGGCCACCAGGTCGGCCGCGAGCCGCTCCGTCGAGTTCAACCCCATGCGGTGAAGGAGCACGGGCAGCTCGGCCGGGTACGGAAACCACGGCCACGCGACAAGGCGCGCACCCGCCTGCCACGACTGGGCGATGGGGCCGCCACCGTCAGCCATCGCGGCCTCGGGCGCAGGCCCCGGCCGACCGCGCGGCTGTAACGTCTGTACCGGCTACCCCCGAAATCCGCCGGTACTCTGCGTCAGCCACCGCATCGGGGTGTTCGGACTCTTCACCGAAGAACCGGCCTTTCTGCCCTAGTTCGTCCCAATCGCAAACACCTTCATCGTGTTGGTGGCGCCCTTCATCGGCGTGTTTCCCGCCAGCACCACCACCTCCTGCCCGCGGTGCACCAGCCCCTTCGCCAAGAGGCGCTCTTCGCCGAGCTGGATGAGATCGTCGGTGTTATGCACGCTCGGCGCCATCACCGGGGTGACCCCCCACGCCATCGCAAGGCGGTCGAAGGTGGCGCGGTTCGGGGTGAGCGCGAAGATGGGGCCCGGCGGGCGGGACTTCGACGCGAGGATGGCGGTCGCGCCGCTCCAGGTGAAGACAACGAGCGGTCGCGACACCTCTTGAACGGCGTAGCAGGCCGAGCGGACGACGGTCTGGGAGGGACCCGCGAGAACGCTGACCTCGTCGATCGGCGCGCGCATCCAGCGGCTGCTCTCGACCTCGCGGGCGATGCGGTCCATCGCCTCGACCGAGCGTACGGGGTAGCGGCCGGCGGCGGTCTCTCCTGAAAGCATGATGGCGTCGGTGCCATCGAGGATCGCGTTGGCGACGTCGGTGGTCTCGGCGCGGGTGGGGCGGGGGTTGCGCTCCATGGAGTCGAGCATCTGGGTGGCGGTGATGACCAGGACGCCGGCCTTGTTGGCGGCCGCGATGAGCTCCTTTTGGAGCACGGGGACGCGGGCAAAGTGGACCTCCACCCCGAGGTCGCCGCGCGCGACCATGATGCCGTCCACCACGGCGAGGATTTCCGGCAGGTTGACCACCGCCTGCGGCTTCTCGATCTTGGCGATGATCGGCACGGTCGGGTGCCCGAGCTTCTGCAACTCTTCGCGCAGAACGAGCACGTCGCCGGCCTCTCGCACAAAGCTCAACGCGACGTAGTCCACGCCCGCGTCGACGCCGACCTTCAGGTCTTCGCGGTCCTTCTCGGTGAGCGAGGGCGCCGAGACGGCCACGCCTGGGAGGTTGATCCCCTTGTGGGACCCGAGGTCGCCCCCGTCGATGATGGTGATGTCGACCTCGGGCGGCGTCGCTTCCATTCGCACGGCGGCGACGGTCCCCGACAATGCGCCGTCCGCGAAGAGCACCGCGTCACCCACACGAACGTCCCCCGCCATGCCGACGTAGGTGGTGCCGATGCGCTTGCCCTCGGCGACGAAGTCTTCGTCCATGACCAGCGTCAGGACGTCGTCGGTGGCGAGAGAAAGTGGCGCGGGGAGGTGACCGGTGCGGATCTTGGGACCCTGCAGGTCCAGGAGGATCGCGATGCTGACGTCCGCGACGAGGGCCGCGCGACGGACCCGCGAAACAGCCTCGCGAATGCTCTCGGCCGTCGAGTGGGAGCAGTTGATGCGGAAGACGTTCACGCCAGCGACGATCAGCGCGGCGACGATGTCCGGATCACGGGAGGCGGGGCCGAGGGTGGCGACGATGCGAGTGCGGCGGGGAAGCATCCCGCCCGGTTATTCCGTGCCATGCTCCTCGCTGCCAGAATCGTCGCCGCCATCGTCGCGCTCCTGCACGTGCAATTCCTGGTGCTGGAGATGTTCTTGTGGGAGAAGCCCTTCGGACTACGCGCGTTCCGTCAATCGGCGGAGCAGGCCGCGCGCACCGCGCTCCTTGCCAAAAACCAAGGGCTCTACAACGGGATTCTCGCGGCGGGTATCGTGTGGGGGATCGCGCTTTCCATCCAAAGGGCGCCGCACGCACGCGAGGTGCTGACCTTCTTCTTGGCCGCGGTCGTAGTCGCAGGTGTGTACGGTGGCGCCACCGTCTCGCGCAGCATCTTCGTAGTCCAGGCCGCACCGGCGACGGTCGCGCTCGTGCTGCTGTGGTTGGCGCCGTAGCCCGCCGCCGTTGACCCCCCGCTCGCCCTTACCCGCCGAGGACCTGCGGACCGCGGTGAGCTGGGCACTGGCGCGCGAAGCCCACCTCTTCGCCGCGGGCGAGCACATCGTGCTCCAGGCGATCCTGGCCGTGAGCGACGACGCGGCTGAGCTCTACGCCCGCCTCAGTCTCCGCGTCGGCGCGGTGTTCCGGGTGGCGGGACTCGCCTACGAGTGCACCAGCACGGCGGTGCTCCGCGAGCTCGACGCCGCCGAGCTGATCACGCACTGCTTGCCGGACGCCATGGCGCTGCCCGCGTTCACCGCCGACCAGCTCCGCGTGGCGTGCGCCCGCCTCGGCTTGCCCAAGGCCGGCCCTCGAGCGGCGCTCGAGGCGAGGCTCGCCGGCCTTCGTTGGCGCGGACCCGAGGAGGGGGCCATCGTGGTGCGGCACCGTCAGCTCCTGGATCGGGTGGAGCGGCTGAGCGGCTTCGACCGTGCCCTGGCCCCGATGGAGCGCATCGCCGGCACCCGCTGGGCCGAGTACGCCCCAACCCCGGGCGCCGGGGCGTTTCCCCACCGTACCGCCATGCGGACCTACGAACGCGCTCGCCGGGGCGAGCTCGCGCCAGAGGAGGCCCTCCGCATCGCCCAGGCCGGCCCGGCGCCCTGGGGCCGCTCTCCCTTCCGATACGCCGTCGCCGCCGTGCTCGAAGCCTCGCCGGCTGCAGACGTCCTGGCCGGCATCCACGGGCTCGCCCTGCCGACCGCGCGGGCGCTGGAAGCCGAAGGTCGCGCGGGTGACGCGCTCGACGTCTGCCGACGGAGCGATGCTGACCCCGAGACCGCGCTGGGCCTTGCTCGCACGGGGAAGCGCCTGGCCCGCTCGCTGGGACAGCCCTGGAAGCCCACGGAGCCCCTGCGGGCGGCACCGGCGCGTCGCTTGTGGTTGTCGCGGGAGGGCATCGGTCCAGACGGACGCCCTTGTTGGCGAGGTCAGCAGGACGAGGAGTCCGTCTCGATCGAAGCCGCAGTGCTTCGTCGGGTTGCCGCCGCCGGGCGCACGGCCCTTCACGCCGAAAACTGGCTGTGGTCCAGCCTGTTCGCCTTGGTTTTCCGCGAGTTGTACTGGGTGCCGCTCAGCGGCCGACTGCCCACCGCTCGTCGCGGCGGACCCACGGACCTGGGCACGCCTTGTTTCTACGAAGCCCGCCGCGCGCTCGCCGATGCAACCCTCGACCGGCTGCGGACGGAAGGCTTCACTCCCTTTGCCGCGGCCTGGTCCGGCGAGCGCCTGGACGGGCTGGTTGCCCCCGAACTCTCCTTGTCAATCGGGCGTTGTTTGGATGGTGAGCTCATCGCTGCGGTGCTTTCCCGCATCCTGCGGCTGGGGTGGTCGGCAGCACGGGGACTTCCGGACCTCCTGGTCTTGACAGGTCCGGCGGCGAGGATGGAGCACGCGGTACCGGCGACTCTGCCAGAGTGCTCATTCTTCGCCGAGATCAAGGGGCCAACCGATACCCTTCGCGACGCTCAGCGCCTATGGCATGACAGTCTTGTCATGTCGGCAAAATGTGTGGAAATCTGGCATGTTAGCGATAGGATCATTCGATGATACCTACGAGGTGGAATCGAGTGCCGAATTTGTGATTCCGCGTGCATTGACACGTCAACGGGCTGGTGTATGCTGTGCCTGCGGGGTGTACAGACCCCGCTTGTGAACAGGACCCAGAAACCGAGGGAATCATGCCGATTGCATCGACCCGCAGCCGAGAGCGCGTCGCACGAAACTTCGTCAAGAGCTACGGACGCACCCGCTTCCGCCGGCTCCTCGAGGCGCTCGCCCAGTCCGAATCCGGGCAGACGCTGGCGGACGAGTTCAACGTCAGCCGCGAACGCATCCGCCAGTGGAAGAACACCTTCGGGACCGTGATCACCGTGTACCAGGTGCACCCGGAAGTCGAGCGTCTGCTGCGCGAGCGCCGGACCGCCTAGGCCAGCTCCAGCCGCATCAGGTGGTACTCCTGGCCGTTGTTGAACTCGTTGCCCAACAGATCGACTGAGACAAAGCCGAACTTGGCGCGGTAGACGGCAATGGCGCGGTGGTTGTTGCTGGCGACGGCCAGGACAATGCGCTTGACCCCGTGCTCCTTCAGCTTTTCGATCACGCCGCTGAGCAAGCGGGTGCCGAGCCCATGGCCCCGCCAACCCGGCCGCAAGGCCATATTGAAGATGACCACTTCTTCCGGGTCGTCGAAGTTCCGGAAGGTGTGACAGGCCCCGATGACCAGGGTGTCCGCCTTGATGAGGAACAACCTTCCGAAACGCATCAGCCCCCCGAGGGTGTAGCGGCTGAAGGTCGGCTCGGTGTAGCTGTGCAGGTCCAGCTCGGTCAACACCGGAATCAGGGCCGGATCGTGAATGTCGCACTCGACGATCGACAGGTCGTACCCGTCACTGTTCAGCGAGCGGGTGAGGTGGTATCGATCCATCGGCATCGGTGACTAACCCGGGGCCACGCCGCCCGCGTCCGCGCTGGATAGACCGACCCAATGTTGACCCCCATCGACGCCACCGCGTTTGCCGCTCGCCGCGCCCGCTTCCTGGAGGGCCTCGGCCAGGATGCTGCGCTCTTGGTGGCGCCGCCTCACCATCATCGAAACGCCGACACCGAGTATCGCTACCGGCAAAGCAGCGACCTCGTGTATCTGACCGGCTGGGAGGACCCGGAGGTCGTCGCGCTTTTCCGTCCCCTGAGCGATCAGCCCTTCGTGCTTTTTGTCCAGCCCAAGGACCCCGAGCGCGAGGTCTGGACGGGAATCCGCGAAGGCGTCGCGGGCGCGAAGGAGCGCTATGGGGCCGATGCCGCCTACCCGATCCACGAGCTGGCTTCTCGGCTGCCCGCGCTCCTGATGGGCTACGCAACCCTTCACTACCGGCCTGGCGAAGACCTCGTCATGGACCGGTCGGTGTTTGGCGCCATTCGCAGCATGGCCAAGCCGGCGGCGCGAAACGGTGGCGAGATTCCGTGGCGCTTTGTCGATCCAGGCCGGCTGGTGGGAGAGCTCCGGCTGCGTAAAGAGCCCGCCGAGTTGGCACTTTTGAGGGAGGCGGCGCGAATCTCCTGCGACGCGCACGTCCGCGCGATGGGGACCGGACGGCCCGGTGTCGCCGAGTACGAGGTCGAGGCCGTCGTGGACGGGCACTTCCGCCGCCAAGGTGGCAACGGCCCGGGCTACACGACCATCGTCGGCGGAGGAAAGAACGCCTGTATCCTGCACTATGTCACCAACCGCGAGCCACTTCGCGACGGGGACCTCTGCCTCGTCGACGCGGGGTGCGAGGTCAACTACTACACCGCGGACATCACCCGTACCTGGCCGGTGGGCGGGCGCTTCTCCGGCGCGCAACGACAGCTCTACGAGGTGGTCCTCGCCGCACAGATCGACGCTATCGATGCCGCGCGCGTAGGCCGCCCCTACCGCGAGATGCACGACATCGCCGTGCGCCGACTGACCGAGGGCATGGTCCGGCTCGGCATCCTCCAAGGCGACGTGACCGAAAACATCCACAACGAGAGCTTCAAGCGGTACTACATGCACGGAACCGGCCACTGGCTGGGCCTCGATGTGCACGACGCCGGCGTCTACTGGCACGGATTCAAGAGTCGAACCCTCGAGGCCGGCATGGTGCTGACCGTCGAGCCCGGCCTCTACATCCCGCCCGACGACACCCTCGCGCCCGAAGCCTTCCGCGGCATCGGCATTCGCATCGAAGACGACATCCACGTCACCGCGGACGGCCCTGAAAACCTGACGGCAGCGTGTCCGAAGCAGGTGGACGACGTCGAGGCGGCCTGTCGGGCCTGATTCGGCTATCCTCAGGCGATGCACTTGCTCCCGCTGCTGTTGGCGTGCAATCCGGTCTCTTCGGTCGGATTGGACCCGGTCGACGCTCCCCCCGCCGACCCGGCCGACACTGCCGCCGAAGACCTCCCCGGCGACAGCGACCCGGCCACCGTCGAGTTCGGTTGTGCTCCGCAGGCCAAGGACCAGGACGTCGACGAGCGTGACGCCGTGGTTTTGGCGTTTCATTGCACCGGCAGCACCCCGGCCGACTCCTGGGAGCTCTTGTCCGGCCCCCCTGACGCCGCCTTCGACAGCGCGACCGGCGAGCTCACCTGGCAGACCGACCTCGCTTCCGGCGGCGAGTGGCCGGTGGTCGTGCACGCCCTGCATGGCGAGGATCGGGAAGAGGGGAAGGCGACGATCTGGGTGGTGGACGCTTGGGACGCGCGCGCCAACGAGGAGATCAACCCCTCCACCTACACGATGGAGCACGGAATCCCGGTCATCCACCTCGAGGGCGTCGACGCGCTTGAGCAATACGAAATGCAGCCGGTGGACGTCACCTACAAGGGGCACTCCTTCGTTGGCACCGAGGGACAATACCGCGGCGCGGCCTCGAGCTATTACCCGAAGAAGTCCTACCGCATCGACTTTGCGCCAGACGACGAATTCGAAGATGAAGACGAAGGCTTCCCCAAGCGCCGCAGCATCGTCCTGACCACGCTCTTCGACGACAACGCCTACTTCCGCCAGGTGATGGTCTTCGACATCTGGAATCTCCTCGGCGAGGCCAGGCCCGTCGTGACCAGCTTTGTGATCGTCTACCTGGACCGGCAGTACCAGGGCCTCTACCTGATCGGTGACCACATCGATGGCGAGTGGTTCGAAGACCAGGGTCACCCCGAGGACGGCAACCTCTACAAGTCCGTGGACCACTCGGCCAACTTCTACGCGACCTACGGCGGGCCAAAGTCGAGCTGGCACTCCGGCTACGAGAAGAAGGAGGGCTTTCCCGAAGACGACTTCTCTGATCTCGACGCGCTGGTGGAATTCGTCGCCACCTCGTCGGACGCCGAGTTCGACGCCGGGATCGCCGATCGTGTCGACCTCGAGGACGTCTACGACTGGTGGGCGTTGGTGATCTTCACCGAGGCCGACGACTCCGGCGGCAAGAACTGCTATCTCTACAACGATCCGGCGGCGCCGATGTTCCGCTTCGAACCCTGGGATTACAACCACTCGTTGGGCCAGACCTGGCAGACCGAGCGTGAATCAGCGCGGTACGACTACGACTTTTCCGGGAGCAACGGGCTGTTTGCGCGGCTCATCGCGTCCGAGACCTACGGGCCCGAGATCAGCGAGCGCTTCCGCACCGCTCGGCAGACCGTGCTCACCAATGCGCAGATGCAGGCGCTCATCGACAGCTACATCGAGCGTATCGACGAGAGCGCGCGTCGTGACTGGGCCAAGTGGGAGACCGAGTATCGATCCTACGGAGGCTGGAATTGGCGCACCGACTGGACCAGCTACGACGAAGAGGTCCAATACGTGCGCGACTGGGTCGAGGTGCGGACGGACTTCATCGACCAGTGGGATCCGTAGCGACGCTCCGCAACCAGCGTGCCACCTCGCTGGGATGGCTTAGATGCGGCCGATGGCCCCCGGGCAGGACGTTGGGCTCGTGACCGGCCGCACGAACGCTGGCGTAGTCCCAGGTGACGAAGGGGTCGGTTGCTCCCCAGAGCCAACTGGCCACGACCGGGGGTGACGGCGGGAGCGCCCACCCGCCGATGGCGCGCAGCCTCGCTGCGAGTACGTCCCTGGGCGGTTCGTAGACGCGCAGTCGCAGTTCGTCGTCCGCGCCATCCGATTCCAACGAGGCGCGGATGCGGCGCCGGTACCAACGCCGGTACAGTCCCTCGGGGAGCATCGGGAGCATGCGCCCAACCTGACCGCTGCGCGCCGTCGCCGGCGTCCGGTACGGGAGGCTGCCGATTGTGGTGAGGGAGCGCAGTCGACCCTTGGGGAGCGCCCACGCGACCAGGCCACCGAAGCTGACGCCGAGGAGATCGTGGGCGCCGGGAGGCAAGGCGGCCTCAACCAGGGCGGCAATCGCGGGGAGCGTGTCGACAGTGGAGTCGGGCAAGGGAAGCGCCACATGTTCGCCGAGCAGCGGCCGAAGGCGCTCGAACTCGGGGAGCCCGGCTTGGATGCCGGGAAGGAGGACCAGCATCAGCGCTCGGGGAGGGCGACGACACGCCCAGCGCCCGCAGCGGGCCCCGGCGCGCCAATGTAGACGCGCCCCTCGCTGACGGCCAGGGCGGTGCCGAGCTCGTCCAGAGGGTCGCCTGCGCGCAGAAGCTCCGGTTCGCCAAGCCGCGCGAGGCGGAAAACGGCGCCGGCGTGGAGGGTTCCCTCGCTCGGGGCGCCCACGTAGAGCACGCCGGGACTCGTACCACAGGCCAGCGCGGCGCCGAAACGGCCGGTGCCGGTTCCGTAGGCCGCTTCGCCCACCAAGAGCACGCCCCGCCCCGGTGCGCCGACCACCACCTCCCAAACGCCGTCCCCGTCAACGTCGCAGCGCACAAGGGCGAACCCGGCCTCGTCGCCGGGCGCGAGCCTCATGCCGGGCACGTCCGCGCGCCAGATGCTGAACTCGCCGAATGCGGCGCCCGCCACGATGACGCCCTGGTCGTCCACCAGGGCGTCAGGGCGCCGGCCGAGCGCCCCGCGCGTCCCGTCCGCGGCCAGCCAACCCGTGGCGGTGGACGCCACCCAACCCCTCTGGCGGGCGGCGACGACCCCGCCCAATCCGGCCTCCTCCGCGACAACCTTTCCGTCTGCCCACACTCGCCCGGGGACGGGCTCGCCCACCAGGAGCACCCCGTGCTGCATCGCGAGTCCCGCGCCGAAGAAGCTGCCCGTCGTACCTGCTGAGACCTCGACAGGACCAGCGTCATCGAGCCGATATACCCGCGCCGCAAAGGGCGCGGACGCATACACCGTGTCGGCGCCGGCGGCGAGCCTTGAGCCGAACCCCCCGTCAACGACGCTCCCCGCCCACTCGGTGACGGGACGCGCGCCGGCGTCACCATCACCATCCACGGTGACGCCCGCGCCGTCACACGCGATCAGCAAGAGACACGGCAGGCCTCGGCGAAGCATTCCCGACACGTAGCCCCACGGCCCGCCGTCGGGTGCTTGCCCGCGAAACTGCGGCTGGTGGAAGTGTGGACACTCCGTGACCCACGTGTCCGTTAGTACGAGACCTCTTCGACCCGCATCCAGCATGTCCGTGACGCGGTATCCCAACATGTGACCAAGTAGTCTCCGAAGCGCATCGTGTGCGGGCGATTGCACTCTTCCCGCTTCTTATGCTTACGCGGTTGGCGCCGCCTGCCACCTGCTTCCCGCTCCCCGGTGGAACTCCCAGTGGCCGCGAAGTAGCCCCGGGCCCGCACGACCCCGTCACGCGACGTCGAGGCGGGCCCGGGCGGTGCCGTTTCTTGATAGTTACGCATGCCGTCGCGACGCCGGCTCATCGAGCCATGAAACTGTTGCGGCACGGTGACGCCCAGGCGTAGGCGGCTCTAAAAGCACGCGGGCAACGCTGCGGCGACGCGTAGTCGCCTCGAAAAGCACGCCGCCGACGCGGAGTCCCCTCGAAAAGCACAATTGGCGCGCCGTCGGGGGTTGGGCGACGAACCAACGCCGACAATTCGCGCTCACCATGGCGCGATCAGCCGCAAAACTGCTTTTCGAGCTGGCTACGCCTCGGAAAA
>CANLGL010000105.1 GCA_947490345.1 Deltaproteobacteria bacterium
CGCCTAACCCTCGGATCGGACGCCAGCGCTCGGTGACGAACCCTCCTGGCAATACCACGTCCACTGGCCGAGAGGCGATGGCGAACGTTGACACTCTCACGACGAATTCGCCCAGAGCCGCACGGAATTCTGACGGGACGGTGCCCGCGGCTTCCGCCAGGTCTGCCGTCGACACGCGGCTGAGCCCCGCGGCCGGAGTGGGACGGCCGACGCGGAATCCGCGGACACCAAGGATGGCGGTGATCATGGCGCGCCGCTGGTAACGCGGGGCGTTCTGTCAGCGGCGGATGAGCGGTACTGGTGGTGCTGGACGGGAGCGCGTCGATGAGGTCGGGGCTGCCGGGGTCGCAGGACTTGGGGGTTGGGCGGGAGCTGGTGAAGTCCAGCAACGACCGTGGGTAGGTGCACCCACCCGTGGGCGGTGGCGGCTCGGCGGGCAGCGGTTGCGGTGGCGCGGCGGCGGCCAGTGAAAGAGCGCGAGGGTGAGCATGAGCGATGGTAGCGCGGCGAAGGCCCATGCGTGCCCGCCATCTCGGCCGCGCGACGCGCCGAAGCGCCCGCCTGCCGAGACGCCTTGGCCAGGCGCGTCGCCCCAAGGATGCTCGCGGCCGGTCGACCGGGCTCAACTGAGCATGCGCACGCGCGACGACCAATCGGGGCGAGTCACCAACACATCGCCCGGCGCCAGGAGGGTCTGGAGATGCGCCTGCCACCGCACGGCGGCGGGAAGGTTGGGATCGAGTCGCCGGCGACGGAGACGCAGAACGGTGTCGTCGCTCACGGCCAGGGCGACCGCCAGCGAGCGCGTGGAGAGCCCCACCCCCGCCTGCACAGCGGCGGCTCGCGCCATCACCACCCCCGCAGTCTGGCCGCTCAGTATCGGAAGGCCGAGGGCCGCAGCAGCCGCGGCGGCGAGCAACCTGGGCTCCGAGACCTCGGCCTTCGACGAATCCGGCCACTCGGCGAGCGCCAGCAGCTGCAGCCTCGCCAGCCTTGGCAAGAAACGCTGAACGGTCGCGCGGTGACCAGGGAAAATCACCCGTGCCCCGAGGAGGTCGGGAAGCGAGCTGTTCTCCCGCCACGGATCGGGCGCCACTCCGTGACGCTCATCGTTCCGCAATACGTACTCGAAGGCGTTTCTCAGGTGGGCACGGGTCTCCACCGGAATCCGGGAGACCGCCGGCCGAGCGGGCCACCGACGGGTTGACTCAGCGGCACCGGAGAGCACGACGCCAACGCGTTGGCAGAGCCGACCCGCTTCGTCCGGGGAAACCGCCACCAGGAGGTGCAGGTGCGTGTCCGAGAGGTGGAGCGCGAGCACCGGGGCGTCCCGGAGCGTGAACGCCAACTTGCGCATCATCGCTCGGCACGCGGCGCGGTCGGTGGAGATCGGCGCCATTCGGGCGACAGGGAAAATCAGGTGGGTGATCGACATGACGGGCCGGAACGCAACTCCCGTGCCAACCAGAGAACGCCGGCAATTGCTGCGCCGCCGTCGATCTGGCGACGGACGTCGGTCAGTGCCCGACGGAAGTCCGACTCCCCGCCGGCAGCGGCGGCGGCCGCGGCGGGCGGAGCGTGGGCGGGGGGTCGAGGGCGGCGGGCGGTGCGGGGGCGGGGGCCCGGGGCCGGCGAAACCGACCCGGCGGCGAAACCGACGCGGCGGCGGCCGCAGCGGCGGCCACTCCCGCGGCCGGCGGCGGCGGCGAAGCCGCCGAGGCCGCCACCCCCGAGCGCCAGCCACCCCAGCGAGCCCGCCACCCCGCACAACCCAGCCAGTGTCGACACACTCGGCGAGTTCTGCGGGGGGGGCTGCGCCCGAGGGGGCCGGCGGGCGGCGAAACCGACGCGGCGGGCGGCGGGCCGGGGCGACCCATCGCTGCGCTTGTCGTCCCCGGGACCGCCCTACCTCCGCGCCACCCTCAGATCCGCCAACACGACGCCCGCCTCGGCGACGGAGGCGTCGTGCCCCTCGTCGCGGAAGGGCTCCGCGAGGCCGGCTTCGTACCAGTCGACCATGGACGGGAGGGCCAGCATCGTTGCGACCCAGGCCATCGCCGGCTCGCCGAGGCGCAGGCCGTAGGTCTGGAGGCGGAACGCGACGGGGGCGAACATGGCGTCGACGGCGGTGAAGCAGGGACCGGCGAGGAAGGGGCCGCCGAAGCGGATGAGGCCCTCGGCCCACAGCGCGTCCAGTCGTTGAAGTTCCGTCGTGAGCGCCGGCGTGACCGAGTGCAGCCGCACCCGGTGTCCGCAGCTCATCGAGCAGGTGCTGCGCAGCGTCGCAAACCCGCTGTGCATCTCCGCGCTGGCGCTGCGGGCCCAAGCCCGGGCGACAGAGTCGGCGGGCCAGACGGCTGCGTCGCGTTCGGCGAGGTACTCGGCGATGGCGAGGGAGTCCAACACCACGACGCTACCGTCGTGCAGAACGGGCACCCGCCCCGTCGGCGACAGCGCCAGGAACGCCGCCGCGTGCCCACCGTCGGCCTCGAAAGGGACGACCACCTCTGCGAAGGCCACGCCCCGCTCCCGCAAAAGCACCCACGGACGCAGCGACCATGACGAGTAATTCTTGTTCGCGATGACGAGGCGCATGTGCCGCGTTTAAGCCGCCGCCGGTTCACCGGCCGGGTGTGGTACAGTCCCCTCACCGTCGCCCATGCAACCCCTTCGTTGTAGCCCCCTTGTCGCCCTGCTCCTCGTCGGGTGCACCGTCGTGACCGGAGAGGGCACGCCCGGTGGCGGCGGCGACCCCGACGGCAGCGGGGATGGCGGGGGGTCTGGCGGCGGGGATGGCGGCAGCAAGCCATCGGTGGAGGGGGTGTCGATCTCGCCGGCCTCGCCCACGGTGGACGAGACCGTCCGCTGCACCGCCGAGGTCACCCGCGCCAAGGGCGAGGACGTCACCTACGCGTGGCGCAACATGAGTCGCGACCGGGCCCTGGGCGAGGGCGCCACCCTCCAGCTCGACCCCGACACCATCAGCCCCGGTGAGACCCTCCGCTGCCAGGTGACCGCCGGAAACGAAGCCGGCTCGGCCTCGAACGCCGCCACCACCGAGCCGGAGTGCGGATTTGCCGACAGCACCTCGCTGGCCGACGTCGAGGTCGATCTCCACATCCTCTTCCGGCCGTGGATCACCGAGGACCTGAATCCCGGCTACGGCGGCGATCCGTGGGACTGGGACGGCAACGTTCCCGACTGGGTTCTGGACTTCGCCGATCTGCTCAGCGACGTGCTTGACCTGTTGGCCGAGCTCATCCCGGACCCGGACCTCCAAGCGGCGGCAGCGGCGGCGGCCACCCTAGAAGAGATCCTGCTGCTCATCGATGAGCACGCGCCGGAGCTCCTGGCGGGCACCGTGCCGCCGGACCCCAACTTGTACGCCTACCTCATGGACGGCGAAGGCGAGTTATGGGCCGCAGACGCCGTGAACCTACCGTACCAGTGGGAGGACAGCTACGAGGTCTTCTTGCCGTTGACGCTCGACCTGCGGGGCCTCGACGCGCTCATCGTCGACATCGAAGACGTCGACCTGACCTACGACGACAACATGGGCGACTACCTCGATCAGGACTCGACCCCCCTGGTCCTGTCCACCGCGCTGCTCGCGGAGGGCGCCTACTGCCCCATCGTCTACACCAACCCCGGCGAGACGAGCATCGAGACCGACGACGCGCTCGTGCCCAGCTCCATCCTTTGGATGCAGATCGACGTTCGGGCCGGCGGCTGATTCGCGGCGGCGCCGCTGGCGGCATCGCCCCGATCACTCCGATGCTGTCGGCGTTTCGGAGGGCTCCGCAGTCGTTGGGGGAGCCACGGGAGCCGCGGCCGGAACAGCCTCCGCGCCCTTCTCGGACTCGGTGAGCTTACGCAGGTTGATGCTGGCCCGGACCTCGAAGCTGTAGTTGGTCAAGAGGTGGTGGAGGTCGTCTTTGAGGCCGAGCTCTTCGAAGTAGGTGCGCACCTCGCGGGCGATGACCTTGACCACCTCCGTCTTGGCCTTGTCGCCGCCTTCGAGTACGGAGTTGAGCACCTCCCGGGCGTCGACCCGGAAGCTGCGGCCACCCGCGTCATCCTCACCCATGAGGCGCCGGCCGAGCCGACCGAACCGACCGCCTGCTTTGTCTTCGGGCATGTGCGACTCCTAGTTGACCGCGTAGGGCTCGGCGAGCGTGAACGGGGCGATGGCCGCGTCGAATCGTTCGCCGCGCTGGGTGACCATCTGGTACGCCCCGTGCATGGTTCCCACCGAGGTGGGGAGCGGGCAGCCCGAGCTGTATCGGAAGGATTCGCCAGGACGGAGCACCGGTTGTTCGCCGACGACGCCGGGACCCTGGACCTCCTCCACCGTGCCGTTGGCGTCGGTGATGATCCAGTGCCGGGAGAGCAGCTGCACAACCTCAGTGCCGGTGTTCACGATGCGGATGTGGTAGGCGAACATCCACAACCCGGCGCGCGGATCGGACTGGTGAGGCAGGAATTCGGGCCTGACCTCAATCTGGACACCGCGGGTGATCGTGTCGGACATAGAGGCCCCTTCTGGCGCTTCTATCATGTCGCGGGTGGAGAGGCCGGCCACGAGCATCGCGGCGGAATCGTGCTACCGCGCCATCCATTTTCCGTCACGGAGCCGCCGATGATCCCCATGACGCTCGTCCTGGCCGCCGTCACGTTGACCGGCTGCAAGCCCCAGACCACCGACAACACCGCGAACGCCGCAGATGCCGACACGGACGCGGATAGTGACGCAGACAGCGACGCTGATTCGGACGCCGACACAGGTTCAGACAGCGACACCGACGCTGCCTTCGTGGAACTCCCGGCCAGCACCTTCGACATGGGGAGCACGCCGGGCCAACCCGACGACGGCTCAAGCGCTCGCAGCGTCACGCTGACACACGCCTACTTTGTCGGGGTAACGGAGGTGACACAGGGCCAGTTCTCGGCGGTGATGGGGTACAACCCGTCGTATTTCACGGGCTGCGAGGGTGGTGGACAGGACAACTGCCCCGTCGAGCAGGTGAATTGGCACGAGGCGGCGGCCTACGCGAACGCAGTGTCGGCCGCGGCGGGGCTCGAGCAGTGCTACGCCTGCACGGGGAGCGGCGCGAACGTCGCGTGCGACGTGGGCACGAACCCCTACGAGTGCAATGGCTACCGGCTCCCCACCGAGGCCGAGTGGGAGGGAGCGGCGCGCTGCGGGACGGACACGGCCTACGCAGGCTCGAACACCTCGGCCGACGTGGCTTGGACGGACGAGAACAGCAAGGAAAGCACGCACACGGTGGCGGGGCTGGCACCGAACGCATGCGGGATCTACGACATGAGCGGCAACGTGTGGGAGTGGACGCAGGACTGGTACGACGAAAACCCGTCGGACGTTGCGACAGACCCGATCGGCGCGGAGTCAGGCGTCATGCGTCACATTCGCGGCGGCTGTTGGGGGTACGGCGCCGCCGTGTCAGGGCGCTTCGTCGCGTACCCGGACAACGTCCAAAGCTCCTTCGGCTTTCGCCTTTCGAGGACGAGCCCTTGACGCCGGCCCGGTGAGGACGCCTTGGTGGCGGCCGCCCGTGCACGGCTCGCCGGGTTACCCTGGCGGCCCTCTGGCCCGAGGCCCCGTTGACCCCAGTTTCATTGGCACCCCCGCTTCCACCCACCAGCGTCCCGCAGTTGGACAAGGACGGGTTGTTCCCACTCTGGGAGCAGATGGTCCTCATCCGCCGCGTCGAAGAAATGGCCGCAAAGGCCTATACCGAGCGGAAGATCCTCGGCTTCTGCCACCTGTACATCGGCCAGGAGTCGGTCGCCGTCGGCGCCGCCGCTGCCTGCCGGCCCGAGGACCGCTGGATCACCGGGTACCGGGAACACGGGCAGGCCATGGCGAAGGGGGTCACGCCCCGGGCAATGATGGCGGAGTTGTTCGGAAAGCGGACCGGCGCCTCGCGTGGCTTGGGCGGTTCGATGCATATCTTCGACAAGAACGTGCACTTCATGGGTGGGTACGGGATCGTCGGCGCCCAGTGCGCGCTGGGGACCGGCGTGGCGTGGTCGCTCAAACACCTCAAGACCGGCGCCGTGTGTCTGTGTTGGTTCGGGGACGGCGCCGCCAACCAGGGCGCGTTCTTCGAGTCGATGTGCCTGGCACAGCTCTACAAGCTGCCCATCGTCTTTGTGTGTGAGAACAACTTCTACGCGATGGGAACGTCGGTTGAACGCTCCAGCGCCGTCATCGACATGAGCGTGCGCGGTCTCGGCGTGGGCATGGCGCGTGAACAGTTCGAAGGTTTCGACGTCGAGCACGTCCGCAACCGCATGTCGGCGGCGATCGAGCACGCGCGGTCGGGCCAGGGCCCCGTCATCGTCGAGGTCATGACCTACCGCCACCGCGGCCACTCGATGAGCGACCCGGCCAAGTACCGCAAGCCCGGCGAACTGGAAGAGCGCAAGCAGAACAGCGACCCCATCTCGATCACCGAAGAGCGCCTCCGCGGCTTCGGCGTCACCGACGCAGAAATGGAGGCCGTGCGCGAGCGCGTTGAGGTGATCGCGAAGGACGCCTACGAGTTCGCCGACGCCTCGCTGCCGCCCGACCCCGCCGACCTTTACGCCTACACCTACGCCCCAGCGAGCTCCTGAAATGGCGATGATCGCAATGCGTGAGGCCCTTCGGCAAGCCATGGTCGAGGAGATGCGTCGCGACCCGACCGTGTTCCTCATGGGTGAGGAGGTCGCCGACTACGATGGCGCCTACAAGGTGAGCCAGGGCATGCTCGCGGAGTTCGGTCCCGACCGTGTGGTCGACACGCCGATCGCCGAGACGGGTTTTGCCGGCCTGGGCGTGGGCGCGGCCATGGCAGGGATGCGGCCGATCATCGAGTTCATGACCTTCAACTTCAGCCTCGTCGCCTTCGACCAGGTGATCAACAGCGCGGCCAAGGTGTACCAGATGAGCGCCGGGCAGTACCCCTGCCCTGTCGTCTTTCGTGGCCCCAACGGCCACGCCGAGAACCTCGCCGCCCAGCACAGCACCAGCGTCGACAGCTTGTACGCGCATTTTCCGGGGCTCAAGGTGGTGTGTCCGGCGACCCCGGCCGACGCCAAGGGGCTCCTGAAGACCGCCATCCGCGACAACAACCCGGTGGTTTTCCTTGAGAGTGAGCTGATGTACGGCTGGAAGGGCGAGGTCCCCGACGGGGAGCACCTCGTCCCGTTCGGGGTCGCGGACCTCAAGCGGGAGGGCACCGATCTGACCCTCATCAGCTGGGGCAAGCCGGTCCACACCTGCCTCAAAGCGGCGGATGAGCTGGCGAAAGAAGGCATCTCGGCGCAAGTGCTCGACCTGCGGTCGCTGCGCCCCCTCGATCACGACGCGATCTTCAACGCCGTGGCCAAGACACACCGCGTGGTGGTGGTCCAGGAAGGACACCTCTTTGCCGGGGTGGCGGCCGAAATCAGCGCGCGCATCATGGAGAGCTGCTTCGATCTGCTCGACGCGCCGGTTTTGCGCGTCTGTAATCGCGACGTGCCCGAACCGTACGCGACCATCCTGGAGAAGTTGGTGGTCATCGATCCGGAACGAATCGTCACCGCCGCCCGGCGGGTCATTGGGAGGGCCTGATGGCTCAGTTCTTCGTCATGCCGCAAGCCTCACCCACGATGACGGTGGGCGTGGTCGGGAAGTGGCTGGCCCCGGAGGGCTCGGCGCTCGTGTCTTCGCAGGCGATTGCCTCGGTCGAAACCGATAAAGCGACGATGGAGATCGAGGTCTTCGACAAAGGCGTGATGTTGAAGCACCTGGCCACCGAAGGGCAGGAGGTGCCGCCCGGCCAGCCGATCGCGATCATCGGCCTCAAGGCCGACGAAGACATCAGCGCACTGGTGGCCGAGTACGCGGCGATGATGACGTCCGCAGCGGCTCCTGTGGCGGCGGATGCGCCGGTCCCGGCAGCGGCGGTCGCGACCGCGGCGGTGGCGGCATCGGCGTCGGCAACGGCATCGGCGTCGACATCGACATCGGCCTCGACAGCGGCGTCGGCGCCCCCGCCGGCGGCAGCCTCCCCTGCCCCCGCTGGAGAGCCCGGCCACTCCGAGGCGACGGCCTGGCACGGCCGCACGCTCGACGCCTCGTTCATGGAAGCGCGCCCGACCTTCGTGTCGCCGTCGCCGCGGGTGATGGCATCGCCCCTGGCGCGGAAGCTGGCCGAAGAAGCGGGCGTGAAGTTGTCGCGAGTGCGCGGCAGTGGCCCCGGCGGTCGCATCGTCGCCGCCGATGTAGAAGCGGCCTCGGTAAGCGGGCGGGGACCCGCGCGCGGGGTCGATTCGGCGGCGCGCGTCACCCAGATGCGCAAGACCATCGCGCGGCGCCTGACCGAGGTCCACCAGCAGGTGCCTGTCTTCTACCTGACGACGTCGTTCGACGCGACCGCGGCCGTGGCGCTCAAGGACGCCGTGGCGCGCCGCGCCGGCAAGGACGGCGCGCGGATCTCGCTCAACGACGTGCTCGTCCGCTGCGTGGCTGCTGCCCTACGGGAGGTGTCGGCGGTCAACGCCCAGTGGGCGGGCGACACCATCGTCCAGAAGGGCAGCGTGGATGTCGGCGTGGCGGTGGCGCTGCCCGACGGGCTCATCACCCCGGTGGTGCGCGACGCCGATCAGAAGTCGATCGTGGAGATCGGCGCCGAGGTGCGCGCGCTCGCCGCTCGTGCCAAAGAAGGCAAATTGTTGGCCGAGGAATACACCGGTGGTAGCTTCACCATCAGCAACCTGGGGATGTTCGCCATCGAGCAGTTCACCGCCATCCTCAACCCCCCCGAAGCGGCGATCCTCGCGGTGGGCAGCGCGGCGCAGGTGCCCGCGGTCGTCAACGGCGTGGTCGTGGCGCAGTGGCGGATGAGCGTGACCATGACCTGTGATCACCGGGTGATCGACGGGGCATTGGGAGCCCGCTTCCTGCAGGCGCTGCGTGGGTACGTGGAGAACCCCGGAATGCTCGCGGTCGGCTGATGATCGACCGGCCGGCCCGCTTTGGACGAGGCGCCGCCCTCATGGCAGGGCTCGCGGCCCTCGTGGGCCCGGCCGTGGTGCTCGGGGTGGGCGCGCGCACCCTGACGGCCATCGAGCCCTGGACCCCTTCCCTCCATGTCCTGGCGCAGAACGCCGAGGTCGCGAAGAAGAACCCCGAGCTGGTCGCCCTTGGCTCGTCCTTCTGCGTGACCAACACCAACCCCGTGCAGCTTGCCGCGGGGCTCGGTGAGCCTGACTTGCGCATCTCGGTGCTTGGCGAGCCCGGCTCCGCAAGCGCGATGTGGTACGCGATCCTCAAGGACCGTGTTTATCGAAACGGGGCGAAGCCACGCCTCGTCGTGCTGGTCGCGACCATGGGCACGATGATGCAGGGTCGGGTCCCCACCGAGCGGGTCTCGGTGCTGGCTGAGCTCTCCGCCGAGGTGGACGAGCCCCTGGCCCAGAAGGGCGGGCTCCCCTCCGCCAGCGACCCGTGGCGCCTGGCGGTGACCCAGCGTGGCCAGCTCCGCGACCGGTGGGTCGCCGCCGTCCGCAGGGGTTTTGTCGGCTTCAGTTTTGGCGGCGAGGGCGAGGCGCTGTCGACAGCCGCCGCCGACACCGTTTTCGCCGCCCAGCAGGCCAACGGTATGGAGGCCCAGGTGCGCCTCTTGCCGGGCGTGGAGGACGGCGAGGACGCTGAGGTGCGACTGGCGGTCGGGCTCGATGACCCCGCGCTCACCTTCCTGCCCGACCTCGTCGAGCTGGCCCAGCGAAACGGGTCGGAGATGGCCGTCGTGCTGCCCCCGGTGAGCCCGGAGAAGCCGTACGGGCAGCGGCTGTCCCCCGCCGGTGAGGCGGCCGTGGTGCGCTACCTCCACGACAACGACGTCGGCTTCGTCGACCTGCGCGACCTGTCCTTCCCGGCGCGGTACTACCGCGACGGACGCCACCTCAGCCCCAAGGGTGCAGCGGTCTTCTCACTGGCTGCGGGCGAGGCGCTCCGCGACATCGGCGCCCTGGGCGCGAACATCCGCGGACCCCACATCCCGCCCACGGTCACGCGCGTGGCCGGTCCGCTACCCAAGCAGCTCGCTCCCGGTCGTACCGCGAGTAACCAGTGCGTCCGCAAGACGACGTATCCGCGACTGCCGCCCATCAGCACCCAGGAGCTCTTCAGCTCGGGCACCAACGCGTCGTCGCCGCTGGTCGCGCTCCTCGCGGACACCGCCTTGGAGCCGGCCGGCGGTCGGGCGCAGCTGACCGGCTGCACCAGCACCTGGGCGATGGTGGGGAAGACCCTGACGGTGTCCGCTCCGGCTCCTGAGGCGGGCGAGCCGACCCTGCAGCTGGCGGCCGACGCGGTGCTGCGGGGCGGACGGACCGCGGCGCACTGGGTGTACCCGGGCGGCGCGCTGGTGTGGAGCTGGGCCGAGGCGCCCGAGCCGGGCACCGTGCACATCCGCGTGCGCGCGAACTCGTTCGGCGCCGAGCCGCCCGAGGCCACCCTGGTCGTGGGCGGCGAGACGGCCGCGCTCACCGAGATCGGCGCCGGCGTACTGGGGGCCACGCTGCGGATCCAAGCCCCCGGCCCCTTGGTCGTCGAGGTCCGGGCCAGCGCCGCCAGTTCGTTCATCCTCGTCGACGAGCTGACGCTGGACGCGGGCAACGCGCCGATCTGGGCGGTGCGCCCGGCGCCAGCGCACGTCGCCCCGGTGTTTGCCGAGCCGCCGACCTACGCGGCGCCGCCGCCGGTGCCGGAGGCGGTGGACCTGGGCCCGCTGGGCAAGGGTGGCCGCTTCCGGGTTCCCTTCGTCAACACCGTGGGCTGTACCGCCTACGAGGTCACCGAGAACGGGATCGCGCTGCCAGGGGTGGTCGCGGACGCCGTTCCCAAACATCGTCCTGGTCTTCTGCGCACTCACCACCACGAGAACCTCGTGTGGTACGCGACCAGCGACGGCACTGAGCCGGGCGCCAACGGTCGCGCCTACGCCCTTGCCTTCCGTGACAGCCGGCGCTGCGATCAGCAGCAGTGGCTGCTCCCTGGCGACACGCTCACCGCCGAGCTCGGGCCCAAGCAACATCGCAGCCTCTCCGGGCCACCCCGCGCCTTGGAGCTGAGCGGCGACACCAACGATCCCGCGCCGCCCACCGGCAGCTACGGGGTGCGTGTCTCGCGGGGTGACGACGTGCTCTTTGCCGGGGAAGTCGCGATCGCCGCGGTGCTTGCCGGGACCTCCGTCCCACTGCCTGCGCCACCGGCCGGGCCGATCGGCCGCACACTTGTCATCGAACTGAGCGTTCCCAGCGACGCATCGCCGGTGCTCCTCGACGCCGGAATCAGCGACCGCGCTCCGGAGTAGGGTGGCTTTGCGCGTCCTTGTCAGTCCGCGGCGTGCGCGATAGCACGCGCCCACTCAAGGTTTCCCAATGAAGAAAGTCCTCCTCGGCCTCCTCGGTGTCGTTGC
>CANLGL010000106.1 GCA_947490345.1 Deltaproteobacteria bacterium
GAACATTCAGCAGGTCGGCACCGAGGTACAAATACAACGTGTCTCGCCACACGGCGGCGATCTCGACGAGGGAGTCACCGTCGAGGTCACCGACGCCTCTGGCGTTGAACTCGTAGAACGAAAGGTCGGCGGGGTACTCCCAGTCATGGCTGCTGAAGAAGAGGTGGGTCCGGTACGAAGTGTCGACGCTGGTGTGCACAACGAGGTCCATTCTACCGTCGCGATCCACGTCACCGGCGACGGCGTAGTCATGGCCGAGCACCCTGATGAAGAACGGTCCGTCCCTGCCGTTGCAGTCCTGATCGATACGGTCGAACGGACCGTAATCGTCGATGGCCCCAGGATAGGAAAGCGGGTCGAGGTCGTCGCAGTCCTCGGGCGGCTGCCAGCCGTCCCCGTCCTGGTCGATGATGCTGTCGCCGGCGGAGTCGGGTACATCCGCCTCTGGGCAGCCACCGAAGAGGAAGAGCACGCTCACGCCCAGGCGTCCGCGAAGTTCGCCTCGGCGGTCGCTGCAGCGGCCTCGAAGCGTTCCAGGGGGAAAGGGTTTGCCCCCTTTGGTCCCTGCGACCCAGAAAACACGATCCACTCACCGGACGGCAGGCGCACCGGGTCGGGGTCCAACCGCGTCTGGGAATCGCCGTTCCAGTTGCCGGCCACGTTGGTGGGATTCGATCGGGCCACCATGTCGTAGTCGCCGCCGTGGTCGGCCGCCGTCACCGGCCGGACGACGAAGTCGGTGCCATAGGCCCGCTCATAGGCCTGTGGCCCCATCACCGCTCGCCAGACACCCCACCCGTAACGACGGGTGGTCGCGCCGTCCGCGTAGTGATTGCCGGCGAAGTACAGCGCGACGCCGCCGTCGAACACGACAGGTACGGCATCGACATCCTTGAGTTCTTCGTAGACGTCCCAGATCAGGGCGTTCCCGTTCATTTGGGGCGCTTCGCCGGTATACCAGGGCCAGCCCTCGGCGACCCAGATGTTCACCTTGCCGAGTTTCTCGCCCTCCACCTCGTGCAGTCCACTCTTGCTGTTCCAGAGCGTCTCGTCCGTGGAGGCCAGTTCGTATTTGACCGCCGTCGTGCTGTCGAGCGCGACCTCGAACACGTTCCCCCACGGAAGGTGCCACGTCGGGAATCGTTTGAGGTAAGTGCCGGGCACAAAGGCCGTTGCATCGTTGTGTTCCTCGAACTCCGTGGCGTTGGCGTATTTGGTCAGCTCCGCCGTGTAGTACACATACAACCACTGCTCACCATCGACTTCCAGCTCGCAGGCCGCGGGCACGCCCAACCAAAGGGGCACCTGCTCGTTCGCGCCGTTGATCGCAATATCGTGGTATCGGGCCACCAGGAAATACGGCCCCTTCACGCTGCCGGTGAACGTGGGCGAAGCGCACCAATAGCCGACAATCGCCGCTGAGCTGTTCTCATGGTCGGGAGTGGGCCCGCCCGGCCCGAACACGACGTCCGGGTCCGTCTCTTTCCCCTTGACCTGCGTGTACCGCCCGAGCAGCATCAACCACCCCCTCCCGTTCTTGAGCTGCAAGACGTGGGGGTCCTTGTACACTGCCATCGACTTGAAATGCCCATCGAACGACCGCGGCTCCGTCTGGCTGGGGATCGCTGTGCTCTGCAATGCAGTGTTCTGCAGGTCGAACACGTAGCGCGCGGCCCCGGCGGTGCTGCCGTCGGTCACCTCGTTGGATTGGACGTAGGCGATGTTCCATTGCCCGGACACCAAGGCCTGCGGCAGATAGGTCCGGACGATGTTGGCCGACTGCGTCGGGGTGCCCGGCGCCGGGGTGCTGTCGGTGTACGCAGACACGCTCGCGACTCCGACCCCGTACATCCAGAGCCGATGACTCACCTGCGAGGCGCCGCCATGCGTGGAAAACGGGTCCGGATCCAGGATGTCCTCCACTCGTTCGACGCAGATCGTCGAATCCGAGGTGGTGACGACTCCTGCGGGTGGGGTCATCAGCAGCGCCGCACCCCCATCGGTCCACTTGGGCATGGCGCCGCTCAGCAGGCCCGGGTGTCGAAGCGGGTCGAGACCCAACAGAGCTCGATCTTCGCCGGATCGGCGGAATTGTTCCGCGTGATCACCCCAAAGACCACATAGGCCTTGGTGAAGGTGACGCCGATGTAGCCCGCGGTCCCGCTGAAGCCATCGGTCGTTCGGGAAAAGTTGCCATCGATGACCGTCGGCGGACCGGTGAAGATGTCGGGTTCGTCGCTCTCCAAGTAGCCGAACGTCAGCCGTGTGTCGCCGGTGATGTTCAGCGCGTCCATCATCGCGTGAACCGCCTTGATGTCGGCGGTGGGCCGCACCGCCGTGCACGGAAAGAAGCGGATGCCCGTGGTGGCGCTGATGTCGGCCCGGGTGAAAACACATGCGAAGGGGTTGAATCCGCGACGAACCATCGTACACCTCGATCGTTTGCGTACTCTCTCTCTCTCTCTCCCCGGCCAACGGCCTGACATTTTCTTGACAAGTTGTCGCGTTGTCGCGACATCGTATCGAAATAGATATCGCGACACGACGCGCGGCAGGGAGCGAGTGGAGGGCCCGGGGGCCTCAGGCCGCCGGCCCGGAACGAGAGCCCGGCGACGCGAAGCGGCGGCCGCCCCCCTCTGCGCCGCAGCGCGATCCGTATCGGGCGGTTTTGCCCAGGTAAAGACGATGAAATAGCAAGATCGATGGGGCGTTCAAGAGAACCAGCCTAGACCTGTTGTTTCTAGGTTGGTCGGCAGCGCAGCGGGGCGGTGCTCGCGATGCCCATCGGCTGCTCTTCGGCGGCGGACACAACGGGTAGCGTGAGGCCTCACCCTACGAGTAATGTCCGTGGTTGCGACGTTCGTCGGCTCCATTGGGCTATTCGACGCCGCGCGTCAATCACCGCCCCATGGGCGAACCTTGATTTTCTGACACACGGCCGCGCTGCTGCCGACCCGACTACGGCGCCTGACCTCGTCGCAACCGCTTCGCGCGGACACAACGGCCAGGGTGAGGCCCCACCCATCGAGTAATGTCCGCGGTTACGACGCTTGTCGGCTCCCTCCGACAGGCAGTTGACACGGCCAGGCGAGGGGGGGGTGGCCAGCGAACGTGATTGGTGGTGGCTCGCATTCGTGCCATCGCCTTGGCGAGCAGAGGCCTCCATCGACGACGTCTTTACTCTACTCCAAATACCCCAGCGCCTCCAACTGTTCACGGTCCATCTCGCTGAGCACATTGGCCGGAAGCACCCCTCCACTGAATTGCCCCACCAACCCCTCCAGCAAGCTGCGCATCGACGCGATGCGGGCCGGCTCTCCCCCTGACAGCTCCACCAGCTCATCGGGGTCCGCGACTATATCGAAGAGCTCCTCGGTGCCGCGGCGTCCCTGATAGTCATGGTCGATTCGCAGATATTTCCAGCCGCCGTCGCTCACGCCCTGGGCGACGATTCGCTTGGGCCAGTGCACGTCGAAGAGCAGTGGCCGCGGCGGCAGGGCGCCCGACCCGGCCTGGTACGGCGCCAACGACCTGCCGTCGAGCGAGGTGTCAGAAACCCCCAGGACATCCAGGACCGTGGGAGTGACATCTACGGTTGACACCGGATCGGTGACTACAACCTCGGTCCGCTGCCCCGGGAATTTCACCCACAACGGAACGTGCAGAACCTCCTGGTGGAGCGAGTAGCCGTGGGAGAACCCACCATGTTCGAACAACTCCTCGCCATGGTCGGAGGTGAGGATGACCAACGCGCCATCCAAGCGCCCCGCGTCGTCCAACGCATCAATCAACAGGCCGATCTGGTCGGTCTCGTAGCGAATGGCGGTGTCATATTGCTCTCTCAGGCTGGTCAAGTAGGCTTCGTCCACCCGGTCACGCGCCGAGAGCAGCGAACCTTTCAGGATCCGACCCATGGGTCCCGCGTAGTAGACAAAGCGCGGATCAGGCGGCCGTCCGAGCAATCGCTTCCGGTCCGCTTTCGGCACCCGGTAGGGACCATGACAGTTCATCGGTTGGAGATAGAGAAAGCTCGGCTCTGTCCTTGGCGTGCCGACCCAATCGATCGCGTGTTGGGTCATGCGACCGGCGGGGAGATACCCAAGAACTCTTCCGGTGTTCTTGGTGAACTTGTCGAAGCCCTGGGCGTGCCCGAGCCGAGGAGCCACGCTGACATTGTACGACCACGCCAATGTATGCCAGCCTGCCAATCGCACCCGCTCCGCCAGTGTGTTTACGTCTGGCGAGAGCACATCTCCGTACCGCCGCAACTGATGACGAAGGGGGTGCTGGCCGGTCAAGATGCTGGTCGTGCTCGGCACCGTCCACGGCGATGGTGCCCAGGCGCTCTCGAAACGAACCGAACGCTCGGAGAGCTTGTCGAGGCCGGGGCTGGTCTCCAGTGGGTAGCCGGCCTGCGACAAGTGGTCGGCCCGCAGCGTGTCCAGAACGATCAGTACGACGTCGGGACCACCCTCACGGTAGGGCGTCGCGACCTCGTTCGTGACTGTGATCTCGACGCCGTCGTCCTCGACAAACCACGTTGAGCAGGCGGCGAGCCGCAGCAGCAGCATCATCGGGGGCGATGGGGGGGCAAAGTAAGCCTGGTCAGCTCGGTCTGGGCCTCGCTGAAGAAGCGGACCGTCAGGTGCTGCGACGCGGTGTCAATGTCGACCACGCCGAAGAACTGGTGCCCTTCGCTGGGCGGCGCGTGGCGAGCGAGGTCCGGCGCGATGGAGACCCACTCGGTGCGCGCGCCGAAGGTGTCGTCCAGTTTGTGAATGCGACCCGTACCCGCGTTGAGTGGACCGGCCATGAACTCCCAGAACGGGTCGAAGTTCTTGAACGCGCCCCGCGTCGGCGAGTAGTGCGTCGCGGTTGCGTAGTGAAGATCGGCGGTGAACCAAACCACATTACGAACCCCGTGCTGTTGGCTATAGGAGAGTATCTCAGCCACCTCGAGCTCGCGCCCAAGCGCCGCTCCCGGACCGTTGGCGACGTTCTCACAGATGCCTTGGGCGTCGCGGCTCATCAGTCCCAGCGGCATGCTGCAGAAGACCGCCTTCCACCGAGCAGTCGAGGCGCGCAGCTCGCGTTTGAGCCAGTCCCGCTGGAATGCCCCCAACCACTCCGCGGAGGGGCCATACCAGGACTGCTGTCCCGTTGAGTTGGGGCCGCGAAAGCTCCGGGTGTCGAGCAGGAAACAATCCAACAGCGGCCCGTATGGTACTTTTCGATAGATTGGACCAGGCGCAAGTGGCGTGTACTCACGGAACGCCCTTCTTGCATTCGGAACCAGGGCGGCAACGTTGCCAGCGCGGTACCTTCCATCACGGAGGGTCATCCGCGGATACCAATTGTTTTTTACCTCGTGGTCGTCCCAGGTGTGCAAAACCGGGACCTCGGTGAGCAGGGTCCGAAAGTTGTCGTCGATGTGGTTGTAACGATAGCGCCCACGCATCTCGTCCAGCGTCTCTGACACCTTGGCCACCTCCGGGGTGACCAGGTTGCGCCACGTCCCCTTGAAGCCTGGGGTATCGACCACCGGCCGTATCGGCGCGTCGTGGTAGACGAGGTCGCCACAGTGCACAAGGAAATCCGGCGCGGCCTGGCGGATGGCGTCGAAAATCCGCATCCCCCCACGGTCGTCGTTGATGCCGAAGCCTTGCCCCCCCGTGTCGCCGCCCCACGCGAACCGCACGTCACGATTGGGGCCCGCGGTGCGGAAGGTGCCGTTCATCCACTCGCCCGGCGCGTCGTTCCCCTCCACCGTGGCCCGCCACCAGATGCGCTGGTTCCAGGGCAGGTCGTTGACGACCAGTCGGGCGGTGAAGTCCGTGGCCGCCGTTGCCGCCGGCCCGCGTAGCTCGCGCGGGTTCTGGAACCCGGGGTTGTCGCTGAGCTGCACCCAGAGGCGGCCCGCGCTGCGGCCCCGCGCCCAGAGGACTGCGGAGCGCGGCCCGACATCACCCACGGCGATGGACCGGGGGTTGAGGCGCGAGGACGCGGCCCAGGCGAGGCTTGGCGCGAAGAGCGCGGCGGATGCCCCCACCAGCGCGTCTCGCCTGCTGATCATCGGCCCGACGTAGCCCGGAGCTAGTTCGCTTCGGCCGGGTAGACGGAGATGAGCTTCTTGTTGGCGCGCGACTCGAACTTCACCTTGCCATCGACGTACGCGAAGAGCGTCCAGTCACGACCGATGCCAACGTTCTTGCCCGCATGGAACTTGGTTCCGAGCTGGCGGACCAGGATCGAGCCGCCGGTGACGGCCTCGCCTTCGCCGACCTTGACCCCGCGGTACTGGGGGTTGGAGTCGCGACCGTTGCGCGAGCTTCCTTGACCTTTTTTGTGTGCCATGGCTTAGCCCTCGATCCCGTTGATCTGGAGGATGGTGAGTTTCGCACGCCCGTTCTTCTGGGTGCGGGTGCGGCGCCGATGAAGGTAGCGCACGTACTCGGTCTTTTCGCCCGACTCGTGGGCCACCACCGTGGCCTTGACCCGCGCGCCGGCGACGTGGGGAGCCCCGACCTTTGGGCTGTCCCCGCCGATCATGAGCACATCCGTGAACTCCATCGTGGAGCCGACTTCGGCGGCGAGCCGATCGACCACGAGCTGGGTCCCTTCGGACACCCGATACTGTTTGCCGCCCGTAGTTACGACTGCGTACACCTTGCACCACCTGAGAGCAGCGCCGGCTAACGTGGAGGTCCTGGGCGCGCAAGGATCGTCAAGGTGGGGACTATAGGTTTTCATCCCGCTCCGATCCAACGCCAGGAATCTGAGCCGCTCGTCGATGGCTGCCGCGATCCGACCGAGCAGCCCGGGCGCCGCGGCGTGGAGCACCCAATCGGAGAGCGTCGTGGTGGAGAACTCTTCGCCCTCGCGCGCCATGCGCTTGGCTTGGAGGTTCAAGGGGATGCGGTCGGCGAACTTGTCGACCAGGACCCGGGCGAGCAGTCCGTTGCCACACATCACCTTGGGCAACGCGAAGCTCGGAGGTGGCGCCACCAGGACCCCCGCCGCGGGGCAGCCCGGGCAGGCGCCGCGCTCGCGCTCGATGTCGGGGGTCTGGAAGTGCCCGCGCACCCACTCGAGACGGTAGCCGTGGGCAACCGCGAACACCTTCAACGGGCCACCACAACGCGCACAGCGCGTGGCCGAGTCGATGGCGCAGCGCAACACCCGGACCGGGCGCGCGCTCGGCTGGGAGAGGTTCCGGCGCTTGGCCGGCTGGCGTGCCTTCGGCGCGATCACCTCGGGCTCGACCGGTTCGGGCTGGGGCCGACGCGGCGGAGGCGCAGGCTCGACGAAGATGAACGGCAGCGGGATCACCGCGGCCTCCGCCTCGTCGTAGCGCTGGTTGCGGCGGTCGGAGGCCTTGATGCGCAACAGCTCCAGCGCCCCGAGCACGTCGCGAAGCCACGCCAGGTCGGTGCCCACCGGCACCGGCACCCTCGCCCCCAGCCGGGGCAGCTCCAACCGTAGCGTTGGCGCGGCCACCGGCGCCGGCGCCCAATGCAACGCTGCCGGCGCCGGCGCGGAGAGCGCCGGGCGCGCGACCTCCACGAAGCCCGAAGCCGACGGTGTCGCCTGGCGCCGGCGGCGCCACCACGACAGCGAGTGCGCGTTGACCTCGTGCAGCGCGGCGAACGCGCGCAGTGTCAACTTCGATTTGTCATACGCCGCCGCAAGCGCCACCCAACGCTCCACGGCCGCCGAACGCTTGGCAGGAAGCGATTTGACACGAGGCATCGGACTCTCCCGTACCCAGCGTCACCTGCGCCGTCATCGGCGGGGGAGATGGTGTTCGCTGGGTGGACACCCAGCTCCTGGGCTCAAGCGCGACGTACGGCCAGCCGATGCTGTGGCCGCGGCGCCGCGAGCGGGGCTACCCTTGTGGGGTGCTTCTTCGGCAAAAGCGTTCATCGTTCCTTTCCTCCGCATCAGGTTTTGGAGTTGGGGAGCCGGGTGGATTTGTAGGGGGGGGCGTCGAGTGACGTTCGAGAGTCATGAGTTTTTTCTTGAGAGGACGCGGCCGTCTTCTGTGCCAACGTAGAGCCGGGTGCCCGCCGCGGAAAATGTCAGCAGACAAACCGGACCGACGATCGCCTCGGTCCAGAACGAACTGTCCTCGAGGTCGATCCACACCAGTACCGGCAGGCCCACGACGGCGAGCACGACGCGCCGCTCGCAGCTCGCCGCAGCCGCGACCTGTCCCGGCATCCGAAGGGGGGGGCCAATCGGCTTTGGTAGCCGACCGTCCGAGGTGCTGACCAATGGATAGCAGGCATACTGCTGTCGCCGGTGCAGCCAGATGCCTCGCCCATCGGAGGTGAAGCACGGAGACGTGATCCAGCCAGAGTCTTCCCGCCAGTCCAGCTCCACCCTGCCGAGCGAGTCTCTCACCTGAACACGACCATCGCAGGAAATCGCTACCCGATCATCGGCGGCAAATGCGACCGCCAGGATGCGCTCGGGCAGGTCTTCGAAAATGAGCGCCCGCCCGCCCGGCCACAACCGGGCGATTCTTCGCGTCCGGCCGAACCACCACGCAACAACAACCTGCCCTGCGACGCGCAGTTGAACCGATTCCCGGTGGGGGTCACCCACGGACCACGAGGTCTGCGTCCCGCCGGACGAGCGGGTCACCACGCCGTCCTGGGATGCGCTCCAAACGCCGTCGTCATCCGCGTGTAGTGTTCGGGTGCCCGGTGGGGGTGGCGGGGAAGGCGCCGCCACAGGAGTCCCAAGGATAGAGCCGTCCGACAGCAGCGCTACCGGTCCCGACTTCGTGGATCGAATCCCGATGACGCGATTCTCCAAGACGCCGAACGGCGCCGCTGGCCAACGAGCGTCCCCCTCAACCAACACGCCGGGGGGGCGACTGACGCTCGACACCCGAACACCGCTTGCCAGGCGTTGTGCCTGGCCCCCGAAGAACGCTTCACCCGTGACCGCCCAGCGGCCGGTGTGCACGTTGACGCAACGAAAGGGTAGCCGGAGCTGAGGTCCGTCCCGGTACGCCTGTGAAGCGTCGGGGCACAACGCGACGCCAGGCGGCGCCGGTAGCCGGGAGGCGCACAGGCCTGGAAGCGTCCAACGATAAACGTCCGTCTCCGAGATCGCGTAGAACTCCCGTCGCCCCGCGAAGCTCAACCACAAGCAGCCAGGGGGGGGCGCGGAGAGTTTGGCCAGCACGGTGAGCCGCCCCCGGCGATGCTTCACAAGTTCACAACCGCGCCCGCGGACCCGCACGTACCGGAGTTCGTCGCGGCCGACCGCGAGCACCAGCGCCGCCCCCGCGAGGCGCAGCGGTCGGCCGCCCCCCCGCCGCCATACCACGGCTTGATTGTCGTCGGTGTAGATCACCAACGCCGCGCCGTTCCCCACGACCGCCACGCGCTTGGCCGTGGGCTGGCGCCAAAGCGGCCCGTCCACGCCGGATTCGGGAAGCCCCGTCCTGGCGATCGCGGAAGCGGACAGCCCACCCATCAACGTGGGCACCGGGGGGTTGCCGGCACGCCACAAAATCGCCACCCCCTCATGGTCAAGCGAGGCGACCCAGCGACCGGTGCGACTGACATCAACGTCCATGAGGGACGCGAAGTGCCCGTTGGGTTCCCTCAAATGGCCCGGCAAGCCCAATAGCTCTCATTGTCCTCTTCGGTGCAGCAAGGACAGCAACCGAGTGACAAATCGCCAGCGCCGCTCTCGTGGTACCCAGGCTCGTGGTCCCAACTAATTCGACATGGCCCCGATGTTGCAGGTCGCTTGCTTCGAAGAGAGAGCCCGTACTTCTTGACCATCTTGCGCCGGGCTTCAGTGTAGTTCAGGCTTAGCGAGTCCCGATCATAATATTCATCGTCAATCAGTTCCTCACATGGCAGCTGAGGCGGCGAGGCCGATCGACAATCGTTGGCTGAGCCCGGTGCGCCGCTACGTGCTCCTCCTCCGCCCACACCCCCGGCGCCCCCCACCCCGCCCGGAGCCACCAGGTTTTCCCACTCCTCCACCACCATTTCGCCTACCCACTCCTTGGCGCGCCCCCACTGTTCCAGCAGCCTCGCGCGCTCCTCCTGCAAGTCGTCCTGGAGGGCCACGAGCCTGGGCTTGTCACACGCGCCCTCAATAATTGTGTCGTCCGCGGCGGTGTCTGGGCCAGTTGGACAGACTCCTCTTTGGGGCAAAGCTCCCCACTTTCCCGTGGCGTAACTCCGCCCCTCCTCGACGCACCACACCCGGCATTCACACTCGCCGACAGACGGGAAGCACTCTACGTCGGCGCGACCGCGGTCCTCCTGCCCATCCAAGCCGCAGGCCGTGGTCAGTTCGTCGGCAGTCCAGGGTTCGGCCGAATATCCCGTCTCGTGGCACCGGCAGGGCCAGCTTCGCGTGCACCGTCCCTTGGCCTCGCACAAGTCGTGGGTTGCGTCGTAGATCCACGCACCCGCATCCTCGATCACACCCTCGCTGCGCCATCCGCAGGGTTGTCCATTGGCGGAGCCGGCCGCAAGGCACGCGCACTTCCAATTCGCGATGGGAACGCTCCGCGGCACCGCCCCCTTCCCCGCAAAAACCTCCCACGCCTCCCGCCTCTGCCCCTCTGTCTCAAAACCCCAGCGCATGCGCTGGACGTCGGCCACGGTCAGCCCGACAAACGCGTTCTTCTGTTGTGCGCGCACGGCGTTCCAGGAATCCACCATGAGCGCGGGGATCGCGCCCTCTGGCAACTTCCCGGTCTTCCGGGCTGCGCCCACGACCGAGGGTGGCAGCCCCCGGATCGTCCCGCGCGCAAAGTCGTGGCTGACCATGGACCGGATCATAGCCTACCCGCGCCGCAC
>CANLGL010000107.1 GCA_947490345.1 Deltaproteobacteria bacterium
TCGCGTCTCGCTCCTTCGTCGCCGCCCCTGCGACTTCGGTCGCACCCGCCGCCGCCGCGACCGAAGTCGGCGCCACTGCGACCGAAGTCGCTCGGTGGTGGCTCACCCTGCGACTTCGGTCGCACCTGCCGAGCGCCGCACCACGACCGCTGAGATATTCACCGCGTTGATCCGTAAGGCAGCGCCGCGACAGGTTCCGCCAGCACGCCACACTCGCCGCCGCCGCGACCGAAGTCGGCGCCACTGCGACCGAAGTCGCTCGGTGGTGGCTCACCCTGCGACTTCGGTCGCACCTGCCGCCGCCGCCGGTGGATCAGTTTTCGCGAGCACGCCCGGGTCTGTTCTGAAGGCGCACGCCCCTTCCCCTACCGCGCCGTGCCCTCCGGCCTCCAAGCTGCGCTTTCCGGCCTGCGGCGCCCCGGACTTTCCCGGACGAGTCGCGTAAATAGCGCGCCCCGGGCGGCGCTCTCCCCATCCCTGCAGACCGCATGCCGCTCGCGAGTTTCATGGCCCCATGAGCCGGCGTCGCGACGGCATGCGTAACTATCAAGAAGCAGGGGGAAGGGGCACACGCCCCTTCCCCTACCGCGCCGTGCCCTCCGGCCTCCAAGCTGCGCTTTCCGGCGCGTGGCGCGTGGCGCGCTCTCCCCATCCCGCCCAGCCGCAGAACGGCCCACAGCGCCGTCCGCCTGTGCGTCAGCGCCCCGGGACCCCCGCCATCTGGCGCTCCTGCGGCCGCAAGCCGGCGGTGAGGTGACTGGCGACGGCGCGCGCGTCCGCGTCCGCCTCCGCGAGTTCGGCCTCGGACCATGGCAAGAGCCAGAGCGCCACCACGGCGCCCCCGACGAGCGCCACCACCATCAGCATGGTTCCCACTACTTCACCCTGCAGCATCGAGTCGAGCATCTGAGCCTCCCTTGGTCCGGTTCATGTGATCCTGTCCCTGTACTGAACACCCATTCCGTATACCTGAACATCCGTTCGAGATCAACTCTCGAAAACATCTTCACCCCCAATCCCGCCAAAAAATGGTCGGATCGGGAAAACTTTGATACGCGTCGGGCGGATGGACGACGGCTCGCTCAACAAGTCGCAGAAGTTGGTGCGCATCCTGCAGATGCTCCAGCGGCGCGGTGGCATCACCGCCTTCGAGTTGATGGGTCGCTTCGGGCTCGATGCGCGCACGTTGCGTCGCTACCTCCAGGACCTCCAGGAAATGGGGATTCCGGTCGTGGAGGACGGCTACCACGCCAACCGCAACATCGAGCTCGACCGCAATTACGCGCGCGCCGGCGTCCAGTTGACGTTGGCCGAGGCGATCTCCCTCCACTTCGGCCGTACGCTCTTCACCTTCCTCGACGGCACCTCCTTCGCTTCGGACATCGACGATGCCATCGAGCGGCTCGGGCCCGCCATCGGCCGGTTCCCGCAAGAAGCGGGTCTGCATCTGGACCGCAAGTTCATGGCGGTTCCCGAACACCGGAAGGACTACGCGCGTGATGGAGACCTCCTGGACGAGGTGGTGTCGGCCCTGCTCTTCTCCAACCCGGCGGACGCCGAATACCGTCCGCTCCGCGGGGTTGCGAAGGTCTACCGGTTGGAACCCTACACCCTCGGCGTGTACCGTCAGGGCCTGTACCTCTTTGCCCGCGACGTGGCGGAGGGGCGGGTCAAGACCTACGCGGTGGAGCGCTTCGTCCGATTTTCTCGTCTTCGTCGGGAGCATTTTCAGTACCCGACCGATTGGCACCCAACGCAAACCACGCGCGATGCCTTTGGGATCTTTGGGGGCAATCCGGAGTTGATCGTCGCCCGCTTCACCGCCGACGCGGCGCCGTACATCCGAGAACGCCACTGGCACGCCACCGCCTCGCTCGAGCCGCTTGAGGATGGCGGTGTCCGGCTCCGGATGCGCGTAGCCAACGCGCCCGAGCTGCGAGAGTGGCTCCTCGGCTTCGGCGCGGCGGTGGTCGTTGAGGAGCCCTCGACGCTCGCCGGGTGGGTTCGCGACCAACACCTCGCGGCCGCCGCCCGCTATCACGCAACGGGGGAAGGGGCCCTCGCCCCTTCCCCTACCGCGCCATTCCCTCCGGCCGCCGGCAAGCCGTCGGCCTCCGGACCCGGACTTCCCGGCGCCCCCCGCGTTGGCTAACGCGGTGTGCGTGGCGCTCTCCCCATCCCCGCAGCCGCAGAACGGGACGGCGTTTCATGGCCGTGGGAGCCGGCGCGTCCCGAATCGCGGCATGGGGAACCAACCATGATCGCGGCCGGCAATGCGGGCGATCCAGCCTCCGGCGACGATGCGCTCTACCGGCCCGGCTCCTTTGAGAACTACCAGACCTTCGGTCTGGGCACGCTGCCGGCGGATGCGTTCGCCACGGCCGACCGTGCCTTCCACGACGACGTCCAGGCCTGGCTCGCGGGGAGATTGCCCTATGACGCGCTGGTTCCCCACCGAGACCGCCTCGGCCTCGATCTACGGCCGCACCACGACGGCCGGCGCCTGCTTCCGTGCGAGGTGGCCCTCGCCGACGAGGTGCTCGCCGACATGGTCGAGGACGAGGTTCCCGACCTCGGCGTGCAGACTGAGCGCATCACCAGCGATCCCTTCGAGCGCCCCTCGGTCGGCGTGCTCGCGGCGCTGGCCTGGATCGACGATCTCGTCGGCAACCGAAGGGCCGTCGATGCGTGGATGGAGGACGAGCGCGACCCGCGCCTCGTCGCGGCGGCCAGGCGCGTGGATCGGGCGCCGCCGTGCCTGTACGTCGATGGTGTTCCGCAGTTGCCGTTGAGCGGCAGGATGACGCCCGCATCGGGCCCGCCGGGCATCTACGTCGCGCGGGCGTACCGACTTGGGGAGGGGTGGGCGTTCTCGTCGCGGGTCGACTTTCCGAGGCTACCAGATGTCGCGACACTCACGCGCCGGCTCCAGGTCGAGGGCTGGCGGCTTCGCACGCGCGAGCGCCGCGCGACGTGGGAGGACGTCCTCCGGCAGCGGTCCGACGTCCTGTACCGCGCCGTCGCCGAGGGAAGTCGGCTCAAGTTCGCCGCCGGCTGACCGAAGGGCGGCTGATGCTCCTGCTCGCGCTCATCGCCTGCGCTCCCGAGGCCGAACCCGCCTCGGTGTGCCCGGCCTACTCCGGCCTCACCGCCGCCGGTCGCACGTGGGAATACGGGGCCTTCGCCGATGGGTCCACCTCGTCTCGCCACCTGGAGGCGCTCGGGAGCGAGGAGGTCATGGTCACCAGCACCGCCGTGACCGACACGTACCTCTGCGATGCCGATGGGCTGTGGATCGTGACCCGGACGGCCACGCTTTCGGACCGGACCGCACGTTGGGAGTACGATCCCCCCGGGCTCGAGATGCCCGCCGTCCTGGAGCCCGGGGTCGCCTGGACCGCCGATGCGGCTTGGTTCTACAGCGACAGTCTCGGAACCACGCGCACCGAATCCTCCAGCACCCAGTTCGACGTGGTCTCGACCGCAAAGAGCAAGGTCACCGCTGGCGCCTTCGACACCCTCGAGGTGCACATCCTCGACGCGGACGCGGGCAGCGACACCCGCTACTACGCCGATGGGGTCGGCCTCGTGCTCTCGGACAGCGCTCAGCTCGTGGCGGTGGATCCATAAAGCGGAGGGCGTGATTCGGACGCTCGGCGCCGCTCCCTCCCGGTCGCCCAGGGGGTACACTGCGCCCCGTGAGCCGATACCGTCGCGCCGATCTGCTGCTGGCGCTCGTCCTGGTGGCGATCGCGGCGATCGGAATCCTTCCCTGGCCAAATGACGCCGGCCTGTCGGGGACGCAGACGCCGTCGTGGCTTCTGCCCTATGACGACGCCTACATCCACCTCCGTTACGCGCAGCAGTTCGTGCGTGGGCTGCCCTTCCAGTGGAGCGAGGGCGTTCCGTCGTCGGGGGAGACCTCGGTGCTCTTCGCGCTGTTGCTGGTCCCGCTGGCGGCGGTCTCGGACGACGTGGTGTGGCTTTCGACGGTGGGGCGGCTCGTCGGCGCGGGGACGCTCGTGTGGGCGTCGTGGGAGGCGGCGCGGCTGACGAGGGCGCTGGGCGGGGGGGCGGCGTGGCCGGCGCTGGCGAGCGGAGTGACCGTTTTCGGCTCGGCGCTGGCGCTGTCGGCGGTGGCCGGCATGGATTCGGCGCTCGCCGCCGGCTGCCTGCTGCGGCTGGCTCGGCGCTGGGGCGACGGAAGCTGGGGCACCGCGGCGCTCCTGGGTGCGCTCCCGCTGGCCCGGCCGGAGCTCGCGGTGGTCACGGTAGCCGCCGGCGCGCTGGGGCTGGTGGGACGGGGTGGGCTCAGCCGAAGCCAGGCGGTGGCGGCGTTGCTACCGCTTTTCGGGGGGCTCGCGGCGCTGCGGGTGTACACCGACGACTGGCGACCGGCGGGGATGATCGGGAAATCGATGTTTGCCTTGCCGTGGGTGACGCCCTGGCGGCTCGCCGAGGGCTACTGGCACAACCTCCGCGATCAGGTGTTTCCGGTCTACGCAGGGGTGGCGGCGGTGGTGATGGCCCCGGGCGTGGGGCTGGCGGCCGCGGTCGCCGCGGTGGGGCTGGTGGTGCGAAGTCCGCGTGCGCGCCCACTGCTGGCCTTATGGGGGCTGCTGCTCGGGCTGGCGCCGTTCTCGACGCACCTTCCGTGGCAGGCGATGCGCCACCACCAGCCGGCGCTGGCGCTGGCGGGGGTGGTGGCGGTGGTCGGGGTGCAGACGTGGTGCGCGGGACGGTGGGCGCGCGCCGCGGGGCTTCTGGCGACGGGCGCGGTAGTGGCGATGGCGCTGACGGGCCTGCCGCGGGCGCGCGCCCTTCATGCCGAGGCCGCCGCGCGCCTGTTTGCTCGCGCGCCGTTGGCGGCCTCGCTGGACCTGATGCGCGGCCAGATAGAGTCCGTGGCCACCCACGAGGCGGGGCTGTATTCGCTCTTCGGCGTGCCCCGGCCCATTGACCTGATGGGCCTCGGCTCCCCCCGCTTCACCCGCGCCGCGCTGCACCGCGAGGGGGCGGTGCTGGAGACGCTTGGGCGAGAAGCCACACCAGCGCTCATCGCCGTGGACCTCGACGTGATGGACCTCGCCCCGTTGATGGGGGTTCCTTTCGTGCCCCGCCGCGGCCGCTTCATGGTCGGAACCATGGACGGCCCCCTGCTGGCCCGCGTTGCGGACGGGGCCACCCTGGACTTCGGCTACCTGCCCGACGAGGCGCGCGTCGCGATGCGATGGGAACCGCCGCCGCTCACCAACAAGGCGAGCCTGGCCATCCTGGCGCTGGGGGCGGACGGGCTACCCTCCTACCACGGGTGCCGCCCCGTGACCGGTCGGGTGGGCTTGGAACTGGGCGTCGGGCGGTGGCTTGTGCGGTGGACCATGCTCCGTGATCGGAGCGGCGCCATCGCCTTTGCGGAGGGAGCAGAGCTCGGACCGATCGCGACGCTTGCCGAACGTGCCGATGCCTGGGACGGCCGCTGGCGCGAGGACACGCTCACCCTGACGCAGCCGTGGTTGTGGGTCTCCAACACCGAAGGACCCGTGTGCTTGGAGTCGATCCGCGCCGCACGGTGACGCCCAGGGACACCGTTGCATGATAACGGCGCTGACTCGGAGGTTCCGTGACCACCATCCTCGCCCTCAGCTTGCTCGCCTGTGTCCAGGACACCTCCATCGCCGACACCGCCGCCGACGGGGCCGACACCGGGGAAGACGAGGACACCGGTAGTGTGGACCTCGATCCGCTCGTTGGCAGCTACTTCCCCGAGGACTACGCCCCCGAATCCCTGGCGCGGGTCATCTTCGTCGGGGACTCGATCACCGCGGGCAGCGGCGCAACCAAGAATGGGCTTGCCTTTACGGAGCTCCTCGCCGAGAACGACGACGACACCTGGGCCGATGCGACCTGGCTTGACCTCGGCGGGATCTACGAATCGCTCCCCGAGGTGGTGGACGACTCGCGCGGTGGCGCCACCACCTCGTCGCTGGTCTTGCAGCAACTGGACTACGTGACCGAGGACCTCGGCGACACCGTCGCCGGGCCGACGGCGGTGGTCGTAACCATCGCCGGCAACGACGTGCAGGGCCTGATCGGGAACACGGACGACATCGAGAAGACCGTCGAGAAGATCACCAAAAACCTTGGTAAGTTCTACGACTACTTCGACGACCCGGTGCGCTTCCCCGACGGCGCCTACGTGTATCTGGCCAACGTGTACGAGCCCTCGGACAACGTCGGGCAGGCCGACGAGTGCTTCTTCGGGCTGAACCTGGAGGATGTGTTGAGCGCCCTGGCGACGGCCAACGCGGCGACCCTGGCCCAGGCTCAGGAGCGCGGGGTGGCGTGGATCGACATGCGCGGCCACTTCCTCGGGCACGGCTTCAACGGGGACGACCCGGAGAACGAGTTCCACAACCCCGACGACTCCAGCGTCTGGTTCGACGACGACTGCATTCACCCCAACGACCGCGGCCACCACGAGATCCGCCGGCTGTTCTGGTACGCGTTGGCTGGGAAGGAATTCCCCGGCGACGGGGCCGACGTCCAATGAGCCTATGGGTGCTGCTCCTGGCGGGGTGTGGCCCCGAGCCGGTGTCGTTCAGCTTCGACCCGGCCACCCTGGAGTACGGCATCGTGGTGTTTCCGCCAGAGATGCCGGACGAAGGCTACGCCCGGATGACGCTCTCGATCACCAACACCGGCGAGACGGACGGCAACCTGACGCTCCCCGAACCCGACCTCGACATCTTCTGCATCGCCGGTTTCGTCAAGGAAAACTACCCCGCCGACCTCGGCGAGGTCCGCCCGGGCTCGACCTACATCCTCGACGTCGGCTTGTGCGGATACCCCCCGGGAATGCAGGACCTGCTCGTCGAAACCGGGTTCGAGGTCGAGACTGACGGTGACCCCGCCGTGCTCGAAGTGGCCGCCACGTTCATCCCCAACCGCGACACCGATTAACGGAGCGCCCATGCTGCACCTGGTCTTCCTGGCCTTTCTGGCCGACTCCGCCCATGCCGATGAGGCGCTTCGCGCGCGGGTCATCGGCCTCCTGTCCGGCATCGAGAGCTCCCCGACCGCCGCCGATTGGGCGGCGCTCGGACCGGGCGCAGCGGACGAGCTTTTCGCTGTCGCGACCGATCCGGTAGCCCTCCCGACGCAGCGTGGCAACGCGCTCTTGGCGCTCGGAAACTTCCCCTCGCCCGCGGCGCGAGACCTGCTGACGGCGACGTTGGGCGCTTCGTCGGTCGACCCGCTCCTCCGTCGGAAGTCGGCGCTGGGGCTGGCGCGAGGCTGGGGCGGCGCGGCGGTGCCGACGCTCAGCGCGGCGTTGACCGACACCGACGTGCAGGTGCGCATGAGTGTGGTCCGCGCCCTGTCCGAACTCGACGACGAAGGGGCCCGCGAGGCGTTGCGGGCACGGTTGGCGACCGAGCCCGACGCCGCCGTACGCAAGCTGCTTGTGGCGGGGGTGTCCCCATGAGCCGCCGGTTCCTGGCAGGCGCGCTCGCGCTGGCAGGCTGCCCAGATGAGCCGCTCGTGGACGAAGATGTCACCTTCACCGACCTGGGGAAGTTCGCCACCACCGACGAGGGTGTGGCCACGGTCCCCTGGGAGGCGCCCGAGGGCGTCGTGAGCACGGAGGTGTTCTGTGGCCCCTACGGGTTCGATACCTTCGCAACTGCGGACGCGGTCACCGACCCCGCGGGCGCAGCGGTCTACGACGATGACGCCCCCTTCGCCACCGGGCTGCGGGTCGGCGTCCTTGACGACATGCTTCCGGTCCTCGTCCCCGTCTCGCCGACCCTGCCCGCCAGCGCTGGGGAGTGGACGCTCGATCTTTTCGTGGATGCCTCGGCGTTGCCGACGACGGTCACGTGCGGCATGGTCAACCGGGTTGGCGACGTCAGCGCCGACAATTCGGTCGACATCGCCATCGTCTTCGTCGGCGTGGACGGCATCTCCGCAGGGATGAACGCCACCTCGGGCGCCGGCGATGCCAGCGTCCAGGTCGCCTTGGCCACCCTCGGCGACCTGTGGAGCGGCCTTGGCCTCAGCCTCGGCGACGTCCGGTACGACGACTTCGGGGGCGACGTCGCGACCTACAGCAGCATCGTCGGCGACGAGGAGTTCGGCGAGCTGCTGCGCACCGCCGCCGACGAGCCCGAGCTGACGTTCTACTTCGTCCAGGACATCGATCTGGGCGACGGCGCCTCGATCCTGGGGCTCAGCGGCGGGCCCCCTGGCATTGCGGCCCACGGGGGCACCTCCAAGTCGGGCGTGGTGATCAACGTGGCCAACATCGTCGCCAGTCCCGACCAGGTGGGGCTGATCATGGCTCATGAGGGCGGGCACTTCCTCGGCCTGTTCCACCCCACCGAAAACGACATGTCCGGCGAGGACCCGCTCGGCGACACCCCGGTCTGCGCCACCGACACCGACGCTGACGGCACCCTGACCAGCGCGGAGTGCGCCGACGCCGGCGCCGACAACGTCATGTGGCCGAGCGCCCAGGTCGGCACCGCGACGACGTTCTCGGACGATCAGGCTTGGGTGGTGGCCCGGAACCCGATCGTGAAGCCCTAGTCGCGGGTCGCGCCGGCTAACCAGAAACTCACCGACCTGGGGGCTGGCACCCGCTACGCCGCGGCAGGAAGTTCCACGGCGTAGCAGAGCGTTTTGAGCTTTCGCACGAGCCGCAGCGCCGTCGCCATCTCCGCCACCGCGATGGCGGCGAGGGTGTCGAACAGGAGCGAGCGTGAGGGTGAGGGTGCGCGTGGGCATGCGTAGCGCATCGGTGCAGCGTGGCGCGGGTCGGCCGTATCCAATCGCGGGTCCCAAGCGCCGCGCGGTGGTGGTCTTGACCTGGCAGCCTGGCATCCCTCCCGCAACCGAAGTGAGGCTACAGCCGGCTGAAGGTCGAGTTCGGTTTGTGGGCGCAACCGAAGTGAGGCTACAGCCGGCTGAAGGTCGAGTTCGGTTTGCGGGCGCAACCGGAGTGAGGCTACAGCCGGCTCCGGCGCCTGTCCGGCGTCTACATCCCCCACCGGCACGCGCCAGTTTCATGGCCCTGGGAGCCGGCGTCGCGACGGCATGAGTGACTATCAGGAAACGGGGGAAGGGGCACGAGAGCCCGGACTTTCCCGGCCCCTTCCCCTACCGCGCCATTCCCTCCGGCCGCCGGCAAGCCGTCGGCCTGCGGCGCCCGTCGGGTAAATAACCCGCCGGGACGTGGCGCTCTCCGCATCCCCGCAGCCGCAGAACGGGACGGCGTTTCATGGCTCGTGGCGCCGACCCGCGGGCGGCATGAGTGACTATTCAGAAACAGGGGGAAGGGGCACGAGAGCCCGGACTTTCCCGGCCCCTTCCCCTACCGCGCCATTCCCTCCGGCCGCCGGCAAGCCGTCGGCCTGCGGCGCCCGACGCGTAAATAACGCGCCCGCTTCGCCCGAGCCCCTCTCCCCATCCCCGCAGCCGCAGAAGGGGACGTTGGACGGCGTTTCGTGCGGTTGGGAGCCGCGGCACGCGGCACGGGTGACTACTCGTCGGTCGACTCGGCTTCCATGCGGTTGTTGTTCGTCTTCTTCAGCGACTTCTTCTTCTTCTTGTCATCCTCGGGAACGACCGCAGCGGTGACGCACTTGGTGCTGGTATCGCCGATCGCGACCGGGCTGGCCGGAGGCGCCGGCGTCAGCGCGACGTCCGCGGTGGGTGCCGGCGTCGGCTCCACCGTGGCGACCACGCAGGGAAGCGGCGCCGGCTCGGTGCCGACGACGACGACGGAGCTGGCGGCGGGAACGGATGAAGCGGCAGGCGCAGGCGCCGCCTCACCGGCGAAGGCGCAGTAGATGAGGGGAAGCAGCATGACAACTCCGTAGATGCCAACGCTAACTCCGGAGGGGGCGGCGGTCATCCCGTGACCAACGGTGACGATCCAGAAGCAAGGTGGCGCCGCGGTCGTCGGTTGACTCAGTGCGCTCGGCACAGTCCTCAAATCAATGTTAGCACCGCGGCGCCGGAGTCCCCCCAGATGATCGTCAGCCTGCTCGCGTCTGTTGCCATCGCCCACGCCGCCTCATGCGACAAGCAGCTCGCCGCCGTCAAGGGTTCTGACTCTACGAGCGTAGCTGCGGCCTACAGCGCGCTCGCCGACTGCGACAAGGCCACGGCTGAAGCCAGCTTCACCGACGCGCTCACCAAGGCCACGGACACTGACGCGCTCACGGCGCTCGCCCAGGTCGCCATCGGCAAAGAGTTGTGGAAGCCGATGTGGTCCGCGCTCGGAAAGATCAGCAGCTATGACGCACGGGATGAGGTCGCGACGGCAGTTGGTACGGGATGTGCCGAGGACCCCAAGGTCGTCGCCTTCTTGCAAGGCGCTTACTTCGGCCTTCGGGACATCGAATTCCAGCAGTGGGACGACGCGTTCATCGCCTGCCAGGACCCTGAGCTCACCAAGTGGATGGAGAAGCAGATCAAGACGCCGCCGAAGAAGAACTTCGACGAGAAGTTCGTGAATCTGATGGCCATCTACGTGAAGA
>CANLGL010000108.1 GCA_947490345.1 Deltaproteobacteria bacterium
CCCCCCCCCCCCCCCCCCCGCCTCCACCCTCCGCCCTGGCTCGCGACGCCCCACCGCCACCGGGAGGTGGAACCACCCGCTCACCGCACCCCCGGTTCCCGCGGCCCTGGCCGCCCCCCTCCCTCGGCAAGACTCACGTCCAATACGGCACCCATGAGCCTCCGCAAGCCAGGCGCCAGCTCGCTCACCGGGACGCGCTCGTCGTCACCGTGGGTTGTGCCGAGGAGCTTGGGATCGATGACGAAGGGCACGTAGCCATAGGCGTGCACGCCAAGCGGTCGGAGCGCCTGGCTGTCGGTGTAGCCCACGCTCACGACGGGACCGGCGACGGCGTGCTCCTGGCCCTCGACCGCGCGGGCGGCGAGCGCTTGGAAGAAGGGATCGTCCCAGGGGCTGCCATTCGCGTTGGTCTGGCTGGTCACCTCGAAGCGGATGTTCGGGTCGTCGACCAGCGCGGTGAGCTCGGCGAGGAGCCCCTCGACGGTGGCTCCGGGGAGGATGCGACAGTCGAGCACGGCGCCGACCTCGCTGGGAACGACGTTGGGCGCCTGCCCGCCGAAGAACCCGGTCACGTTGACGGTGTTGGTGAGCGCCGCGTGCATGACGGGGTTCGCCATGAGCCGCCCGCGCACCAGGAGCTTGACCAAAAACGGGCTTCCGAGGATGGCACCTGAGACCCCGCCGTGCTCCGTTCCGACTCGACGGAAGGACTCCAGAATCGCGTCCGACCAGTGCACGACGTCCTTACGCGTGGCCAGCTTGGCGAGCGCCCGGGACAGGTGCTCCGGCGCCCGTCCGGCAACGGGGGTGCTGCCGTGGCCGGGCTCGCCCGACGCGATCATCCGGATCCAGACCGCGCCCTTTTCGGCCACCGAGATCGCGTGGAAGGTCTGGCCTTCGAAGAACATCCCGTCCAGGCCATAGCCGCCCTCGTTGACCAGATGCGAGCAGCCGACGCGCTCCCACACCCTCACGATTGAGTCCATGCCCCGGCTGTCGACCTCTTCATCGGCGACCGCGAGCAAGACCACCTCACGACGAAGCGGCACACCCAATCGTTTGAGCTGGACCATCGTCATCGCTTCGAGGGCCGTCATCCCCTTCATGTCCAGCGCGCCGCGGCCCCACAGGAAGCCGTCCTTGAGCTCGCCGGAAAAAGGCGGGACGGTCCAGCGCTCGGCTTCGGCGGGGACGACGTCCACATGGCTCATCAGGCAGAGCGGTTTTTCGGCCCCGGAGCCTGGCAAGCGCGCGACCAGCGAGCTGCGGCCCGCCGAGAGGGGGATCACCTCGGTGGCGATGCCCTCGCTCCGCAACCACTCGTCGAGCCAGGCGACGACCAGCGCCTCGTCGCCCGGGGGGTTGACGCTCGGGATGCGCAAGAGCTCGCCGAGGCGGGTGGTCAACTCGGCAGTGGCAGCGGGCCAGTCGACGGTGTCGAGCACGCGATCGGTCGCGACCGGTTGCGTGGAAAGGTCGGTGGGGAGCGCGCGAGTCGCGGGTGCCGAACCCTGGGCCCCGGGGAGCGCCGCCAACAGAAGGAAAAGGGAGCAGGTCATGGGGCGGATGCTAACCTCGGGCTCCGGGCCTCGGGCTCAGGGGGGCGGGGCGACCGAAGTCGGTGGGTGAGCGACCACCCTGTGACTTCGGTCGTGGCCTTGCCCAGAGATGCCAACCCCGCCTCGCCGCGGTATCGTGCGGCGATGCTGCTGCTCCTCTTGACTGCGTGCGTCGATCCGCACGAGACGCCCGCGCCGCCGACGCTGGACGAGTTCCTCCACCAGACCTGGGTGGCCTACGCCGCCGACGACCTCGCGACGCTCGGCTCACTCACGGCGTTGGAGGCCCCGACGCTCGACGCGGCGGAGTTCCCGATGCAGGGCACCTACACCGACCTCACCGCCGACGAGGCCGCCCTCGTCGCCTTGGAGTGGGACGCCGACCCCGCCGCGGCGACGGGTTTTTTCCTGGTCGACACGCTCGATTGCAGCGCTGACGAGCTCATGGACGCGCTCACCAACCCCGAGCAGGGCGAGGTCTACCCCGGCAACTACACCAGCTACCAACGCGACTTTACCACCGACTTCGACGCATTCATCGCCGGTGACACCGACATCCTCACCTGGGACACCACCTACGGCGTCGATATCGTCGTCGGCGCCTACGACACCTTCGTCCACGGCGGGGCCTTCCGGTTGGACGTGGACGGAGAGGTGGGCTTCGCCACGCGCACGTGGGCGCCGAACCCCGCGACCACCGAGAGCCCCGACCTCGCGCTCGACCAGGACTACCAGATCGAGGTGTACTTCCCCAACGACGAGGGCATGGTGCACGTCTACGGCATGTGGCGTCAGTTTCAGCTTGACGAGGCGACGACCCAGGACAACCCCGACCTCGGCAACGTGATCTTGTCGGGGATGAAGGGCTACTTCGACGACACCTCGGTCTACTGCCAGGGGCTGCGGGGGTGAGCTCCGAGGGTGAGCAGTCCCGGGAGCCCCACGACCTCCTTTTGTCGAGTGGGTTTCTGGCCTTCGCCCGCCATGCCGGCGTGCTGGCGGCCATCGAAAGCGACGGGCCGCCCATCGACGCGGTGGTCGGCACCTCCTCCGGAGCGCTCGTTGGCGCGCTCTGGGCTTCTGGCATGCCGGCGGGGGACATTGCGCTCTTGCTCGCGGAGCGCGCGCCGACTGCCTACCTGGGCCTGCACTGGGCTCCCTGGCGTGGCGCGTTCTCCTTGGCCCCGCTGGCGGCGTGGTTGCGGAGCCGGTTGCCCGGGCGCATCGAGGACCTGCCGCGGCCATTTGCGGCGGGTGTGGTGGGGCCGGGGCGCCAACCCCAGCTCCTGACCAGCGGCGATCTGGTCAGCGCTGTGGTGGCGAGCTGTGCCATTCCCTACCTCTTTCGCCCGGTTGATCGGGAGGGCGGCGCCTACTCCGACGGCGGCGTGGCCGATCGGCTGATGGTGGCGCCGTGGCGGGCGTGGCGGGGAGATCGTCCCGCCGTGGTGCACGTCGTGGATCGTGTTGCCGGTCGCGACAGTGATGCGTCGCTGGAGCCGTATCTGGTGGTGCGCACCCCGCGGTCAGGGGCGAGCTTCTTCTCGCTCGGCGATATCGCGGCCAGCGCGGAGCTGGCGCGTCAGTCCGCGGTGGCGGTCATGCGAAGGGGACTGGCGACTGAAAGGTCAGGCGCTCGCCCGAATAGGGATGGGTGACACTGAGCGCGGCGGCGTGAAGCAGCAGTCGGGGGGCGGCGGCCAAGGCGATGCCCGGCCCGTAGAGCGGGTCGCCGAGGATCGGGTGACCGAGCGCGGCCATGTGCACGCGGAGCTGATGGGAGCGCCCCGTCAGGGGCCGAAGCTCGACCAGCGTGGAGTCCTGGTCCTGCTGAAGCACCTTCCACCGGGTCAGCGCCGGCCGTCCGCCGACCTCGACCCGCTGGAGCGGCGGGTTCATCGGGTCTGCCGCCAGCGGCAGCTCGATCGTGCCTTCGGTTGGCGCGAGGCGCCCGAGTACGCGGGCCAGGTACCACTTTTCCACGGTGCGGTCGTGGAACTGGGCGCGCATCGCCGCCTCGGCCTTTCTGCGGAGCGCGAAGAGCAGAACCCCCGAGGTGGCCATGTCCAGGCGGTGCACGACCTGACACAACGGCGCCGTCGCCAGCGCTCTGGACCAGGCGCTGTCCCGCAGCTCCGCACCGCGGCCTGGAACCGACAGGAGCCCGGCCGGTTTGTCGACCACGAGCAGGTCCTTGTCCTGGTGGACGATGACCAGCGGCAGGGTCGGGGGGGAGTAGGTGAAGGGGTGCACTACCCGCCGGGAGTAGCGCGATAACGGGTGGACGGGCGAGCCCCAGACTGCGATACACTGTGGGCATGCGAAACCCACTACTCTTTCCGTTCGCCGTCCTCGTCCTCAGCTTCACCGCCTGCAACTCCAGCAGTGACGTGCAGATCGACGGGGAGGCGGACGATGACCACGACCGCTACTTCGAGTCCGAGGACTGCGACGACAACGACGTGACCGTCAACCCGGGAGCGTCTGAGATCTGCGACGGGGTGGACAACAATTGCGACGGCGTGGTGGACGAAGGCGTCACCATCAACCGCTATATGGACCTGGACCTGGACACCTACGGCGACCCGAACAACGCCGTGTCGATCTGCGCCGGTCAGGTGGAAGGCGCCGTCGAAAACGGCCTCGACTGCGACGATACCGATGCCGCCAGCAACCCCGACGGTGTCGAGGTTTGCGACCAGAAGGACAACGACTGCGATGGGGAGGTGGACTGGGGTCTGGGCGTGCCGCTTTCGTATGACCTGATCGGCGACGCCCTGGGCGCCGCGCGGGCTGGGGAGACCGTCTGTGTCTCGGCCGGCACCTACCAGGAGACCTTCGACTTTGCCGGGCGCAACGTCGCTGTCGTGGGTGTGGACGGCCCCGAGGTCACGATCATCGACGGCAACGGCAAAGGACCGGTGGTCAGCTTCGACACCGACGAGACCGACGCCGCCCTCCTCAGCGGGTTCACCATCACGGGCGGCGACGACGCGGTGGGGGCGGGCATCTACATTCGCGCCGCCAGCCCCACGCTCGACAACCTCATCATCACCGAGAACGAGTGCACGCCCAACGACACCTACTGCTACGGCACCGGCATCTACGCCGAAGACAGCGCGTTCACCCTGACCAACAGCGTGGTTCGGGGCAATGTGCAGTACAGCACCTACGCCTATTACCCCTACAACTACGGCGCCGGCATCTACCTTCTGCGCTCGGAGCCCGAAATCATGGGCGTTGAGATTGCTGAAAACGAGGTCATTCCTCCGAACGCCGCGTACTACGGCGGCGGGTACGGCATCGGAATGTTCGTCAACGGCGGGGCGCCCTGGGTCGAAGATGTCGTGATTCGCGGTAACTTTTCGGATGCCGAGGACGCCTACCAGTGGAATACGCTCGGCGCAGGGCTTTACCTCTACGGCACGGGCGGCGGCTACGTGAACCTGGCGGTCATCGACAACGAAGCCAATGGGTACCAGGCCCAGGGCGGCGGTGTCTACATGGGGGACTACACGACCGCGACCTTCCAAAACCTCGTGGTGGCGAACAATCACATCGGCAGCGACACAAGCTACCACGCCGCCGGGGGTGGCCTGTTCATCAGCTACTACTACGGCACCATCGAGAACGCCGATGTGGTCGGGAACAGTGTGCAGGCCACCTATGGTTGGGGCGGTGGCTTGCTGCTTCAATACTACGCGGCGCCGATTGTCACCAACGTATCGGTCGCCCACAACACGGCGGTCAGCGTCTCTGACGCTGGCGGCGGCGGGATGGCCTATGGCAGCTATCTCCCGGGTACCGTCACCCTTACGTATGGCAACTTCTACGACAACGGTGACAACGAGTTCTTCAACTGTACGAGCCCCGTCGGTACTGCATACACCATCGGGGCTGACCCGGCGTACGTCGATACCAGCGGTGCCAGCGCCGCCACCTGGGATTTTGCGCTCGCCGGGGGCTCGGCGCTCATCGACGCTGGGGATCCGGACATCGAGGATGCGGACGGGAGCATCAGCGACATCGGCTCGCGTGGGGGCGAGGGCGGGGGGGACTGGTAGGTCAGCCGGCGGCTCTGGTCGCCCATGCTCCTTCTGGCCGCCACCATCGCGCTCGCGGAGGATCGCGCGCTCCTGTTCGTCGGGAACTCCTACACCCAGGCGAACAACCTGGAGCAGGTGGCGCTGGCCCTGTTTGTGGCCGGCGCCGAGTGCGAAACCGCCGCCACGCGGAACGCGACTCCGGGGTACACGCTCCCCCAACATCTGGCCGATGCCGACGGCAGCAACGGCGACAAGCCGCTGCGTGCGTCCCTGGTCACCGGCGGCCAGACGTGGACGTGGGTGTTCCTCCAGGATCAGAGCCAGATCCCGGGCTTCCCGCAGAACGGCGCCGAGTACCAGGCCAGTCTAGCCAGCGTGCCACTGCTCGACGGCATGGTCGCTGGTGCGGGTGGACAGACGGTGCTTCTCCAAACCTGGGGTCGCCGCGACGGCGACGAGCTCAACCCCGATCGGTACCCCGACTACCCGACGATGCAGGAGCACCTGGCCGAAGGGTACGCGGGCTACGCGGCGGCCATCACCGCCGAAGGCCGCACCGGCTGGATCGCGCCCGCCGGATACGGCTTCCGCCATGTCTACCAGACCGACCCCGAGGGGCTGTTTCCCCGCTTGTACATAGAAGATGGCAGTCACCCGAGCCCGCTCGGCACCTATCTGGTTGCGTGTGTCGTCTACGCCACCGTGACGGGCGATCGATGCAGCGACCTGACCCCGCCGGATGGTCTTTCGGCCGCGGACGCGGCGGACCTTCAGGCAGCGGCCGACGCGGCGGTCTTCGATGAGTCGCCCGACGTGCTGTACCCGTGGAGCGGTGGCGACCCCGGCGAGGATTGCGCCGGTACCGGCGCGGGTGACACGGCGGCGCCGGCCGACGACAGCCAGGACCCCGGAACCGCTGCCTGCGGATGTGCGGCCGACGGTAAGTCCGCCTCAATCCTTGGTGGTTTATTGGCTTTGGCGATAGGCCGCCGTCGGGAGGGTTCGTGCGATTGATACTTTTGAGCTTTTTGATGGGGTGTGACGGGTCGGCGGCGGACTCGGCCGTCGGAGACACCGCCAGCGCCGCCGACGCGGGTCTCCGCGAAGCAGGGCACTACTTCCCAACCGGGGCGCCCTGGACCACCTCGATCGCCGACGCCAAGCCGGATACGAACAGCGACACGATCATCGCCGCGCTCCAGGCCGCCGGCTGGGGCCCCGGTCGCGACAAGTTCCAGATCGACACCTCGTTGGAGGTGCTCCAGGCCGACGCGAGTACCCCCCGCCGTGAGTTTGAGGCGACCGGCGACTTCTACAGCCCCGACTGCGACCAGGTGGCGATGCCGATCCCGGTGGACGGCAATGTAGAGGGCGAGGAGACCTACGCCTGTTTTGGGGATGGAGACTGTCATCTACTGGTGGCCGAACAGGACGAGGGCAAACTCTACGAGATGTGGCGCGCCGACATTCCCGGGGACGAGTTCTACGGCGGGTGCCTGGCGGTGTGGTCGATGGACGAGGTGTATCCGGCCGATGGGCGCGGCGACCAGTGCTCGAGCGCCGACGCGGCGGGCTATCCGATCGCGCCGATGTTGTTCACGGCTGACGAGGTGGCCGCCGGGGAGATCGACCACGCGCTCCGCTTCGCCCTCCCCAACGAGAGTATCCGCGATGGTGTTTTCTATCACCCCGCAACGCACGCCACCAACGCCGGCGGCGGCGGCGCCGACACCCTGCCCTACGGGGCGCGGCTGCGCTTGAACCGCGATTTCGACATGAGGCGGCTCAGCGATCCCGACGCCCAGGTGGTGGCGGCGGCGCTCCAGACCTACGGCATGGTGCTCGCCGACGGCGGCAACATCCCGCTGATGGCGCAGAGCGACCGTCGCTCGACGGCGAAGTGGGACCAGCTCTTCGAAGACGGCACGCACGCGCTCTTCGGCATCGAGCCCGAAGACTTCGAGCTCGTCGCCCTTGAGGGGGACGAGATTCCGCTGACCTTCGAGTGTGTGCGCAACGGACGGTGACGAGCGCCTACAAGTCGTCGTCGAGGTGCTTGGCCCACACCACGGCCGCGTCCGGATGCCCCTTGGCCGCGGCCCAGAAGCGGGCGAAGAAGGCCTCCCAGTCTCCGGACGCGAGCCCATCACTCTTGAGCACCTTGGGGCTGCCGACGCGGAACCCGGCGTCGGTTCCACCGGGGACGTAACGGAGGGCAATGTCGACGGTCAGCGGGGTCGCGCCGTACTCCATCGCCCGGACGAAAAGGGCGTCGTACTTCTTGCCGTCCGCCAGCGTCAGGTAGGCGTCGAAAACCAGGAGGCCGCGGTCGACGCCGTCGGGGTTCTTCTCGAGCCAGTCTTTGCCGATGTCGATGGCGGACTCGAGATTTTCGCCGGTGACGCGAAACATCGCGCGCTTCCCGGCTTTTTCGTGGGCGATCAGCGGCACGAACTGATCGGGGTCGGAGACGCACCAGACCCCGTGGGCCAGCATGCGTCCGGTGAGATCGGCGAGGGCGAGCATCCGCGCGCTTATCCCGGCGGTCGGCTCGGCTTGCCCATCAGCGGGCGGGGCGGGGCCGGCATGACACCCATCATGGGCTGGCCCTGGTAGGCGGTCGGCTCGCCCCGTACGTCGTGCACCCGACCGGCGGCTTCAGCCGCGGCGGCGGCCGCGCGCTCCTGCTCGCCGCGGGTCAGCTCCAATCGCGCGTTGCCGCGATCGGCGACGAGGTTGCCCCCGCTGACGACCCCTGCCTCGGCGATGGTGCCGCCGCTGTCGCGGGCGCCGGCACCGCGCGGCGCGCTCCCGCCCGACGCCTCGGCGATGGCAACGCCGGTGTCGACGAAGTCGGCGGTGTCCCAGTCGCTGTCGTCGTCAGTCGAGCATGCCGCCGCACCCACTGCCAGCGCGGCAAGAGCAGCATTGCGGAGGGTGGGGCGGTGAACGGAGCGACCCTTCTGGTCGACCTCGACGCGGATGCAGATGGGGGCGCTCTGCTGCTCCACGAGCCACGTCTGCGCCTGGCCGCGGGTCATCGCGCTGAGGTTGGTGACGTGTTTGTCGCAATCGCCACAGTGGCGGCGGGACTCACCACCGACGAGCTTGTCCCAGGCGAGGGGGCAGGAGTAGGCGAGCTTGACGTTGTCGAGGAAGGACATCGGGGGTTCTCTGGGGTCGTGGCAACAACGGGGGCGGGGGCGTGGTGCTTACACCCCGCGATACACTCCGGCCGTGCGCCGTCGTCGTGCCGAGCCGGTGGTCTCCACCACTCCGGGGAAACCCCGGGGATACCTTGTTATTTTGACGTTCCATCGCAGGGGCGACGTGGCGCTTGCGCGCCAGACTGCCCCGGCACGACGGGGCGCGTCGGTCGGCGGCGGCGCACAACTATGAATCGCGACCGGTTCCTCGCGCGCGGGCTGCTGCACGCCGCGTTGGCCGGGGAGTGGGAGGCGGGGGCGATCGAGGCTCGGCTTGGGGAGGCGGTGCCCCTGGGTCGGTGGGGTCCCCTGGCCCGGCGCCTTGCCGCCGGGCCCGAACTCATGGAGCTCAGCGATCCGCTCGTGGCGTGGATTCAGACCTTGGCCAGCCTGCGCACCGCGCTCCGGAACGGGGCAACCGTCCGCCGCTGGTTTATCGAGCCGGCGCGCATGCGGATGGGGCCGTGGCCGGTGCCGGCGCTCCCGGCGGTGGGGGACGTAGCCGAGGCTCTGAACCTCTCGATCGACGATCTCGCCTGGTTCGCCGACGAAAAAGGACTGGAGCGCCACGCGAGCACGCCGCCGCTGTGGCATTACCACTACCACTGGGTGACCAAGGCGTCAGGAGGCGCGCGCCTCGGGCCGCCGCCGCGGTGGGTGCTACCTACACCCGCTACGCGGACGACCTGACCTTCTCCGGCGCTGGCGAGTTCTCGCGCCGTGCCGTGCGGTTCGCGGCCTTCATCGGTACGATCGTCAAGGCGGAGGGCTACCGGATCAACCTACAAAAGACGCGGATGGCGGGCCGTGGGTCGCGACAGCAGGTGGTAGGCGTGGTGGTCAATCAGCGGCCCGCACTGCCCCGCGCCCGCTACGACGCGCTGCGGGCCATGTTGCACAACTGCATCGAAAAAGGGGCATCCACCCAGAATCGTGGTGACCACTCCGACTTCCGGGCCTGGGTGGTCGGGAGTGTGGGCGCCGCGCGCGCCGTCGATCCCATTCGCGGGGGCCGGTTGGCCGAGCTGCTTCAGTTGGTGGATTGGAGCCGGTGACGCGTCGGCGTCCCCGCCGCCGCCTCCCCACTCAAGGCTTGACCCCTACCCTCCGCCGCGTTTCTTTCACGAGGTCGCCGATGTTGCCCGGCAGCGTGCTCCGCGCCGCGATCTCCCCCACCCACCGGGGAATGTTTCCACCCGCGTCGGTGCAGATGCGGTAGCGGATGCGGGTGCCGGCCGCCTCGGGCGAAAACGTCCAGTCACCAAGGTTGGTGCGCGTCGACACGGCTCCCGGGTAGCGGCTCTTCAAGTCGGCGAGCGCGTCAGGGTAGCGCGCTTCGGCATCGACCTGATCCCACCGAAAGATGCGGACGCCCCCTTCCGTCGAGGTGCGGGCGTGCACAAACCAGTACCGGTCCGAGACGGGCGAGGGGTTGTCGAGCAGCTGGAAGTAGTCGAAGCTCGTTGCCCCGGCGCTGAGCCGCTTGGC
>CANLGL010000109.1 GCA_947490345.1 Deltaproteobacteria bacterium
AAGGGAGAATGTCGGCTTGTCTCACCTATCCTCCTGGCGGCGCCCGTGTCAGCGTGGGCACCGTTCGACCGTGCTGACGACCAATCTGACCTTTGAGCAGTGGCCATCGGTGTTTCCAAACGCGGCTTGCGTGGTCACACTGGGTGGTGATCTCCTGCTCGTCCTTCGCGCGCTCCATGAGCCCCTTGGTATGGGCCACGATGTCGTTGAACTGCGCCGTGTCGAGCTTCGCGTGTGCGCGAATGGCGAGTTCCCAGGAGTCAAGGGCTGAGGACTTGAGGAGGTTCATCGAGGTCACAATGGCCTGAGACTCGCTGATGTAGACCTTCGCGTGGAGGCGGGCGAGAAACGCCACTCGGACGCCCGCCGCCGCGATGTCGCGCGACTTCTCCTCTTGCTTCGCACGGTCCTCGCCGCCGCGCAGGAGCAGCACCACCTTGATCCCCGGCCGGTTCGCCGCGCGTTTGATCTCGGTTGCGAGGCGGTCCCAGGGGTCGAAGTACGGGGACACGAGGATCAAGACCTGCTTGGCCCCCTCGATCAAGGCGAGGACCTCGCGGGAGATGTCTGTGCTGCTCAGGACGTCCATGCGCTCTCCTCTCTCGAAATTTGTGACCCGTTGGGGTTGGACGGGCGTTCTTTCAACACTGCTTAAGTTCCGCGGTCACGGTTCCGAACCTGATCGCGACGCCGGGAACCACGGCGACGGCATCGCCGGGAGCGAGCCGCGCATCTCCGGACCAAGTGCCGTTCGTGCTTCCCAGATCGCGCAGAAGCCACCCGGCGTCCGTGGCGACAAGTTCGGCGTGCCGGCGGCTTGTGCTGGCGTCGTTGACCTCAACGTGGGCGCCCGCGTACCCGCCCGCTCGCCCGACGAGCAGCCTCGTCCCGACCAGCGGCCAGCTCCTCGTCCCGATCACGAGGGAGATCGCCCCCATCACCTGATCCGGCGCCGCCCCGGCGATGGCGGTAGTCCGTGGGCGAGCCACCGTCGGCGCGGCGACCGGTGCCGAATCGGGAACCGGGGCCCCCAGCCCCTTGCGCTCACGCATCACGCCTCCCATCGCGCAGCAGATCGACGGTCGCCTCTCGCTCGCTGCGGTCGAGCGCTCCGCCCTGGGCGAGCTTCAGAAGCTCGTCGCCTATCCGGGCGGTCGCACGCGGGTCTCCAAGCGCGTCGACGAGTTCGGACAGCCGGCGCGTGTGGCGCAGCTGTTCCTCCGGATCGTCAGCGGTCGAGCGAAGTTGGGCGGTTCGGGCGAGCTCGACGCGGACGCGGAGCTGGTCCACCGCCGCATCGAGCGACGTGAGGTCCGGAGAGTGCGGCGCCACGAGGTTCAGGGTCAACGGGGCGGTGACCTCTGTGCCGTCCGCTTGCCGGACGCGAAGTGTCCCGACGCTTCGCGGCCCCCGGCCGGAGGCGAGCGGCGCTCGATATCGGAGACGCAGCGCGATCACGCCGCCCTCCGTGGCGGCCAGCACCACGCGCCGGTCGGCCAAAGTGAGCGGCTGCACACGCGGCGCGACCCGCCAGGCCTCGCTGACATCCAGGTCACCGGAGTCGACGGCGAGAATCAGGTCGATCTCGTCCGCCCCGGCGCCGCGCAACTCGGAGAGGACGCGATCCGCCAGGGCCGAGGGCTCAACGCCGACTGCTGACGGTCCACCCCCAGCGTCCGCGAGCGCCCGGAGGAAGCTCCCATCGTAGCCGTCGGCGCTCCCGATGCCGATCACACTCGTGCGCACGCCCATCGCCCCGAGGGCGCTGGCCTGCGTGATGATCGGCTCGACCGCAGCCCGGCGGCCATCCGCGTCCGTCGGGTCTCCGTCGGTGAGCACCAGGATGTAGCGAGGTCCGGGGCGGCCGCTGATCCAGGTTGCGCACGCGCTGATCGCAAGGTCGAGCCTGGTCTTGCCGGCCGCAGAGAGGCCAGCGAGCGCTGCCGTCACGTCGGCGCCGCCGGGAGTATCGAGCACGGGTGTCACCCCACTGCTGAACGCGTATACAAGGAGCCGATCACAGGGGTGGCACGCGCGAACGAGCCCCGCAACAGCGGCGCGGGCGTGCGCGAGCCGGCTCCCGAGCATCGACGTGCTGGTGTCCATCAAGACGGCGAAGGAAGCGGGTTCGTCGGTGCGCTGAAACCCGCGCAGCGTCACCATGAGCCAATGCTCGCTGTTGCCCGACGAAGCGTTTCGGTCCCAGCCGACAGCGAGACGGAGACTCACGGCCGCGGCTCCACGACCACGTCGCCATCGCGTGCGACGACCGCGAGCGGGCGGCCGGGGGTCGCCAGTACGGCGCGGTTGACCGGGGCGAGGACGCGGCTCTGCACGAAGTTCCGGATCCCTCGCCCGCCGAGTGCGATGACCGCCGGGTGCTGGCATTCCTTGCGGCCAAGCTCCAGGAGCGAAGGCTCGAAGGTCACTTCCACACTGTACTTCTCGCGCGCGGAGTCGCGAATGCCGCCGAGGAACTTCGCCAGGATGCCGTCGATGTGGGCGTCGCGCAGTCGGTCGAAAGCGACCACGCGCTCCTCTCCGATCCGCCCGAGCAGCTCCGGCCGGCCGATGCGCAGGAAGTGGTCCCGCACGGCGAGGCGGTAGTGGTCGCCAAGCGCGTTGCCGTCGAGGGACGGATCAACCGACGACACCACACGCTCTGTGCCGTCGGGCATACGCTCCACGCGGGTTGACCCGATGTTGCTCGTGAAGATGAGGAATGCCTGACCGAAGTACACGGTGTCGCCGAGACCGTCGGTGAGGCGGCCGTCGTCGAGGATCTGCAGGAACCGATCGAGAATGCGAGGGTGCGCCTTCTCGATCTCGTCGAACAGGATGAGGCTAAACGGGCGCTCCTTCATCCGGTTGGTGAGCTGGCCCCCGGCCTCGTACCCGATGTAGCTGGGAGGGGCGCCGGTCAACCGTTCGGCGGCGTGCTCCTGGGCGTACTCGCTCATGTCGAAGCGCGCGAACGCCGTTGGATCGTGGAACACCAGCTCGGTGACGGCCTTGGCGAGCTCGGTCTTGCCGACGCCCGTGGGCCCTACGAAGAAAAGCACCCCTTTCGGCCGGGGAGAGGGGCGAGCACCGTCGAGCCCGATCCCCCCGCGTGCCATCGTGAGCACGTCGAGGACCGCGTCGACCGCGCCTTCTTGCCCCATCACCTGTCGAGTGAGCCGTTCTCGCGCCTGCCCAAGCACCTCGATGCTCAAGCGCTCCCACGGATCCTCGCGGGTGCCGTGGCGGAAAACGTCGAGGAGCTTGCGGGTGTCACCGACGGCGATCCGCTCGTGGTGGGAAGCGAGGCGCAACGCTTCGAGGTCCCAGAACGACATTCCGTCGGTCAGGGCGCCGAATGCATCGATCACTTCGGCGGGGGGCTCATCGGCTTGGGTGCCGAAGAAGCCGCGCCATTGGCGGCTGAGGAACGCCTCGCGCTCGGGCCGGTCGGGTCGGGTTACCCCCACGACCTGCACGAGTGGATGCTCCCGGTAAAGCCACGTCGGGATCTGGCCGAGCACGGGGGCGACCAGCACGAGCGCGTTCCGCATCCCGGCTCGGCCGCCGGCGGTGTGGCGTGCGGCCTCGTCCATCGCAAGCTGCATCGTCACCAGCAGTCCGCGTTCGTCGACCGGCTGCTGCTCAGAAAAGACGCGGTCGGCGAGATCGACCACCATGGAACTCGCCGCCGGGGACGCGGCCAACACCCGACGCGCTGAGGACAGGGCGAGTTGCGGTGGGACGTGAAGAGGTGGCTGCGGCGCAGTCACGTCGGTCGGTGCGGGCGGAGGGGCCTCCGTCGCGCCCGGGCGACGCGGAATCTGGTAGGCCCGCCCGCGTGGGGCGGCGGCGAGCGTCGGGTCTCGCTCCAGCTCCTCCCAACGGCTCCGCATCGCCGGATCGGAGAAGGTGACTCCGTCGGCCTGGTTCCAGCGCGCGCGCACCTCGTACCCGGCGCTCTCCAAAGCGGCGTCCAGCGCGTCGGAAAACGAAAGCGGGACACCCTCGAACATCGCGAGGTCCCGCACGTTGCCGTGTAGCACCACGTGGCGGCCTCGACGAAGGTGGGACACCACGTCTCGAATCCAGCGGGCGGTGGTGGTCATTGGCGCACCGGGGTGGGGACCGGACTCACGAGGTTCATCGCAAGCTTGCTGCTCGCCTTCGGAGTCGCGCCGTCCGACAGCCAGGCCTCGTTCATCTCCTGGAGCATGTCGACGGCCGCCTTCCCGAAGGCATGGAGCAGGGCGCCGCCGACGGTCTGCTGGCGCCGAGGTTGCGGGATGCCTGCGCGGCGTTGCATCAGCGGGTTGGGCCGCGCGGGTGCAGCAGCAGCCTTCGCGGCTACGGCGGCGTGCTCGCGGTGCGTCTTGATCCCGTCGTACTCGAAGATTTTTGGCCAGCGAAGGTCGTCCACCGCGAACCTTCGCTGAGCGGCACCAAGGAAGCTCAATGCGAGTTCGTGAGGCGCCAGCGCCGCGGTGTTCGGATCGAGGTTTGGAGGGATCGCCAGGCCCGTGATCGTGCTCCACTCCCGAACCGTGACGGGGTGCGCGCTGTGCCAGACGCCGACCAGCCCGCCGGATCCTCCCCCCGTCTGGAACGCGGCGAATACCTGGGTCGTCGGCTTGTGAAGCTGCGAGATCGGGCGGTACACGAGCAGGTGCTGAACGCCGCCGCCCAGGTCCAGGACGCGCGTGGCACCGGGCCCAGGCGGGTAGAGGCGAGCGAGGAGCGCGTCTCGAACGCGCGCGAGTCCCGCTTCGTCGGGTGCCTCGAGCTGGTCGAGCAGTTCGGCCCAGGCGGGAGCAGACCACCGCGGACCACCCACCCCTTGTACCCAGGTCCGGACGCGGGCAATAGCGGCCTGCGTGTCGCCCGTCGCGGCCTCGACCTCGGGGAGCAGCTGGCCGGCGCGGCGAATCAGGTCCCGCTCGGAGAGCCCATGTTCACGGGCGGGTGCCTCGGCGGAGCGCATGAACGCCCGCCATGGCTCGGCATCCCCCCATCGCTCGGCGTGAACCCGAAGGTGGCGGCGGAGGGCGGGATCGAGCGGCGTGGAGTTCGTCGATGGGCTTGCGGCCGGCTTCGGAGGAGCCGCCGGAGAGGGCGTAGTGGATGTCGGGTGCGGCGGTGCCGAGACCGCCGGCATCGGCTGCCGCGCGGCGGGCGGAGGCTCGGGAGGCCGCGTCAGAGCTGGCGGTGGGGGTGGTGGCGGATCTGCCACGGGGGCGCCGAAGAATGCTGCGACGACGTCCACGACGGGTGCCGGCGCGGGTGCGTGCGTACCCGGCTGGACCGCGTCAAGGACCCGCGAGATGGGCCAGCGTTGCTCCGGGTCCTTCAGGGTGCATCCGCGGATCATCTCCACGAACGCCGCAGGCATGTCAGTCGGGAACTCCACCTCGGCGAAAAGGTGCTTGTTCACGAGTTCGTTGGCGTTGCCATCGAAAGGAAGCCGCCCGGTGAGGAACTCGTAGACGGCACATCCAAGTGCGTAAACATCGACGCCCGATCCCATCTTGCCGGAGAAGAGCTCGGGAGCGGCATACGCGAGGCTCGCTGTGGATGTCGCGCGGGCGGTGCCGGTGAGGGCGCGGGCGGTGCCCACGTCACCGAGCTTCGCGGCTCCCCGAACGAAGAGGATGTTCGCGGGTTTCACGTCCCTGTGCACCCAGCCCTCGGCATGGAGGTGAGCGAGCGCCGCCCCCACGGCTCGGACGATCTCACGCACGTCGTCAACAGGGAGGCCGTCGGGCCACGACTTCAACCGGCCGGCGCCGTCGCCACCATCGGCGAGCTCCGTGACGAGGCAGACCTCGTCGTCGGCCTCCACGACTGCGCGGTAGGCGAGGATGGACGGGTGGGAGAGGCGGGCAAGCAGCGCGATCTCGCGCCGGTCGACCTCGGCCGTGAAGATCTTGACCGCGACCGTGGCGACGGGTTCCCCCGCGAGCAGTTCGTCTGCTTCCCAGACTACGCCAAAACTCCCGCGCCCGAGGCGCTGCTTCAAGCGATAGCGGCCGGCGATGATGCGCCCTTTGGACATGGTTCTCCTACCCCTGCTTTCGCGTCGCGGCCGGACCGCCCGACGGGAGCGCGTTTGCGTTGCGCCGCACCCGGTCGGGGTCCTTCGTTTCCCAGAATAGGTCACCAGCCGCGATTCCGAAGCGCTCGGCGAGATCGGCCTGCTGGACGGGATCCCGCGCACCGCCACGGTCCGGGTCACTGCGGACGCCCCGGCCACGCTGCTCGCGCTGGACGCCGACGCGTTCGCCGAGCTGGTCGGCGGCTCCGACCTCACCCGTCGCGAGCTCGCTGCGCTGGCCATGACGCGGCTCGTGGCCCTCTCAGACCACCGACTCGACCCGACCCCCGAGTGACCATCGGTCGCCGATCCCGAGGGTGACCACCTCGGACAGCCCGGCCACCGCGGCGCTCACGTCGGGGCACCTCGTGGTCGTGGTCTGCGCTGCGATGAACCCGCAGTCCGGGTTGACGCCGTCGTGGGTGCGGGTCACGAATCGAGGCGCGAACCTGCGAATCACGTCGACGGCGGCCTGCTCGCCCAGGTTCGCCACGCCGCCAAGCCAGCCCGGCAGGTCGAGGTGGGTGAAGCTGCACAGCAAGACGTCGGGCGGGCCCCGCAGCGCCTCGGAGATGCGGGCCTCGCCGTGACCGCCGAGGATCATGCCGTGCGGGCAGTACAACACGGTGTCGCCGCTGTCGAGGCCGCGAAACAACAGCACGTTGTGGGTGGGGTCGAACCAGCCGCCGCGGGCGTAGGTGACCCGCACCCGACCCACGTCGGCTTCACCTCCGGCGAGCCCCGCGCCTCGGATGGGCCGGAAGTCGCGGAGGCCGCCCTCCAACCACGCCAACCAGGCGGCGATCGGCGGGGCCACGACCGGCAGGTCGCGAGGGAGCCGGCGTAGCGTCGCGGCCTGGGTGTGGTCCGGGTAGGGCAGCGCGAGCACGAGCGCGTCGAGCTTCGGAAGCGCCTGCAGGGCGACCGGCTCGTCCGCCAGCTGGGCCTGATGGAACGCGGGGAGCACGATGGTGGCCGCGCCCTCGAGCCAGGGGTCGATGAGCACGCGGGTGCCGTCCAGCTCCAGCAGCCAGCTGCTGTTACGGTTCAGACACGTGAGCGTCAGAGCCAGGGTGGAGCCTCGCCGACCGGTCGCTGTGCGCTAACACGCAGCACGAGGGCGGGCAGGTGGGCCTCCACGGCCGCTCCCAACGCGATCAGGCCCACCGCGAGCACGAGCATCAGGGCGCACGCAACCAAGGGCCGGATCAGCTTCGCGAGGTCCTCGTCATGGGTCAAGACAGCCTTGCCCGCGAAGATCGCCGCCAACACGCCCAGCACATAGGCCGCGCTCTCGAGCAACAGGTGCGGCGTGACGGCTACCAACACCCGGAGTCCACCGCCATGGGTCGCGGCCGCGGAGGCGAGGACCGACGACCAGACCCCGGCGTTCCACGCAAGGGCGAGCATTCCACCATAGGCACGGAACAGGAAACCCAGCACCACGGCCGTGAGCAGTACGTTCAGGTTGTGCACCAGGATGGGCACGAAGCCGCCGAACGACGCCCCCGCGGCACCCTCGCCGCCTGCGAACGCGAACCAGGTGGCCCGCCCGGACGGCCCCAGCACCGTCGCGATGGCGAAGTCCGCACCCAGCACGCCGGCGAACACCGCCCCCAGCCCGAGCGCCGTTCGAAGATTCGCCAGCCAACCCGACTCGGCCCGCTCCCAGATGGCGGTCCGGTTCTCTTCCAACAACGCCACAATGCGGTCGGACAGGGCCGCCGACAGCAGGAACATCGCCACGAGCCCGGCCCACGGTCCGGCCACCAACCACGCCACCAGGCTCGCCACCGCCGAGACCGCGCCGCCCTCCAACGCGAGCTGAAGGAATCGCAGACCCGGCGAGACCGCCAACTCCACACGGAACATGCCCAACACGACGGTGCGCGTCGGGCTGAGGAAGCTTGGGTCGATCGCGCGCCCCCCGGGTTATTCTCGGCCGGACGACACGATACGAGGGCACGAATGCAGCGAAGGGCAGGAATCGCGGTCGCATTGGTCGGGGTTGGGTTGGTTGGGCTTGCGGCCGGCGGCGGCGCGCTCACCGGCTGGGCGGGCGGTGACCCACTGGGTTGTGTGATCGAGTCGGGTGAGTCCGTGGACGACGTGGTGCCGATCCGTGCCACCTGCACCTGGCCCGACCGCAGTCCAGGCCGCGTCCAGGCGATCCTCGATGACCTCGAAGGCCACTCGGACGTCTTCAGCTCCCTGGGCGCATCCCCGGTGCTGGAGCGCGCCGGGAACACCGCCTTGCAACGCCAGGTCCACGTGGCGCCCGGTATCTCTGACCGCGAGGTGGTCGTGCGCTGGGACATGTCGGGCGGGCCGGACGCCAAACGGTTCGCCTGGGACATCGCCGACCAACAGCAGGGCATCGACCCGGACCACGTGGCCCCGCTCATCCACCAGGGCGCGTGGGAGGTGCGCTCCGCGGGGACCGGCGCCGTGGTGACGTATGACCTGCGTTATTCGCCGGGCGGCAGCGTTCCGTACTTCCTCGTCCGCTGGTTCCAGGGCGCGGGTGTGCGGGGCGTGCTGGAGTCGCTGCACAGCGCCAGCGCCTGACGTGGAGGTCGCATGATGTGGAAGGTCTGGCTTGGTACCGCGCTCAACTTCTTCTTGTTGGGTGCCGGATACCTGATCTTCACCGAGCGAAAGGTCCTCGGTGCCTGCCTGACCATCGGAGCGCTGCTCGCCACCTGGGTGGAGCAGGTGCCCCTGGCGGCGATGGAGGATCAGACGCCCTATCGCGTGATGGTGGCCTGCATATGCTGCATCGCGGGAGGATAGGTAAAATAAGCCACCCCCGCCGTCCATCCGGCCTGCGTCCGGTGCCACGTCGACCCCTTGCGATGTCCGCAGCCTACCAGATGGATGGCCAGTTCGCGCCACGAAAGGGACGGGCGAGAGAGATTGCTTGGCGACGGAGATGGGCTTCTCCCAACCCTGGTTCTTGAAGCCGGCCGTCTGCCAGCCGACGACGTCCTCATTGTGCGCGAGCCAAGTCAGGTCGGTGACGATGGACTGCTTCTTGCCGTCGGCGAAGGTGAGTTCCAGCCGCGCGACGACGCCCGCCGCGCCACCCTCGTTGATGCCGCGCAGGGCGAGGATGTTCTCGCCAGCCTTGAGGTCGGCCGTCACGTCCACGGAAATGGCCTGCTCCCACGAG
>CANLGL010000110.1 GCA_947490345.1 Deltaproteobacteria bacterium
AAGGCGGCGGCGGAAGCGGCGTAGGGGCACACGGGAATCTCACCCGATGTACCGACGGTCGCCTCCGGGCTGGCGTGACGGGTCACGCAGCGGCGGACCCTGGTCACGGAGGCTCGATTCGAGCCTACCCGGCACGCCGCAACGCAGCTCCACGCAGCCTACGCGATCTTCGCCCCCGAGGTACACGTGCTGGTCCGCGATGTCCCCGAGGCACACGATGGAGGCGCCATTGAGGTCCACGAACGCAGCGATCTACGCCCGAGTCTCCTCCGAGGCGCAGGCGCAGCAGGCGACCATCGATAGCCAGATCGCGGCGCTGCTCACGCGGGCCCGCGCCGATGGCTTCACACCGACGGAGGCGGACATCTACTCGGATGAAGGCGTCAGCGGCACCATCCTGATCCGACCGGCGCTGGAACGCCTGCGGGATCGCGTGGCCGAGGGCGAGGTCGACCTCGTCTATGTCCACAGCCCCGATCGGCTGGCGAGGAAGTACGCCTACCAGGTGCTCCTCCTCGACGAGTTCAAGCGCCTGGGCGTCGAGACCATCTTCCTGCACGGCCCGACCGGGCACACCCCCGAGGACGAGCTGCTCGTCCAGGTGCAGGGGATGATCGCAGAGTACGAGCGGACGCGCCTCCTCGAGCGGTGCCGCCGCGGGAAGCTCCACAAGGCGCGATCGGGTTCGGTCGCCGTCCTCGCCCGTGCGCCGTACGGCTACCGCTACATCCGCACGGCCGACGGGGCGCCCTCGCACTTCGAGGTGGACATGGAGAAGGCCGGCGTCGTGCGGCAGATCTTCGACTGGGTGGTGAACGACCATGCGCCCTTGAACCAGGTCGCGCGTCGCCTCGACGCCAAGGGGATCTCCACCCCCGCCAGCGCGGCGCGGTGGGGGCTCTCCACCATCCACGCCATCCTGCGCAACCCGGCCTACATGGGCGCCGCGAAGTTCCAACGCACGGAGATGTACGAGCGAACAACCACGAAGCGGCCGACGCGGAACCAGCGACAAAAGCCGAAGATGGGGCGCAAGTCCGTGCGCGTGCGGCCTCCGGAGGACCACATCACGATCCCGGTCCCGGCGATCGTGTCGGAGCTGACCTTCATGGCCGCGGCCGACCAGCTCCAACGCAACCGGGAGCTCGCCCTCCGGAACGCGCCGAAGGCGGCCTTCCTCCTCGGCGGGCTCACCGTATGCGCGAAGTGTGGCTACGCCTTCGTCGGACGCACCGCGCGCTCCCAACTCAAGAACGGGAACATCAGCCTGCTTCGGTACTATTTCTGCTGTGCGCCCAAAGAAGGCGGCAAGCGCGCGTGTCCCAATCCGACGCTCCGCGCGGAGCTGCTGGAGGAGCACGTCTGGGAGTCCGCCCGTGGGGTGCTCCAGGATCCGGGACGCACGCTCGACGAGTGGGAGCGCCGCACCGAGGCGGACGGCACGCTCGCCGAGCTCCGCGCCCAGCACGGCGTAGCGCAGCAGGTCGTCACCACGACCGAGAGAGCGATCCAGCGCCTCGGGGACGCCTACGAGGCCGGCGTCATCGAGCTTCCCGAGTTCTCCGAGCGCCGGGGTCGCCTCCGTGCCCGTCTCGACCAAGCCAAGGCGGAGGTGGCCGAAGCCGCCAAGCGCCTGGAGCGGACGATCCAGCTCACGGAGGTCGTCGCCACCGTCGCCGGCTTCCGCGATCGCCTGCGTCACGGCCTCGACGACGCGACCTGGGACCAGAAGCGCCACGTGCTGCGCGCGCTGGTGGAGCGCGTCGAGGTCGGGCCCGAGAAGCTGGTGGTGGTCTACCGCGTCCCTACGTCCGCGCGGCCTCGGCGCCCGGACGACGACGCGGACGCGGAGGATCGATCTTGCAGGTTGCTTCCAGGTCGTATTGTCCCCATGAACCCCACGGCGGGCCTGAGGGGTCAGGCTGGTGAAACGCGATCTGTTCGTCCTTGACGCGGTAGTCGACGTGGGCGCCGCCGTCTGACAGGGTGATCTTCTCGACGAGGCGATCCAAGGCTTCGCGGCGCTCGTCGAGGGGGCGGGCGCTCCAGGCTTCGAGGACGGCGGCGCGGAACTTGGTGGGGTCCATCCTGTCGGGCGTGGGGACCGCCTTGCGCTCGGGGAGGGCTGCGAGGCGGAGCTTCAGGGCCTCGCGACGGGCGATGAGCGGGGCGTTGATCGCCTTCGCGTCATCGCCGGTGAGGATGTCGTCGGCGACCTGGAGACCGATCTTGCGGATGCGGGCGTCCAACTCGGTGATGTCGTTGGTGAGGCGGGCGCGCTCGGCCTGGATCTCGTCGGGCTGGTCGGCGAGCGCGACGACGCCCTGGTCGATCATCTCGCGCACGCTCTCGGGCGAGAGGGCCTCGTCGTGGATGTAGTCGAGGACGGCGGAGTCCAACTTCTCGACGCGGACCGAGAGGCCCGAGCAGTTGGCCTTGTTCTCCTGCCGGGTGGCGCAGGTGTAGTAGTGGCGCACGTTTCCGGTGTGTCCGCCACCGGTAATCGCGATGCGACCGCCGCACGAGCCACAACGCAGCCACGGCGTGAGCACGCCGCGTTCGCTCATGTGGATCGCGTGGTTGCCATTGCCGCCTTCGTCCTTGTTCCGGTCCTTCAGCTTGCGCAGGGCGGCGACGCGGGCGAAGTCCTCGTCGGTGACGGCGGCATCGTGGCAGTTGCGCGCGAGCGCGTCGCCTTTCTGGACGAGGTGGCCGCAATACGTGACGTTGGTGAGGATGTTTTGGACGTGCTTCGGTCGCCACGTTCCGGCGAAGCGATCCCGCGCGACCTCCCGACTCGGAGGGCGCACGCCTTCGCGGGTCAGCTTCTCGGCGAGCCGCTTCTGGCCGTCCTTTCCGACGAGGTACTCGGCGAAGATCCGCTGCACCGTCTCGAAGTCGGCGCGCGTGTCGTCGGTCACGGCGAGGCGCGTGCCGCCCTCCACCTTCTGGAGCGCGTAGCCGTAGGGGGCGTGCCCATTTTGCCAGAACCCCTTTTCGGCCTGGGAGCGCATCCCGCGGACCACGTTGCGGGACAATTCCTCGCTGTAACGTTCAGCGAGCCACGCGAGAATCGGCCGGATCAACTTCCGGAACGACTTGTCCCCAGCGTCGGGCTCGGTCAGGGAGATCACGTCGATGTCGGCTTCGTCGAGGGTAGCGAGGGCCTTGAGACAATCGAACATGTTGCGGGCCACACGCGAGAAAGCCCAGACATAAAGCCGGTCAATGCCCTGCACGCGCACCGCACGCCGACCGAGGCGCGAATCGCGCTGGCCCTCGGCAGCGCGGAGCAGCGACTGGTAGGCGGCGCGCTTCTTCGCAGTGCGCCCGCTGATCCCTTCGTCGACAAACCAATTCGAGGCCGGAATGACCACCCCATCGGCAGCGGCGCGGCGTTCGATCTCTTCTTTTTGTTGTTGGACCGACTTGTCTTGCCGCGGGTCGCTGCACCGCAGGTACGCGGCTCCGATCATGGTCATGGGGGCTCCAGAGGTGCCGGTTCTACTTGACATAGAGTTCGGTGGCTACGCAACCGCTTTGAGCACCGCCGCCTGAATGTCCGCCAGGGACAACGCGGACATCCAAGCCGCAGCGGTCGGACGCCCGGAACTGGTGACGAGGTCGCCAACGTTGGGCGTGCGAAAGCGCATGCCGGCGGTCTCCTCCTGCACTGCGGCGAGCATGGCGAGGAGGAGCGGCAGCTCGTCGCCGATGAGCGGGGCGGCGCGCCGGGCGATGGCATCGAGCCCCGCCGGGAAGTCCTTGTTCGCGGCGGCCTGGGCGATCGGGCGCGCCGTCGCTGTCGGGGACCAGAGGCGGAGGGTGGGGACCGAGGCGCACAGGAACCCGTCGTTCGATCCACCGATCATGCCGTTGGGGCCGAGCAGATCGAGCCGCGTGGTGCCGTTCGGTTGATCGAAGCAGCAGAACAGAGACCGGCCGGCGCGCACGGCGTCGCGAACGGGTCCCACCGCTCGGGAGATGAGCCGCTCCCGGTGGGCGGCGACCTGGGATGCGAGCTTCACGGGGCACCTCCCGCGTCGGCCCGAGGCTCGCCCATCGCCTGATGAAGCGCCTTTCGGAGCTGCGGGGGGAGGACGGTGGTGGGCCGGCCTTCGCCCTTGGAGATGGTGCTCTGCTCGACGCCGAGCTTGGCCGCGAGGGCGCGCTGGCTCACGGCGAGCCAGTTCCTGAACGAGGTCAGGTCGGCGCCGGTGAGCAGCGGGAGGTCAGCGTAGGGATCGACCACCGGGGCGGGAGGCGACGCGGCCGTCAGCTTCGCGGGCGCCTGCATGGCGGGTGGGCTCGCCTTCGTCGCCGGAGCCTGCGGCGTCGTCGCACGGGCGCGCGGGGCAACTTCCGGCGCCGGCTCGGCCAGCCGCTCGTGGAACATCCTCGCCAGCGGGGTCATCTCGGGCACGGCGGCTTGCGAAGTGCCGGTCGTGCGAGTCCGTTCGACGTTCATGCCGGGGCTCGTGCGACGGCCGGCGTCCGCGCCCTCCGGGCTGGACACGACCGTCGTCACTCGTGCAACGGAGGTCGTCGCAGCGGCAGATGCCGCCTTGGCGGCCGCCTGCGCCCTGACTTCCGCCGCCACCGCCGCGCGTTCTTTGTCCAGCATCTCCTTCTCGGCCCGCTCCTTCGCAACCCGACGGCGCTCCTGATCCTGCGCCTCAGCCGCACGCCGTTGGTCGGCGAGAATCCTCGCCGTCGCCGCCTCGGCCGCCGCCAGCCGAGCCTCGGCCTTGCGCGCCCGTTCGGTGAGCTGGTGCAACTCCTCGTCGTCGGCCCGCCGCCGCTCGGCCGCAGCGCGATTGGCGGCGCGTTCCGCCGAGTCGTCCTGATCAAGGCTCCGTACTGGCTCGGTGCGAGAATCGGCCCGGCGTGTCGCCCGCGCTTCATCCACCGGTTCCTCGCGCTGCCGGGGCTGCGCAGTCTCGACCACGCGCACCACTCGGTCCTTCGGCGGCTTCGGCGCCTCCCGCTCGATCTTCGCCGCCTTCAGCTCCACGACCCGATCCTCGGCCTCCTGGTGCAACTCCTCGAACTGCGCCGCGGCCTCGTCGTCGCCCTCGGCCTCCGCGTCACGGCCATGCTGGCCGTATTCGTTCATCCAGCTGAGGATCTCGTTGGGGTCAACGCTGGCCTCGATGAAGCCGCGCTCTGCCGCGAAGTCAAATGAGGCGGCGCACATCACGAACCCCGTGGGCCGCGGCTCGCGCGGACGTCGGTCACGCGAACGTCGATCTCCTCGATGATGTCCCTCGTCCGAAGCCGGAAGGTCGGGGTCTGGGGCCCGGCCATGGCGGCCGACTGGTCCGCACGGATGGAGCGAAGCTCGGACAGGTCGCTCGATCCGCGAACACGAGCACGAAGCCTGCGGAAGTCCTTGTCGAGTTGGGCGAGCGTGGCGTCGTCCTTGTCCGCGGGCTGATCGTCGTCCTCCTCGTCCGACTCCTCGCCGGACTCGTCGTCGTCGTCCTCCTCCTCGTCGAAGGCGTCATTCGCCTCGGTCTCCTCGTCGTCGGTGTCGCCGAAAATGCGGTCGATGAATGCGTACTTGCCCATGGGATTCTCCTGATCAGGTTGGTTGGTTGAAGGTTGGTTATTCGTCGTCGTCGCCGGAGAAGTCGGCGATCTTGGCGGGGACGTACTCGCGGAACTCGCGGTCGAAAACGCGCCCGACCACGCGGTCGATCTTGGCGAAGTCGAGGATGACGTCGCCCTCGCGAACCGGGCGGTTGAGCACGCGGATGCCGTCGGCCTGGAGCGCGCTCGCCGTCAGATGCAGGAGCGCGAGGACGGCGGTGGCATCGCTGTCGACACGCGCCTTCGCGACGCGCTGTCCGAGGCGAAGCAGGACGTGGAAGGACGGCGTCGCGCGCCCGGTCTCGAAGTGGGTCAGCGTGGGGCGCGACACGCGGAGCATCGCGGCCATCTGCGCCTGGGTGAGCCCGAGGTCGGCGCGGATGATGGCGATGCAGCGCCCGAAGAGCGTCGCGGAGTCCACGATGGGGCGAGAGGAGGCGGGGGCAGGCATGGGCTTCCGGGGCATCGAGAGTTAGTATTACTAACCTTCGTACCGAAGTCAAGCCCCGTGATGCGGGTTGCTCGAACCGCGCTGTGATGGGATCGACCCCCCGTGCGCCCTACCCCGCCGAGCGCCCCCAGCCGTTCTCTTCAACGAACGCCGCGACCCGCGCCCGAGCGTCGTCCCGGATCTCGCGGACCCGCGCCGCCGGCTTCCCCTTCGGGTCCTCCAGCGGCCAGTCCTCGCGCCGGATGCCCGGGACGACCGGGCACTCGTCGCCGCAGCCCATCGTGACGAGCCAAGTGGCGCCATGCGCCAGCTCCGCCGTCAGCTTCCGTGGCTTCACGCCAGCGAGGTCGATCCCCACCTCGCGCATCGTCTCCAGCACCTCGGGATGCACGCGCTCCCCGGGCTGGGTGCCAGCCGAGACGGCGCGCGCCTTGGCCGGATCGGCGACCGCGTTGAAGAAGGCCGCCGACATCTGGGAGCGGCCGGCGTTGTGTACGCACGCGAAGATCACGGTGGTCATGCCGCGCTCCGAGTCGAGGTGGCGGCGGAGCCGGGCACGAGCCACCGGAAGAGGACCGTGGCGGCGCCGGCACCGGCGAGCTGGGCGGCGACGAACCCGGGCACGTCGGCTGGACGGATACCCGCGAAGGTGTCGGTCAGCGAGCGGGCGAGCGTGACCGCCGGATTGGCGAACGACGTCGACGCCGTGAACCAGTAGGCGGCCACGATGTACGCCGCGACCGCGAACGGTGTGGCCGCGGCGTTTCGGCGGGACACGCCGAAGATGGTCGCGAGGAGGCCGAACGTGGCGACGAACTCCGCGAGCCACTGGCTCGCCCCCGTGCGCGCGTGGGTGGAGAATGTCCACGCCGGGAGGTCGAACATGAGGTCCGCGACCGCGACCCCGCCGATCCCGCCCAGGACCTGCGCGACGACGTAGAAGGGCACGTCCCTCCACGAGAGCCCGCCCTCGACCGCGTCCGCGAGGGTCACGGCAGGGTTGAAGTGGGCGCCGGACACCGTGCCGAACGTGAGGATCAACGCGATGAGCGCCGCCCCCGTCGCGAGCGCGTTGCAGAGCAGCGCGAGCCCGACGTTCCCGTCGCTCAGGCGCTCCGCCATGATGCCGGACCCGACGACGGTCGCGAGGAGGAGAGCCGTCCCCAGCGCCTCCGCGACGACCCGACGCGGGAGGTCGCCTACTCGCACGAGACGCCGTAGCGCGTGGCGGCGAGACGTCGCCGATCCTCCGCGGCGCCCTCGAGGTCGGTCAGCCCGTCGAGCACGGCACGCAGGATGCGGCCTCGGACCGGGCCCTGCTCGGTCGCCATCCGGTAGTAGACCCAGCTCCCCTTTCGTCGGCAGTCGACCACGCCCGCGTTGCGCAGGACGGTGAGGTGCTGCGAGGCGCTCGGCTGGCTGATGTCGAGCGCGGACGCGATGTGGCAGACACAGAGCTCGCCGCGGGAGACGAGCGCAACCACACGGAGCCGGGTGTCGTCGGCCAGGGCTTTCAGGAGCCCGCTCGCGGGGCGGACGTCGAGGGGGGCGGGTACTTCGGTCATACGTATTTCCTTATATGCGCAGACACTGAAGTCGTGCAACCGACGAGGCCGATGCTGATG
>CANLGL010000111.1 GCA_947490345.1 Deltaproteobacteria bacterium
CGAGGGGACTCCGCGTCGGCGGCGTGCTTTTCGAGGCGACTACGCGTCGCCGCAGCGTCGCCCGCGTGCTTTTCGAGCCGCCTACGCCTGGGCGTCACCGTGCCGCAACAGTTTCATGGCCCCATGAGCCGGCGTCGCGACGGAATGCGTAACTATCAAGAAACTCGGGGGGAGGACTCTCGCCGCGTCCTCCCCCTACCGTCGCCTACCCCCCGGCCTCCAAGCTACGCTTTCCGGCCGGCGGCGTCGGGCGGGTTCGATAACCCGCCCGACGGGCGACTCTCCCCCTCCTCGGCAGTCCCCCATGCCGCTTGACGTTTCATGGCTTTGGGAGCCGCAGAATGCGGCATGGGCGCCTAACGCATCACATCTCGTCGGTGCCGTCGGTCAGGATACTGAGGTCCAGGTTGGGCGTGTCCTCGAGCCATGTGAAGAAGCCGGACATCAAACCATGGCGGGGGCTAATCGAGGTGTCTCCCGGCACATAGTAGCTGTCCTCGGTAATGTCCGGCAGCCCGCAGACCTCGAAGCTGCCGCCGGCGCCGTCGTCCACGTCCACGCAGATGTCGTAGTCGGTCTCGAACAGCCACGCGCCGTTCCAGTCGAAGGCCTCGAAGGTGTAGCCACCGCTGTCATCCGGGTGGTTCATCGCCACGTATTGGGCCATGTACGCGTCCTGGTACTCGGCGTAGTTTTCGTCGTCCTTGACCGCGTCGAACAAATGGGTCGACGGCGGGCCGAAACCCAGGCCGAAATGCATACGATCGAGGGTGAGCATGGGGGTGCCCCCCTCGAATTGGTCAGGATTCAGCTCCTCGCAACGGAACTCGAAGGTACTGTTTTCGAGGGAGAGGTAACCCTCGAAGGCCCCCCAGGTCTCGAGCTCCTCCCCGGTGCTGCCCTTGCCCGCGTCCCAGTCGAAGCCGATGCCCGTGAACTCGGCAGGGGCGTTGTAGAATGAGGTGGTGAACTCGCAGTATTCGTCGTCGAAGCCCGGCGTGTCGGAGCTCATCTCGAAGTACTTGAGCGAGGCGAGCGTGACCCGGACGTAGTTGCCGGTGGCCTGAGGATCGCCGTTGTCATCGGTGTACAAGTAGTTTTCGAGTGCCTGACCCTCTTCGTCCCAGCCGCCCACGTACTCGAAGCCGAGCGCGGCCACTTCCAGGTAGTCCTCGTCGGTGCCCGTGTCGCCGCTGGTGTCGGTGTCGGTGTCGGTGTCGGTGTCGGTGTCCGATTCTTCGGCGACGTGCGCCGTGCTCCCGCTGCCCGTTCCGCAGGCACAGAGGGTGAACAGGCTCAAGAGGACTGATGAACGCATGGGACTCTCGGGGGGTGCAACACCGAGTATAACACCACCCCCCGCGAGGGTTGCTAGAATCGCACCAGCACATCCACGCCCACGAGCACCCGCGCCTCGGCGTCCCAGACCTCGCCAGAACCGTCTTCCGCGACATCGGGCACCACGGTGAACAGCAGCTCCCCGTGGGGCAGGAGCGACAGCCAGTTCCAGAACCGCGCTTCCGCCCCGATCCGCGCGTCGAGCACGGGCGAGAGGGCGCGGCTACGGACGCCAGCGCGCGACCCGAAGCCCATCACGTCGAGGTGTGCATCGGTGGCCAGCACCCCCGCGCCAAAGCCGAACGAAGGAAGCACCGCGAGCACCGGGTCCGGCTGCGGGACCGTCGCGCCGACGTCCAAGGGCACCCTGAGGGTGAACAGGACCGACAGCTCGTCCCGCCAGCCGACCACCGCCTCCGAGGGAGCCCCTGCTATCAGCTCGCCAGAATCGAGCAGATCGGGCCGCGCATGGACCAGCGAGAAGCCGACGGCAGTGCGACGTCGCCCGCCGACCTCGCCCGTGACCTCCAGGCGCTGCGCCAGCGCCGGGGCCCAGATCCCGGCCGTGCCGCCGACTCCCCAGGACGCCGCGGCGCCGAACGCCACGACGACTCGACGGTCCACCTCGGGGTCGGCCTTCGGCTCCGCACCAAGGGCGCTCCCAATGACCCACGCGAACGCCGGGAAACCGGTCACCCGGGCGCCGCAGCGCTGTAGCGCCCACGCTCGTCGCGGGCGACGCGCGCCACCGCGATCGCTGGGTCGTGCGTAAAGAAGATCGACCCACCGCGGCCGTAAAGATCGGCCAAGAGTGAGTTCTTTTCCTCGATCAGCCTCTCGGGAAAGCGATCGTAGCCCATCGTGATCGGGACGTGCATCCAGGGCGCGCCGGGAATCGCGTCAGCGGCGAACACCACCGGGCCGGCTTCGGTTGGCACCTCGGAGAGCATCAGCCCCGGGGTGTGCCCCTCCGACAAGTGGAAGCGCCACCCGGGACCCAAGAGCGGCGTAGTCGGTGCGTCCAGGATCTCCAACCGGCCGCTCGCTGCGAGCTGACGGTTCAGGTCCGCAATGAAGCTGGCGCGGTCACGCGGGTGAGGGTCCTGCGCGCGCTCCCAGGCACGCCGGCTCACGACGAAGCGGGCCCGCCCAAACAAAAGCTGCGCCCCGTCTTCGTGGCTCGACAACAAGCCGCCGGCGTGGTCGAAGTGCAAGTGGCTCAGGACCACGACGTCGATCTCCGAAGGGTCGACGCCTGCCGCGGCGAGGCTGTCCAGGAGCACGTGTCGCGACTCCATTACGCCGAAGCGAGCCCGAAGCTCGGGCGCGAAGAAGGTGCCAATACCGGCCTCGCAGAGCACGCGCCGTCCGTCGGCGGTCTCGACCAACATCGCTCGGCAGGCCAGCTCGATCCGGTTGGCCGCGTCGGGCGGAGACCAGCGCGCCCAAAGCGCCTTGGGCGCGTTGCCGTACATGGCCCCGCCGTCCAGCCACTGACGGTTGCCATCGAGGGCCTGGATGCGCATGCCTACTCCCACCGCGCCACGTCCTGCCGTCCGATGGCGCCCGCGGCGTCCCAAGAAAGCGCCTCGCTCAGCACGCGCCCCGGGAGCTCCGTGGCCACAGGCAGGCCGAGCAGCCACGCCACTGTAGGGGCGACGTCGCCAGGCTCGACGGCGCGGGGGCGCTTGCCGCCCGCAATGTCCGCGCCGCGGAAGTACACGCCGCTGACCCCACCGCGGGTGTCGATGACCACCACGACCAAGACCACGTCCTCCCCGGCGGCGTCCGCCAGACGGGACAAACCCACGACGTCGCCGGTCTTGAGGTGGACCACGCTCAGGTGCACGGGTTCGGCCCCCCAGGCGGCGACGATGTCCTCGACGCCCCGTTCGGGCTCAGACCCGCCCGGCCAACCGAAAAACCCAACGGTCTTCTTCGCGTTGACTGCCCACTCCCAAACCGACGTCCCGGCGTCGGCGCTGCCCGCCGAAACCTGCCGCCAGGCCGCCGATCCGACCGACCCCAGCTCAAAGCGCGCGTAGCCCCCGGGCATGCGACCGGTGCCAAGCCCATCCATCGCGACCAGCGCGACCCGCCGCGGCGGTGCGGTCTCCAAGGGGGCCGGGCGCGGCTCCACCCCCTTGAAGGGGGAGGGAATCCCGGTCAGGCGAGCGTAGTCCGCCTCGATGTGGCCGCCATTCCGCAAGAAACCCCAGGACTCGCGAGGGTTGTCCCAAATCACCGCGTCGGCGCCGAGGGGGCCCGACATCACGCCCACTGTCGCATAACTGGTGCGGGTGGACAGCCAATGATAGCCGATTTCCGGCGTACGCCAGGCGGTGCGTTGGGCGTGGCCCTCTTCCAAGGCCACGATGAGCGGCCCGTCCTTCGCCTTGTCCAACTTGCGCAAGCCCACCGCCAATCGTCCGTGCTGGTCCAGCGAGGCACCGGAGCGTTTGAATCGAGCCTCCTTCCAAATGCCCTGGGCGCCGAAGCCGAGACTGACCAAAACCAAGAGCGCCGCAGGGAGCGCGAACCACCCGCCCCGGCGAAGGAGCCACAGCGCCGTGAAAGAAAACGCGAAGATGGAGACCAGTCCCTCGCGTTGGTCAAAGTACCAGGGGCTCGAGAACTGCTTGTGGACCAACTGAACCGAAAGCCACGCCCCCCAAGCGAAGAAAAACAACAGGGACCAGAAGAAGCCATCGGGTGCGCGCAGCAACCCCAGGCCCCGATCGACCAGCTCTCGTCTATGTTTCAGCGCCAGGCCCGCCGCGGGGATGAGCGCGAGCGGCACGACCCAGTGGAGGACGTAGAAGACATCCCAGTAGGAAGACTTCGTGAAGCTCCAGGCGACGATGAGCCCGAACAGGCGGTCCGCCACATAGTGCAGGGGTCCGTCGAGCGGGACCATCACCACCAGCTCCGGCAAAAGGTCATTGACGCGGCAGAGATCGAAGCGCAAAAGCGTTCCCGGCCCGTCATTGGACGAGAACGAGGCCACCCGCGCCCACCACGCCCCGGTCGCGAGCACCATGGGAAGCAACACCACGCCGCCGAAGCGCAGCGCGGCCGCGCGGTCCGGCCCCACCGCAACCCGAAGCGCGAGCGCCGCCACGATCGCAAGGGGGAAGACCATCAACTGCGCCCGGGCGAAGAAGGGCATCATCCCCCACACCCCCAGCTCCAACGCCCAAGCAATATCCACCCGAAGCCGGTTGTGAACCAGCCGCCACAGCCCGAAGAGCAGGAGGGAAAACGCCAGCGGCTCGGTGTAGGGGCCGACGGACCAGGCCTTGTACTGCGGGTTGGTCCACAAGAGGAGCACGAGGAGATGACCGGCGTGGAACCAGGAGGGCAAGCGCCAGAGCGGTCCGGGGAAGGCGGCGCGCCCGAAGAAGAACATCGGGATGCCCGACAGCATGTACAGGCCCCAGGGCACCCAGTGCGCCGCCGCCTCCATGTCCACGAAGCGGCCGAGGGTGCCCAGCAGCACGGGCCAGAGGGGGTACACGCCCGTGGGCGACGGGAACTCGGTGTATCCAAAGTTGTAGATCGACAGATTCGAGCTGAGTCCCGCGCCGAGCCGCACCTGCTCGGCAACCCCCATGTAGTAGCCGCCATCGATGCCGATGTTGGTGGCCACGTAGGCCGCCCCCCCTCGCGCAATCAGGATGACGACGAACAGGACCGCGAAGACGATGATGTCGGCGGGAATCCGGCTCGGTTTCGACACCGCTGGGGCTATCACGCCGGCCCTGCGGCGTCCCCGCGGATAGGCCGCCGGCGATGGCCGCCCCGCGACTCGACACCCGCGTCCCCGAGGCGGGCTTCAGCCACCCCGATCACGCGCTCGACGCCTTCCTCGGCTGGGTGGCGGACGCCGGCTACACGCTGTACCCCCACCAGGAGGAGGCGATCCTCTCGGTTTTCTCGGGCAATCACGTCGTGCTCGACGCCCCGACCGGCTCCGGAAAGTCGCTGGTGGCCATCGCCCAACACTTCAAGAGTTTTGTCGAGCTCGGGCGGTCCTGGTACACCGCCCCCATCAAGGCCCTGGTCTCCGAGAAGTTCTTCGGGCTGTGCCAGATCTTCGGTGCCGAGCACGTCGGGTTGATGACGGGTGACGGAAGTGTCAATCGGGACGCCCCCATCCTGTGCTGCACCGCCGAGGTGCTCGCGAATGTGGCATTGCGAGAGGGCCGAAACGCCCGCGCGCACAGCGTGGTGATGGACGAGTTTCATTACTACGGCGACGCAGACCGGGGCATGGCCTGGCAGATTCCCCTGCTGACCCTCCCCCAAACGCGCTTTGTGCTGATGTCGGCCACCCTGGGTGACACCCGTTCCATCCGGGAGGACCTCGCCCGGCGGACCGGCCGCCAGGTGGATGACATCTTCGGCGCCCACCGCCCGGTGCCCCTGGAGTACAGCTACAGCCTGTCACCCCTCTCAGAGGTGATCTCTGGGCTGGTTCGCCACGGCCGGGCCCCAATCTATCTGGTCCACTTCACCCAGAACGACGCAACCGAAGAGGCCCAGTCGTTGATGAGCATCGACTGGTGCACCAAAGAGGAGAAGCGTGCCATCGCCGACGCCATGGCGGGATTCTCCTTCCACAGCCCATTCGGTGCCACGATGCGACGCTTTCTGGCCCACGGCATCGGGCTGCACCACGCCGGACTCCTGCCGCGCTACCGGCTCCTGGTCGAACGCCTTGCGCAAGCGGGGCTGTTGAAGATCATCTCTGGCACCGACACCCTAGGCGTCGGCATCAACGTTCCGATCCGCACGGTGTGTTTTACGAAGTTGTGCAAGTTCGACGGGGAGCGGGTGGATATCCTCAAGGTGCGCGATTTCCGACAGATCTCGGGGAGAGCTGGGCGCGCCGGGTTCGACACCGCTGGCTACGTCGTCGTCCAGGCTCCGGAACACATCATCGAAAACGCGAAGATGGAGAGCCGGCTCAACGACCCCTCCAAACGAAGGAAACTCGTCAAGGCGAAGCCTCCTGAGCGCGGGTACAAACATTGGGACGAAAGCACCTTCAAAGCCCTGGTGGAGCGCCCGCCGGAGGCCCTGACCCCCCGATTCACGGTCGACCACGGGCGGTTGTTGTCACTCGTGCAGCATGCCGACGAGTCAACCGGGAACGCCCGGGGTGGGGTGGACGCGATGCTGGCCCTCATCGCCCAATCGCACGTCCCGGCCGCCGCGCGGGACGCCCTGACTGCCTCGGTCGCCAACCTCCTCGACGAGCTCGAAGCCGGCCAGGTGGTCAAGCGTGACGGTGACAGCCTGGTGCTCGATCCCAACCTACAGAAGGACTTCAGCCTCCACCACTCGCTCTCGTTGTTCCTGGTCAAGTCGATTTCGAACCTCGACCCCGCCTCCCCGACCTACGCGCACGACGTGCTCACCTGGATCGAGGCGATCCTCGAAGACCCACGTGCGGTGCTTCAAAAGCAGCAGGATCGGGCTCGCAAGGAGAAGATTGGCGAACTCAAGGCCGCCGGCGTCCCCTTCGAGGAGCGCATTGCCGCCGTCCAGGACATCACGTGGCCAAAACCCTTCGCGGAGGAGATCCTCGACGCGTTCCAACACTACGCCATCGCCCACCCGTGGGTGAAGCGCGAGGGAATTCGTCCCAAATCCGTCGTCAGAGAGATGGCCGAGGCCTGGCTGAGCTTCCCCGAGATGATCGGCGAGCTGGAACTGCAGCGTTCGGAGGGGGTCCTGCTTCGATACCTGTCAGAAGTCTACAAGGCCCTGGTCCAGAACGTGCCGGCCGACTGCCAGAACGAAGGCGTCGATGAATTGATCGCGTGGCTACGGGCGATGATCGAACGCGTCGACTCGTCGCTTTTGACGGAGTGGGAGACGCTCCTTCTTGGCGGGGACCGCACCCCCGACGCTCCGAAACTCGACATCTCGTCGAACCGGAAAGCATTCGTCACCCGGGTGCGGGCCGAACTGCACGCGGTGGTCCGCTGCTTCTCGCGGGGCGACTTCGAGGAGGCGCTGGCGGGCCTGCGTGCGCGCGGCCGAACGTGGACGGCAACCGGGCTGGAGGTCGAGCTGACCCCCGCTGTCAGCGCGATCGGACCGATCTGTTTCGACCATCGGTCGCGACTCGCCGACCATACGGTTCTGCGGCCCACCGGCCCCCATCAGTGGAC
>CANLGL010000112.1 GCA_947490345.1 Deltaproteobacteria bacterium
GGTGCTCGACCCCGACAACATCGAGGCCATGCTCCGCGACACCCTCGATCAGCTCGCCGACAGCCCGGTCGACGAGGTCGCCGCTGAGCGCGAACGCCTCGCCGCCGTCGTCGCCGAGCTGGACCGCAAGATCCGCCTCACCGCCACCCACGCCATCAACGGCATGATCGACGAGAGCGACGCCAAGGCGATCACCGCCCCGCTCATCGCCCAGCGCGACACCGCCCGCCTGAAGCTCGCCGCGCTCCCGACCAAACGAGCTCTCCCCGCCATCGAGTCCATCGACCCCAACACTTTCCGCAACGCCGTCCTCGAAGCCTGGACCGCCCGCCCCCTCGACGAGCGCCGCGAAGCCCTCTCCCGCGTCATCGACAAAATCGAGCTCTCACCCGGCGGTGTTCACATCACCTACGGCGCCCTCGATCATCACGGCCATGATCCATTCGGCCCGCCATACGCGCCAATATCGTTCCGCGAACCATCCGCGTCGTCGTAGGCGGCATCGGGACGCCCCGCGTCAACACAGCCGGAGGCCCGGGACAACGTAAGCGTGTCGTTGTCCCACACGCCGTCGTCCGACCACGACGTGAAGCTCGGCGCTACCGAGATGTTCCCCATGCCATCCCCGGTCAGCTCGCCGCCATACTCGTCGCTGTTCCCGTACACATCGTTGTACGTGAACAAACTGTTGATGTCGTCCTCGGCGTAGGCGCCACTGCCGTGGTTGTATGCGATGATGTTGTTGGTGACCGTAGGCTCGGTGCGGCGCCACTGTAAGAAGCCCGCGCCGTAGTCGGTGTCGGTGACCCCATTGAACACGATGGTGTTGTTGACGATCGTCGCCTCGCCGTAGGAGCTGTTGGCCTCGTAGACCACGATGCCACCGCCGTACATCGACGCGACGTTGTCGGCGATCACGTTGTTCTCGATGAACGGACCGGCGGTGCCGGAGAGCTGTACGTCAATGCCGCCGCCCTGACCGCCCGCGTCGGGGTCCACGTCACGCGCAAGGTTGCCGACGATGAAGTTCTGGCCGATGTAGGCATTGGACACCGCCAGCCAGATCCCGCCGCCGTCCCCCGCGCTGTTGTTGGCGATCGTGTTGCCGGTGACCACCGGCTCACCGCCGCGCAGCAGGAGTCCGCCGCCGTCACAGCCCTCCTCGGCGCCCGAATAACCGGCGTCGTTCAAGCTGATCTCGTTGTCGATGATGAACGGCGAGCCGTTGTAGCTCCGGATGCCGCCGCCGAGATAGTCCCCGGCGTTGCCCACGTTCTCGGTGATGATGTTGCCCTCGATGGTCGGGTCGGCCTCGTAGACGAGGATCCCCGCGCCCTCCCCGCCGCCGCCGTTGGTCAGCGTGAGCCCGTAGATTCGCGCGTCCGGGCCTTCGCTGTCGTCAAACACCACCACCGACGCGGCGCCCCCGCCGTCCACCCGGGTGGCCCCCGGTCCGTCGATGCTCTCGACGTTGACCGGCCAGCCGCCCCAGTCGAGGTTCTCGGCGTAGTCGCCCTTCTCGACCCTCACCTCGTTACAGGCGGTAACACCCGCCAGATCGATCGCCGTCTGGATCTCCCCCAGCGGATCGATCTCGCGGCCGTCGCCGGAGGCCCCGGCTGCGGCGTAGACGGGGCAGAAGTCGTAGCAGTCGCCGACGCCGTCACCGTCGCTGTCTTCGCGGTTGTCGTCTTCGCCGTCACAGTCGGTGTCGAAGCCGTCACACACCTCGATCGCGCCCGGGAAGATGTCCGGGTCGGTGTCATCACAGTCTTCGTCGGCGCCGATCCCGTCCCCATCGTCGTCCGGTATGGCCGGCGTGGTGTCGGTGTCACTGTCGGCGTCGCTGTCGGCGTCGCTGTCGGCGTCGCTGTCCGAATCGCTGTCCGAATCGCTGTCGGCGTCGCTGTCGCCCTCAGGCGGCGTCTCCGGCGGGGTATCGATGGTGCCGGGCTGGGCCTCCTTGCTGTTCGGAGGAGTCGAAAGACCACAACCAAAGCCGAATAAACACAGGAACAACCGCATCACCGCTCCCAGGGTCGCGCGACCTTAGCCGCGCGCGCGGCGGACGTCCACGCCTACAGGGCCTCCTCGGGCCCTGGCCTACACAAAAGCCTGTGGGGCTTTACCGTAACATAGGTAGAATCGTCACTTCCGGCACCACCATTTCCGGAGGCGCCAGCGAGAGCTCTACGATGAGCCGCGCCAGAGCTTCGGGATCGAGGAAGTCCTCCGCGGGGTCCAGATGTTCGGGAAAAGGCAGAAACTCCTGTTCCCGCCAGAACGGGGTGTTGATTCCTCCGGGACACACTGTCGTCACCCGCACCCGGTGGGCCATCGCCTCCAGTCGAAGCGCGCCGGAGAAGCCGTTGACCGCCCACTTGCTCGCGCCGTAGATCGCCTCGTTGGGCAGGTGCAGCTTCCCCGCGATCGAGGAGATGTTCAAGATCAACCCAGAACGGCGCTCTTTCATCACGCGATAGGCCGCCAGGGTCCCGAACATCGTACCCTTGACGTTGGTGTCCACCATCAGGTCGACCTCCGCCTGCCCCATCCCCGATAGCGGCCCATAGATCGCGACCCCGGCGTTGTTCACCATGACGTCGAGCTGGCCGAACTCGGCCATCGCCGCGTCCACGAGGCGCTCGCAGTCCACCATGCTGCGCACGTCCGTCTGCAGCGCGATCGCGTCCTGACCGAGCTCCGCGGCCAGCTCGTCGATCTCGTGGGTGCTCCGCGCGCCCAAGGCGAGGCAGGCACCCTGCTCATGAAACAGCCTGGCCAACGCGCGCCCGAGCCCACGACCCGCGCCGGTGAGCACCACCACCTGACCTTTCATCCGCTTCATCACCCCTCCTTCAGACGTTGCGCCGATACTGGCCACCCACCTCATAAAGCGCCCGGCTGATCTGTCCCAGGCTCGCCACCTTCACCGTCTCCATCAGTTCAGCGAACAGGTTGTCGCCGCAGAGCGCCACCGCCTTGAGCCGGGCCAGCGCCGCCTCGGATTCTCCGGCGTGCCGCGCCCGAAAGGCCTCCACCGCGGATACCTGCGCGTCCTTCTCGGTCGGGCTGGCGCGGCGGAGCTCGATCTCGGGCGGCTCCCAACTGTCGCCCAGGGTAGCCGGATCCTGAAAAGTATTGATGCCGATGATCGCGAGCGATCCGTCGTGCTTCTTCTGCTCGTAATACAGAGACTCTTCCTGGATTTTACCACGCTGATACATCGTCTCCATCGCGCCGAGCACGCCGCCGCGGCGGTCGATACGCTCGAACTCCTGGAGCACCGCCTCCTCTACGAGATCGGTGAGCTCATCGACGAAAAAAGAGCCCTGTAGCGGGTTTTCGTTCTTCGCCCAGCCAAGCTCACGGCTGATGATGAGCTGAATCGCCATCGCCCGGCGCACCGATTCTTCGGTGGGGGTGGTGACCGCCTCGTCGTAGGCGTTGGTGTGGAGCGAATTACAGTTGTCGAACAGGGCGATCAGCGCCTGGAGCGTGGTGCGGATGTCGTTGAACTGGATCTCCCGGGCGTGGAGCGAGCGCCCGGAGGTCTGGATGTGATACTTGAGCTTCTGGCTCCGTTCATCGCCGCCGTAACGCTCCCGCATCGCCACCGACCAGATGCGCCGCGCCACCCGGCCGAGCACGGTATACTCGGCGTCCAGGCCGTTGGAGAAGAAGAAGGAGAGGTTGGGGGCGAAGTCGTCGATGTGCATGCCTCGAGCGAGGTAGTACTCGACAAAAGTGAAGCCGTTGGCGAGGGTGAAAGCGAGCTGGCTGATCGGGTTGGCGCCAGCCTCGGCGATGTGGTACCCCGAGATGCTGACTGAGTAGTAGTTACGAACGTCGTTTTCCACGAAGAACTGCTGGATGTCGCCCATCATCTTCAGCGCAAACTCGGTGGAGAAGATGCAGGTGTTCTGGGCCTGATCTTCTTTGAGGATGTCAGCCTGGACCGTACCGCGCACGGTGGAGAGGGTACGGGCCCGGATCGCGGCGCGCTCGGCGTCATCGGGCTCCCGCCGATAGCTCGCGACAAAGCCCGCGACCTGCTGATCGATCGCCGTGTTGAAGAACATCGCGAGCAGGATCGGCGCCGGCCCGTTGATGGTCATCGACACCGAGGTGCTCGGCGAGCACAGATCGAAGCCGCCGTAGAGGATCTTCATGTCGTCCAGCGTCGGTACGCTCACCCCCGACTCGCCCACCTTGCCCCAGATGTCCGGGCGTTTTCCAGGGTCTTCGCCGTAGAGCGTCACGCTGTCGAACGCGGTGGAGAGCCGGTGGGCCTTCTCGCCGGTACAGAGGTAGTGGAACCTTGCGTTGGTTCGCGCCGGCCCGCCCTCGCCCGCAAACATCCGCTTGGGGTCCTCGCCGGTGCGCTTGAGCGGGAACACCCCCGCGGTGTAGGGGAAGAGGCCGGGGAAGTTCTCCAACATGCCAAAACGTAGGATTTCCCCGTGATCCTCAAAACGGGGCACCGCGATGCGCGGGATCCGGCTCATCGCAAGACTGGTGGACACCAGGGGCTGCTCGATGAGCTTGCCGCGCACCTCGTACTGGTAGACGTCTTGGCGAAAACGATGGGCGAGGGCCGGCCATCCGTCGAGCCACGCCTGCGACTCCGCGCTGATCCCGACAGCCGCCCTCCGACCCTGGAGCGCCTCGGCCAGCTCCGGGACCATCGCGGCGGCGGCGTCCAACTGTTGACGGGCGCGCGCCGCACGGATGTCCGCCTCCACCTGCGCGCGCCGTGAACGCGCACCCCGCGCGATGTCGCCGAGATACCCCTGCCTTTCGGGCGGGATGATGCGGCGACGAGGCGGGCTGGCCCGCGTGCCCGGGTCGGGGAGGCGGCTCCGCCAGTCTCGGCCGGTGCGCTCGGTGAGCAAGGCGCAGAGCGCGATCCACGCGGCGTTGACCCCGGCATCGTTGTATTGGGAGGCGATGGTGCCGAAGACCGGCAGGGCCTCGTCAGGCACGCTGAACTGCTCATGGTTGCGCCGAACCTGCCGCCGCACGTCGCGGAGCGCGTCTTCAGCACCACGACGCTCATACTTGTTGACCACGATCAACGACGCGTGATCGAGCATGTCGATCTTCTCGAGCTGCGTCGGGGCGCCGAACTCGGGGGTCATGACATACACGGGCACGTCGCAGTGGGTGACCACCGCCGAGTCACCCTGGCCGATGCCGCTGGTCTCGATGAAGATGAGGTCGAAGTTGGAGGCTCGGCAGAGGGCCACCGCGTCGGCCAGCGCCGCGGAGAGCTCGGCGCCGCTGTCACGCGTCGCCAACGAGCGCATGAACACCGTGTCGCCGTAGATCGCGTTCATCCGGATTCGATCACCCAGGAGTGCGCCGCCGGTTTTCCGCCGCGTCGGGTCGACAGACAGGACCGCGATCCGCCGCGTAGGATGGTCGTTACGGAAACGGAGCACCAGCTCGTCGACAAACGAGGACTTCCCGGCGCCCCCTGTGCCGGTGAAACCCACCACCGGCACCGCGCGGCTCCGGCCTTCGACGACCAGCGCCGCGAGATCGGCCGGAAGCCGGGCCGGGTCCGTTCTCGACGCTTCTACCAGGGTGATCGCCCGCGCGAGCGCCTGGGGCTCGGCCCGCCGCACCGCGTCGGCGCTCGGCGCCCCCAGCGCGCCCACGTCGTAGTCCGAACGCTCCAACAGGTCGCTGATGATGCCGTGGAGCCCGAGCCGGCGCCCATCTTCGGGGGAGTAGACCCGGGTGATCCCCGCCTCGTGGAGCGAACGCGCCTCCTCCGGGATGATCACCCCACCGCCGCCGCCGAAGATGCGGATGTGCCGGGCGCCGGCCTCGTCGAGCAGGCTCCGGAGATAGCGGAAATACTCGACGTGACCGCCCTGGTAGGAGGACAGCGCGATCGCGTGAGCGTCCTCCTGCTGGGCCGCCGCCGCCACCTCCGCGACCGAACGGTTGTGCCCGAGGTGGATGACCTCGGCGCCCCCGGCTTGGAGCAGGCGGCGGAAGATGTTGATCGCCGCGTCATGCCCGTCGAACAACGAGGCCGCGGTGACGATCCGGAGCTTGTGAGTAGGGATGTAACGGCGGTTCTCCATCAGGGCTCCCACCGGCGCGCGCCGGGGCCCAGCCTTAACCCGGCCGCGGATCGCGGGAGCCCCCCGAGCGCGGCCACCCGCCGGCCGCGACCAGGTTAGTCGAGTCCACGCCATGATCCTGCCGATCTTCAAGCCCCCTGGCGCCACGCCGCTGCAGGCCCTCGACCAGCTTCGGCGTGACCGCCCCCAGCTGGCCCGCGAGCCGCTGGTCTATGCGGGCCGGCTCGATCCGATGGCGGAGGGGCTGCTCCTGGTGCTCTCGGGCCCGGACCGGTTCGAGCTGCCAACCTATCTTGGGCTCGACAAGTGTTATGAAGCGAGGCTGCTTTTCGGCCTGCGGAGCGACAGCCTCGACGCGCTGGGCCGGCTCGGCGCGCCGGCCCCCCCTCCGCCGGTCTCGAAGGCGCTCGCCGCAGTCCAGGCGTTGATCGGTCCACATCACCTGGCCCTTCCGGCATGGTCCGCGTACAAGGTGCGCGGGCGGCCGCTCCACGTGTGGGCCGCGGCGGGCCGGATCGCCGAGATCGAACGTCCGATCCGCGAGATGGTCGTGCGCGAGGTCGAGGTGCTCGGCGGGACGGAGACCACGAGCGACACGCTGATCCACGACGTGTGTGACCGGGTGTCGCGGGTGACCGGCACCTTTCGCCAGGACGCCGTGACCGCCGACTGGCGAAGCCTGCCGAACGTTCCGCTCGTGGTCGTTCACGTCCGGCTCACGGTCACCAGCGGCACCTACATCCGCGCCCTCGCGGAAGCGGTCGGGATCACGGTCGGCTCTGGGGCCTTGTTGCTCACGCTGCGACGAACTCGTATCGGACCGTTCTTTCTGCCTTCTCCGTGAGTGGCCGCGGTGAATCCGGTGGGCCCGAGGAGCGAGGTCAGCCGCGAGCGCTACGAGGTGCGCCGCCGACGTTGGGGTCGGCATCGCCATCGTCATGGTCATGGTCATGGTCATGGTCATGGTCGTGGTCATGGTCATGGTCATGGTCATGGTCATGGTCATGGTCATGGTCATGGTCATCCCGTGGTTGACCACCCCTCGGCGATAACCGAGTCACAACCTGAGTCGCAGAAATCGTGTAGTTACAAATATGAATAAACGGAAAACTAGACAGACTGCGGTGAACGCGCTACGCCCTGTTCGGGGCGCGCCATCATGTTCGTTCGGGTTGTGAAGGTAGAAACAAAGAACCGTACCTACCGCTA
>CANLGL010000113.1 GCA_947490345.1 Deltaproteobacteria bacterium
CCGAGCAGGCTGTGATCGGCGGGTTGCCAACAGGCGAGCACCGGCCGGCTCTCGTCGCCGTAGGCATCGTCGTCCGCATCCGCGAACCACGTCCGGGCGTCGGCCGCGTCCGCATCGATGGTGCCGTCGCAATCGTCGTCCAGCCCGTTGCACACCTCCGCCGCGCCAGGGTGGATGGCAGCGTCGGTCTCGGCGCAGTCGCCCTCGACATAGCCGTCGGCGTCCATGTCCAGGCGCTCGTCGCCGGTGTCGGCGTCGGTGTCTGGGGGGTCCGAGTCGGCGACAGCCGCATCGAACGCGGGTGCGTCAACACCCGCCCCGCCCCCATCCGGCGCGGTGGCGCACCCGAGAAGGGCGGCGAGCAGGAGGACGGGGTGCGGGCGCATCAGTAGTAGCAGGTCCGGGCGGCGAGGACCTGCTCACAGCTATAGCGGGTGCCCCCGCCATACGCTTCACAGTAGTCATACGTCACTTGCCCTCCCCCGTACATGCCCTCGCCCGCGGCGCTGGCCCCGAAGAGGTTGTCATCGCCGTCGTCGCCCGTGAGCTCGTCTGTGCCGGCATCGCCGCACACCTCATCGTCACCGTCGTCCCCGTGGATCGTATCGTTCTCGACGCCGCCGGCAAGATCGTCGTCCCCACCGTTGCCCGAGATGGTGTCGTTCCCGGTCCCGCCGCTGACGATGTCATCGTCGGCGCCTCCCGAGATCGTGTCGGCGTCGGCCTCGCCAAGAATCTCGTCGTTCCCGTCTTCGCCGTTGATGGTGTCCATCCCGTCGCCGCCGTTCAGAAAGTCGTCATCCGGGCCACCGTACAGGAAATCGTTGTCCAAGCCGCCGTAGACGAAGTCGTTACCACCCTCCCCGTAGCAGGCATCCGACTCTCCCTCGCCGTAAAGGTAGTCCCCGTCGGTGCCACCTCGAAGCTGGTCCGCGCCGGGGCCGCCTTCGAGGGTATCCACCCCGCCCTCGCCGTACAGCTCGTCCACGCCGTCTTCACCGTGAAGGGTGTCGTCGCCACTGCCGCCCCAGAAGTGCTCGGTGTAGTCGGCGCCAGCGTAGGTACCGCCGATGATGGTGTCGTCCGCTCCGAACCCGAACGCCGCCGCCCGCATGTTGTACCCGGGGTGGGGGGCCAGCGAGACCGAACCGGTGAAGTAGAAGAAGTTGATGGAGTCGCCATACGAGCCGCCAACAACGTCGACGCCGGTGAGCGGGTTGCCCGAGGTCGGAGCGTACTCCCTGCAGAATGCGTTTCCGGCCGTGTCGCTGCCCGAGAGGCAGTAGTCCTGGGCGCAGGTGGTGTGCGACACGTCGTACGCGCCGGTGAACACGCCGCCCGCCGTCGTGGTCCCGCCCGCCGTGAGGTCGCACGTCATCACGTCGTTGCCCATATTGTAGGCGCAGATGGTGGTGCTGGTCGACGCCCCGTTCGGGCAGGTGGCGCCCGCGACCCCAGGGGCGGTCAACGCAAGCAAGGCCAGGGCCAGTGAGAGTCGCGGCGTGGAGCGATTGATGCGCATTCGGGTCCTCAGATTGATGAGGCCCCGTGATGAGGCCCCGTGATGAGGCCCCGTGATGAGGCCCCGTGATGAGGCCCCCCGGAGGGGGTCGGGCCGGTCCCGTTCCGCCTCTTCTTGGGAACCGCGATGAGCGCGACCCCTCGTGCTCACCCCCGTCGCAAAGGCACGATCACCTGCCCCAGCACGTCTTCCTGATACAGGTTCACTCGCGAGGCCCCGCCCGAGGCGACGCAGAGGTACAGGTCTGCCCCCGACAGGCATCGTTCGATGTCGCTGGCGAACGCCCCGCGCTCGCCCGAGAAGATCACCCGGCGCTGGCCACCGTCCAGCGCCACCAGGACGTCGAGGCCACGGTGGGGCGTGCCCGACACGATGACCGCCCGAGCGCGGCTGATCAGCGGGATGGCGGCCAGGGCCTCGGGTTTGCGCATCTGGTACACCATTGCGATGCGGCTCCCCGGCCCCTCGCCGGCCGAACGCGGGAGGGTGACGAACCTGAGGCGGTGGCTTGTCTCGAACAGCGGGGTGGAGGGGGGGATGGGCGCTCGCAGGGCACAACCGGCTTCGACCTCCACTTCGCCCGCGGGGAGCCGTACCGCCCGCTTCCGGGTGGCGCCCTGCCCGAGGGCGAGCAGGTCGGTCGCGCACAGGGCGCCTACGGCCTGAACGGCGGTGCGAAGCACGGTCTGCTCCGCGGCGTTGGGCGGCGCAAAGCGGCCATCGCGCGTCGAGTAGGCCTTCGCGTGCAACCTGCCCCCGAACACCAGGCGGGCCTGGGTGCAGGCGGCACGCTCCGCCGGGGTGAGCTCCTCCGGAGGCTCGAGCAGGATGGTGAGCATGGCGAGAGACTCGATCTCGCTGCCGGGCCGCCGGGAGCGGTACGCGTCCAGGTCGGCCCAGGAGCCGTAGAGGACCAGGCCGCGATCCTGCCCCCCGCGGCCGATCACCGTCGCAACCTGACCGTCCAAGCCCCCGCCGCGAAACGTGAAACGCACGTCGTCGCCGATGCGTTTCCACGGCCCGAGCGTCGTAAATTCACGGAGCGCGGCCCGCCACTCGTCGAGATCGTGGGACAATCCCGGTGCGCGCGGACCGCCGGCCTCGGCGACCAGCTCCGCAAGCGCAGCCGTCACGGCCGGAAGGGAGGTCACCCGGGCCGCGATCACGCCGGCCTCGGCCATCAGCGCGGCGATCCCGGCCTGGAGCGCGGGGTCGTAGAACCGCACGCCGCCCGGGCGCCCCGGCTGGCAACCCGGATGCGGGGACAGAAAGGCCGGTCGCATCGCGTCGCCGATTGAACCGGCGCTCGGGACGGGCGCGGCCAGCCGCAGGCGGCGCGACTTGGACTCCACGACCAGGAGCGTGCCGCGAACGGACATGCCGTCCACCACCGGCGGCGCCGGGAACAGCGCGATCTCCCAGGCGTCCGGGAGGATCGGCAACGTACTGAGGGGCGGGGGATGCGCCATCGCCGACCGCGTAGCGCGGCGCCCGTCCCGGCGCAGGCTCGACCCCGCGCGGACGGTGCCCCTTCGAACGTTGGTTCACGCCGCAGCCTACCCACGGACCTGCAGATACCGCACCCGCGTCACGACGTGCCGGTGCGAGATGTCCCAGCCCCTCGGCGACGCCTCCGTCTGCTGGCCTACGCCCCCATCACGGAACAGGGGCGATCGGCCGAGGTCGTCCCACACGCGGTAGCCGGTGACGAGCACCGGGTAGGACGGGTTGACAAAGGGGTTCCCCTTCCCGAAGTAGTCGAGCCACTCGTCGCGCGACGTCGCGTCTACCCGCGCGATCTCGTCCTCCATCGCCTCCACGTCCAGGGCGCCGAGCGCGTCGTCACCGACCAGGGTGAGGGCGTCCCCGTCCTCGCGGACGTACGCGAAGCCCACGTCGCCGAACTCGCCGAAGAGCCGGAGGACGCGGGTGAAGCCGAGCGCGGCGAGCGCCTCTGGCACTGGGGGCAACGCCGGAAGCGGGAGAGCGACCGCCGGCACGTTCTCAGGTCGTGGCTCAGGCCACTGCATGATCACCGGCGGGTGGAACTCGATCTGGATCGTGCCCATCGATGCGACGGCGACGTTCTCGGGGGCCTTCGGCGGCTCCACCGGCTTCTCCGGCGCGGGCTCGGCCACGGGCGGGCTCGCCGGGCGCTCCACGGGCGGTAGCGGCTGGACGTGGACGACGTGCTCCCGCCAAAGGGCGAAGGCGGCGTCGAGCGTGGGGCCCGTCGCCACCGCGGTGCCGTTCCAGGCATCGATGATTGCCCAGCCTGCCCCGGAGCCCAGTGCGCCCTCCCACTCCGCCGCGCGCAGGTTGCTCAGGCCGCGCCACCACGCGCCGGTCACCGTCCCGGGCTGAACCACGGGCAGGTACACGCGGCCCTTGTCCGCGACCTCGGGCCGAAGCTCCATCACCAGCGTTGCAAGCTCCTCCACGGGCACGCCCCCGGGCACGAGCTCCTCGCGCAGGAACATCGACAACGGCGGCGCGCGGGGCGGCTTCGCGCACGGGTCGAGCGTGAACGGCTCGTGGTCTCCCTGCGACCACGCCCGCATGTCCCCAGTGGTGCTGCACATCTCCTCGTACTGGCCCCGATCCCCGTAGGTGACCGCGACGTTGGCCGCACCCTCGTAGATCCCGAGCCGCGCGGGCCGCCCGCTCGCGGAAACGAGCGGCACGACGACCTCGTCCTCGGGCGGCGTCGCCTCCTCGGGGGGCGCTTGCTTCTCCTTGCGCGCGACGATGCGCTTGATGCGCTCGGGCAATTCGAGATGCATCGCGATGGGCGGGTTCTTGTGGTGCTCAGTCTGGAGGTACAGGAGGCGCTGCGGGAGGAACCACCGGGGGTGCTCGGGGTCGCGGAGGAGCAGGCACCGCTCGGTGGGAGTGGACCAGGCGTCGAGGACCGCCCGATCGCCGAGGCCAGCTTCCACCAGGTCAAAGAGCCGAGCCGCGTCGCGAGCGCTTGGGAGCGAGCGGCGGAACCCGCCGGTGGCCTCCTTCTGCGGTCGGGTGCCGAGCTTCACCAGGCCCTCGCGGCTGTCCCATTTGCGCAGTTCGGCTTCGCGCGACAGCCGGACGCGCTCCTCGTAGGCAGCGTCCTCCTCGGCGTACGGGTCGTCCGCGTCGTCGCTCATGGTCACGCCTCCCCGATGGCGAGCGGCCCAAGGTCGAACAGCACCACCGGGTCGACGCCGAGCCACATCCCCCCCTCGGGCACGGGCCTCGCATCCCACCAGCGGATCTCGCGGAGCCGCTTCGGACCTGCGGGACCCTCGGGAAACTCGATCGGAGCGCGCGTCTCGACGAACTTTCCGTCCATCTCGCCGATGACCTGCATGAGCGGCACGGGCGGGACGTCCTGAGGCATGATCGCGATCATCGCGATGGCGACGCCTTCGGCGGGAGGCTGGCGCTTGTTGGCGATGTATCGGACCATGCTCTCCAGATCGCTAGGCATGTCATCGCCCAGCACCCACATCTCCCAGGCCCGCTGCGCGTAGCGGACGACGATCGTGCCCTTCACGGCGCCCTTGAGCAGGTCCCCGACGGCCAGCTGCGCGGCGAGCTCCACCATCTGTCTCGCGGTCGTGGGGCTGGGCGCATTCGGCGGCAGGTTGGCCATCGCCACCTGGATGTCGGGTTGGGTTGCGCGAGGCGGCAGCACCCGGGCCGGCCGACTGCCGGGCGGCGGCGCCGCGATCTCGCGGAGGAAGGGCATGAGGTGGTCGATGTTGGGGGTCTCGAAGGGCGAGTCCAGCCAGTCGCCGATCAGGTGCCCCAGCTCCGTGTTGGCGTCGGTGCGGAACTCCTGCATGGACATCCACCACCGGCGGGGCTCGTCGAGCTCGGTGATCTCCTCGAAGACGAGGGCGTAGGCGTGCTCCTGGTCGTCGTTGTCGGTCGTGTCCATCCGGATGATGGCGAACGCCCGCTCGACCTCCGGCCGGCGCCGCAGGAGCTGGAACGTCGCGCCCACGCTTGCACCACGGTCGTCGCGGATGGCCGTCGTGAGGTCCAACACCTCCTCGTACCCGTCCGCGAGGAATACCAGCTTCGTGATCGGCTGGCCCTTGAGCTTGACTTCGAGCGCGACGCGCTCTTTCAGCGAGGCGCGTACGGCGTCGGCGTCATGCACGTCAACGGAGATGGACTTGCGGACGAGCGTGACGGGCATGGGCACCTTCGCTCACGACTCTACCTCCCGGCGCGCCATCGCGGGGGCGGCGCAAGGGGGACACGCCACCATTTTTCACATGATCCCGATGCGGCTCAGAAGTTGAAGTGTCAATGTTCGTGGGTGACGGGACGGGAAAGTCAGGGTTTAGCGGCTGATTCTGGGAGTTGGGTGGTGGAGGGGCACCGCACCGCCCGCACGAAAGAACCGCAGGAATCCGCAGGCGTGTGGGGGAAGTGTGGGGTGCGGTTATCGCGATTGGCGCTCGCCGAGGGGAGCGCGGGGAGTTCCCCTTCCCTCGATCGACCCTTCGGCGCTCGCTCGCGAGATCAAGCAAAAACCGTGCCACGCCAAAAAGCGCCGGGGCGGGGGCACGTTAACTTTTCATGTTCATGGTCACGGTGAACAGTTGGTTCTTCCTTGATGAATACGGGGAGGGTCTGATCGCGGCCCTGATGAGGACTCCCGCCCCGTGACCGGGGTGGCGGGCGACAGCCGGCGGAACGACGTGTCCAGGGTCGGCTTCGAGGCGGTGCGGGCCTTCGCCGCCACGGCGGCCATGCAGTGCCACGTCCTCGCCCCCGAGGCGCTCGACGTGATCCTGGGCAACGGTCTGGACGGCCTCGCCGGCACCCAGGTCGACGCCCTGGCCGGCGAGCGGGAGCGCCTCGCCAACGTCGTGGCCGAGTTGGATCGCAATATCCGCCTGACCGCCGTGCACGCGATCAACGGCATGATCGACGAGAGCGACGCCAAGGCCATCACCGCCCCGCTCATCGCCTTGAC
>CANLGL010000114.1 GCA_947490345.1 Deltaproteobacteria bacterium
AGCCTAGCACGGAGAGCAGCAGCAGCGCAGGGGTGCTCATCGACCCGACCGCCCATCGCGCTGCGCCAGCAAGCCTTTGACGGCCCGCGTGGCTGCGTCCAGCGCGCCCTCAAGGTAGCCACCGTATTGGGGCGAGCGCTCGGTGCCGGCCAGCCACACGCGATCGGCCCACGGCTCAGGTACGGCGGCCCTCGGGTAGGTAGGGTGGTGGTTCAAAGGCCGCAGGTCGGCGCGGGTCGCAGTCAAGGGCTCTTGCGCCCAGTCTTGCACCTCGCTCCACAGCGGGCTGGCCGCCTGCTCGCCAAACAAGCGTGTAAACTGAGCCAGCGACTGGCGGCGCAGATCCTCGCGACCCATGCCCGCGCGGTGCTCGGGCGAGGCACCCACAAAGCCAAACAAGGCTGCAGCCTCGCCTCGGGCGTCGGAGGCGTCATGGATTTCAACCATGGGGCCGCGCTGGCTCATCGCCGCGCCCGATAGGCCCGCGTCGCGCCAAAACGCCTTTGGGTACATCGCCACGAACTTGGCTTGGCCGGCCATCCACGTCGGAGTCTGGCGCATGGCGCCCATCAGCAGCTCGGGCCAGGCGGGCGTCAAGCCCATGTCTTGCGCCATCAGCCGGGGCGGCACGGTGACGATGACGTGCGCGGCCAGCTGCGTGCAGCGACCGCTGGCATCTTGAACTTCCAACTCGACGGCGTGCGGGCGCAGCTGCATGGACAACACGTGGGCGCCGGTTTTGAGGTACACGCGTTCGTCCAGCCGGTCTTGCAGCGCCTCAATCAGCGCTTGCGTGCCACCCGCAACGCGCTGCGACGACGGCGAGGGCTCCCAGCTGCTGGGGTGCTTGCGAACCTCGCCGTCCGACGTCTCCACCACGGTGGCGCCCCCGCTGAACTGCGCAAAATGGCTCAGGCCCAACTCGCTGACCAAGGCCTCCATGCGCGGGTTGATGCCCGGCCAAAACCAGGACGGCCCTAAGTCTACACGGTGGGCCGCGCCTATTGGGCCGCTGCTGAGCACACGCCCGCCCACGCGCTGGCGCGCCTCCAGCAACAGCACGCGCTGACCGGCTTGTTACAGCAAAAAGCTGGCGTACAAGCCACTCAGGCCGGCGCCAACGACAACTACGGGACCGGACACAGCAATCTCCTTTCACGCGGCCATGAGCCGCACGTCCCATCAAGCGGCGACGGGCCGTGCGTCTAATACCGTCGGATCTTGATTCGGCTTGTTCCTCGCCTGTGTCCGACGCGTCTGGCTTCGTTGGTTTTCCTCGCCTGCCCCGGCAGGCTTCGTCAAATCCGCCTTGCCATCCACGCCGGCCTCGACGGCGATCCACCAATCCGAATCATCGACCGCCGGTATAACGCATGGGGATAGCTGTTTTGCGTGGCTCAAACAGCTGAAGGTACTGCAGCGTGTCGGCTACTGGACTTCGAGCCCGAAGTCCACCGACGCATCCGTCTCGCCGGGCAGCGACTCGATCCCGCCGGCCGCCACGTCATCGGCGAGCGTGCCCGTCTTGACTGGCGTGTCGTTCTCCGGCGGAAGGTGGCGCAGGGTGATCGTCATCGTGCCGCTTCCGACTCCGAGCGTCATCACCGAGCTGCTGAGCCCGATGGGGAACCCGTTGGCGTCCGCGTCGTCGTACGCCTGCGCGATCACGGCGCTCGCGTTCTCGCCCGTGGCTGGGCCCTGCACGGCGCTGCCGGTGAGGAACACTTGGTGCTGATCGCTCTCCGCGTTCACCTCCTCGGTGATGTCCTCGGCGGGGTCTTCGATCTCGTTGAGGAACGAGACGGCGAGCGTGTAGTCGTCGGTATCCGAGAGGACGATGTCGTCGATGACCGGGCTACCGTCGTTCTCCGGGTCGGCCCAGGCCGCCTCGACTGCCGCGCCGCCCGAAACCGGCGTGAACGTGAGCGCGACCGTCGTGATCACCTCTTCGGCGTTGACCTCGTCGGGGTTGGTGACATCGGTGCAGGCGGCGAGGAGTGACAGTGGAAGAATGAGCGTGAACAAGGTGAGTTTCCGTAGGGGGAAGGGGGGGGATCAGAAATCAAGGCCAACGCGCAGGCGCAGGTCGCGACCGGGTTCGTCGGCGTAGTACCGAAGCAGGCTGGAGTAGTCGCGGTAGCGGGCGTTCAGCAGGTTGTGGGCCTCCAACCCGATTTTGAGTGTATGCTTGCCGAGCGGAAGCTCCGCGCCGATCGCCGCATCGAGCAGAAAGTAGGCGTCGGGCGGCGGTGCCAGATCGGCGTTGGGGTCAACGTGCGTCTGCTCGAACACGTAGAGCCCCGAGACCTCGGCGAACGCCTTGTGCAGCGGTCCCAAGTCGGGCGGCGAGAACTTCAACGTCGCCTCGACGCGATCCGGGGGGATCATCACCAGCGCGCCCTGCGTTTCTGTGTCCACCGCTCGGACGATGGCCCCCTGAAGCAAGAGCCCAACAGGGGCGTCGGGCCCGAGGGTGACCCCGCCATCCACGCCGTAGAACAGGGCATCGATCGGGCGATAGGCGAATCGCGGGAAGGCGCCCTCGATGGTGACATCGACGACGGGCCCGCCGTCCTCGCCCAGCTCGGGCGCGAAGTAGACGTAGTCGTCGATGCAGTTGAGGTACGTCGAGGCTTCGGCCTCGATCCACGGCAGTCGCAGTCCGAGCGTTGGCGACACGCCCCAGGTAGTCTCGGTGCCCAGGCTCGGGTCTCCGAGCGCGTACACCGGGAACGTCGGCGCGCTGCCGTTCATGTAGAGCTCGTCCGCGTTCGGGAACCTCGTCGCGGAGGAGAGGTCGAGCCGGGCCTCGAGGCGCTGGGGGACGACGTGCCAGAGCCCACCCAGCGATGCGCTCGCGGCGTCGTAGGCGGCGGGGCAGCTCGCGGCGTCCTCGCCGACCTCGCAGTCCTCCTCGCCTAAGGTGTCGCGCGCGACGCTGCGCTCAAACGCCGACGGGGTGAGGTACGCCGTGCGGGAGAGATGGTCGTACCGGGCCCCGGCCTCGATCTCCACCGGTCCGACCTTCAAACGCTCGAAGCCGAATACGCCTCCTTGGAAGGAGCGGAAGTTCGGTATGAGCGGCAGCCCGCGGTACACGTTCTCCTGAAAGGTACCCGAGACGCCGACTCCACCCGTCAGCGATCCCCCCGACTGTAGCCCAACTTCGGCCTGCTCCCACGCCGCGTCGAGGCTGTGCGTTCGCAGCGTGAAGTCGTACTGCGAGCCGGTGATCGAGGCGCGGGTCTGCTCGAACTCCTGCCGGAGGTTCGCCTGAAAAGCGTAGGTGACCTTCATCTTCCCGCCGCCGCTCAGCGAGAACACCGACCGCGCCAGCGCCACGTCATGGGTCACCGCCTGGTAGGGACGGCCGATCTCGTAGGACGGGGTCCAGATGTCGGAGCGGGTCGGCGCGTCGGCATCGAGCTGCGCGAGGAACTCCTCGGGGGTGCCGCTCTGAACGCAGTAGCAGACGCCACTCCTGAGGTCAAAGTGGTGGTAGGACGCTTCGAGTTGAACGAAGTCGCGCGAGTAGCCGAGCTTCGTGCCGGCGTTCCATTCCTCGCTCCCGGTGTTTCCGAGGACATAGGTTGGCGTGCTGAGCGCTGCGCCTCGGGCGTAGTTGCCCTCGACGCGCCACGCGAAGCCGGGAACGGCAACAGGAGATCCATCCACACGGGCGGCGGCGACGACGCGCTGCCCGTTCGACGAACCCGCGATCTGCGCCTTCCCGCCGACGCCTGAATCCGTTCGGAGTGGCGGTGGCTCGACGAGGACCACGCCGCCGATCGCGTCTGGGCCGTAGCGCACGCCTGCAGCGCCCTTGATGACGTGGATCTCCCCCGCCGCGAAGGGGTCGATCTCGGTCGCGTGGTCGAGCCCCCATTTCTGGCTTTCGTGGCGCACCCCGTCGAAGAGGACGAGGAGCCGCCGCTCCACCTGGCCCCGGATGATCGGCTTGGTGGAGTCTGAGCTGCCGCGCGCCATCGCGACGCCGGGCACGTTCGAGATCGTCTCGCCGAGGTCGTCGCCCCCGGATCGTTCGAGATCCTCAACGCGGATCGTCGTGACGGCGTGGGTCTCGGACGTCGCGAGGCTTCGGTAACCGTAGACGGTGATATCCTTGGAGGGAACTCCATCCTTGGAGGGAACGTTGCCCTCGGGGGATGGTCCAGAGGACGCGGGATCGGCTGGTGGAGCGAAGTCGAAGTGAACCGCGAGGTGATAGGGGACCGGCACGCCGTTACGGGTGCCGTGCTCAAAGCCGAGCCTGCGCGCCGCATCGAGCGCCGGCGCGATGAACACCTCGGGGCCACCCGAGACGTAGACAGGGTCGGTGACGGTGCCGTCGGCAGCAATGTGAACCTCGACCGTCACCCGGCCCGTTAGGCGCTCCGGGAGGGCCTCCGGCGGGTAGTCGGGCGTGACGGGGCCCACGAGGTGCGGCGGCACTTTGACCGGCGGTTCCTGCGCGGCCGGCGGTTCCTGCGCGGCCGGCGGTTCCTGCGCGAGAGCGCCCGGCGCGAAGGCGGTCAACGCCGCGATGATGCAGAGGCTTCGCATGGGTTCTGGGGCATCTGGGGCAAAATCTGGGTAAGGGACTAAGCTACCGAACAAAGGGGTGCCCCGGAAGCGACACGATGTCGCGCGCGACAACGTGTCGCTGGGTGCGACAGAACGACGCGCCCCCCGATCAGCGCGCGGGTGGCAGCTTCTGGAGCTTGCGCTGAAGCGTGCGCCGGTACAGGCCGAGGCGGCGCGCCGCCTCGGTGATGTTGCCACCGCACGCCTGCAAGACGGACAGGATGTGGGTGCGCTCCACGTTGTCCAGGCTCTCGACAGCGAGCGGCTCCAGCGCGTCGTGCAGCGCTGCGATGATCTCTGCCCCCTCGACTGGCTTGGTCAGGAAGTCTACAGCACCCGCGCGCATCGCCTCCACGGCCGCAGCGATGGTGCCGTGCCCGGACAGCACGACGCTTCTACATGCGGGCGCTGTGTCGGCGAGGTGACGAACGACGTCGATGCCCGAGCCGTCGGGGAGCCGCAGATCCACCAGCGCGAGGTCAGGGGCCTGGTGCTGGCAGACCAGCAGGGCGTCGCGGACCCCCCCGGCGGGAAGGACAGCGAACCCGGCAGCCGCCAGCGTTTCCGCGATGGCGTTCCGGTAGACGAGGTCGTCTTCGACGACGAGCACGGAGGTCATCTGGGAGCCCGGGGAATGAGGATTCGTGTGCGGGCGCCGTGGCCGGCTGCCGGCTCGATCACCACGTCGCCGCCCACCGACTGCGCGAAGCTGCGGGACACGAACAACCCAAGGCCCGTTCCTCCCCAGCCAGTCCAGAACGGCTCGCCTGCGTGGCCCACCGCCTCGGGGTCGAGTCCTCGCCCATCATCTTCGACGGCAACCTCGATGACGGCTGCGGTAGCGATAGCCTTCACGACAACGCAGCGTGCGCCTGCTCTTCTGGCGTTGTCCAGCGCCACCCATACTGCCGCGCGCCAGCTCTCTTCTGCGCCCAGAATGCAAGCCGCATCCACACCGGACGGCGCTGTGACCTCGACATCCGGAGCTGAACGCTGCCACTCGGTGATCCACAAGCTGAGGTCAAGCGTGCATTCGGACGCGCTCGGTGCACCCTGCCCGCGCAGCCGGTCAAGGATGGAGCGGCAGCGCGCGACCTGTTCCAACAGGGTCACAAGCGGCAGATCGGGATCGGCGTTGGGTTCGCGACGACGGGCCTTCTCGGCCAGTAATTGGATCGCACCTAGTGGGGTGCCGAGCTCGTGCGCGACGCCAGCGGCGAGCGTGCCGAGCGCCGCAAGCCGCGCGGTGACCTCTCGCCGATGCTGCTCCTCCTTGTCCTTCTCATTCCGCTCGCGCAACGCCGCAGACAGGCGGGTGATCACCCACGTGATGGCCGCGGCCGACAGGTCGAACGTTACGACGTGGCCGACGAGGTGGGCCGGGCTCTCGTCCCCATCAGGCAATCCCGCAAGGTCGCCCGGGTGGAACACGACGAACGCCTGGAGCAGCATCGCGAGTACCGATGCGGTCCACGCCTGAGACGCCGGCAGGACCATTGCCAAGAGCGCAAGGTATGCCAAGTAGCCGAACAGGAGAGGGCTGTGCTGGCCGCCGGAGAGTACAAGCATCCCAGTGAGGGCCGCGAGGTCAATCGCGGCGCTAACGCCGATGAGGCGGGCCGGTGGGGGGCGTCGCCGGAACCAAGCAGCCTGAAACACGTCCGCTGCGCCCCA
>CANLGL010000115.1 GCA_947490345.1 Deltaproteobacteria bacterium
CGGCGACAAGAGGCGGTACTACCTGTCGGCATCGGGCTCCGCCACTGAGTGCGCGGCGATCCTCGATGTGTGCCGGCGCCTCAACCTTGTCGAGGACGCAACGCATCGGTCCGGTAAGGAGCAGCTCGATCGCGTCGTGGCGATGCTCATAGCCTTGGCGAAGAAGCTCCAGAATGATCGCTGACGCTTCCAGGGGCGACGCCGGGAGCGGGGTCGGGAGCGGGACCGGGAGCGGGACCGGGAGCGGGACCGGGAGCGGGTCGGGTCAGGTCGGGTCCGGCTTGTGGTGATCGCGTCCCCCCTCGGAACGCCCGATCTGTATCCGATCCACTGTAGGACCGCCCACGTGGATGGATAGCTTTGACTGGGCCACATTCACCCGCCGAAACGCGCGCGCAGCCAGAGTCGTTCGCGAACCCGGGTACTGCGGCCAAGGTCGGTGACGAGCGCGTCCAACGACACCGGTACCGGGTTCCCGGCCTTAAGGACCTCAGCGACGCGGGTTCTCCGGACGGAGAGTTCGGCCTCGATGTGGTCTTCGAAGAGCGCTTGAAGGCGTTTGGCACTCGGATCGGCGTCTTGGAGCGTGACGATCGCCAGATCATCCCTAGAGAGCGACGTGAAACACCCGAAAAGCCAATCGGATTTCGACGTGGGCGGCGACGCGCGCGCACGCACCAGGCCCGACGCCGTATGGATGTCGAGCCCGGAAGCGAGGCGCCGCGCGGCGTCTACGCCCACCCTTGTCCACAGCAGGGCGCGATCCGCGGCGTCGAGCAATAACAACGGGTCGAAGCCCACCTGGCGGGCGAGTTCCAACCAATCGGACCGCGCCAGGGCATGAATGTCGAGCACGCCGACCTCTTCCAACGCGGCTTGTTTGACGAGGTCGATTTCGTCGAGCGCCTGAAACCGCGCGGGCACCCACAAACCGACCTCTGCGGCTCCGCCCAATCGTTCTTTGAGCCAGAGCAGGCCCTTTTCGGGAAAAACGCCGACGCCAAATGCGATGATTCCCGGCCACTCGGCGTTGAAACCGGGTTGGCTGATGACCACGCTCGATGCGAAGGTAATTGCGCCTCGGACGGCCAATGCGGAGAGTGTGGCGTCGGACAAAGAGCCATTCCGGAACCGTTCGGAGATTTGCACCAATGCGTACAGCAGAAATCCGATGAAACCCAACGCGATCGGGTTCGCGTCCTCCAACAATGGCGCCATGACGTAGGCGTAGCCACGCGGATCCATTTCCTGGCGGTAGTTTTCAACGAATCGGGCGGCGATTCCCTCAGGGGCGAACACCCAGCCAAGTCCTCCTATGAGAATCGGCGCCAGGGACCACCGACCCAACGCGAACGGGTCGTCCAGCTCAGCTGCCGAGCGCCGTGAGGACCGGGCAGCCAGGAGTCCGCGGATTCCCACCCGATCCCTGGCGGACGTCCGCCCCGGCGACAACCAGGGCAATACGACGAAGGGGAGCAGCAGGGCGAGTTGAAACGCCGCCACTGCCAGTACCTGTCTCCGGATCACCCGATGTGCCTCCTTTCCCACCCGGCACTGCGCTGACTCCGGGCTCGTTTCGCAGGCGATCGGCACCCGCACCAGACCGGCGGCCTTCAGCATGTCATCGATCGTGCCGTGTGGGCCCGGATGACCGGTCCACTTGGGCGATCCGTCCGCCTCCGCGAGCCGTTTGGCTACGACCGCGGAGACGCGGGCGGAATCGGAATCCTCCGGCGCAACCGCGTCCCCCACCGCCTTGTTCCAGGCCCACCTAAGGCAGGCCGTACGCAACTCAGCTTCCTCGTCTTGACAGGCGAGTCTGCCGGCAGCGCTGAGGCCCGCGAGTTCTGCGGCGACCTCCTCCACCGCGTCGCCGGCCTGGCCTGCCTTGTTGAGCCCGACCGTCGTGCCGATCCCCACGCAGACGAGGAACGGAAGAGCGGCGAACAAAGCACGACGCAGCTGCACGGTCCAAGGCGTGGCCGGGTCGGGGATCTTCGGGATCATCGCAGGGGTCTCAGACAACTGGTCGGTCTTAGCTCATCGTTTTCGGATCGCCATGGAATCGGGCCTGGGGCGACCCGTGTCGACGCCCGGACGCACGATAAGCCGCGTTCATGGACCGTGAACAACGCTATTCGACCGGACCCGACCCCCACAAAGGCTCCGAAGGGGCCGTGCTGGCCGTGGTCGTCGTCGCCAGCTCAACCCGCGCTGCCGCCAATGACACGTCCGGCGTGATCGTCGCGGAGCGGTTGGTCGCGGCCGGAATCGACGTCGCGAACCGTGTCGTCGTGGATGATGACGTCGATGGAATCAGGGGCGCGGTACGGGTTGCCATTGAGTCCGGGGCGCGCCTTGTGATCGTCACTGGCGGAACCGGGTTTTCGCCCCGGGACCTGACGCCAGAGGCGCTCGAACCGTTATTTGACCGCCCGATCCCCGGATTCGGCGAGCTGTTTCGGGCCTTGTCGCACGCAGAAATTGGCGCCGCTGCGATGCTGTCGCGGGCGACTGCTGGCGTCGCTGGGCGTGCCGTGGTTTTTGGCGTGCCGGGTTCTGAAAAGGGCGCGCGTTTGGCGGTTGACGCCCTGATTGCTCCCGTGCTTCGCCACCTTATCGGACAAATCGATAAGACCGAAACCCAAGTAACAAAGGCCCTAGCGTTGCCCACTGTCGTTCCAAAACTGCCGCAGTCTGTGGCCAACAACGTCGCGGTGATGGGCTATCTTCAGGCGGCGCCCCAACGTGCAAGCGTTTCCGAAGACGGGAGAGATTGGTCTGTATTTGCGTGGCCGAACGAAGGCAGTGGAAAGGTATTGTGGGTCGGCGCCGAGGTTGCGGGATGGCCTGAAATCGTCGCAAAACATCGCCGGGGTACAGGAACTGTGGTGCCCGGTGGGTGTCTCGACCCGGTCGACGTGGCCGCTGTGGCGGGGCGTCCGTCACCAATCCACGGCGCTGTCATCGCGGTCGAGGGTGCCCGAGTTTGGCAGCGCGACGGCGAAAAGACGGCGTCGTGGGATGGTCATCGGGTTGTGGATGCCGGAACCCCGAAGCAGCTTCTCGCGACGTTGGTCCTTGGCTGGGCCAGCCGCTGAGAGCCTCGGTTCGGCGACGTCCATCACCCGCCACCCAGCACGTCGTCGACGAATCGCTTCTCCAGCCCGACCCCCCTGCGGACTCGGCGCAGCGCGATGCCGGCGCGCGCGAGTTCTTCCATCACCACGACGCTGGATCGATCGAGGGCGCCGTCGGGGGCGGTCTGCACGAGCCGGTCGCCGTCGACCGTGAATGCGTGGTCCGTCAGGCGCTCTGCCAAGCGCGCCAACGGGACCTCGCCGGGCCCGAGGTCCCACTGCACGATCCGGCTCTGGTCGGTCACCTCGCCGACCGTGCCCTCGCGCAGGCACTTCCCGTCCTTCAGCATGACGACCCAGTCGGAGATCCGCTCGAGGTCCGCGAGATCGTGGGACGAGACCACGACGGTCTGCTCGCCGCGAAGTTTCGTCAGCAACTCGCGCACGGCGTGGGCCTGGACGGGATCCAACCCGGACAGCGGCTCGTCGAGCATGACCAGCGGCGGCCGGCCGACGAGCGCGGTCGCGATCGCGACCCGGCGCTTCATCCCATGGGACAGCGTGTAGATCGGCGTGTCGCGCCGCTCCGTCAGCAGGACCGCGTCGAGCAGCGCGTCGCTCTCCGCCCGCGCCCGCGCCGACGACGCGCCTTGCAGCCGCCCGAGGTGGCGCAGGAGCTCGCGCGGGGTGTGGCGATCCGGCAGCTCGGCGTCCTGCGGGAGGGCCCCTACGAGCCCCTTGTGCCGGTGCGGGTCGTAGGGACCGTGGCCGAGGACGTCGAACATGCCCTTGTCGGCGCGGAGAAACCCGCACACCACCGAAAACGCCGTGGTCTTCCCGGCACCGTTGTGGCCGACGAACCCGCACGACGTCCCCTTCGGGACCCGGAACGACAGCCCGTCGAGCGCCATCCGCCGCCCGAACCGCTTGACCACACCGTAGAACGTCAGGGCCGCCGTCGTCACAGGTCTCTCGCGGAGAAGCGGACGTACCCTACGGACAGCGCGACAGCGGCGAGCCCCGCGCACGCCGCCGCGGACACGAGCCAGCCGAAGCCGGGCTCCCACAGCCCCTGAAGCCAGCTCTGGGGCAGGACAGGTCCCACCACGTCGGCGACCGTCGTCCACGGCTCGCGCCGAGCCGACGTCACGAGGCCGAACACGACCCAGCTCCCTGCGGTCCCGCCAAGCGCGAGGACCCGCGCCCACGCCGACGACGCCGTGAGCTGGCTCGCCGCCGTCCCGAGCGCGGTGAACGGCAGCCCGAACGTCCACGCCCGCGGCGCGAACGCGAGGAGCCACACCGCGAGGTCGACGGGCTGGACGCCGTACATGCAGGTCATCGCGACGACCCACACGACGGCGGACGCGGCGAGCGTCGCGACCGCGTTCAGCCCCAGCTGGCCGACGAACCGACCGAGGACCAGTTCGAGCCGCCCGGTGCGCTGGGCCTCGTACCGGATCGCCCGGGTGGACACGTCGATCGCGACGCACTCGGCGCTCGCGGATGCCGCGAAGAACGGGACGACCAGGAACCCGAACCAGAGGCCGAACACCGCGAGCGGCGGCGCGGTGACCAGCACGTCGGCGAGGTGGTCGCTGCCGACCAGATGCCGCACGGTGCGGTGCCACAGCTCGGACGTCACGAGCTGGGCAAGCATCGTGCCCGGCGTTTCGGTCGGCGCGACGTTGAGCTCGTCGGCGAGCGTGTTCTCGAGCATCCCGACGAACCGGGTGAACAGCAACGTCGCGCCCCCGCTTGCGACCCCGTACAGGACGAGCAGCGCGAGCGCGCGCCAGGACCGGATCGCGCGGCGGATCTCGAACCCGGCGATCAGCCAGATGTCGCGGAGGGCGGTCACTTTGGATGACCGGGATCTGGGTTCGATGCCAAGGCCCGACGCCAACCCGGTCTGTGATCGCTCATCGATCGAGCTTGGACATCACGTCCACGAGCGTCCCGTCGACGAACGCTGTCGGGTCGAGCGCCCGGTCGTCCAGACTCTCGAGCTGCGCCGGATCGAGCACGCTGGACAGGGAGTCCTCGGTGCCGATCAGCACGTCGAGGGCGTCGGCGGCGAACACCATCAACTCGCGGCGATTCGGCCGGCCGCCGCTCGCGGCGACGGTCGCAACGAAGTCCTCGGCCAGATCGTGAAGATCGGCGTTCATGTCTGCGGCGATTGCGTCGACCTCGGCCATCTGCTCGTCGGTGGCCTCGGCCTGCTCGCGGAGCGCGGCGCTGGCTTGGGCCCGCCGCAAGTCGAGCGCGTCCTTCATCGCCTGCGCGTCCGGCTCGCTACCGCCTTCCCCCTCGTCGCCCTCGTCGCCCCGGCGTTCGACCCGGATCCGGAAGTTGCCGTCGTCGTCGGCGTCATCGCCCGGGTCGGGGTCGGCAGGTTCGTCGGGGACGGGATCGGCGGCCGCACCACCGGGAGCAGGGGCAGGAGCGGTGCGCGGCCGGAACACCTCGCCGAAGATCTGGCGCCCCACGTCGCGCCGAGCCTCGCGCTTCGCGGTAGCCACCTCGGCCTCCAGATCGCGGATCTTCCCACGCGGACCGAGGCCGCCCACGACCAGTCCCACGATCAGCGCCAGGGCGGCGAGCACCAGATGCTTGGCGTGCCAGTCACCCATGTTCCTCGACCCCGAACGGCAGCCCGACCGCATCGTCGCGGACCGACCGCCGGGACAGCGTGCGCACCGGCGACGCGAGCGTCCGCCCGGGATCGCTCGCCGCGACGCCGACCGTTCTCGTTCCCACGTCGGGCCCCATCACTCGTCCCATCGATCCAGACCTCGAAGCTCGGACTCCATTGTGCCACTTCAATGGCGCTGAGCCTATCTTTGGTCGCGATGACTCCTGACAGGATTGAGCGACACGATGGACACGACTTGTCCGGTACCACCGATTTCTACCAGCGCCATCCCAATCGGCATGACCAGGGCCCGCGCGCCGACGAACCCGGAGCCACCGGTGCCTTATGCTCGATGCATCCGCTGGACACGGGAGCCGCAGCCGGGATTTCGGTCTTCTGAACTGGTAAAAATCGCTGGTACCGGACAGACGGCCTCTCTGCGCTCTCCCCGTTCTCTGCGCGATCCTGCTCGTCGAGCCCGTTGACGAGCCGTTCGAAGCCGTCCTTGAGCACAGGCGCC
>CANLGL010000116.1 GCA_947490345.1 Deltaproteobacteria bacterium
CTCATGACGAGCGGAATCTCTCTCGCCCGTCCCTTTCGTGGCGCGAACTGGCCATCCATCTGGTAGGCTGCGGACATCGCAAGGGGTCGACGTGGCACCGGACGCAGGCCGGATGGACGGCGGGGGTGGCTTATTTTACCTATCCTCCTTGGTGCACATGCGACTTCGGGTCTCGGCCTTGTTCGCGGTCCCCGTGGCCCTCGCGGTGGCGATCCCCGCGGAGGCGGGCCCGCCACTCCCGGGACCGCCGCTCCCCACGTGCGAGGGCTGCATCCAGACCTACGCGCAGGTCGACCTCGACCGCCGCATCACAGCCGAGGAATTCCTGGTCGGCGTGCTCTCGCCGCACCCGAAGGAGGACATCCGCTGTGTCGGGACGAACTTCGTCCTGCGGTCGGACGACGTCGGGCGGTCGGTATCACCGCGCTGCATGGACATGCTCGAGATCACCGCCGGCATGATGGGCGTGGCTTCCCGGGTGGTGGTCTCGCGCAGCTGCCTCGTCTCGGAGACACCCGAGGAGGTGGTCATCGGGTGGGAGCTGGTCGACACGCAGGTCGATGCCGAAACGTGCGCCTTCACGGGACCGCATGCCGGGGAGATCGCTGCGGCCTGCCGGTCAGGCTCGGTCTTCACGCCGTTCAACCGCGGCTACTGGGTGCTGTCGGACGGCGGTCGGAAGGTCACGTGGAAGGTGTCCTTCGACCCTGGCGGCAGCGTCCCGGACTTCCTGGTGCGCATGGGCTGCCCGGGCGCCGTTCCGAAGGCCGTGGCGGCGAGGCACTGGTTCGCTCCATGACGGCGCTCGCGGTCGTCCGTGACGCATCCCTGGCGCCGCTCGTGCCCGGGCTGCCGCTGCTCGGGAGTGCGCTGGACGCGAACGCCGACCCGTGCCGCTTCTTCGGCCGGTGCTGGCAGGAGCACGGACCGGTCTTCCGCGTGGCCTACCCGGGTCAGCTGCTGACGATGATCGCGGGCCTGGAGGCGAACCGGCTCTTTGCCGTGGAGGGGACGCGTCTCTTCGACAGCGCCGCGACCTACCGAAGGGTCACGCGGGAGATGGGGACCCACCGCATCCCGAACTGCCACGACGGCCAGGCCCACCGCGACCACCGCCAGCTCCTCGCGCCCTCGCTGTCGGCCCAGGCGCTCGACCCCGTGCTGCCGCGCATCTTCCGGATGGTGCGGGAGCGCGCGTCGACGTGGAAGCCCGACGCCGTCCGCACCGTGTCTGCCGCCGTGGGACCGCTGGTGGCCGACGCCGTGTCGATCTGTGCGACCGGGCTGCCGCTCGGGGACCGGATCGCACGCGACACGGTGCGCTACGGGACGATGATGGGCGTGGTGGGGGTGGGAGGGGCCTTTCCGGAGTGGACGCTGTACACACCGCCCGTCCGCGCCTCGCGGCGTCGCTTCGCGGCCTTCGTCGCCGACGCCCTCGCCGATCACCGGGCGCGACCGGCCGGGGTCGACCGGCCCCCGGACCTCCTCGACGCGCTGCTGGTCGCACAGGCCCGCGACCCCTCCCTGGACGACACCGCGCTCGTCGCGCTCGGAATGCTGCCCTCGAAGAACGCGGGAATCTACCTCTACCGGCTGGTGAGCTTCGCCTTGTTCGAGCTCCTCCGGCGGCCCGAGCTACGCGCAGCGGTGCGCGTGGAGATCGACCCCACGTTCGTGGCCGACGGACTCCCCGACGTGGAGCAGCTCAAGCGGATGGGCACGCTCCAGAACACGCTGCTCGAGGCGCTTCGGCTCTACCCCATGGCGCTCGCGCTCCCTCGGGTAGTCCGGGAGGCCTTCGAGTTCGGCGGCTACCGCTTCGAACCGGGGACCACCGTCTACATCGCCGGGCCGGCCACCCACTTCTCGGACGAGTACTTTGCGGAGCCGGACGAGTTCGACCCCGACCGCTTCTCACCCGGCCGCAGCGAGCATCGGCGGGCCCACGTCTACGCGCCCTGGGGCTTCGGCGCGCACGCATGCATGGCCCGCGGCTGGGCGCTCACGCTCGCGTCGGCTGTCCTGGCCGGCCTGCTCCACACGGTGCGCGTGGCGCTCCATCCCGCGGGGTCCACGATCGTCGTCCGGGCGTTTCCCAACCCGATCCCCGAGGCGCGCTTCTCGATTCGGGTCCAGGAGCAGCGGGCCGCGCCCCTCCACCGCGAGCACACGCTCTCCCCGCAGCTCTCCGCGCCGGCCCTCACCCTGGCCCTGTCGCCGGACCAGCAGCACGACGCCTTCGGTCAGCTCGAGGAGGTCACGTTCCCCGCCGGTCACGTGGTCTTCCGGCAGGGCGACCGGCCCGACCGCTTCTGGCTCGTCCGCCGCGGCGTGGTGGAGGTGGTGCTCGAGACCACGCCGCCGACGCCGGTCGCTCGGCTCGGCCCGGGGTCGCACTTCGGGGAGATCGGCCTGCTGCACGGCGTTCCCCGGACGGCGACCGTTCGGGTGTCGGCCGACGGGGAGGCGAGGCTCGCGTCACTCGGGGCCGAGTCCTTCCAGCTCCTGGCGGTGGAGTGCGACCTGACGCGGGGCGAGATGGTGCGCGTGATGGAGCAACGGCTCCTGGTCAACCAGCTCGCGCAGCTCGTCCCGTCGCTCGACCTCGGGGCGCTCGGGCGTGCGATGGGCGACCACGAAGTGCTGCACCTCGGTCCGGGCGCGGTCGTGGTCCGCCAGGGCGAGCCCGCCGATCGCTTCTTCCTGCTCGCCAGTGGCGAACTGGAGCTGGTCCACGAGGGACGGGGCGGCGACGTCGTGATCGGACGGCTGCAGGCGGTCGACGTCTTCGGTGAGGACGGCGTCCTGGAAGGAGTGCCCCGGACCTTCACCGTGCGCGTGCCGGAGGGTGGTGGCGTGCGGTTGCTCGCCCTCGGTCCTGCGGCGCTCTCGCTGGCGCTGGCGGACGCGCATGGCAAGCGGGAGGGACTGCTGGGCGCGGCGTCGGCCCGGCTGGCCGCGCTGGCCCGAGGACTCGGCGTCTAGCTAGGCAATCGTCCAGGTTTGACCGACGGTATCTGGCAGAGTTCCGGCGGCTACCTGCCTGGCTTCGAGGCCGCCGGCCACGTCCGGGAAGGGGACGAGGCGCTGCACGTGGGCGATGAACCCGGAGTCGACCTTCGGACCGTCGTGCGTGGGGACGACGAACCGCGGCTGGAAGTGGACGGCGAGGTCGAGCGCGGCCTCGGCGCCGAGGTTGGCGATCCCGCCGAGGTACCAGGGCAGGTCGAGCAGCGTGAACGAGGCGAGGAGCACGTCGAGCCGACGACCGCCGAGGATCCGGTCGACCGCCTCCGTGACCGCCGACCCGGTGCTGAAGGCGTGTGGGCAGTACGCGAGCGTGGTGCCGCTCACGGCGCCCCGCATCACGAGCGCGTTGTGCGTGGTGTCGAAGAGGGGAGCGGCCCGACACCACGCGAGCTCGACGTTGCCGACCCGGGTGGGCGGAGCGCCTCGCGTGGTGTCGGGGAGGACGTGGACCTCCGAGAAGCGCTGGTAGCGACGGGCGAGCCAGGCCGCGATCGGCGGCGCGTACAGCGGCAGGTCGGGGGAGAGGCTGCGGAGCGTCGCGGCGTTGCAGTGATCCGCGAAGGGGTGGGAGAGGACGAGGCCGTCGAGGTCCTGCAGGGTGGAGGCGGGCAAGGTGGGGCGCCCGAGCTTCGCCGTGTGGATGGCCGCAAAGCCCACCACCGCGGCCCCGTCGGTCCAAGGATCGAGGAGCAGGCGCGTGCCGTCCAGCTCGACGAGCCAGCTGCTGTCGTGGTTGAGTCGGGTCAGCTTCAGCCCGGTGGGCTCGGTGGACGCAAGCTGCACGGGGCCTCCCGGACGCGGGGCGAAGGCCCCGGTCAAGCTATCACGTCGGCCAGCGGCCAACTCGTGGGCTACGGGTCGAGACATGACCGTGCCGCCGCCCGAGGTCCCCGGAGGACGCCGCTTCGAGCTGAAGCGGAGCATCGGGTCTGGGGCATTCGGCGACGTGTTCCTGGCCGAGCAGGTGGGAGGCGCGGGCTTCCGGCGGATGGTCGCGCTCAAGTTGCTCCGCGGGTCGGCCGCGGGCGCCGACGATGCGGGACGTCGGATGCGCGACGAGGCCCGGATCCTCGGTCGCCTCTCGCACCGGCACATCGTGGAGGTGCTCGACCTCGTCCAGCTCGGCGACCGCTGGGCGGTGGTCATGGCGTACGTGCCCGGTGCCGACCTCGAGCAGGTGCTGGACGTGGTCCGTCCGGCAGCGGTGCCCGGTCCGGCGGCGTGCGCGGTGGGCGGCGCCGTCGCGCGGGCCCTGCACGGGGCCTGGCATGCCACCGACGACCGGGGACGGCAGCTGAAGGTGGTGCACCGCGACATCAAGCCTTCGAATGTTCGGATCACGGCGGACGGCGAGGTGAAGGTCCTCGACTTCGGCGTGGCCCGGGTGGACATGGAGGGACGCGAGGCGCAGACGCGGCGCCCGGGGCTCATCGGCACCGAGGCGTACATGGCGCCGGAGCGGCTCCTGCTCGCGGGCGACGTCCCCGCGGGCGACCTCTACGCGCTGGCTTCCACCGTGCTCGAACTGCTCCGGGGCACGCCGCTCGGCAGGAGCCCGGTGCGCGTCGACGCCCACGCCGCCTTCGTGGAGGCAGCGCTCGGGGACCTGATCGGTCGGCTCGAGGGCCCTCGGGAGGTGGTCGACGAGGTGGTGGTCCTCTTGCGGACCGGGCTCGACTTCGACCCGGCGCGGCGTCCCGTCCCGGCAGTTTTCGCCGAGGTGATGGACCGCGCGGCGCGAAAGCTCGACGGTCTCTCGCTCGAGGCGTTCTGCGCGAGGGTGGTCCCCGAGGCGGAGCGGCGGAGCGACGCCGGATCCCAGCTGGTCGGAGGCGTGCTGGTCGAGGGGGGCGGTCCGGCGGACCCCGGGTCGGTCGACGTGGACCTCCACCCGACAGTGGGTCGATGGCGTCGCAGGCGCCTCGTCGCCACAGGGTTCCTCGGCGCGGTCTCGATCGCCCTGGGGCTGGCGTCCTGGCTGGGTCCGCCGCTTCCGCCGGTCCTGTTGCGGGAGCCCGTGGTCGCGGTCGCCGAGGTCGCCCCGGTCGCCCCGGTGGTCGTCCCGGCCGTGGTCGCGGTGGTCGTGCCGCCGGAACAGGTGGAGGCTCGCGTCCCCGTCGCTACGCCCGCGGCGCCCCGACGCGCGCCCGCGGACCTCCCACCGGTCCCACCCGCCCCTCCGATCGAGGCCGTGCGCGTCTCCCGTGCGATGGTCGTGGTGGCGGACGTGGGGGCCATCGAGGTCACCTGTGGCGACCGGACCTTCCGCGGCAGCGCGTCGGTGCGGGTGGTCGACTTCCCGGCAGGACCGTGCCGTGTGCGCGTCGACGTGGGCGGCACCTGGGTCTCCGCCGATGTCGTGATCGACGCACCTCGCGAGGTGGCCTGCCGCGCTTCTGACGGGATCCTGGTCTGTCGCTGACCGGTCCCCCGGGACGCGAGGCCCCGGTGTGCGCCACCGCCCGACCACCTGGCGAATCGCTCACCCCCTCCAGGCCCGGCAGCGTGCGCGTGGCCGACAGCGCTCTCGCGGCCTCGCGGGTGACCGCGGTGGCGTCGGCGAGCTCTGGGAGCAGGGGGCCGAGGGAGGCCCGCCCGGGCCCGCACGGCTCCGCCGTCGGGGCCTTCGACATGGTACGGCGGGAGGCGCCGCTCGAGGAACCTGTCCACCGCGTCGCGCTCGCACGGGCACGAGGGGCGTTGGCCCTCGGTCCGGCGCACGGCTAACGTCGGGTCCTGCAGCAGTCGCCCCGCCACGCGTCGCGGGTACTGACGGACGGTACCGGGGCGACGATGGTGCCGCACCTGGCTGCCACGGGAGGAACGGGCATGAAGGTCGCGGTCACCGGCGGGACGGGGTTCATCGGCGGGCGCGTCGTGCGCCACCTGCGCGCCCGCGGGCACGAGGTGGTCTGCCTGGTGCGCAAGCCCGCGCAGGCCCTGGCCCTCGTCGATCACGGCGCGCACCTGGCCCAGGGCGACATCCTGGATCGAGCCAGCATGGACGCGGCCTTCGCCGGCTGCGAGGGCGTGATGCACATCCCGGGGCTCCCATGCCACCGGTCCGCGCCGACGCGAGCGACGACGTCCTGCATCAGGTGCTGACCGAGCATCTGGCGACATTCCTGGACGAGTGTGACGAAGCAGGTGTGCGCGTTCCTCGCGCGGCTCGGCGCGAACTGGTGGACTA
>CANLGL010000117.1 GCA_947490345.1 Deltaproteobacteria bacterium
GCCCGGTAAAACCTATGGATATCCCACATGGCGCGACCAGTGTCCCGGCGGACGACCAGCAAGATCCGAGCCTCGAAAGCCGATCGGCCTTGACACGAACTGGTAGAATTCGGTGGGATTTAACTGGGCAAAACTGCCGGGACGGGACACCTCCAACACGGGCCGCAAGGCCGGGAGGGCTCCATGCTGGCGGGCGTGCACCAGTACGCCGAGCGTGCCCCGGACCACCAGTCCACGCTCCTCGGCCAGAGCGCGACCGGCCCGCTCGTCGATGAGAAGCAGGTCAGCGTGGAGCGCCTCGGCGAGTAGGATTGCCGCAGTCTCTCCGGGGTCCAGCCCCAGGTCGGTGCTCGGAAGGCCCCGCCGATCGACACGCAGCCAAGTCGCCGAGCGGAGCGCCGAAACGCCAGGGGCATCGGGGCGGGCATCCACGACTTCCGCCCAGACTGTCGCGGGGACGACGACCTCGCCGAAGGCTGTCGCCAGCAGGTCGAGAACACCTACACGCGACAGGTAGACCAGCGGCGAGCTGTCCGCAATGACCAGCACGCCGACCTCAGCTGCGCTTCGGTTCGATACGGTCGAGCTCGCGGCGGAAGTCGTCGAGATCGTAGTCGATCGCGTACAACCCGTGCTTCCCGGCCTCGATCAGGAAGGCGTCGAGCGACATCCCGAGCGCGCGCGCCGCCGCCGCCCGCGTCAATGTCCCGCCGCGTACCTCGTCAATCACCAGCAGGAGCCGCGCGCGATCAGCCAGCGCAGCCGGAGGCTGCGCCGCCAGGGGGGCTGGAACGTCGAAGGTGATTCGAACTGCGTGGCCATCCCAATGAACATAGCCCTGAAGCGCGCTGCGGCAATGGCTGGCGGTGCCTTCATCCACGGCTTCGCGGCGTCCGAACCTCAGCGACGTCGACCCCGACCTCCCATTGTCCCCATGAACCCCAAGGCGGGCCGGGCGGCGGTTGGTGACGAACGATCGATGCACGTACAACCGTACTGTTTTGGATCATGAGGGGCCGGCAGAGCCTGAAGGGTCAGGGCCGATAACCTTCGATCACCGTCGTGGGTGCCACCGGCGGCTCGGGGACGCGCACCCGCATAGTGTTGGCGGAGAGTCGGTCCCAGGCGTCCGAGAGTATTTGCGCGTTCCACGTTGCGCCTAGAGAAGCGATCGAGTACGCCGATCCATCAGTCGGAGTTTTCATGCCACGTAAGGGTTTTTCTTCGTATCGCAACGTCCACACCCGCGCCTCGACGGCCGGCGGAGAAGCGCGTTTCTTCCCCGCCGAGGGTGCCGTTCGCTCGTCCAACGACGTCAAGTCGATGCACGTTGCGCTCGACGTGTACGACCTCACGGCCGACCTGCTCGTCACGCCGGCGTTCCAGGAATCCGACGACCCAGAGAACTGGCCGAATGCCAGCACCGCTGTGGCCATCGGTTCGCTCACGGCCGATGCGGATGGCATCACCAGCAGTACTGGCTACGACGCAGTCACGCTCACGAAATCCTTCTGGCGCCCCGGAGTGCTCGTTCGGAACAAGACCACCGGCGCGCGCATCGAGTTTGCCCTCGTCGCGATCCGCGTCGACACGCGTAGCTGCTGAGCGCCCGCCGTGGGCTGGACCATCGGCGGGGAGGCGCTCCCCACCGACAACGCCGTCGCGGTGGTCACGACCTCGACGAGCACGTTGTGCCTGACCGGTAGCTCGGGATATGCTCGGCTTCGAATGTACGGGATCGACCCGTATGCCGTCGCCTTCGCCCTTGCGGGTACGGACGCTGGGTTGGGCGTCAGCGACGTCCAGGAGCCACCGCCGCCGTGGACGCCAGTGGGCGTCCCGGTCGGCCCGACAATTGCCTGGCTTGATTCACCCGTCGTCATCGCGGCCACTGCGGCCACCGGGGACTACGCCTTCTCCGTGGTGCGGCGGTCGACCAGCGGGACCTATCCGCTGGGTTCCACGGTGATCCCGCAGGTGAAGGATGCATTGTGGCTCGACGGGGAGTCGTGCCAGCCCCTTTACAAAGACGCGCACGTACTCGATCTTCGATACGGCCAGGGCTACCTGATGGTGGCCGCGCGGTACTGGGCGAGCGGGCTGCTCTTCGGCGCGGGCGGAGTCAACCCCGGCCCTGAGAACAGCAAGTCCGCCATCGTGGGCTTCTGGGCGCCCGCGAACGACCCTGACTTCGCCTCGCCGGAGGTTCGGGGGCCGCTGTTCTTGGTGAGTCGGATTCAAGAGGTCGACGGCGCTACAGCCGCGTTGTGGCTGGGGGTGCCGAGCGCGGCGCACGCCGACCCCTCCGGAACCGCAACGGTGTTTGTGTACTACACGGGCGAGCAGAGCCATCTTCCCGCGGATTTGTCGCTCGCCCCGCCCTTGGAGTTCGTGCCGGGCACACGAATGAGGGCGATCGCGGTCGCGGACCTGTGCTCCTGGTTCGGGATTGAGGAGCTTTCCCCTCCCGCCGCGCCAAATACGGGGGAGATCCTGGAGGAAATGGAAATCATGGCCTTGGCGAGCACGTTGGGATCGGCGTGGGTGGCGTCGGCGATGATCAAGCTGACGATGGACCGAATCAACCTTGCGGCGGCGCTGGCCGGGCGCGCAGAGACGGGCAGCACCGTGGTCCTCCCCACGTCCTCGGCGTCCTCCGCCCCGCCTGCCGAGTGGATCATGAACGAAGAGTTGTGGGACAGTGCAGCCGGCGCGTGCCTGGTGCCAGGAGATTACCGCGGCAAGGTGCGGATCTGGGTGGCGACGGGTGATCCCTTCCAGGAGAAGTCGGACCCCGACCTGAGCACCGACACCAGGGGAAATCTGCTGCTCTGGGAGCGCTACGAAGCGATTCATGACGTGGACGCACAAGCGGTGTGGGCGAGTGGCCAGCTCGTGCTGTTCGTGAGTGCAAACGCATCGCAGGACCGCCGGACAAAGGAAGTCACGGACGACGGCATCAGCGACCTCGCTTTCGGCATCTACCGTTGCGCCGCCCTCCCCGTGGAGGTCGCCGGTGAGTTCGGGATGGACTTCGTGATTCACGAGTTCGACCCTGCCAGCACCGCCTTGACCGACCGCGACCTGGTCACGCGCGCTACCGAACTCGACGCCGACTTCAGAGGCGTGCACCGGCTCGACCCTGACCCGGTGCAACTGCCCAACGGCGAGTGGCTGCTGTTCAACGGGGCGGTGACGTTCCTGGAGCGCAACAGCGCGCCCGACGCTGACGTGCGCGCACCCTGGAGCGATGCGTGGACCTGAGCCAGCGGCGGGTGTTGGTCCGTTCGCTCGGGCTGCTCCTGCTTGCGGGTTGCCGCGCGGAACAGGCGCACGTCGCTGACCCCGCCGTGTCGGACGACACGGCGGCGGCCGACACCGCCCAGCCGGACTCGGGCACCCCGGACACCTCGGCGGACACCGCTCCGGTTGACAGCGCATCCATCGACGGGGACGGCGACGGGAGCACTGCCGAGGAGGACTGTGATGACGCCGACCCCAGCCGGCACCCGGGCGCGGCCGAGGCCTGCGACGGCGTGGACCACGATTGTGACGGGCAGTTTCGCTGTACAGAGTTGGACGCCTGGGCTGGCTTCGAAGCCGCTTGGGCGTTGGAACACCTCGGATTCGAAGCGGACTTCGACGGAGACGGGTTCCCCGAGCTGACCGTTACGCAGAGGACAGAGTACGGCGACTATGGGAACTGGGTGTTCGACCTTCGCGGCGGCGTGCCACCCGGGGTGAGCGACTGGTCGACGCTGGCGGGCCTGTCGACCGGGCGCTACCTCAACGCCTATCCGTTGGGCGACGTGGACGGAGACGGGCTCAGCGACCTGTCCCTGGCCTACTGGCATGGGAGCGGCGAGTGGGGTGACTTCTACGCCGCGACGAGCCTTGGCTCCTGGGGCATCTGGCTGTCGGACGGGAGCCTCGACGGGCGCGAGCTTACCCAGGCCGACGCGGACATCTGGACGGGCTCCGAAATCGGCGCACCCTGGTGGCCGTCGGTCGGCGACATCACCGGGGACGGCGTAGCAGAGGTGACGCTGATTCCGCCCTACACCGACGACGAAGGCTGTGGGTATGGCTTCGCGCCGCCGGGCAAGCTGGCCGATCCGGATTGGACCTTTGCTGATATTCCGGGTGTGTATCTGGCGGAATGCTGGGATGGGGTGGGACACGGAGAGCCGGTTCCCCTCGGTGACCTGGACGGAGACGGGCTCGCCGAGGTCCGTCTTCGCGACGGCTCCGAAGACTACGTCGTGAGCGGCGCTGAGCTGGCCGCGGGCCGGTCACCTCTCTCGGCGCTCGGCGGGCTGGTGGCCTCGTGTGGCGACGCGTACGCGACCTTCATCGACGCAGTGGGCGACGTCGACCTGGATGGGTACGCCGACGTGAGCGCGGCGTGCGGCACCTGGGTGCTCGTTCCCGGACCCGAGGTGGCGCAAAGCGTCATGACCACCAAACCCATCGTGACGCTGGATTTTTCGGCGGAAAACAGCGGCTACTACTCGGCGGAGCCCGCGGCCGCCGACGTTGACGCGAACGGGCGCGTCGACCTGGTGGTACCCTACGGCCGCAACTCGCAACAGGGCACCCCGATGGCGCTTTTTCCCGACGTCAGTTTCGGCGGCGTGCTCGAACTGTCCGACGCCAGCGGGCGGGTGTTCGAGAGCAACGACGGCCCCTGGCTGGTCTACATCGGCGGCAGGGGCAGCGACCTGCTGCAGTGGCGCCCCGACGTCACCGGGGATGGCGTCCTCGACCTCTTCGTGCTCAGTGCCACCGGACACACCGGCATGCTCATCTTCTCGGGGGCGACGTTGTTCCCGCCGTAGCCGTGTTGCCGCCGGAGCGACCGCAAGCGCCGGTCACGCGGTTGAAACGCGCCACTTTGGTGGGGCGACGGCGGGGCACGAGGCCCATCCCCGGTTTATCAAGCCTGACCCCTCAGGCGGGCCATCGGGTGCTTGGTGACGAAACGGGGGCTCGTCCTTCAGCGCGTATTGTACGTGGACCCCGCCCTCGTCGAGCGTGATGCGCTCAAGCAGCCGGTCGAGGGCCTCGCGGCGTGGTTCGATGGGCTTGTCCGTCCAGGCTTGGAGCACGGTGGAACGGAACTTCTCAGGGTCGATCTTCTCGACTGCGGGCAACTCGCGGCGTTGGGGCATCGACGCGAGCTTGAGTTGGGCGGTCTCGCGCTGGGCGATCATCGGAGCGTTCAGCGCCTTCGCGTCCGCGGGGGCGATGATGCCGTCGATCACGGACTGGCCGACCACCCGGATCTTGCGGTCCAGCTCGGCGATGGTGGCATCCAACGCAGCGCGGTCGTCGGCGATGGAGTCTGGCGCGTCAGCGAGCGCGACCACCGAGCGGTCGATCAGCCCGCGCACGTTCTCCGGGGTCAGGACCTCGCTGGCGATGTAGTCGAGGAGGCCCGGGTCCATGACGTCCACGCGGACGGTCAGCCCGAGGCAGTTCTCCTTGTTCTCCTGCCGCGTCGCGCAGACGTAGTAGTAATAGTCCGCCTTGCCCGAGCGTCCTCCGACGGTCACGCAGATCCGGCCGCCGCACGTTCCGCACCGAAGCCAGGGCGTGAATAGCCCACGCTCGCCGAGGCGGATCGGGTTGTGGCCGTTGCTCCCCTCGACCTTCGCGCGCTCGCGGAGCTTGCGGATGGCGGCGACACGCACGAAGTCGTCGTCGGAGACGGCGGCGGGATGGGCGTCCCTCGCCACGATCTCGCCGTCGTACACAACGTGGCCGGCGTACACGGGGCTGGTCAGCACTTGTTGGATGTGTTTCCGCCGCCACGTTCCGCCGTGGCGCTCGCGGGGGAGGTCCGCGCGTCCCGGCGGATTGACCCCTTCGCGCGTCAGCTTCTCGGCGAGGCGTTTCCCGCCATCGCGGCCGTCGAGGTACTCGGCGAACACACGCTTCACGGTCTCGAAATCGGCCATCGTGTCGTCCGTCACCACCAGGCGACCGGCTTCGAGCGCGTACCCGAACGGCGCGTGGCCGTACTGCCAATGTCCCCGTTCTGCCTGGCTCCGCATCCCGCGGACCACGTTGCGCGACAGTTCTTCGGAGTACCTCTCGGCCAACCA
>CANLGL010000118.1 GCA_947490345.1 Deltaproteobacteria bacterium
GTCGGTTTTCGCTGTCCTCTTGCCCTCCGGCGCATCGACCTTGTGCTCGCACCAGAGGATGAGGTCATCGGACTCCAGAACCATGTCGATGATGGCGGCACCGAACCTGTCCGTGGGATACGACCGTTGGCCAATGACATCCCATCGACGGCCACGCAGGCGATGGGAAGCATGTTCGTCGAGCCACGCCACGAAGGCGTCCTTAAGCTGGGGTTCGCACGTCATGAGTGCGGCGAGGCAGGCCGTGAGGTAGTCCTCCATGCCCCAAAGTCCGGCACCGTGAAACGCATTGAAGAATTGGGATGATCTCATGGTGATACTCCGATTCTGTGAACGATGTTCAGGGGGCAGCTCGGCATGGCCGGGAGAGTATCACGACGGGGTCGCCGACGGCAGATGGACGGCGATCAACTTGCGCTGATCAGCCTCCATTGCCTCAATTCTGCCCGGCCTCGTCCAGCGCCCGCTGCTTCTCGTCCAAGTCCATGCGGTGCCAGCTCGTGGGGACATAGCGTCGAAGTGCATCGCGCTCGACGCCTCGAAGTCGATGGCCCACCTCGTGGGTCGTCATCGTCCAGCCCGTCTCCCGCTCGAATGCTGCTGCGACTTCCGACGGGGTGAGCGGTCGAGGGCTCGTGGCCACCGTCGTTTTCAGCAGGTTGCACACGTCGGCTTCCGAAACGCCCTCCCCGAACCGCTCGGTGAGCTTTCGCGCCCTTTGGGCTTCATGCCAGCGTCGGGCGTACTCGGCCTTCGAGATCGGCGACCGGCCATCCACGGTGAGCGCCTCCGGGTTTCCGATGGGTTCGGCCTTCCGCGATCCAGCATCCTTGGCAGCGGCCTCCAGCGTCCCTGTGGCCTCGGGAGCCACCGGGGTAGGCGCTGGGGTTGGCGTTGCTGCGGACGGGCTTGTCGGTGCCATGGGGGCCTCAGAATCAGGCTTCGGCTGGCCAAGTTCAGGCAGGACGAGCAACGCCGAGGGGCTTGCGTCGGCGCGGCGAGCGGGGCTACAGTGGCGGGTGTACCTTCGGCAAGAGCGTTCAAGTTTCCTTTCCTCCACTCGACCGCGCCCCCGCCGGGCTGAAGCGTGGTACGTCACCGCTGGCGATCTTTGTTGCCTTGTTTTTTGTCTCTGAGGTAATCCATGCCTGTTGATCGTTCTTCGGTTCTTTTTGTGGCGCTCGCGGCCTTCCTGCCCAGCGCAAGCGGCTGCCTGGCCACATCGGGCGTCGTGCAGGGACAACGAGCGGAGTCGTCACGTCGCAATGTGGAGACGAAGGAGGTCGTGGTGGCGGCCCTCGCTTCGGAGCGGGCCGTCGTCCGGGCGACGTTCGCATCGGCCGACGCGCAAGGTGTGCGGATGAAGGTCGAGCAGCGGCCGGTGTGTCCGGAGGCCGTGTTGTTCAACGACCACTTCAAGGCCTACCACCCGCCGCAAGCTGCCGTGTTTGTGGGTACCTTGCTCCTGGATGCAGCGCTTGGCGCGGGGGCGGTTTGGGGGGTGGGCGCCTTGGGGGTCTCCAACCCGGATCTCTCGCCCAACGACGTGGCCGACCAACAGAACCTTGCGCTCGTGGCGGCCAGCGGCGTGGTCGGCGCCGGTCTCCTGGCGTGGATTTATCCGGCAATCGCAGGCCAACGCGTCCTGCCGCGCACCGAGTTTCGGGATGTGTGGTGTGGGGAATGGTCGGCCATTCCCGCGAGCGGTTGGACGGTGGTGACCACCACGGAAGCCGTGACCCCCACCCCTGTTGATTCGCCCGAGGATTGGAACCCGACATCGGCCGAAATCGAGGCCCGGAAGTCACAACTGGAACTCAAGGCCGTTGCGGGCTTGTCACGTCGCGTCGGCACGTTGGAAATCGACCACCTCCTGACCCCCGAGGTGGGGGAGGCACCTGCCCAGCCGTCCGCATTCAAGGATGGGGCCACTGGCCGACACCCCTGGGCCTCGCTCGTCTCGGCCGGCACCCCGTTGTCTGGCACGGGGGTCACCTGGCGGGTGCCGGCGGCCGCCTTGGCGCCGCTTGCGTGGACCATGCTGATCCGGGATGCGGGAGGCAAGATGCCGGCGGGTGTCGCCGTGGCACGGTCCGTGCTTGTTGTCGACGCGGCGCATGATGTGTCGGGCGGCGCAACGACGCTGAACTTGCCGGAGGAAACGCTCAAAAGCTATGCGCCCGCATGGGCGTGCGAAGGTGTGGATTCGCCGGATGTGGGCAAGTGGCTGGCGGCGCAGCCCGAGGATCAGGCGGCGCGTGCGGTCCAGCCGGTCGTGGCTGCGTGCGCCGAACGTGCGGCGAAGCTGAAGCAGGCGTCATGCGAGCGGTTCGCAGCGTTGGCGGATTCGCGGACGGGCGGAAGGAGCTTGCCTGCCCCGGCGTTTGTTGCATCGCTCACCCAGCTCTGCGGGCCGGAAGATTGGAATCGTGCTGCCTGGCGAGTACTGGACCACCACACGGGTGCGGCCGCATGGGGGCAGGCCCAGGGGGTGCTCGACCAATTCGCGGATTTGCTGGCTGCGTTCAACCCTCAGCGTTCCGTGGATGAGCCGGGTGCCGCGTCGTTCGCGGATGCGCGGCGGGTCGTCGCCGAGGGCAAGATCTCCTCCCGGATTGAAGGAGACCTGGGTGAAGCCCGCCGGTTCAGCGAACTCGCACCGCTCTTTGCGGAGCATGATGCAGGGTTCCCCGCGCGTGCGTCGTGGCTCGCAACCCAACGGAAGGCGGCTGCCGGGATCGTCGCCACCTACATGAAATCAACCTTTGAGAATGAGGATTGGGACACGTCCCGTAGCCATGTGGTGACATTCACATCGCTCATGGGCGAGGCCTGGGTGACCTCCATGAACGCGCAAATCGACAAGCTCGAAAAGGCACAAAACGCGCGGATCGCCGCGGAGGAACGGCGGGAGGAGGCTCGCCAGGCGGCAGAGGAGAGGCGGGAGGAGGCTCGTCAGGCGGCAGAGGCGCGGCGGGAGGCGAGGGAGGAGGCCGCGGAGGAGCGATCTGGCGGTGGGAGCCGCGGATCGTCGTCCTCCTCCGGCGGAAGCTCAAAGTGTGGCCAAGCGGTGAGTTTCTGCAAGAGCCAGTGTGCCCGCACTTCCATCTGTGCCACTCTCGAGTTCTGCCTGAACTCCTGCCTTGATCAGAACGGGCTCAGTGTGTGTCCCATCCCCGGTTTGGGAAACATTCCCTGTCGACGCTACTGATGTCGCTTTCCATGCCCCTCACCCCCCTCACCCTCCTCGCCCTCCTCGCCCTCGCCGCCTGCGGCGAAGCGCCCTCGGGCGATTTCTGCGCCCCCTGGCGCGCCGGATTTCTCGAGGCGCTCGCGCAGGCTTCTGCCCCCGGCCAGCCCGCGGTCAGTGAGGCTGCCCTGGCGGCCTGTGAGTCGTGTCCCGCCGACGACACGCTCGCGGAGCTCTCCAAGCGGGACGCAGCCGCGCTGGGTGCGGCGGCCGCCTGTGTCACGTACGAAGCGGCTTTGGCCATCGATTGCGATGCCGTTGTCCCGGCTGCTACGGAGGCGGTGGCAGCAGACCTTCCGGATGCGACTCTGGAGTGCCCTCCGGTCAACGACGCGGACGCAGACGCGGTGGCGGCAGAGGACGATTGCGATCCCAAGTTGCCGGAGTTCGGGGCCCGTGCGAACGACGCGGATTGCGACGGCGGGCTCACGGGGGATGACTGCGATGACAGCGACCCCACCGTGTTTCCCGATGCCGTCGAGATCGCCTACAACGGGATCGACGAGAACTGCGATGGCGTTGACGCCTGCTACATCGACGCCGACGGGGATAATTATGGGCCGACAGTCGCCACCGCCGGCGAGTGTTTAGGCGGAACCATCAGGCTCTCCGCGGTCGAGGCGAAGATCATCGGGGAGCGCGACGAGGACGGTGCGGGTTGCTCTGTGGCTTCCGCGGGTGATGTGAACGGGGATGGCTATGTCGACCTGATCATCGGTGCTTACGGGGCCGACGAAGGCGGGACGCTTGCGGGAGCCGCCTACCTGGTCCTCGGGCCGGTCACGGGCGACGTAGACCTTTCCCGCGCCGACGCGAAGTTTATTGGGGAGTTCGCGGAGGACTACGCGGGTATGACCGTGGCTCCCGCAGGCGACGTGAACGCGGATGGCTACGACGACCTCATCATCGGTGCGTATGGCCACTACCGTGGCGGAAGGTTCGCGGGTGCCGCCTACCTGATCCTCGGTCCGGTCACCGGCGACGTCGACCTCGCCGCCGCCGACGTCAAGTTTCTCGCGGAGGACGCCGGAGACTTAGTGGGTAGTGCCGTGGCTTCGGCGGGGGACGTGAACGCGGATGGTTACGACGACCTGATCATCGGTGCGTACGGCGACGACGATGGCGGGAGCGCGGCGGGTGCCGCCTACCTGATCCTCGGTCCGGTCACGGGCGATGTCGACCTCTCCCTCGCCGATGCCAAGTTCATCGGGGAGTCTGCTGACCATTACGCGGGTTGGTCCGTGGCTTCCGCAGGAGATGTGAACGCGGACGGCTACGACGACCTGATCATTGGCGCGCTGGGCTACGAAGGCGCTACTGGCGCCGCCTATCTGGTTCTCGGTCCGGTCACGGGCGAAGTCGACCTCTCCCTCGCCCACGCCAAATTCATCGGGGAGTCAGGCTACCCTTTGGCGGGCTGGGCTGTGGCTGCCGCAGGAGATGTCAACGCGGATGGCTACGCCGACGTGATCGTTGGGGCCCCCAATCCGGAGGGTCAGGGCGTGGTCTACCTGATCCTCGGTCCGGTCATGGGTGACGTTGACCTCTCCCTCGCCGACGCGCGGTTCTTCTCGGAGGGCGATGACGACGGCACGGGCAGTTCCATGGCCGCAGCGGGCGACGTCAACGGGGACGGCTACGACGACATCATGATTGGTGCCGTCGGCAAAGACGGTGGCTACAGTGAGAGGGGTGCCGCCTACCTGATGTTTGGCCCGGTCACCGGCGACGTCGACCTCGCCGCCGCCGACGTCAAGTTTCTCGGGGAGGACGCCGGAGACTTAGTGGGTAGTGCCGTGGCTTCGGCGGGCGACGTGAACGGGGACGGCTACGATGACCTGATCGTCGGCGCGGCCGGCTACGAAAGTGACGATAGGGGTGCCGCCTACCTGATCCTTTCGGCGCGCGATTAGCTAGCCAGCGCTCCGTCGTCGCCACGATCAAGCACGAGAGCCTCATCGGGGTTCGCCTGCTGCTCATCCAGCCGCAGGACGAGAACGGCGTACACGATGGAGACCCGATCGTCGCCGCCGATGCGCTCCAGGCCGGCACGGGGGATCTGGTGGAGTGGACCACCGGCCGCGAGGCCGCGCTGACGCTCCCCGACACGTTCTCCCCGGTGGACACCGCGGTGGTGTCCATCGTCGACCACGCCTGGAGCGACAAGAGGTACCTCGGATGATCCTCGGTCGCGTCATCGGCAACGTCGTGAGCACGGTGAAGCACCCGTGCTTCGAGGGTAAGAGCGTGCTGATCGTCCAGCCCGTCCTCCCCGACGGAAAAACGCCCAAGGACGCGAGCTTCCTCTCGGTCGACAGCGTGCAGGCCGGCGGGGGCGATCTGGTGCTGGCCGCGCGAGAGGGCAACACCGCGCGCCAGATCCTCGGAGGGGACTCGGATCCGCTCCACTCGGTGATCCTCGGCATCGTAGACGAGGTCACGCTCGCGGATTGACGGCGCGCCCGTCCTCGCGCTCTTGATCGGGGCCGTCGTGTCGATCGCCTGCTCGTGGACGATGAAGGCGGCGGAGCGCTGTGGGAAGGCGCGCTCACCGCGGAGTAGCGAGGGACCGATCGCACAGACTTGCGTCCCACCTTGCGAGCTTCGCCTTCCCCGCGCTCCGCCGCCGCCACGCGGCCAAGGCCAAAAAA
>CANLGL010000119.1 GCA_947490345.1 Deltaproteobacteria bacterium
CCGCCGCGGAGCGGGGGCCGCCGGCCGCCGCGGAGCGGGAGCCGGCGAGCGCCGCGGAGCGGGAGCGTGCGGCCGCCGCGGAGCGGGGGCCGGCGAGCGCCGCGGAGCGGGAGCGCGCGGCGCGCCGGAAGCACGCCGCGGAGGCCGAGCGGCAGCGCACCAGCACCCCCGACAAGGCGCGCCAGGCTGTCGCCACGGCGAACCCGGCGGCCGCCGCGGTAAAGCAGGCCGCGAAGCCGCCACCCTCACCGACCACCACCCGCAGGCCCACCACCGCCGCAACTCCCGAACCCCCGGCTCCACCCGTGGCCGTCAGGCCCCCGCCCGCCGCTCCGGAGGCGAAGCCGCCTCCCCAACCACCAAAGTCGTCCCCCGACCGCGACACCCCACCCCCGGCCCCCCTCGCCGGCATCGAGCGCCGCGCGTCAAAGGGAAGTTCGCTGGTCAAGGAAGTCAAACCCCTCCCGAAGGCCGCCGCCGGCCCCCGCTCCTCCGCCCCCGAGATGCCGCCCCCCGCCCCTCGCGCCGAGGCACCGGCCTCCGCCGACACCACGCGCGCGACCCGCGCCGGCGCGGCGAAACAACCGGCGCCGACACCGACCACGGTCGCCATGCGGCCGAAAGCCGAGCTCCCGACCGAGCGCGCACAGACCGCGACCGCGGCCCCGCCTACCCTCGGCGGCGGCGTCCGCGACGCCGCCCCGCCCCCCCAGCCCGACCGCCGTGCCGGCAACGAGCCCAAGGAGGAGCCCGAGCCGGCCCCGCGCACCGGCGGCGCCGGGCGCAAACGAGCCGGCGGGTCCGGGGAGATGCTCCGCTTCGCCCGCAGCGCCGGCACCCCAGCGGCCGACCCCGACGCGGTCGCCGACGCGAGCCACATTGGCGACCAGGACATCGCCGCGCCGACCGACACGCGTGCGGCGACCACTGTCGAGCGGAGCGCCGGAAACGCCCGGGCGCGCGGCGAGGCCCTGCCGATCCCCGAAGGGCACGACGCCGCGAAGGACGCCCCCACGGCCCGTGCAGCGGTGGCGCGCCCGAGCCCCGTCGCGGTCTCCGGCGAGGACTCCACCGCCGGCGCTCGGCCGGGGGAGAGCGCCATGGACCAGGCGGAGGAGGCGCAACCGTCGCCGCCCGACGCGGCGCCGGTGCCGGGACCGAGCGGACTCCGCCTCTGGGTGGCGGGGGAGCTCTCGGACGCCGATCTGGAGCGCGTGCGCTCGCCACTTCCGCCGCCGGTGGTCAAGCCGAAGCCGAAGCCGCGTCGTAAACCGACCAGCGCGCCCGCCCTCGCGGAGCTCGAACCCAGCACCGTCACAGCGCTGGTCGCACCCGCGCCGCCACCCCGGCCGGCACCCGAAAGCGATGGCTTCTGGGGGGGCGGCGGCGCTGGCGACGCGGGGCTGGGTAGTCAGGCGAACGACACCCCGGCCGCTGAGGCCGGTGACGACGTCCAGAAGGCCATCTTCACCGACGAAGGCGCCGGCTGGACCGACATCACGATGCTCGATGAAGATGTGACCGAAGCCGACAAAGCGCAGGTCGCGGTCCGCCGAACCGCGCTCGGCGTGTGGTTTGCTCCCGTCGACGACCTGGTCCGGGGGGGCTGGAAGGTCCCGTTGGCGGTGCGGGCCCTCGGCGTGACCGGCAGTGTGATCGTGGAGTTCACGATCGACAAACGCGGCGCGGTAAACGACGTCGCGATGATTGATGCCAACGTGGACCTGGAGCTGCAACTGGCCGCGCTGGCCGCCGTTCCCGCCGCGGTACCCCCGCCACCGGGCGGGACGGGGACTATCCGCGTTCGCTACACGTTCCGATATGGTGGACAGGCGCGCAGCCCGCGCGCGATCCCAGACTCTCCGGGGTAGACTCCGACGATGGCGCGTGATGATCGGACTCGCGGCTCGACGCTCACCCTGGTGGGTGTCGGCGTCACGTCGGTCCTGGTGCACGTGCTCGCCGTGCTTCTTCTCGCGGTCGTGGGCTTGCCGATCACGCCGCCGGGCTGGGATCGACCGATCTCGGTGCAACTGCTCGCTGGCGACGTCGTCCCTGGAAACGTGACGCCGCCGACCTACGATGCAGTGTTGACTCCGACGATGGCGGAGCCCGAGGTGGAGGTCGAGCCCGAACCCGAACCCGAACCGGAAGACCCGAAGACCCCCGACGGCCAGATCGTCGAGACCCCGCCGCCTCGGGAGGAGATGATTCCCGTCGACGCCGACTACCTGGCCGAACACAACAACGCCGTCCTCGAAGAGACCCGCTCCCGTAAGTACAAGATCAACCCCGACATCCTCGCGCCGACCTACAGCGAAACCAGCAAGATGGAGCTGGAGCAGACCGTCGATGTGGGCGCCAGCGACGCCTCCAGCGGAGCGATGGCCGGCGGGGTCGAAACCGAGAGCCAGGGAAAGGGTCCGCCGAAGTCCAGCATCCCGTCGCAATTCCTCATCACCAACAAAGAGGGCCTCGCGGCGCCGACCCTGGCGTCCTCTTCCCGCCAGGACGTTCGCGGCGCCCCGCAGAATGACCTGCTCGACGAAAAGTACGGCGCCAGCGTGGCCCTGAACACCCGCGAGTTCTACGGCGCCGAATACATGAACCGCATTCGACGGCAGGTCAACTTCTATTGGAAGCAGAACCTCGCCAATCTGTCGTCTTCGGTGCGACTCGGCAAGCCGAGGTTCCGGACCAACGTTTCGGTGGTGCTGAACGCCGACGGGGTGTTGGAGAGCATCGAGATCAAGGAAGACAGCGGATCGCCCCCGATCGACGATTGTGTGGTCCAGGCCTTCAAGATCGCGGGGCCCTTCCCCAACCCGCCGGCCCAGCTCATCGCGCGGGACAACCGGGTGTATCTGCCCGATTTCGAGTTCACCGTCGAGGTGGGCACCGCGCAGATGCAGTACCAGGGGGTTGATCCGCGGGCAAATGTCCAGTTCCCCGGCATCCTGAACGCGCCTCGATAGCAACGGGTCGATCGCGACCGCGACCCACGCGTGTGATAGCGTCGCCTGACGATGGAAGCGCGCGAACTCGAGCTCTTACGTCCCCTCGGCCAGGGTGGCTTCGGCACGGTCTGGCTGGCCCGACTGCACGGGCGGGACGGATTTAGTCGGCGGGTAGCGGTCAAACTGATGAAGGATGGCGGCGCCGCGCCCGACATCATCGCCCGCCAACGCGACGAGGCCCGGCTCCTCGGCATGTTGCAACACCCGCACATCGTCCAAGTCTTCGATCTCACCGAGCACAACGGCCTTCCAGCGGTGGTGATGGAGTTTGTCGAGGGCGCGGATCTGGCGTCGGTCATCAAACACCACGGGCCGTTGCCATTGGCGGCGGCGGTCGAGGTAGGCGTGGCGGTCGCGGGTGCGCTCGATGCCGGATGGACCGCACTGGCGCCCGAGACCGACCGTCCGCTGCGGGTGATCCATCGCGACATCAAGCCCGCCAACATCCTGGTGACGGTGCACGGCGCGGTGAAGGTGCTGGACTTTGGCGTGGCCAGGGCCGACTTCGATCGCGAGGGCCGCACCCAGTCCATGGCCTTCGGCACCCCGCGCTTCATGGCGCCGGAGCAGTTCCTCGGCGGCGAAGTCACCGCCGCCAATGACGTCTACGCGCTCGGGGTCACCCTGTTCGAAATCACCGCGGGCGCCATCTGGGAGCGACCACCCCTTGCCGAGCAGCGCTTCACCGCCAAAACGAAGGCGCAACTTGCCGGCGCGCCGCCGGCGCTCCACGGCCTCTTGACCCGGATGACCTCGTGGGAGCCGGGCGCCCGTCCGAGCGCGGCCGAGGTGCAGCAGGCGCTCGACGCGCTGGACGTTCCCGGAGAATCGCTCCGAAGCTGGGCGGTGGGCACGGTGAGCGGGGTGATGGCGCGTCAGGCGCTGAGCTTGTCGGGGACGGGCGCCTCGGGCGCAACCATCCCGCCGCCGAGCGTCGGAGCCGAGATGGTGAGCGCGTCCGCGGCCCTGCCAACGCCCGCCGAGGCCATCGTCGACTCGGGCGTTTCGTTGGCTGAGGCAGGCGCGCGGGCGGACGACAGGCGAGGCTCGGGCGTGTGGTTGGCCGCGTCGGCGGCGGGCCTCGCATTGGTGGTCGGGGCCGCGCTGCTCGGTGGTGTGGGCTGGTGGGTGAGCGGGGCGTTGGCGCCGAGCGCGGTGGCCACCCCCGTCGAGGCGGTGCCCACCGCAGCGGCGGAAGGACGGGCGGGGCCCGAGACATCGGAGGCGGAGGCGCCGAGCGAAGCGGCGATGGCGGCGGCGCCCGTTGCAACCGCGTTGCCTGAACGTCCGGATGGGCCGATCGCCAAGGCGTCACCTCGCTCGCAGCGTGACCAGGGTCCGTCGGGCGCCGACCTGGTGCACGACCTGGAGCCCGAGCCAACCCCGGCGCGGCCCGCCCCGCGCCCGGCGGCGGTGGCGGCGCCGCCGGAGGTCGCCATCGTCGCGGGGCCGGCAGCCCCCGTGGTCGTCGCACCCACCCCGGCCGAAGAGCCGGCGCGCGTGCGCAGCCTTCGCATCCTCGCCGATGTCATCGGCGTGTCGGTGCGCATCGACGGGGTCGCCGTGGGTCAGACGCCGGTCGCCGCCCGCTCCCTTGCCTACGGCGAACACCTCGTCGAGGTCGAGCTCGACGGCGCCAGCGCCCGCCGCACCATCACCCTGGATGCCAACTCCGCCGGGGTCCTCCGCTACCGCTCCAAGGAGAAGAAATGGGTCTGGGAATGATGCTCTTGTGGGCACAGGCGCACGCCGCCTGCCCCACGATGGTCGCCACCCTCGAAGCCGCCACCAGCGTCCTTATCGACGGCGGCGACGGCACGGCCGCCCTCGCCGAGGTCGAGACTGCGCTGGCGTGCGGGACCGCCACCAAGAGTGAGCTCGCCCGCTTGTGGGTGTTGCGGGGTGCGGCCCTCCAGCTCGCCGGAGACGCGGCCGCAGCGGAGCCGTTCTACGCCGCCGCGCTCGGCGCGGATGCCACGTGGTTCGACGATCGCCTGGGCAGCTCCGTTCGCGAAGCTTGGAGCCGGGCCAAATACGGGCTCCCCGCCCGGCTCAGCGCCAACCGCCCCCTCGATGTCGACGGCGTCCACATCGACACCTTCCCGGCGACGCTCGAGTCGGGCCCCCACGCCCTGCAAGCGCCCGACGTCCGCTGGGCCCGGGTGCTCGTGATGCCTCCTGGAGAAGAGTCGGTGGTCGAGGTCCCGCTTACGCCTCTCCCCGACCCTGACGCGGTGGTCCTGCCCCGAAAAGGCGCTGGTTGGCTGGTCGCAGGCGGGGTGGTGCTGGCCGGTGCGGTGGGCGCCGGGGTCGCCGCGGGCGCCCAGTCGGAGGTGATGTCCGGTGCCGAGACGACCACCGCGCTCGACGAGGCGTGGAACACCCAGCAGGCGCTGGGGATCAGCTCAATCGGGCTGGCGGCGCTGGGGAGTACGGGGGTGGTGCTGCACTTTGTCTTGCCCTAGCAGGCCGCTGAAAAATCGGCCCTCGCCAGCGCCTTCCCCTGGTTGAACCCGTTCGAGCGGCTTGAGTAGGCCTCGGCACACGGCAGGTCTGGTGCGTTCAGAGAACGTTTCGCAGAGTATTCTAACTTTGCGCCTGACTTTTC
>CANLGL010000120.1 GCA_947490345.1 Deltaproteobacteria bacterium
AAAAGTCAGGCGCAAAGTTAGAATACTCTGCGAAACGTTCTCTGAACGCACCAGACCTGCCGTGTGCCGAGGCCTACTCAAGCCGCTCGAACGGGTTCAACCAGGGGAAGGCGCTGGCGAGGGCCGATTTTTCAGCGGCCTGCTAGCCTACTCCGCACGAATCGAGCCGTCCTCGAATACTCCCGCGACCCCGCGCGTTGTCCCCCATAGACGCTTGGAGCCACGATGTTTCTGACCCTCGCCCTCACCCTCGCCCTTGCCCCCAACGCTGTCGCCGCGGAGGACGCCGGCGCCGCGACCGTGACGGACGACGCCACCTCCGCCCTGGTGGGCGACGCCGACGCGGCGGGTCGAAAGCGCACCGGGAAGCGGGGCTCGGATGCCAAAGGCGACGAGGGTGGGCGTGCGGCGCCCGCCGCATCGAGTGAGCGTCGCAGCTCCCGTGAGCGTGATGGTGCCGATACTTCAGTGGATCGCCGCAGCGCTCGCGATCACGACGGGAAGGCTTCTTCCGGCGATCGCCGCCGCGCCCCGTCGGCCTCCGCCTCCCGCCATCGTACCCCCTCCCACGCGCCCGCCGTGCGCCACGCCCCGGCACGGTCCGCCAGCGCGGCTCGTCATCGCGACGCGGTTCGGGGCCACCACTCGAACTGGGTGTCGCACCACCGCTCAGCGTGGTGGACGCCGTGGCGCCCGGGACACGCGCACCACTGGTCGCACGGTGTCTTCGTCTACGGGCCGTCGCCGGTCATCGTCTCGGAGGGCGGCGGTCGCAGCGGCAGCCGCGCCTCGGCGCCGAAGCGGTCCGTCGATCGCGCTGGCAAGTTCTCGCTCGGCGTGCACGGCGGCAGCTACCTGTCCGACTTCCACGAAGGTGGCGGCTACGGTGACGCTGGGCTCGGCCTCAGCGCCAGTTACCGCCCCATCGAGGCGCTCAGCTTCGAGGTCGCCTGGACCCATCACGACTCCACGTGGAGCGAGGATTCAGCGCGCGTCCAGGAGCCCTTGCAGGCCTCCGCTCAGCTGCACGCCTTCGCCTGGTCCCGTGTGAGTCCCTACGTGCTGGCCGGCGTCACCATGACGGATCGTGAGATCGCGCAGCCGCTGGCGCGCGGCGACCTCGACACCAGCGATTCCCTGTGGGGTCCCCACGCCGGCGTCGGCATCGAGTTCGCGATCGGCGAGAAGGTGGCGCTCGACTTCGACGCCCGCTTCGTCGGCTACGTCAACAAGCCCGCGGACGACCCCTCTCGCGCCGGCGCGGTGCAGGCGAACATGGGGTTGGAGTTTTACTTCTAGCCTAGCCTGGCCCCAATGGTGCGTCCTGAACTCTCCGAACACGACGAGGCGGCGCTATGCCAGATGTTCGCCTCCGCCCGCCGCGAGGCCACCGCCGGTTCTACGCCAGGGCCGTGAAGCGCGTCGTGGCGCGATTCCAGAAATAGAAGCCGTGTAAGAGGCCTGGTTGCGCCAAAACCGATGGCATTCGGCCATGCCCCCCAAAATGCGACACCCCTCGGGGCCATGCCCCCCGATTTGCGCCATACTCGCGATTGGCGGCGCCTCAGCCGCCTCGCCACGACAAATTATCGGCGTTTGCTCGTGGCCGCTTCCGCCGATGGGGCGACCCCGAGGCCATAGTGTCGCAAATCACCCCCCATGGCTCGCCTGCTGTCGCAAATTCGGGGGCATGGCTCGACCTGCGGCCGCAAAGGCGCGGCGAGCGGCGGCGAGCGGCGCTGCGCCGGCCGCCAGCGAGGGAACGAACGTCGGACGCCGAGACTGACGCTATCCGAGGGGCGTTGAGCCTAGCCGAGCACGGCCGCCCGCTCCCGCAGTAGCTGCGCGTAGTTCGCGCGCTGCTCCGCGGGCAGGAAGCTCCGCTCGCACAGCGCCAACGCCTCGTCCAGCACACGCGCCGGCGAGTCGAGGACGCGGGCTGCGGCGGCCGCGGGAATGGCGGCGTATTCGGCAAAGCGCAGCCACGTCGCGCGATCGAGGCGCTCTTTCTTTCCGCCCACCGTCAGCGCGAGCGGGTCGTCGGCAATGACCAGGCGGGTGCACAAGAGGTCGTAGGCAGGGGAGAGGCCGTGGCGACCGTCGGCTCCGATCAGAAGCGAGAGATTCTTCAGGTGCATGTCGCCGTTTCCGGTCCACCAGCCGAACAGCAGCAGGCGGAAACAAGCGAGCGTGGCGATGCCGGGCTCTGACGCGTAGCGACGGACCAGCCGAATGCACAGCTCGGCGCTGCCGTCGTACTTCTCTTTCGGCGAGAGGCCGGCGAGCTGACAGAAGTCCTCCTGCCGCCGCTTGCCGCCTTCCCGCGGCCGGTCGAAGCGCTCCACGAGGTAGGCGAGAGTGTCATCGCGCAGGCGTAGGAGGCCACAGCTCGGGACCGTCAGGCCGAACGCCGCGGCGATCAGCATCGTAAGGTGCTCGTTCTCCGGCAGGAACGGAAAGGTGCCAGCTTGCGGCTTGAGGATGTACCGGGCGCCATCGGTGGCGACCTGAAGCGTTCGGCGGTCGACCGCGATGCCGAGCGACACCTTCCGCTGGACTCCGGAGATGGACGCCCGACCTGCCATCGCCAGGCCCAGGGTGTGGATCTGGGCCAAATCGACGTCGAGGAGCGGTACGCGGGTCGAGCCGTAAAGCACCCGCGCGCACGCAGGATGCACCTCGGAATCGGCGACCGGGTCGAGGCAGATGCGACAGGTGCTCACGACGTGGGCGCCGCTGTGACTTCGACGGCGCCGATGCAGTCGGCGCAGGTGGCGAGCAGGAGTCCGAAGGCGTCGTCTTTGGCGATCTTGAGTTTTTCCGTCGCGATCGCCAGCAGCCAGCCCTCGGGGAGCAGGTTCTCGAAGAAGGGGTGGAGCCCTTTGGAGTCGTAGGGCTGCGCCCGCAGGGGCATCGTCAGCGACACCGGCGGATTCGTCGGCTCGGCGAGCCACGCCGGCAGGTAGGTGAAGCGCGTCCCCTCGGCGGTCTCTTCGAGTGTGCCCACGTGCGACCCAGCGAGGCAGATTCGGGCGCGGCGCCCAGGCACGCTCACGGCTCGATCCGAGGCACGTCAGCCAGCCCCAGGGTCTTCCCGAAGACGGCCAGCACCTTGTTGACGACGTCCATGCGGGTCGTATTCTTGCCGCGCTCCACCTCGGAGACCAGCCGAACGCCCACGCCGGCCATCTCCGCGAGTTCGCGTTGGCTCAGCTTGTTGGCGGTGCGGCGTGAACGAACGAAGCTGGCGATTGACTCCCGATCGGGCATGCCGAGAGCGTAGTCCTCGGAAACCGCGGGGTCAATGGTCCCGATCGGGAATCATTTCCAGAATCTGTTCCCGTTCGGGATCGCACAGCCGGCGCCGGCCCGCGTTTGAACCCGATCGGGATCATTTCTGGTACTCACCCCCACCGAAAGCGTCGCAGTCCGATGGCGGCAAACACAGCGCTGAATCCGAAAAGCGCCACCATGGACTGGAGCGCGTGGCCGAGACCCAGACCTCGCCAGGTCGCGCCCGCCATGCCATCGAGCAGCCAACGGGTGGGGACGAGCGGCCCGAGGTCCTGGAGGAAGCCCGGCAGCATGAAGGACGGCACCCAGGCGCCGCTGACGAAGCAAAGGAACAGGATCGTCATCGTGCCCAGGCTGTCGAGCTGTTTTTCGGAGTCGGCGAGCCCGGCGAGCAGGAGCGCGAACGAGCCCACGAGCGCGGCCTGGCCCACCACGACACAGGTAAATGCGAGCGGACCGGAGCGAAGCGACACGTCGAAGAACACCATCGCGGCGCCAAAGATCACCAGGCTTGCGAGCATCGAGACGATTCCGATGCCGGCGGCGGTGCCGAGCAGGATCTGCGCCCGGGAGGCGGTCGTCATCCGGAGCCGGTCGAGTGTGCCGCTCGTGCGCTCGGCAAACAGCGTTTTGGCGTGTGCCGAAGCCGAGAAGAGCAAGAATTGCATCAGCATGCCGGCGAAGGTGTGCGCATAGCCGTTGAAGTGCGCGGTCGGGCCCGCCGCGACGACGGTCTCGACGACCACGTCCAGCGGAGGCTTCATCGCGCTCCCGCCGGCCTCAGCGGGCGTGGTGGCGACGCCCGCGTCCGCCGCACGCGCGTCGTTTTCCGCCGCGAACGCGGCGCCCTGGTCCAGGAAGCGCGCGAGCTCGGGGCGTTCGGCGTCGGCGCTCCCGAGGCTGGCGCGCAGCTCGGCGAAGGTCTTGCGCTGCGTGGCAGGGTCGCCGATCTGGGAAAACACGCTCTCCATCATCGCCTTGGTCAAGAGCCCCTGCACGATGTCGGCTTCGGTCTGGTGCGATGGGTCCACCCAGAGGGTCAACTTCGCGCGTTCTCCTGGGGCGAACATGGCGGTGCAAGGCGCGGACGACACCGCGATGTTCAGCCGGCGCTTCATCCCCCCGGAGAGCGCGGACACCCGCATGGCCCGACTCGCGGTGAGCTGCGACAGCTCCAAACCCCAGTCGATGCGGCGGTGGAGCGCGGCGCCGGCGAGCCCGTAGAGGCCGCCGAATACCCGGAGGTTCTCGTTGACGGTGAGGCTGTCGTACAGCGCCAGACCCTGCGGTACGACGCCCAGGAGCGCGCGGACATCGGCACCGGCAGCGCTCACGTCGTAGCCGCCGACCATGATTCGTCCGCTCGACGGAGCCTGCGTGGTCGCGACACAACGGATGGTGCTTGACTTTCCCGCCCCATTCGGTCCGAGCAGGCCGAAGCAGGAGCCCGTGGGGACGGTGAGCGTGAGGCCCTTCACGGCGAAGGTGTGGCCGTAACGAACGTGGAGGTCGGTCAGTTCGATGGACAAGCGTTGCCTTCGGGTCGCCCGAGGCTACGCGAGAACGCCGACGGGGTCAAACCCACGATCCCCCTGTCGCGCTCGGCCTTGCGGGCGGACCGACGCTTCCGTGGTAGCTGGCTTTTCTCGCGTGGCGCGCCGCTTGCAGGTACCGACGCCGTACGGCTACGTTCACCCGCGACCAGAGCTATCCATGCGCACCTCAATTCTCTCCGCCGCCCTCTTGTTCGCCGCCGCCCCGAGCCGAGCCCTCGCGTGCGGCGGGATGTTCTGCGACGCAGCCGCGCCCGTTGATCAGGCGGCCGAGCGCATCTTCTTCTTCTTCGAGCCGGACACCGATGACGATGGTCTCGGGCTGCTCACCACCGAAGTCCAGATCTCCTATGTCGGCGAGTCGGACGGCTTCGCGTGGGTGGTCCCGGTGCCGGCCGAGCCCGACATCTTCTTGTCCAACGACGCGATGTTCACCGCGATCGCCAACGCCACCACCCCGGTGTACTCGCTGATCACCGAGTCCAGTGGTTCGGTGCAGCTCGGCTGCGCGTCGGAGAACAACATGTCCGGCAAGGCCGACTTCGACAGCGCCGAAGAGGGCGGCGACGGCGTGAGCGTGGTGTCCAGCGAGGCGGTCGGTCCGTACGACACCGTCGTTTTACAGGCGGAAAACGCCGATCGATTGGTGAC
>CANLGL010000121.1 GCA_947490345.1 Deltaproteobacteria bacterium
ATCTGCACGCGCCGCACCGGCTTGCGCGCCCGAGGGCCCACCGCCACGTAGCCCCCTACCGACGCCTGCTGGAGCAACACCAGGCTGTCGTCCTCCTCCACATCGATCTCGGCGTCCACGCCGTAACCTTGGCGATCGAGCCAGGCCTCGCACTTTTCGGCGATCCCCGCTACGAGCTGCTCCACATCCTCGGTGTGCGGTAGCTCGGGGCACCTCACGCTCCGCCAGCCGGAGACCCGCGAGGTGAGCACCCGCACCATCCTCCTGGCGCTCGACGCCTACCTCCCCGCCGGCCGCATGTTGGACGACGCGGTGGGGGTCGAGGAGGTGCTGGACCGCCTCGTGGAGACGTTCCTGGCGCTCGCGAAGGAGCTGACCGAGCGCGGCGACAAGGTCACGATGGTGGCGGCGGCGCGGCGGCCGGAGGGCGCGGGGCTCGCGATCGAGACCATCGTGTGCGGTCGCGGGGGGCATCAGCGCTGGCAGGACCTCGGGGCGCGCATCGTGTGGCAGGCGCAGCACGATCTGCCCGAGCTGCTCGACGCGGTGGGGCCGGGCGTGAGCGGGATCGTGGTGTCGAGCCGCTTCCAGGCGCCGCCGCCCACGATGGCCGAGGGGCAATCGATCACGTGGGTGTACCTCCCGCCGGAGGAGGCTCTGGGCAGCCGCGATCCGACGCTGCTCCAGACCTTGGCGGGCACGCAGGTCAACGCGTTCATGTGGCTGTTCCGCCTGCCGTACCTCGCCGGGAGCGACGAGAACGCGGTCACCGCGCAGCTCCGCACGGTCCGTTTCCACATGGCGCGGCTGGCGGCGCGGCGGCGGCTCCGTGCGGTCGCGAAGCTGCACGGCGCGCGCACGCTCCAGGCGCTCGTGGCGCGGGGTGACGCGGTGTATCGGCTCGAGCCAGGCGTAGGCACGCACCGCCTCGTGGGGCTCGCAGGTGGCGGGCGCGCCTCGGCCGGGCTCGCTTCCAAAGGGCTGGCGGGAGGCGCGGCGTGAAGTCGACCTTCCGCGCACACGCCACGGCCTCCTCGACCGTGTTTCGACTCCCTCGGCGCTACCGCGCGCTTCGGCCGTGGCGACGCCCAGTGGATGACCGCGGGGCGCGGCATCTCCCACTCGGAGATGTTTCCGCTGTTGGACCGGGCGGCGCCCAACCCGATGGAGCTGTTCCAGATCTGGTTGAACCTGCCGAAGGCGGACAAGATGGTGCCGCCGCACTTCACGATGCTCTGGGACGAGGGCATTCCCCGCGTGAAGGCCGCGGGGGTCGAGGTCACCGTGGTCGCCGGCGCGCTCGAAGGCCACCGGGCGCCGTCGCCGCCCCCACACTCCTGGGCCTCCCGCCCGGACACCGACGTCGCGATCTGGGCCATCAAGCTGGATCCGGGCGCGCGGTGGTCGCTGCCGGCCGCCTCCGTGGGCGTCAATCGCAACCTGTACCTCTTCGAGGGCGGAGACGTGCGGGTCGACGGTCGCGGCATCGCGCCGCCAACGGGGATCAAGCTCCGTCCGGACGTGGCGGTGCTCCTGGAGAACGGCGCTCAATCGGCCGAGCTGCTCCTCCTCCAGGGTCGGCCGATCGCCGAGCCGGTGGTCCAGCACGGACCGTTCGTGATGAACACCTCCACCGAGATCCAGGAGGCGTTCTCCGAATACCGGAGCACGCGCTTCGGCGGTTGGCCCTGGAAAAAGGATGATCCGGTGCATGGCCGGGACGCCGGCCGTTTCGCTCGGCACGCGGACGGTCGGGAGGAGCGGCCAGCGCTGGCCCCCTCGAGGGCCAAGGACTGATCCGGCGGCGGCCCCCCCGGCCGCTCCGCGCTACGTTCGCGGCCGTTGATCGGAGCAGCAGGTTGACCACGATCCGGCGCGTGGCCGGCGGGATCGACCGGGTGCGGTGGTCCTGGTTCGGTCCCGGGCGCAGCTCCACGATCTCCGCGTCGCACGCGGCCTCGGCGGCGATGGTGTCCGAAACGTCGGCCCGGCCCACGTGGGTCACCGGCGAACACCTCGTCTCGCGCCGCTGATCGCGCCTCCTTTAGAGGAGGCGGGCGTCCGCGAAACTGGAACCAAGAGCGCGCCTGGGCCAGCGGCCGGGGTTGAATTTCTCACCGAGGTATGAAACACTCACGAGATGACGTGGTTCGACAGCGTCAAGCGCCTGCCCTCCGAGGTCATCGAGGTCCGGCACGAGCCCTTCACGGCGCGCTACCATCGCGCCTGGCAGCGCCTCGAGATGATCGTCCGCGCTGGCATCTACCTCGGGTCCAGAGCGCCCGAGGAGGCGCCCGACGATCGGTTCCGGGAGATCGCGGTGTGGGCCCCACCTACGACCGGGCGCGGATTCGGCGCCTACTGCTGCTTCCGCCTCGAGATCGAGCAGAGTCGGGTGCGCAGCGCGACCCTTTTCTGCTACTACGACGGGGACGAGTGCCCCGGCTTCACCACTCTCGCCCGCGCGCTGTCCTTCGCCCGCACGAACGGCTTCGCCTTGGAGGTCTCATGAGCACCCTGATCGAGCGCGACTACGCCTACCAGGCCGCCGGGCGCATCTGGCGCGTCCCGGAGCTGCATCTTCAGCAAAAGGCCGATGGAACCGTGGCCGTGCAGAAAAGCGAGATCGATCGGATCAACCGCGCGATCGCAAACCAGATCTGCGGCTCGCTCGATCCACTGACGGTCGACGAACTCACGTTCCTGTGCGACGTGACCGCGCACACCTTCGCCGACGCGGCGAGCCGGCTTGGGGTGCACAAGAGCACGCTCTCGAAGTGGCGCCAGCACGGAGCCGTCCCGCGCCTGGCGCTCGGCACGCTGCTCAAGCGCTGGTTCTGGTTCGAGCTGTTCGGAGAACAGGCGAATCGCTGGTCCACGACGCTCGGGCACTTTCGAGATGACGCCGACTTTCTCGTCTATGTGCGCGACCGTGCCATCCACCAGCACCTCGCCGACCCGATCGAGTGGATGCGGGCATCGTAAGTCACGAGTGACCCGGCGCACCCCTGCCGCGCCCGCGGCGGTCGAGCGCATTTTTTTTCGCGCATGGTATTCTCGGTCTCATGCGCCTGACCCTGCTCCTTTTTCTCTCCGCCTGCGCCTTCATCACCGACGAACAGGAGGATGCGAGGAAGGATCCCGATGGGGACGGCATCCCGATCGGGACCGACTGCGACGATGGCGACGCGACGATCGGCCGGCCCGGAACGTGGTACGCCGATGCGGACGGCGACGGGTTCGGCTCCTCTGACACCGTGACGGCCTGCGTTCCCGGCAGCGGCTACGTGGACAACGCGGACGACTGTGACGATACGGACGCGGCGTTTCATCCCGGCGCCGAGGAGTCCGACTGCGCCGACCCGCACGACTACAATTGTGACGGCTCGGTGGGCGGCGCGGATGGCGACGGGGACGGCTTCGCATCGTGCCAGGACTGCAACGACGCCGATGCGAGCGTAAACCCCGACGCGGTCGAGGTGTGCAACGAGCAGGATGATGATTGCGACGGGGATGCGGACGGGGGCGCAACGGACGCGATCGACTGGTACGTCGATGCGGACGGCGACGGCTGGGGCGCGGCGGGCGCCGCCCTGATGGCCTGCACCCAACCGGACGGCTCCTCGCGCTATGGGGATGACTGTGACGACGCGGACGCGAGCATCCACCCCGGCGGCGTGGAGGTGTGCGACGCCTCCGATACGGACGAGGACTGCGACGGCGAGTCCGAAGAATCCGGCGCCGGCGGGGAGTCGGTATGGTACGAGGACGCCGACGGGGACGGATTTGGATCGTCCGTGACGGTGAGCGCGTGTTCGGAGCCGTCGGGCTACGTGGCGGTCGCGGACGACTGCGACGACGCCGACGCCGCCTACAACCCCGGGGCGACCGAAGGCGACTGCTCCGATCTTAACGACTACAACTGCGACGGGTTCACCGGCTACGCCGATCTGGATGCCGACGGCTGGGCCGCGTGCGACGAGTGCGACGACGGGAACGCGAGCATCAACCCGGGTGCGACGGAGGTTTGCAACGGGGCGGATGACGATTGTGACGGCGATGCGGACGGGGGCGCGGTGGATTCGGTGGAGTGGTATGAGGATGGGGATGGGGACGGGTACGGATCGGGGAGAACACAATTGGCGTGCACGGCTCCGGTGGGTTTTGTCGCTGAGGACGGGGATTGTGACGATGGGGTCGGGGCGGTCAATCCAGGTGCGGTCGAGCGCTGCGATCTGGCCGACACGGACGAAGATTGCGATGGGTTAGCGGACGATGCCTCGGCCGCGCGCGGCACGTCCTGGTACGCCGACGTTGATGGGGACGGGTTCGGGGCGGGGGTGGCTTCGACGGCGTGCGATGCGCCGGGGGGGAGCGTGGCCTCTTCGGATGACTGCGACGACGCTTCGGCTTCGGCCTATCCCGGCGCCGCGGAGGTCACCGCGGACGGCATCGATCAGGACTGCGACAGCGTCGACCAGTGCTACACCGACGCGGACAGCGACAACTACGGCACGACCGTCGTGGTCGATGGCTCCACGCTCTCGTGTTCGACGGGGACCGGCGCGCCCGTCGCGACCGACTGCGACGACACAAGCAACACCGACTACCCGGGCGCCACCGAGACCGTGGCGAACAGCGACGACGAAGACTGCGACGGCGTCGACTCCTGCTACACCGACGCCGACGACGACAACTACGGCACCACCGTCGTGGTCGACGGCTCCTCGCTCTCCTGCTCGACGGGCACCGGCGCGTCCAACGACGACGACTGCGACGACACGAGCGCGGCCATCAGCCCGGCGGACGCGGAG
>CANLGL010000122.1 GCA_947490345.1 Deltaproteobacteria bacterium
CTCGACCGAGCCGCCGTCGTCCATCCCCTCGCCCCCATCCGAATCGGCGCTGTCGCTGGAGCCGCCGTAGGAGGACTGGCTGCACCCCGCGTCCGCGACGTGGCGGGGGGCGCTGTAGCCGTCGAGCCGCGCGAAGATGTCAGCGTCGAGCGTCTGCACCTCGTCTTCGGAGAGCACCTGGGGCACCGGCAGGACCAACGCGAACTCCTGCGGGTCCCCCACGGGGTTGATCGAGACCGAGAAGGTCGTGCGACGCCCCTCCCGCACGATGGCGACCGCGGCCGAATCGAAGCTCAACGGCATCGGGGTGCCGGTCGCGATCGTGGGACAGGCGAAGGCGGACGTGACGAGGGCGAGAAGCATGGTGCGCTCCGATTCTGTGCCCGCAACATAATGCGCCGGCCGTGGGCGACCCGCTACCCCTTTGCCGCTAACAATCCTCGTCGATCAGCGTGTCGCAATCCTCGTCGATCCCGTCGTCGCAAATCTCGGTGGCACCGGGGAACACGAACCACGCCTGATCGTCGCAGTCCTCGCAGGCCGGGTAGCCATCCCGATCGGCATCGTCCCCGCCGACGGAGCCGTCGCAGTTCTTGTCGGCGAGGTCCTCACATGTCTCCACCGCCCCTGGGAACGAGGTGGCATCAGCATCATCGCAGTCCCCATCCTCCGCGCTGTGCCCCTCCGCGCAGGCCGAGACCACCACCGACGGGTCGGTGCCGTAGCCATCCGCGTCACCGTCGGGCCAGAGGCGGGTGTCGCCATCGGCAGTGCCATCACAGTCGTCGTCCAGACTGTTGCAGAGCTCTGTCGCCCCCGGGTGCAGGGCCGCATTGCTGTCATCGCAGTCGCCGCCGACCTCGGTAGCGAGCCGCTCGCAGCTGGCGAGGTCGCTGTCGCCGTACCCGTCCCCATCCGCATCCGGGTACCAGGTGGAGCCTTCGTCGGTGCCACCGTCGCAGTCGTTGTCAACGCCGTCGCAGAGCTCGGTGGCGCCCGGGTGGGCCGTGGCGGCGCCGTCGTCGCAGTCTCCACCTACGGTCGCGTCACCCGACGCCTGCGCACAGTGCACCCCCGCGTCGTCGCCGAAGCCGTCACCATCGGCATCGGGGAAGAATCCGACGCCCTCGTCGACAAGCGTGTCGCAATCGTCGTCGAGCCCGTTGCAGCGCTCAGCGCCGCCCCACACGCTGACGACATCGGCCGAGAAGTCGTTGCAATCGCCGCGCGCACCGAAGCAGGTCTCCACGCCATCTTCATCTCGATCAAAACACACGATCGCCGAGTCGAGGCCAGAGTCGCCGAGGCCGAAGGGGAGACAGCACCCCGAGGCGCTGAGAACGGCGACCATGACGAGCGCGCGGAACATCAAGGCTCACTATGCCCCGGCATCGACCCGCGCAGCAAGCTGGTCGACAAGCCCTCGCGCCACCAGAAGATCGCGCCCAGCACGGTGACCGGCAAAAAGGACACTCCCCACATGACCACTGCGAAGGCTTCCGCCGGTCCCGAGGGCTGGCCCCACAGCTCCAGCGTTTTTGCAATCGCCATGTGGAAGACGCCGAAAAAGCCAGGCGCTTGGGGGAGCGCCACCGTCAGCGCGATGGCGACCGTCGTAAAGCAAGCGGCCGCGAAGGGAAGATCGATGCCGAACGCCATCATCAGGGCGTAGATGCTGAGGGAGCCGTTGAACCAGTGCAGCATCGAATAGCCGGCGGAGCGCCACAGGGCGGGGCGCGAACGAACGCTCGACAGTCCGACGACGAAGCCGTCGAAGAGGGTCGTGAACTTCCGCGCGAGCGGGGCCGGGGCAAGACTCGCCAGCCGGTGAAAAAGCGCCCGCGCGCGGTCCTCCTGCGCCGCGAGCACCAAGAAAGTGCCGAGTCCGAGTACGCCGATCACGCCGAAAATGGAGCCGTAAACTTGGAGATTGCGAACGAGTTCGTGGTGGGTATCGGCGGTGTCCGGCAAGACGACGAGCATCACCAAGAAGACGAAAAGCAGCCCGAGGATGTCGAACACCCGCTCGATCACCGCGACGGTGAACAGCGGCAGCATCGGCGTGCCCGTCTCCCTCGAACCGAGCCAGGGTCGGGCGAAATCGCCTGCCCGAAAGGGAAGGACCACGTTGAGCGCCATGCCGATCGTCGTGGCGACGAACAGCCGCCCGAAGCGCACCCCCGGCGCGATCTGCCACAGGAGCTCACGCCACCGCGCGGCCCGAATCAGGAACTCGGTGAAGAGCACCAGGGCGCTGACGACAACCCAGCCCAGGTGAACGTCAGCGAGGGCGGCGCCCAATTCGCTCCAATGGGCGCGTGCGAGGAACCAGACCGTGAACCCGAGGCTCACGGCGACACCGACCAAGAGGCGGAAGATACGGGCCCGCACGCCCTCGCCACGTAGCACGCGGCGCCGCCGAAGACGCCGCGGGACTGAAGAGGAGGGGACGCCCCGGTAGGGGGAGGACGCGGCGAGCGGCCTCCCCGCTTTTCATGATAGCCCCCGCGCCCTTCGAGAGTTCGGATGACCTACGACGCTGTCGGCCTCGGAAACGCCATCATGGACGCCCTGGTCCGCATCGAGGACGACTCGATCCTCGCCGAGTTGGGCCTCACGCGCGGGCAGATGCACCCCGTCGATCACGCCCGCTGGGTCGAGGTCTTCCTCAAGGTCCGACCGCTGGGGATTGAGTTCCATAGCGGCGGCAGTTGCGCCAACACCATCGCGACGATCGGCCTGTGCGGCGCCAACGTGATCTACCGTGGGCAGGTCGGCGCCGACGAGTTCGGGACCCGCTACGCCCAGTCACTCAACGCCGCGTGTGGCGGCCACGCATTGCACATCGATCGCGATCTCCCCACGGGCAAGTGCCTCTCCCTCATCTCCCAGAGTGACGCTGAGCGCACCATGCTCACCGACCTGGGCGCCTCGATCCACCTGGCCGGGCTGGGACCCGTCGCCGAGAAGATCGCCACCGCCCGACTTTTCCATACCACCGGGTACAAGTTCCTGGGCGGACCCGTGCGCGAGACCGCATTTGCGGCGATCACTGTCGCCGAAGAAAACAACGTGCCGATCAGCTTTGACGTCGCCGACCCCTTCGTCGCGCAGACGATCCGCGCCGACGTCGAGGCGATCATCAAGGACCACGCCAACATCGCGTTCCTCAATCGGGAAGAGGCCCAGCTCGTCACCGGCAAGCCGATCGACGCCGCGATCGAGGTGCTGGCCGGCTGGACCGACATCGTCGTCGTGAAGCTGGGTAGCGCCGGCTCGGTGGTGCTGACGGAGGGAAAGCGCTTTGATGTACCGGTGTTTCCCGCGAAGGTCACCGACACCACCGGCGCCGGGGACACCTACGCGGGCGGATTCTTGTACGGGTGGCTTCGCGGCCTCTCGCCGGACAAAGCGGGAGAGTTGGGCTCGCGAATCGCCGCGCTCACCGTCGGTCAGGTCGGCGCCGTCGTGCGGGATCGCGCCCAGATCGCCGCCATCAAGGAGCTGGTGGGCGTCGCATGAACCTCCCCGTCGAGGTGATCGAGGCCGCCCGTCAGGACCGATGCGTGCTTTTCCTGGGGAACCGCGCGGCGGTAGAGGCCGCCGAATTGCTCGGCGGGTCGTGCGTGGACCAGCGCGGAATCGCGAAGCAACTCGGTTGGAAAAAACCGATGATCGTCGCCGGAAAAAAGGGAACGGTCGTCGGTGTGGAGGACACCGCCTCGGCCTTCGAGCGCGCGAACGGCCGTCCGGCGCTGCTTGCCGCGTTGGCCGCTGGCCTGGGCGGCGCCGGCGCCCCCTCGGCCGCGCATGACGTGGCGGTCCGACGCTTCCCGCTCATCCTGACGACGAACTACGATGACCTCCTCGAGCGCGCGGCGGCGGCAGCGGGCGTCCCGATCGACGTCCTCGGCCGCCAGAGTGTGCTGCCAGCCCCGCAGCAAGGCCGCTGCACTCTGGTTCGCCTGCGCGGCGAGTTCGCCCGCCCCGACACGATGTTGGTGACTGCCGCCGACCACGCGGCGCGGCCGCTCGGCGCCGAACTGAAAAAGCAGCTCCGCCTCCTGATGCGCCATCAGGTGGTCCTTTTTGTTGGATTCCGTCCGGATGAGGAAGAGTTCGAGCGGCTGTTTTCGGAGCTTTCCGACGCCTATGGCGGTGAGCTCCCTCGCTGCCACCTCGCCGTGGCGCAAGGCCCAATCGACGACTTCCTGTGGCAGAAGTGGGTGTGGCGCGGGCTGCTCATGTTCACGGCCGATCCGGTAGAGTGTCTCACCGAGTTGGAGGCTCGCCGCTCATGACCCGCTACGTCCGCATCGAGGTGAACGGCGTCGAGTACTACGCACGCGCAGAAGGGCATGGCTTCCACCTGTTGACCGGCGCGCCCTGGGCCGGTGGCCGCGAGGTCGGTGCGGTCGTCGGGAACGGGCGGCTCCTTGCGCCGGTGGTGCCGGGCAAGGTGATCGCAGTGGCCTCCAACTACCGCGACCACGCCGCGGAGATGGGGAAGCCCGTTCCCAAAGCGCCGCGCATCTTCTTCAAGCCGCCCAGCGCCATCATCGGGCCCGGCATGCCCATCGAGATTCCGCCGGGCACCACCCAGGTCGACCACGAGGTGGAGCTCGGGGTGGTGATCGCCGCGCGCTGCCGACGCGCCTACGCGGAGGACGCCCTCGAATACGTCTTCGGCTACACCATCTGCAACGACGTGACCGCCCGCGATTTCCAGAAGGAGGACGGGCTGTTTGCACGCGCCAAGGGCTTCGACAGCTTCCTGCCCGTCGGCCCCCACGTCGCCAC
>CANLGL010000123.1 GCA_947490345.1 Deltaproteobacteria bacterium
CCCTGTGCTTCGTCCACCCACCACCCCGTCGCGTGCCCTCCCCGCCGCCTGCGGTTTCCCCGGCGCCCCGAACCGCGGCCCGGATGACGACCCGTCCAGCGACGAACAAAGGCTCCGCACGGGGTTGACCAGCCCGAACCGACGGCGTCAGCGCTTAGCGGCCGACCCGTACAAAAAATCCGTACAATCGCCGCCCACAAGAAGCCAAAAGCCCCGTAGAACTTGCATTCTACGGGGCTACGATGGTAGCCCTAACAGGACGATTTCGGAACTGGGTACGCGAGAACGGGGAGCTGTGCAAGGAGGTGGTGCGGCAGGGGTATGCGTGTTGAAGCTGTGCTTCTACGCAGGGGCTACTTCGCCGCTGCGTGCTTCGAGCCCTCGGTTCCGGGGCGATGGTCGTAGTTCGGGTGCAGCTTCCCGTCGGCGGTGTAGATGCCGATCTCGACGAGAAAGGCGCCCTGCTCGGCGAGGGTGAGGCCGGCCCACCACGCCCGCGTTCGAGCCTCATGCTGCGCGTAGGGGTTCACGGCGAACGGGTTCGAGGGCTGGTCCATGTCAGGCTCCAAGGAGAGTATACCGCGAAGGGCGGAAGTAGCCGACGATTACCGAGGGGTCGCGGACAGCGACCTGGGTGTGCGTTTTCGTGAAGATAGACGCTCCGGGGTACGCTGGCTCCCCCTCGACGAAAACGCCGCGGACGGTCTGGTAGAAAGTGCTGCCGCCGCCTTCGGATCGGTCGGCTGCGCGGAGGTGGAAGTTCAGCACTGCGCAGTCGAGGTCGCGAAGCAGGAGGTCATCGCCCGCGCCGGCTCCAGACCGGTTCGACGGAAGCGGGTTCCCCAACGCGTCCGCGGCCGCACGCAGCCCGCCGTAGGCGCCCGCGAGCGCGCCGGTGGCCGCGCTTCTGGTGAGGTCGAAGCAGCGGCCGAGGTGGATGAACGCGCCGATGACCGACGGGTTCGTGATCTTCCCGCGTGCGCGTTGCTCCTCAGCGAACTGCCAAGCGCGCTCCGGGTTCTGCTCCCAGAAGTAGATACCCTCGCCGAGCCAATCCCACTGGTTGCTGCTGGGCTTCATCGGCTCGCCGGTGACCAGCACGCGGTCGGCGGTGGCCTGGTCACAGCCGTGGAAGCCTACGATGACGCGGTGGTCGAGGAGAGCGAGGGGGGACGGCATGACGACCTCCTGTATTCCGTACCTGAACAGATGTCCAGACGGGTCGGGGGTTGGACCCGCTCGCACTCACGCCCACGGCGCTCGGGAGCCGGGAGAGCCCAGCCTCGGCTTATGCGCGCACCGTGACGAGCTCCCGGAGGAACGCGCGACCCCTGCTCCAGCGAGTGGCGGTGCTGCCCTTCGGAGTGCCGGCGTTCGGGATTACCTTGGTTACGATAGGACACCTTGAGGATGTCCTGGGTCGCATCGCGAGAACACAGGGAGTTCCGGGCTCGGGCTGGCAGTGGGTGCTTGTGGTCTTCGATTCGTTGAACCTCGTCGCCCTGTGCGCCGTGCTGGGCATCCTCCTCGCCGCAGCAATCGGTCGACCGCGACCGAGATTCTGGGCTTTGACGGCTGGGGCGTTCGCCGGCTGGCGCCTGTACGTGGTGCCGTTGGGCGGGGTGTTCCGGGGGGCTCCCAATTTTATGCTCGGCATTTCTGGCGAGCAGATGGGCAGGCTGAGCGGGTTGTTGGTCGCGCTCCCGTCGTGGGTGGCGTTGGTCGCGACCGTGGGGCGCGTCCCGGCTGGGACGGGCGGAACCCCAGACCCGGCTCAGGCTGCTGGGGATCGTCACGGGGATCGGCCGGGGTGGGCGTTGGCTGTTCCGATGCCGCCGTCCCCGAACCGCGGCGCATGCGCCCGAGGACGCCGCGCCGCGCGCGGAGAGGCGTGCAGACGGGGCGCCAGAGTTCCGCCGTCCCGTTAGGCTCCGCCGTCCACCAACGTGAAAGCCCCTTCCAAACTCGCGTTTGGAAGGGGCTTCAGGTGGTAGTCCCAAGGGGAATCGAACCCCTGTTTATGCCGTGAGAGGGCACTGTCCTAACCGCTAGACGATGGGACCAAGCTGGAGATTTAGGTGGTTGAGGCGCTAGGGGTCGAACCTAGAGTCTTCTGAGTCAGAGTCAGACGTGTTGCCAATTACACTACGCCTCACCGGCGTCCCCGCAGCTAATCCCGGGGTCCGTGGGCGTCAAGACCATGCCCGGCGCATCCGCCGGAGCGAGGTCTCGCGCCCGAGAATGAACAGCGTCTGCCAGAGGCCGGGACCGACCTTCTGGCCGACCAGCGCCACCCGGAGCGGCTGTGCGAGCTTCCCGAGCTTGATTCCCTCGGTCACACAGAGGGCGTTCCCCGCCGCCTCGATCTCGGCCTCCGTCCACTCACTCACGCTGGCGAACGCGTCGGCGGCGCGCGAGACGAGCTCGCGAGCCGGAACGAGGACCGCCGTCACCGCGTCAGCGTCGACCGGAAGGTGGGCGTCATCGAGGAAGAACACCGCCGCCTGATCCGCCAGCTCCACGTAGGTGTGCGCGCGCTCGCGGAGGACCCGCACCGCGTCGACCCAGCGCTCGCCCAGCGCGTAACCACGGGCCTCGAGAATCGGCCTCATCGCCGCCGCGACCCGGTCGAGCGGGAGGCTCTTGAGCCAATGGCCGCTCACCCACCGCAGCTTCTGCACGTCCCACTTGCCCGCCGAGGCGCCGATGCCGTCGATCGAGAACATCCGGATCAGCTCGTCCACACCGAACAGCTCGGCGTCGCCGTGCGCCCAGCCGAGTCGGGCGAGGTAGTTGATCATGGCCTCCGGCGGGTATCCGGCATCGCGGTATTGACCGACGGCCACATCACCGAAGCGCTTGGACATCTTGCGCCCCTGGTCGTCGAGGATCAGCGGCATATGGCCGAACTGCGGCTTCGCGGCGCCCATCGCCTCGTAGATAAGGAGCTGCTTCGGGGTGTTGTTCAGGTGCTCGTCGCCCCGAAGGACGTGGGTGATCTCCATGGCGACGTCGTCACACACGACCACGAAGTTGTACATCGGCATGCCGTCGGGGCGGACGAGGATGAAGTCGTCCAGCTCGGCGCTGTCCCAGCGCACAGTACCCTTGATCAGATCGTCCAGGAGCACATCGCAGGAGTCAGGCACGCGCAGGCGCAGGACCGTGGAGCCCACATCGGCTCCCAGATTTCGGTCGCGACAGTGCCCGTCGTAACCCCGACGGCCGCCCTCTGCCTTCGCGGTCTCCCTGAGCCCGGCGAGGCGCGCAACCGAGCAGTCGCAGCGGTAGGCCTTTCCTTCGTCGAGGAGCCGCGCCGCGATGGACTGGTAAAGCCCCAGACGCTCGCTCTGCCGGTAGGGGCCGTGGGGGCCGCCCACCTCGGGGCCCTCGTCCCAGTCGATGCCAAGCCAGCGCAACCCGTCGAGGATGGCGTCGACGGCGTCTTCGCGGTTGCGATCCTCATCGGTGTCTTCGATGCGAAGGAGGAATTGACCGCCTGTCTTGCGGGCCAGGAGCCAGGAGAACAACGCGGTCCGAGCGCCCCCGATGTGAAGATAGCCGGTGGGGCTGGGCGCGAATCGGGTGCGGAAGGCCATACGGGCGCCGGGGAGAGGCCGCGCGGGTAATCCGAAACGCCGGGGGGAGCCTGTCCGGCGCTCAGGTCCCGCGCTGGTACGTGACGCGCACCGACATCCCAGGCCGCGGAATCGCACGGCCGGAAAAGACGATGGCGTTGTCGCCGACCGACCACGTCCATCCGTCGTCGTCACGGTGGGGAATCGCCACCTCGTCCACCCACACGGCCAGCGTCTTTTCGGCGGGAAGGTCGCTCAGGAGGAAGATGGGGTTCCACCCACTCACCACCAGGCCGATGCCCTCCAGCACCAACGCATAGTCGTCAGCGCAGATACTCTCGGTCAGCCCTCCGAGCTCGGTGGCGACGCTCAGATAGCGCGTACCAGCGTCGGCGGCGGAGCTGCCGGATAGGCACCCTGCGGGCACGTCGCCAACCAGGGCGTGGGCGGTGATGCCGTCCCCAATCGCGGCCCCGCGGAGCGCGTCGACAAGGACCGCCAGCTCTGACGTGCTGTGGTCGTCCTCGTCCGACACGAACACCACGTGCGCGACGCCGTCGTTGCGCAAGAACCCAGGATTCACGTCGTCGCGGAGGCCGCGAACGCCCATGGCGAGTCCCTGCTCGTCGCGTGCGCCGCCGGTGCCGACCGCCACCTGCGCCGAGAATGCGGCGACCACATCGTCGGTTTCGGGGGTGAGTACTGGCCCAAGCAGCACGCCGCCGCGGGCTGGATCCGTGGTGGTGACGCCGATTCGAAAGTCGGCGGTGGTGTCTCCCAACAACTCCACGAAGCTGGCGAAGTTCGCCGCGAGATTGGCCTGTTCCTCGAACATGCTCGCCGAGTCGTCCACGACGAAGAGCACGTCTGCCGGCGCTTCTTCGTCCTGGGTGAAGATGTCCTGGAGCGTCAGGTTTGCCACCTCGTAGTCCGAACAGGCGAGGGACCCGAGACACAGAATCGGACCGAGGCGGGACGTCACCACGGCCATGGAGATAGCATGTTGGCGTGCTGACCGCCCTCTTCGCGCTCGCCGGCTGCTCGGAAGGGTTTCCGGTTCCTGATCCCAGTAGCGTGGTGAGCCTGGTCATCGAGCCCGCGGAGCTGACCGTTTACACCTC
>CANLGL010000124.1 GCA_947490345.1 Deltaproteobacteria bacterium
CAGGCGGCACCGTCGGCGCCAGCGCTGCCTCCGGGTTGCTGACCGTGGATTTCGCGCCGAACGACACCAGGTCCTTCAGGTTCACCAGCGTGCTGGGCCCGATGCCCTCGACGTTGTCGAGGTCGGAAAGCGAAGTGAACGGTCCGTGCCGGCTGCGGTAGGCAACGATCGCCGACGCCTTGCCCGGGCCGATTCCCGGCAGCGTCTCAAGGGAGGTTGCATCCGCAGAATTGACATCCACCGCGGCGAAGGCGCCCACTATCAGCAGCAGCAACGCAATCATTCCAACTCCTCTCTACAGGTCAAAGGTACCCGGACCCGGGTTCGAACGTTCCCGAAGTCTCGCAAGTCTTGCCTCCGCTTCGGAGACGGCGTCGGTGGTGGCCGCCGCGTCGAGGATCAGGCGGAGCACGTCGCCTTCCTTCGCTCCAGAAGGCAAGAGCGCCAGGGGGATATCGAAGGTTTGTCCGCTGATTTCGAGGATGGCACGCGCGCCTTCGATGCGGTCGATGACGATCATGGCTTGCAACACCCGGCCGCCCGCCGCCCGGCCTTCGCAGCAGCCTCCTTCGTCGCGTAGCACACCAGGTTTTCGGCGTTGATCTTCTGCGCATTCCCGCAGCCGGCCTCGTGGAAGACGTCACTTTTCCGGCTGGCAGCAAACGGGCAGGACTCGTGTTCGAGGACGTCGGGCGTCATTTCCGGATCAGCGTCGACACTCTTCGGCAGGGTGGGCGTCTCGGGCGGGGGGTTCGATTTTGGCACCTTCGCTACTTGAAGCAGGGCGCCGCCAGGGTCCTCGTGTTTGAGTGTCGTGACGCGAACTGACTTGCCATCCGACGTCACCGTCACCCGACCATCGCGGTCGGTCCGATACACCGTCGCTTTGGCCTGCTCCAATCGCGCCAGGGTCTCGTCCCCCGGATGGTGGTATCGATTCCCCAGCCCCACGCTGATCAGCGCGATGCTTGGGCGAAGCAAGTCCAGGAGCGGCTGGATCGTGCTGTGTCGACTCCCATGGTGGGCCACCTTCAGCACCGCGCATGACCCGACTTTGGCGTCGACCAGCGCGCGCTCCGTCGGCTCCTCTGCGTCGCCAGTGAAAATCATGCAGTTGTCGCCGTGGACGAGCTTGAGCACCACGCTGTTGGAGTTGAGGTCGGAGCGCGTGTCGCGGAAGCGGCGCGTCGAGTCGGGGAGCAGAACCTCCAAACGGGCGCCATCGTCGAGGTTGAAGACCTGCCCGGTCTGCGCCGTCTGGTAGACGATGGCCGTATTGGCTTCGAGTGTCGCCATCAGCCCGCGGTAGGTCTGCGTGGTGTGGGCGAGGCCGTTGTCGAGGTAACGTTTCGGCGGAAGCGCGCGAATCACGCTTTCCATGGCGCCGATGTGGTCCGCATGCGGGTGCGATGACACGACGAGGTCCAGGTGGTCCACGCCAAGCCGGGTGAGCATCTCGACCACGCCCGAGCCCTTGTCGCCGGCGTCGATCAGGATGTTTTTCGACGCGGGGGTCCGGATGAGGATCGCGTCGCCCTGGCCGACATCCAACATGTCCACCACGACGTCGCCCGCGCGTGCAAGTGCCGCCAGCAGCAGAAGGGCGAGAGCCAGCATGACGACCTACGGAAGGGCGGAGAAGAACACAGAGCGCGAGGTGTAGTCGTAGCAACCCGCGAACCGCTGCTCGCCGATGCGCACGCTCTCATTGTGGAAGCCGAGCGCGCCCTGGCTCCCGGTGACGGTCTCGGTGGTCCAGGCGCCGTCGCCCCGCCGTGCCAGCTTCATGTCGTTGTTGAAGCCGTCGTAGTAAAGGACGCCCGCCTTGCCGCTATCTACGAAGATCGCGGTGTCGGCGCCGACATGATCGCCCGTGTCCACGGTCTCGACCTCGAACGCCCCCGGCGTCCCACGCGCAACCTTCAAATCAGCGTTGGCGACATCGTGATAGGCAATCCACACGGTACTGCCGTCCACTGCGATGGATGGCCACTGACCGACGTCACCCGTCTCGTCCACGGTCGTAATCTCGTAGGTGCCGCCCTTCCCCGTTGCGAGCCGGAGAGCGCCCCAAGCCTGGTCGTAGAAGGCGATGTACTCGGTGCCATCGGTGTGGATGTAGACCTTGGCGTACTCGCCGACGTTCGCGTCAACCACCACTTCGCCCGCACCGGTATCCGGGAGTCCACGGTCCTCGCCCTCATGCGCCACCGCACCCGTGAACGCGCTTCCGTTCCAGCGGGCCACACGAAGCGTGCCCATGCCCTGGTCGTAATGGGCGACCACTGGATTGCCGCTCGTGTCCAGCGCCAGGCTGGCCCAGTACCCGGAGTTGGGCTTGGAGCCGCCGCCCACGTCGGCCAGCTTGGCGTCCCAGGTCCCGTCGGCCCGATGGGCAACCTTCAACGTGCCGTTGGACGAGTCCTGGTAGGCGATCCACACCTGGCCCCGGCTGTCGATCGCCATGCTGGCGTATCGGCCAGCATCGCCAGGGTTCAAGCCGTTTTCATCAGGGTAGGAGTCGACTTCTTCGCGTTCCCACGTGGCGGAGCCGTCCTTGGCCACCGTGCCGACGGCATAGCCGAGCGCGTCCATCGATCGGTCGTAGTAGGCGATGGCGGGCTGCGCCTCGGGGGTCACGGCCATCGACAACCAGGAGCCAGCGTCGTTGGTAAACCCCGGTGCTTCATCCTCTTTTGGGACGATCGCCTGGTCGTTGCAGCTCTCACACCCTTGCAGCCCGAGGGTGAGAAGCGCGAGCGATGCGATCAGTGCGCGAGCGCGCATGCGAAACTCCAGGTGGGTCAGGGTAGCGGGGGAGGGGTCCGACGTCAATCGGTCATAGGCCGATGCGGAAGGCCTGGGAGTACACCCAGGGGTACGCGTGCACGAAGTCGGCGGCCACCTCGGCCAGGTTGGTGCGCAGGTGCTCGGGGACGATGTCGATGCGGGCGCGGTACACCCCGGGCTCCTCGACCGTCCACTCGCCGCACCCGGTCTGCCAGGGCAGGCCATCTTTGTAGACCGTAGCGGTGATCGTCGGTGCGCTGGTATCGGTGGGGGAGGTGGCCGCAAGCGTGGGACAGGTCAAACCAAAGCGCTGGCCCACCTCGGCGCTGGGGCTCGACCAGAACGCGTCGCCGTATCGGACCATGAACCCGCTGGGCGTGCCGAGGTTGTCGAAGACCACGTAGGACCTTCGTTCTCGAAGCGCGGCCTCAGCGGCGGCGGGGCTGCTTTCGTCGACCAGCAAGTAGTTGGAGAACCACGACATCATCCGTCGATACGAATCCACGCGCTCTCCGTCGCTCATCAGCATTGGCAGCGCGTTTTCGTGCGCGTCTGTCCCCGCGGTGCCCAGCATCGGCCCCACCGCGCTGAGGGCATCCCACCGCGCTAGCGAAACGGTCTGCTCCTGGTAGAAGGCGAGGAAGACAAGGTCGGGCTCCGCCGTCGTTCCCCCGCTGATGAACGGTCCCGCGGCCGTCAGATAGTCGAGGGCTTCAAGGCCCAGGTCTTCCTCCCGCTTGGTGGGGTCCACCATCGCGTGGAGATTGAACAACTCGACGCCGTGAAGGCCGAGCTGCTGCCGAGTCAACAGGGCCTCCGTCGTCTGACCCTCGGTGTGCGCCTGAAGCACCACTCCGCCCGCCGCGATCTCGGCCTCGAAGGTCTCCGCCTCGCTTCCGTTGTAGATACGGTCGTTCTCTGCAGCATCGTCGCTGACGTGGCGATCGAGCCCTACCGGCATCAGCTCGTCCTCGATTCCGGCCAGCCACAGCACCTCGTGGCCACCTTCGCAGTGAAGGCGGCTGGCCACGCCGTCCACGCTCTCGTCGCCCGCTTGCGGATTGAACAGGTCGGCGAACGCGGTGCTGGCGGCCTCTGCCGGATGGTCGGTGAAGAACGCGAAGTCGATGGCATCGTCGCAAAGCCCGGCGCGGAGGTCCGCGAGGCAGGGCGCATCCTCCATCTCGTGATCGTCGCAAGCGTCGTGAGACAAGGGGGAGTGAAGGTGGATGATCGCCCGGCGAGTGTCGAAGCCGTCCGGAGACAATTCGTCGAGCGGCGGGCGCTGATGCGTCCAGGGTACGGGTTCGGCCGGGGCGTCGGTGGCCGTGTCGGTGGTGCACCCCAAGAAGAGACCGAGCATGCTTGGAGCGTAGCGCGTTGCACGGCTGGCCGGCCGGTCCCGCGCGCAGTAGAGGGCCGCGATCAAGGTGTTCGGATGAAGCTCCTCCTCCCCGTGTCCGCGTTGGTTTTCGCCGCCGCCGCCTGCTGTTGCTGCGGGGACGACATGAGTTCCAAGCTCGAGGAGCTGAGCGCACCGGTCGAGGCGCTGCCCACTGGCACGTCAGGCGAGGCGACTCAAGCTGCACCGGCCGCGGGTGGTGTCGCCCTGGCGGGCGCGTGCGGAAAGTTCAAAGCGATGGCCGCTCCCGCTGGCGCCACCGTCATGGTGTGTAGTGAGGGTGGCGGCAGCGACAGCATCGTGCTCAGCGGCGGCGGCGCGCCGGCCGACAACTGCAAGACGATCAAGGCCTGGGCCGAGG
>CANLGL010000125.1 GCA_947490345.1 Deltaproteobacteria bacterium
CCGCACCGTTCCAGGTGGAAGGCAGTGGGCCCGGCGTCTTCGACGGGCCCGCTGCTTTCCGCCGGTAGGAACGGTGCAAAAGAACCGCCGATCCGCGCGCGAGGTTCGCCGAGCGCGCGGATCGGCGGGCCGCCCCTACGCATGCGCCCGGTTTGCGGCCACCGGTGCGGGATTCCCATGGACCGCGACCACATCATCGGCCAGGAGGTCAGATCAAACTACAAGCCGGCGCTTCAAACGAGAACCCCGCGGAGACCGCGTCCATCGCGCCATCGCCGTCGGTATCCAGGTCCGCCAGCGTGGCGGGCAGGCTCTCGTCCCAGCCGTTGTCGCGGCAGATCTCCTCAAGCAGCGGCACGCTCAGGCCGAAGCCCAGCACGCCGCTGTTCATCGACTCCGTGGCCGAGCCTTCGATGAGGATCGGCGTGGACGGGACGAACGAGTAGCCCCCGACCGTCACCTCGGCGGAGCCGATCGAAGCGCTCCAGCGGCTGCCCGAGATGACCGCCGTCGTCGTCGTGGTCAGGTGGCCGTCGCCGTCGAGCGCGGCGTCGAAGACCTCGCTGCCCGAGCCGTTGTCCGTGGTGTCGCCATCGGTGTCGGTCGCGGCGCCCATGCCGCCGTCCACCCCGTCATTGCACCAGTCGTCCACGCCCCAGAACTGGATCACCATGACGGTGCTGCTGGTCGCCATGGTCTCGGCGATGGCCTCGTTCATGCTGTCGGCCGCGAACGCCATCACGTTGTCCACCACGCCGTCGCCGTTCAAGTCCACGCCCACGGTCTCGTCGCCGACGGTCAGGGTCTGGACCACCCAAGCGGACTGGGCGCTGCTGGGCGCGCACTCGTCCACGTCCGTGTCGGCATCCGTGTCGGAGTCCGTATCGGCGTCGGTGTCGGCGTCGGTGTCAGCGTCGGTATCGGAGTCGGAGTCGGTGTCCGTGTCCGTGTCGCTGTCCGCGTCGGTGTCCGTGTCCGTGTCCGTGTCGGCGTCCGCGTCCGCGTCGGAATCCTCGGAATTCCCGGCGATGCCGGTGTCGTCTGCCGACTTGTAGTCCTGGCTGCACCCAGCCGCGAACGAGATGAAGGAAAAGCCAACGAACAAGGAGAGGGAATGACGAATCATGAGGATGCTCCGAGGTTTCGCGGTGGCCTATACAGGAGGTTTCAGGGCGAGTCAAGCGGTTTTGGCGCGGCGGGCGCACCGGAGGCGCGAGGAACTCCCTCCTCCACGATCTCAAACCTCCCGAAGTCGTACCGTTCCCCCTCCGCTTGCTGCACCTGCACCAGGCGCTCGCGGATGCCCTCGCGCTCCAGCTGAACGGCGCGGTGGTAGCACAGCGGGTTGTTGCCGCGCTTTCCCAGGATTGTGTGCGCGGTGAACGAGCAGCCCGCCCGGCAGATGTCCGCGTAGTAGCAGCGCTTGCAGTAGCCCCACAGCTCGTCGCTTCGGTCCTTGCGGGCAAAGTTCAGGGCGTCTGCGTGCTTCCAGATCTGCTCCAAGCCGAGGTCCTTCACGTTCCCGCCTGTGTACGGGGCCGTCGGCAACGAGGGGCAGCCCTTCACGGTGCCGTCCGACTCGATGCCGATGACGGCTCGGCCTGCGCCACAGCCGATCCAGTGCCTGGCGCTCCCACCGGGCCTTGACCGGAGGATCTCCTCATGCGGGCCGAAGTAGCCGATGTTGTTGGCCGCCTGCACGTTGAAACAGCCCAGGGGGCGCGGCTTTTCCCATGGGCGCGGGTTCTGCACGGCGTCGAGCTGAATCGCAGCCAGGGTGTCGATCACCGGCACCACATCCGTGGGCTGCAGGATCCAGTCTGGATGGTCCGCCGCGTTCCCCATCGGCGTGGTGAGCTGAACTTGCCAGGCCCGAACCCGGTGATCGCGCAGGAGCACGGAGGTCTCCTGGATCGTGTGCATGTTCAGCCGGTTGATCTGCATGTTGGAGGTCACGATCAGGCCGGTGTCCTGCGCGTTCTTCAGCGCGCGGAGCGCCGCCGCGTGGGAGCCCTTGTTGCCGCGGAGCGTGTCGTGCTCGGCCTCCAACCCGTCGATGCTCACGCCGAGCCCCTGCAGACCCGCGGCCGCGAAGCGCCGACACCGGTCGAGGGTGAGCGCCCGCCCGCCCGACTGCATCGTGACGCGGATCCCCTGGTCGGAGAGGAACGAGATGATCTCCTCCACATCGTTGCGAAGGTACGCCTCTCCGCCGATCAGCGTGACCTCGCGGCACCCGAGCTTCTTGAGGCCTCGGCCGACCTCTTTGATCTGCTCGGTGTTCAGCTCTTCGACGCGGGCCGAGCCCGCGCGGGTGCCGCAGTGCTGGCACGGCTGATCACAGCGGGTTGTGAGCTCCCAAACCGCGTAGATCGGCTTCGGGTCATCCAGCTCGGACAGCAGGAATTCGCGGGCGGCGGGCTTGGGTGTGGCGGGGACTACAGGCATCCGCCAAGGTGACACGTTCGGGCCCGTGCTGGCGCTGATTTCTTGACAACCTGCGCGAGGCCGCGCGACACTACAACATGCGCTGGCTCCTCCTACCGCTGATCCTCGCCGCAGGTTGCGGACACCGGGTCTCCTGGCAGGTCCACCCCCAGCCGAGCTACACGCTGCCGGCGTCGGCCGCCTCGGTCCGGCTCGCGGTGGTGGCCCAGGGGCGCGAGTGCAAAGCGGTGGCCGATGCGTTGGTGAAGGCGCTGGCCAGGCGCCCCGGGTTCCAGGTGCATGCGGATGCGCCGATCCGCTTGGAGGTGAGGGGTTGTGAGCGTGGCCATGCCTCGACGCTCGAGGTCGCCATCGACACGTCGGCCCCTGGCTGGCCTGGGGGGCGCCAGCGGTACACGTTGCGCGGGTGGTCCGCCGCGTACATGCGGGTGGTCAGCCCCATGGGAAGCACCGTGGTGTTGTCTGGCTCGGCGGAGCGAACCGTTCGTAGCGCGTGGGTCGCTGCGGATGACCTGGACGTGCCCCGCGCGATCTCCCTGGCAGGGCCGCTCGCCGAGGATCTGGCGCTGGACCTTGCGAATCAGTTGGCGCCCCTCCCGGTGTCGATGCACCGCACGCTCTACCCGGAGGCTGCGCCGGGATCCGCCCGGGATCTGCACAATCGTGCGGTGCTGGCTGAGCAGTCCGGAGACCTTGTGGGCGCGCTTCAACTGGCGCGCCAGGCGGAGGCGCTGGAGCCTTCGCGTGCGGCGTCTGCTTACCTGGAGGAGCTACAGGCCCACGCGCTTACGGTTGGGTACGCGCTGCGCTGAGCGGGGGCGGGGGGCATGGAGGGGTTGGGCGGCTTGGGTCCATCGTTTTGGGGTTGAGGTAGGGCCGTGGAACGCCGCTGGAAATCTGGACCCCCGCCCCGCACCGCCTGCGGTGGGGGCGCCGCGGCGTCGCGCTGGCCCGCGAACGAATCGCCCGGTTCGAAGGAAGCGGGAGCGCCCGCGGCGGGGGCGAGACAGGCGGGGATGGGCCGCCCCTACGCGGCCGGCCAGGAAAACTCCGACCTCACAAGCAGATGATCGCCCCCCACGTGTCCTCATTGTTGGTCTCGTAGCACTCGCTGACCTCCGAGTAGTCCTCCGAGTTGCCGCCGTCGATGGCCACCGTGATGTCGTAGAGCGGCGTGGGAACGCCTGTCAGCTCGATGGACATCGAGTCGGTCTGGTGACCCTGCACGATGCCCACGGTCCAGACCGTGGTGCTCAAGATCACCTGGCCCATGTCCGTCTCTCCGATCACCTCGACGTTGAACTCGTCCTCGACGTCCGAATATCCCTGGTTTCCGAGCGTGACCCAAACCGTCAAGTTGCCCTGATCGCACTCGTCCACGCAGACGTCCTCAATTTTCGCGATCAAATCCGGGCCCGAATATCCGACGCCGGGGGTCAGATCCCCGGAGCGGAAATTGTTGTACGTGAGCCAGTTGGTGTCCTGCTCGCGGGGGATCGATCCATCGTCGTTCACGTTGGTGATGCTGTAGCCATGCTGGTTCCAGATGGGTCGGCCGGCACGCCAGGAGCGGTCGGCGTCGCTGAACACGGTCACGCCGTTCCGCGAACCCCAGCTCCCCGGTGTGTTGCACACGGCGATGTCCGCCGAGCCGTCCGCGTTGATGTCCGCGATGGTCGGGTATTCGAGCCAGGTGTTGTTGGAGTGCGTGGTGTCCTGCATCTTCACCGACCCGTCCGCGCCGTTGAACACCCAGACCCAGCGTTCATCCGCGTACACGACATCCGCGATGCCGTCGCCTTCGAAGTCGAACACCGAGCTGCCGGTGTTTCCCGAGGAGGGATCGGTGGTCCCCGTGTACTGCCAGAGTACGCTGCAGTCGGTCTCGAACACGGTGTAGGTCGAGTTTGCGGCCACGCCGATCTCCGCCTCGCCGTCGCCGTCGAAGTCCGCGACCGTGGGGGGACCGCCGTACGAGCTGGACGCGGACGGGATGTTGGCAGTGCAGAGCACGGTGCCGTCATCGTCCTGCACGCGCATCTTTGCGTCGCCGGTCAGCGCGAATTCCCC
>CANLGL010000126.1 GCA_947490345.1 Deltaproteobacteria bacterium
GCTCATGACGAGCGGAATCTCTCTCGCCCGTCCCTTTCGTGGCGCGAACTGGCCATCCATCTGGTAGGCTGCGGACATCGCAAGGGGTCGACGTGGCACCGGACGCAGGCCGGATGGACGGCGGGGGTGGCTTATTTTACCTATCCTCGCTCCAGGATGGCACGGAGGTCGCAGTGGATGGCTGCACCGTGTGGGCGGTCGAGATGGGAGTGGACTTCGATCCCGACGAAGCGCCGTCGATCTCCGAGCTGTGGCTCACGCTCGATGGCGTCACGGGCGACGGCGCCGACTGCTCCTTGACGATCCACCAGGAGGGGGTCTGCGGGACGGGTTTCTACGACTTCCGGAACGAGGACGCTTCCTGGGTGACGATCAACACGAATGACTGCCCTGGCGTCTCGGGAAGCGACGAGGGCGAGTTCGGCGCGTCGTCCGGCTACCTGCAGCTCGAGACGATCAAGACGGACGACCTGGAGATGACCTAGTCCGGGGATCCGCTCGACCTGACACTGGCGGGGTACGTCACGGCGGTCAACACAAATCTGGCGATCTCCGTTGCGTTCGCGTTCACCCCGACCGCGCCGATGATTGTGATGGCGCGGACGCGAGCGTGAGCCCTGGCGCCGCAGCGCGCTGCAATAGCGTGGATGACAATTGCGACGGCGCGATGGACGAGGACGACGCTTCGGATGCGTCGACTTGGTACGCGGACACGGACAACGACGGCTACGGGGACGGCGGATCCGCCACCGCAGCATGCGATGTGCCGAGCGGCTACGTCGCCTACGACTCCGAGGGCGACGACGCGGACGCGAGCGTGAACCCCGGAGAGTCGGAGGTGTGCGAAGACGGCATCGACAACGATTGTGACGGAGCCGGGTGCGTCCTCGCATCCGCGAGCCTCTCCACGGCCTACCAGCACACCGGGGAGGCGCACTCCGACCGGAGCGGCCGGTCCGTCTCCGGCGCAGGCGACGTGAACGACGACGGTTACGACGGCGAGCGCCATCTCCGCCAGTCCGGTCGCCGCGGGAGATAAGGGCCTTCCTCGGATACAAACTAAGAACAAGCGCGCGCGCGCGACCGGGCACAGGCGTCCGGCGCCGAGGGTCGCGCGCCGAGGTCGAGGGTCGCGGTCGAGGGTCGCGGTCGAGGGTCGCGGTCGAGGGTCGCGGTCGAGGGTCGCGGTCGAGGGTCGCGGTCCGAGTCTCGCTCCTCGATGCACGCCAACACTGTGTTTCGCGGCGAACCTGTCCAATCCGCAAGTGTGCTGGGCGAACCGGCTGCGCGGCGCTCGGTCCGCACCGCGCGGGGTGCGAGCACGTCACGGCGTCGAGCCCGACGCTTCGGCGGCGGGCACGCTCCGAGCGGCCGGCTCTCCTGCCGTCCATGCCTACGTCCGCGACCTCGATTCTGTGGCGCTCGCCGGAAGCATCGACGTGCTGCGGGCCTCGCCGTGCCAGGCCTGGTCGAGCGCGCACCAGCACGCCGAGCCGAGATCTCTTGCCGGGGCGGCCCTCGCATTATCTCGGCTTGAGGCGGAGGACGAAGCCGGTGTTCAGGTTACTCGAGGATTCCATTTGCATGACCTCCTCCTCGACACATGCTTGCCTCCGCGCCTGCCTCGTCCTGGCCATGGTGACCGGCTGCGGCCCCGATTCACGCTACCGGTTCGTCTTCGAGAGCGGCTACCAACCCATCTCCTTCCAATACTCGACCTGGTTCCTCGGGTTCGATGATTACGAGCCCATGCGTGAGAGCCCGACCTCGGAGGACGGCAGCAGCCTGATGGCGCTGGCGGACGAGTCCGGTATCACGGACATCTCCGTGTTCGCCATTACGCTCCGCGGACCCTTCGACAGCGTCGGCTCGACCACCGCCGAGGGGCCCGCTCTCGTGTCGCCGATCGCGCTTTCCTGGCGCGTGTCCGACCTCGGCACGTCGTGCGTGGACGGTGGCCGGGAGCTGGCGCGCATCGACCTCCCCGCCGGTACGCCGCGCGTCGCGTGGCCGGACACGTCCGACGGAGGAGAGCTTCTTGACGAGGCGTCGGCTGACGATCTCGACGCCGTGGAGCCGTGGCTGCTCGCGGACCGTGCGTTCTCCGCCTGCCTCACCACGGCCGAGACCCCCTCTGGCGGCGCGTATGACTACGGCATGACATTCGCTTGGACGGTCACGATGGCCGTGGCGGGTGAAGGCCATCCCTGTGACGAGGAGGGTGCTATTTGCGCGCCCTGATCCTGCTCGTGCTCCTCTCGGGGTGCGCCAACCGCGCGTGGACCTCGAGCGAGGTCGGCGTGCCGGAATTCCGCTCGGAGGCTGCCGAGCCCTTCCTCGAAGGAGGTCTGGCCCTCGCCGACGAGGCGGACGGCGTGCTTCTGGTGCGCGCCTCTGTGAAGACGACGGTCGAGACACGCCGCTTCGAAGTGCACCAGATCGCGCGGTATGAGCGCTACGAGCACGGGCCCAGGCGCTCGCTCTCCTGGTTCGCCGCCGCCGCCGCTGCGGGGGCCGCGGGCGCGTGGGCGACCTATGGCGAGCGCAGCGTGGTCACCCAGGAGGTCGTGGCCACGGGGGGGAGCTCCGGCAACACGTCTCCGCTCGAGGAGACCGCGGTGACCGAGCCCGTGGCGCCGCCCGCGGTGGGGGTGGCGCTGCTCGCGACCGCGGGCGGCTTCGCGTTGGGCGGGACCATTCAGCTCGCCAGCCCCCTGGCACCGCCGATGAACCGCACGGTGACCGAGAGGCAGGAGCGCCTCGCCTCCACATGGGCGGGCACGCCGCTCGGGAACGCCGAGGTGAGCCTCCGCTTCTCGACGGGCGATGTCGCCTGGCGCGGCCGTACCGACGACACGGGCGCCGCGGTCGCAGAGGTCCGGCTTCCGGAGAGCGGGCCCTTGCCGGTTTCCCTTGCGCTCGCAGGCCCTGGCGCCGCTGTGGTGCAGCATGCCGCGTTGCGCATCGACACCACCGAGGTGTGGGGTGCCGCCCTGGAAGCCCGAACCGCCCAGGCCGTCGCCGCCGGAGACCTCGCGGGCGCCCGCACCCTGCTCGCGCTGGCCCCGGCCGGGAGCCCCGGCGAGGATGCCGCGGGCTCAGCGTGGTGCGCGGGCACCGCAGCGCTGGTGACCACCGCACTTGGCACCGGCGATCTGTCTGCCGCCACCGCCATCCTTGGGAGCCCGCCGCCCGCCGGCGCCTGCGAAGAAATCTGGGATGCTAACCGGACTGCCGTCCGCGACCGAGCACTTCGCGCGGTGCGACGCGAAGATCTCGACCTCGCTCGAGGGTGGGCCGCCCTGATGCGCCAGGACGCGGGCGCTCCTGACGCCGCGGGTTCGGTCGAGGCCGAGATCGCGGACGCGGCGGAGCGACTCGCGGAGCGCGAAGAGCGCGCCGAGGCTGCCCAGAAGGCGCGCGAGGAGCGCGCGCGGCAGGAGGGGCTCGCTCGGATCGCCCAGTCTTGGCGCGGGCGCATCACGTTGGTGCTCGCCGCCTGCGACGTTTACACCGCGGAGCTCTCCCGCCGGAAGCGGCGCATCTATGCGATGCAGGCGGACTTCGACCCGCGCGTGAGCGACGAGGTCGAGGGCCTTCAGTCCTGGATCGAGCGCCAGCAGACCGGTGAATTCGGGCGCCGGCTGGAAGATCTCCGCGCCATCATGGGTGAGATGCAAGCGGCCGAGTACGAGGGCGGCTCCACCCAGCTTCTCCAGCGAGAGCTCGCGGTCCAAGCGAGCCGTCACTGTGAGTAGGCCTCCTTTGCGCAGCCGTGACCCGACCTGACCAGCTCGACCGTATTCCTGAGCTTCCTCATACGCATTTGGCTTATCGGGGTCCGTAGCATCCAGCGCATCCAGCGCATCCAGCGCATCCAGCGCATCCAGCGCATCCAGCGCATCCAGGTCCTCGTGTCCGCGTCTCTCGGTAGGGGCGCCGGGCACGACGGTCGACGAGCTCCAACGGGGAGGGGACAAGGGCCGAGGTGCCGTCGCTCCAGACCTTCTTCAGCCCGATCTCGACGCTGCCGTCGTCGCGCCGGGTGAGCCGCGCCTGGGCGAGGGGCGGGCGCAGCACGTAGCGAGAGAGTCGCTCCAGCCCGTCGCGTTGGTGGGCCGCAAAGGCGACGCCGGCGTGCAGGGTGTACCCCTCGAAGCCGGCGCAGCGCGGGGGCAGGGCGATGGTGCGGCCGCCGAGCACCTGGACGCGGCGAGCCGTCCGGCCCGCGCGCGGACCAACGCGAATCTGCACTTTCACGCGCTCGTGGTCGACGGCGTTTTCGCCGCGGAAGGCACCGGGTTTCATCCCGTCGCGCCCCCAAGCACCGCCGACGTGCAGCGCGTCGTGAACGCCGTTCGCGACCGGGTCGAACGACTTCTGGTCC
>CANLGL010000127.1 GCA_947490345.1 Deltaproteobacteria bacterium
CGGTGTCGGTGTCGGTGTCGGTGTCGGTGTCGGTGTCGGTGTCGGTGTCGGTGTCGGTGTCGGTGTCGGTGTCGGTGTCGGTGTCGGTGTCGGTGTCGGCGTCCGCCTCGCCAGTGTCGTCCTTTTCGCCGAGATCGAAGACGCAGCCAGAGGCGACGGACAGGGGAAGCAGGAAGATGAGGCGCGGCGCGAGGGACATCGGCGGAATCCGGATTTGGGCCGAAGCGTAGCACAAATGGGCGGGAACGGGGAATGCGGCGGGGAGGCAGCGCATGAACAAAACCGAAAAAGCCGGCCCCCACCATTCGGCAGGGACCGGCTCTTTAGCTGGTTGCGGGAACAGGATTTGAACCTGTGGCCTTCGGGTTATGAGCCCGACGAGCTACCTGGCTGCTCCATCCCGCGTCAGGTGGCCCCCTATTAACCGGCCCCGCGTGGGCGTCAAGCCGCCGCGCCTAGCCCTTCTTGCCGATGCGCTTGCGGCCGCCTTCCAGACGACGCTCCAACCACTTGGGATCGACCTTCGCGAAGCCGAACTTCTTGGACTTGCCGCGGTTGCCGGCGGCCGCTGGAGGGGTGCCGCCCCCGATTTCGCGAAGGCGGTCCACCTCGTCAGCGGCGAGCGGACGAAAGCCGCCGCGCTCCAGGCCACGGATGGTGATGGTCGCGAAGGACTGGCGCACCAGCTTTGCAACCGGGTGGCCGACCTCGGCGAGCATGCGCCGGATCAGGCGATTCCGGCCCTCGGTTACCGTGATCTCGACCCAGGCGTTCTCCTTGTCCGTCGCGCTGACCACGCGCACCTTGGCGGGTGCGGTACGGCCATCGTCGAGTTGGATGCCGGCCTCGAGCCGGGCCACCGTGCGATCAGACGGCGTCCGGTACACCTTGGCAAGGTATCGCTTCGGTACGCCCGTGCTGGGGTGGGTGAGGCGATGGGCCAGGTCGCCATCGTTGGTCAAGAGCAGCGCGCCCTCGGTGTTGATGTCCAGCCGGCCAACGGGCTCCACCCGCTCGGGAAGCTCAGGCAACAGCCCCATCACCGAGTTGCGGCCGTTGGGATCCGCCCGGCTGACGATGTAGCCCTTCGGCTTGTACAGCACGTAGTACACGAGGCGTGGCGCATGGGGAAGCAGACCCTCATCGATCCGAATCGCGTCATTGTCCGGGTGGACGGGCTGCCCGGGCTTGGTCGCCACCACACCATTGACGCGGATCCGACCCGCCAGGACCATCGCCTCAGCCTCACGCCGACTGGCCACGCCGCGCGCCGCCAGCACTTTCGCCAGCCGCTCCGTTCCATCCTCATTCATCGTCGACTCCTGCCGCGCGTCACCGCGAGGGCGGGCGGGGGCTATGCCGAAAGCAAGCAACCATCAAGGTGCCCGAGATCAACCCTCGTCTTCAGAGACTGGAAACGGGACAACTGGAACCGTCCCCACGTCCGGCGCGTCGTCGCGCAGCGCGCGGAGGTCACGGAGCGTGGGAAGATCGGCAAGGGAGCGCATGCCGAACAAAGTGAGAAAGGCGGGCGTTGTCCCGTACAAGATTGGGCGGCCCGGCTCGTCGCTGCGCCCGGCCATGCGGACCAGGCCACGGTCCAGGAGGCTGCGCAGCATGCCGCCGCTGTCGACGCCCCGGATGTCGTCCACCGCGCCCTTGGAGACGGGCTGACGGAAGGCCACGATGGCCAAGGCTTCCAGCGCTGGGCGGCTGAGCCGAATCGGTTTCCCACCCCTGAGGGCCGAGACCCAACCCGACATCCGCGCCTCAGACCGCAGCTGCCAGCCCTCGCCGACCTCCACCAGACGGATTCCCGAGCCGGAACGCAGTTGGCGGTCGCGCAACAGATCGAGGCCTGCAAGGACGTCCGCTTCGGAGACGCCCAGCGCGGTGGACAGGGCGGCCGCGGATACGGGAATTCCCACCCCAAAAAGACAGGCCTCAATCGCGGGCACCAGCACCTCAGGCGGGCATTCGCGCGGATCCGACTCCTCCACCACCGGTTCTGCGGCGGGAAAGGCGATCACGTTCTGATCGGGGGCGCCCTCGTCGTGAAAGCTGTCGTCGTCCATCACGCGCCCTCCACATCGTCGTGCTCGTGGCCCTGAAGCATCGACAGATCGGCCTCGTCCGCCCTGGCCCTGCCTCGAAGCCCGATGGCACCGAGGTGAATGCGCTGCCACACGTCAAGGAGCTGGAAACGCGCGGACTCCAAGACGGCGAGGAAGGTGATCAGACGGGCGCGCCGGAACGGCATGTCCACGAAGAGCTCGGAGAGCGTGTGTTCTTCCCCGTCCTCGAGGTGGTGGAGCACGCGGCGCACGGTCTCCGCCATGGTGTAGGACTCGAGGGCGACCTCGTGCACAGGGGGCGGCTCGCTGCGGCGTTCCAGCAGGCCGTAGAAGAGGTTGGCGAGACCCCAGGCGTCGGCGCCAGCCTCGATCGGCGCCTCATCCGCCGCGATCGGCACCGACGGCCGGGCGAAGACGTCCCGATCGAGCATCTGTCGAGCGCCGAGCTCTTGCGCGGCCTGGCGGAACCGCTCGTACTCCATGAGCCGGAGCTCGAGCGCACGGCGGGGATCCTCCTCCTCGCCCTCGCGAGGCGCGTCGGGACGACGGGGCAGGAGCTCCCGTGCCTTGAGCAGGCAGAGGGTGCTGGCCATCGCGAGGTATTCCCCCGCGCTGTCGACGTCGATGTCGTCGAGGCCGTGGAGGTGTTGGAGGTAGGCCTCGCACACCTTCGCCAGCGGCACCTCGCGGAGCGCCACCCCCTCCCGCCGCACCAGGTACAGCAGCAGGTCGAGTGGGCCGTCGTAGACGCCAATGTGAACCGGCGGCTCGGCCGGCTCGGCCTTTCTTACGAAAAGCTCGGATCGGGGCTGCTGCGCTGCATTGCGCGTTGCCAGCATCAGGGAAGACCGTCAGGTTGGGCGGGAACGGAGGCGCCACCGGGGAGGCAGCAGGAGGGACGAACCTTGTACCGCAGGCGACGATCCTTGACAAGCACCCTGGCTCCATTTAGACGCGGGGCCCGACAGATTGGAGTGTCCCCTTGGCCCATCACAAGAGCGCGATCAAGCGCATCCGTACCAGCGCAGAAGCCAACGAGCGCAACCGCGGTAACCGTACCCGCGTGAAGAACGCGGTGAAGACCATGCGGGCAACGCTCGCCACTGGCGACGCGGCGGCCAGCGCCGCCCAGTTGAGCGAGACGGTGTCGACCTTGCAGAAGATGGCCCGCAAGGGCACGCTTCATCGCAAGACCGCCTCCCGCCGCATCAGCCGCCTCGCCAAGGCCGCCAACGCGCTCAAGAAGTAGGTCGCCTCAGCCTCGGATGACGAGGCCGAGTACGAACGCTTCCAAAACGCGCCGGTCACCCGCACGCGACGAGTTCATTCGTCGCGACGCGACCGCCAACGCCTCTAGCCAGCCGCTGGGCGAGACCGGCCGCCGTTCGACCATCTCCCGCACGGCGCGGAGCTTGAACGGTGGCATGCGTACGCCCGCGTCACGCTCAGGAATCCGCCGGCGCACCGCGTCCTGAACGAGGAGCACCTGTCGGAGCTGCCAGGCGATGCTCGCCATCAACCGGTGCGGGGGTTCGCCCTCCTCGAGCAGGTGATGCAGCGCACCGACGGCTCCGTCCACGTTCCCCGCGACGATGGCGTCGGTCAAACCCCAGACGTCGGCCTCGGCGGTGCTCACGCACACCTCCCGCACCACGGCCGCGGTCACCGCCCCGCCTTCCCCCACGAAGCCGGCGCAGCGCTCCACGTTCCCCGCCAGGGCGTCGTAGTCCTCGCCACCGAGCTCCAAGAGGGCCTGGACCGCGCCGTTGTCCACCGTGGCGTTCCAGGGTCGGGCGCGGGCGCGGGCGAACGCGGCGGGGTCCATGCCGGAGCCGTCCAGCTTCACGACGAGTCCCACCTTCTTCACCGCGTTGATCACGCGGACGCCGCGATCGGTGCCGCCCACCGCGGCGGGCATCTTCAAGCCTGAGATCAACAGCACCGTCGAGTCGACCGGAGCGGCCGCGTACTCCAAGAGCTTGTCGAGCGTCGCGACGTTGCTGTCCTGAACCTGCCGAAGCTCCACCAACCGCAAGGCCGCCATGACGGGCACCTGCCGGCACGCCTCTGCCACGCCGACCGCGCCCTCCTCCCCGCCGCTGAACACCGCGTGGTTGAAGGCCGCCAGGCCACCGGTGAGCACCGCCGCACGAACGGCCTCGACCGCCTCGGCGACAAACAGTGCCTCGTCCCCCACGCAGACGTAGACGGGCTTGGGGGTCGTCGCCAGACTCCGGCGC
>CANLGL010000128.1 GCA_947490345.1 Deltaproteobacteria bacterium
ACCGCCTTGGTGCTGTTGAACAGGGTTTCGGGAGCGATGTAGTTCTCGGTGCCGATCACCATGCGCGTCGCGAGCCAGGACTCCTCGTCCACCGCGCGGGACTTGGCCGCCCCAAAATCAGTGAGCAACCACCGGCCGGTCGCGCTCAACAGGATGTTCCTCGGCTTGATGTCGGCGTGAACCACCCGCTGGCCCAGCTCCAGCTCGCTCACCACCGCGTACTCGCGCACACGCCGACAAACCGCGGCCATCGCCTCGAAGAGCGCCGCGGCGGTCTGCGGAGTGAACGCCTGCCCGGCCCACCACCTCTCCATGTCGATGGGACACCACTCCATCACCAGCCCAGGAACCGGGGTGTCCACGACGTCGTAGAGCCGAGGACACGCGACCTCGCCCGGGAGGCGGCACAACGCCTCGAATACCACGATCTCGCGGCGGAGCGCCTCGACCGACAGCGGGTCGTCCGGTCGAGCCAACTTCAGTGCCACCATCACCCCAGCGGCCGGGCCTCCCGGGGGCGCCGGGCCGACGCCCGTCACCGGGACGATGGCGGCCATGCCGCCTTCACGCCCTGCTTCCTGGGTGACCGGCCGCCAGTGGCGCCCGCTTCGCCCCTCCCAACCCGGCTCAGAACTGCGCAGTGACCCCGACGCCCGCACCACCATCGAGGATGATGCCCCAGTAGCCCACGCCCAACCCCGCCAAGAGCACGCCGCCCGAGCTCAGAACCAGCGCGTTGGTCATCGTCTGCCGTTCAAAGAGCTGCGGCGTGGTGGTCGACGCTTCGAATTCGTCATGGGTCACAAAACTCGCGGCGTAGAGCGCCCCGGCGCCGACGATCGCCACCGCACCCACGATCAACAGGGGCGTCTTCTCCGGGGGGCGCACCCGCTCGACACGAATCGCGCCGGAGTCGGTGTACTCGACGTTGGCGATGCGTTCCTTCGCATCGGCTTCCGGCTTCTTCTTCTTCGCTTCCTTGCTTTGGCGGGCCGCCTCCACAGGCGTCGCACCGGCAACGGCGCCATCCTGGAGGACTTGCGCCGGAAACGCTGGCCCATCGAGCAGCCAGGTGCCGCGCACAGAGCGATCTGCCGTCGCGACCTGCTGCAGAATGTGCGGACGGTTCGGGGTGGCCTCAGCGACTTTGAGCGGCCGACCATCGAGCACATAGGTTGAGCCGGCCGGCTGCGCGAGCACCTTGCCCTCGGCCTTGACGGTCGGGGTCTGGGCAGAGTCGCGCTCGGACTCGAACACCACCCGGATGGGATTCTCCAGCTCGAGCTCTCCGGCATCCCACTGGTAGCTGGCGTCCAGCTCCAGCGACGTGCGAAACCACCGCCGCGAGGCATCGATGTCCTTGGCGAGATATCGGTATGCGCCGATATACCGATACGCACTGGCGAAAACCATCGGCGGCACGGGGTTGCTGACGCAAGGCAGCCCGGCCTCGAGGCGCGCGGCGGCGCTCGAGAACATCGACTCATCCAGGTTGCGCAACGAGAGTTGGCTGGAGGTGAGGTCATTGACCAACTCGGCCGAGGTGTACGGCGCCTTGCACTCGGCGTGCGCCACCGAGGGCGCGAGCACAGCCAGGCCCGCGACCAACACCAACAGACGAAGTCGGGAGGTCGTCATTGTCGGAAACATAGCACGACGCCGAGCTACCGATTGAGCCCGAACAGCTCCCCGAGCTTCGCCCACCCATCCTTCACCGCCGCGGCCGCCTCGGGCAGCACCCCGCACTCCGCCAGCGGTACGGTGCCCTCGGTAAACCACTCGGCGCGACTCTCCACGCAGTCAGCGCAAGCAGGCGCGCCTGTCGCGACGCACACCTCGGCCTCCACCAGCCCCGAAGGCGGCGCCACACCGCGCTCGTCGAAGCCCACCGCATCGACAAAGCGCGCCCAGATCGGCAACGCCGCCTGGCCGCCGGTAAGCCCCATCGGCCGCGGCTTGTCGTGCCCGACCCAGACCACCGCCACGTAGGGGCCGCTCACGCCCGCGAACCAGGCGTCCCCGTAGTCGTCGGTGGTGCCGGTCTTTCCAGCCGCGCCGACGCCGACGCCGTAGCCCGCAGCGCTCTTGGCCGTCCCCTCCGTCACCACGCTGTGGAGCACATCGTAGGCCAACCATGTCGCGCGTTCGGAGTAGCGCGTGGTCGCTTTGGCGGGCGCGCGGTCTGCGACCATCGTCGCGTCGTCCTGGATGGCCCGCACCAGGAACGGCGTGTGGTACGCGCCCCCCGCCGCGAACACGGTGTACGCACCCGCCAGCTCGGCCGGCGTCGCCGAGAAGCCGCCCAGGGAGGCCGATGGCCACGCCGTCGCGCGGCTCAAGCCCAGGCCCTGCAAACGCGTCTTCAGCGTCTCAAGCCCGACCCGCTCCGCCAGGAGCACCGCCGGCACATTGCGGGACCGGGCAATGCTCTGCCGTAGCGACAACGGCCCGGCGTAGGTGCCGTCGTAGTTGCTCGGCGCCCAGAGTTTGCCGTCGACGGTGCGCTCGATGGCGGCGTCGTCGAACAGGGTCGCGGGCGAGAGCGCCGGATCAGCCTCGAAGGCGGCCAACATCGTGAGTGCCTTGACGGTAGAGCCGATCTGCCGGGGGCTGTTTACCACCCGGTTGAACGCGCTGTCGCCGTAGTCGCGCCCGCCCACCATCGCCACGATCGCGCCGTCCCGCGCGCGCACCACCACCATCGCGGCCTGGACACCCTTGGCCTTGGGATGACCTTTTTCGAGCTCGGCGAGCCCGGACGCCAACGCCCGCTCCGCCAGGCGCTGCACCTGAGGCTGGATCGTGGTCTGCACCGAGAGCGCCTCGCGCGCGACCCGGCCTTCGTCCCCGGCCTCCGCCTCCTCCACCGCCAGATCGACCGCCCACGGCGAAACCCGCCCGCCCACCAGCGCATGGGCCCCGAGCGGCGTCGCCTTCGCGGCTTTCGCCGCCGCCACGCTGAGGAAGCCGACATCCGCCATCCGCGCGAGCACAACGTCGCGACGCGCACGCGCCTCGTCGGGGTGCCGGACCGGATTGTAGGGATTGGGGGATTGAATCATGCCCGCAATGGTCGCGGCCTCGGCCACGCTGACTCGATCGATCGGCTTGGCGAAGAATGCGCGTGCGGCAGCATCAACCCCGCAGATCGAGCTGCCACCGGCCTGTCCGAAGTACACCTCGTTGAGGTACAGGGCCAGGATTTCATCCTTGCTCCTCCGTTTCTCGAGCGCCAGGGCGATCAACGCCTCCTTGAGCTTGCGGTCGGCGGTCCGCTCGTGCGTGAGGAAGAGGTTCTTCACCAGTTGCTGGGTCAGCGTGCTGCCGCCCTCCACCCACGAGCGCTTCATGGCGTTGTGCGCCATCGCGCGGGCGACGCCCATCGGGTCGATGCCAACGTGATCGTAGAAGCGCGTGTCCTCGATCGCGAGCACCGCCTGGACCATGTGTTCGGGGATGCGCTCCAACGGAACAGGATTGCGATTCTCGTTGTCGGCGCCGCGGACCACGGCCAGCGTGGCCGGCGGGAGCTCCAGCGTGCTGTCCGGGGTGATGCTGTCGACGCGACCGTCGGCGAAGGTGACCAGCGAGTCCCCCGAGCCCACCTTCCAGCCCACGCCCTTCGCGGGCGCCAGTACGAGGTGCACCGCGTCCGCGGTCACCTGGAAGTCGCCGGGCTGCGCGGCCTTGGCCACCCGGGCGTACCCGGCCGCGGCGAGGTCGGTCGCCAGCTCCTCCGGCGTGAGCGTCTCCCCCTCCCACACCGACACTGGCGCGCTCTTCACCGTGCCCGGGACACTGAACACCGGGCGCTCCAGGCCCGCATCCACCACGCCGAGCGCCCAGCGCCACTGGACGGCGACCACGAGCACCGCCGCCAGAAGCCCACCCACGACGAGGCTCCGCCCGAGCGCCCGCATCCAGCTCCGGAAGGTGCCGCGTGGCGCAGCGGCCGCCTGCCCACCCTTGGGTTTGGCGCCTTTGCCCTTCTTGATTACCATGCCGGAGCTTTTCTTGGCCACGATCGCCCTTTGACGCGTCAAGAGTAGCACATTGTTGAGGGAGGGGGGCACCGCTTCGCGGTTCCCCCCTACCGGGGCGTTCCCTCCGGCCGCCGGCAAGCCGTCGGCCTGCGGCCCGATTCGCGTAAATAACGCGCCTCGGGCGCCCCTCTCCCCCCTCCGGCCGGCCCGGAGCTGGCGTCGCCACGTCGATGGAGGGGGGGCACCGCTTCGCGGTTCCCCCCTACCGCGGCCAACCCGTCGCCCTCCGCAAGCGCCG
>CANLGL010000129.1 GCA_947490345.1 Deltaproteobacteria bacterium
GACGTGTACCGGGCCACGAAGAGCTTCCCGGCCGAGGAGCGGTTCGGCTTGACTGCGCAGCTGCGCCGATCCGCAGCGTCGGTACCCACGAACATCGCCGAGGGCTGCGGTCGAGACGGCAAGCGTGACCATCGGAAGCTGACGGCTGAAGGCCAATTGCTGACGGCTCGCCGCCAAGATCGCCTAAGTGACCAGCATTGCCCCTTACCGCGGCGTTCCCAGACCGCTCCGGGCGGGTAATCGCGGAGCGCGTGATAGCCCCGCCCTGTGCGCCTCACCCGCCGACACGTGCTCGCTGCAGCGGGGCTCCTGAGCGCCGCGGCGGTTGTGGGCACGGCCACGGTCGGTGTGGCCTACCAAGCCTGGTGGGACCAGCCCCACGACAGCGCCACGCTGCACGTCAGTCGCGACGAGCTGGACTTCCTCGATTCGCTGGCCGACGCGATTTTTCCGCCGTCGCCGCTTTTGCCGCTTCGTGGGCGTGACGCCAACGTCGGTCGATACGTCGATCTCGTCCTTGACGGTATGGCCCCTCTCCAGCGAAAGCTCTTGCGGGCCAGCCTCCACGCCCTCGATCAATATCCGCGCGCCACGTTGGGTCGACCCTTCCGCGAGCTCGGTCCGGACGAGTCTGTAGCCGTGCTGGCCGCTTGGGTGGGCAGCGGTCTCCCCGAGCTGCGCGGGGTGGTGGCCAGCGTGTATATTTTCGTTACGATGGCGTACTCGATCCACCCCAAGATCGCGCCGATCTTCGGCGCACAGTTTCTGTGCGGCTATGGCGAGTAGCGGCTGATGCGCTGGTCCCCGGGGGAAGGATACTTGTGGCGTCCGGCTCCGCAGGCCGACGGTTTTTCGACCAAGGACCTCGATGTCGAGGTCGACGTCGCGATCATTGGCACCGGGCCGGGCGGCGCCGCCGCGGCCAGGGCCCTTTCCGACGTGGGGGTCCGGGTTCTGCTCCTCGAGGAGGGGCCTCCAGAAGAGCGTTTTCGCCCGAACCAGGGCTCTGTCATGCGCCACCACATGCAGGAAGGTGGGGCGATGGTCGCCACTGGGCGCGCGTTCATGCCGATTGCGGCCGGGCGCGGCGTGGGAGGTGGCACCCTGATCAACAGCGCGATCGCGTGGCGCTGCCCCGACGCGGTGCTCGACTCGTGGGGGCCGCTGCTCGACGACCAACGCTTCTCCGCGGCGAACATGCGCGCGGTGTACGACTGGTTGTGGGAGTACCTGGGCATCTGGGACACCCTTCCGGCCATCGCTGGTGAAAACAGCGACATCGTGGTCAGGGGCACCCGTGCAGTCGGCTTCGAGGGCGGCTACCTCGCCCGGTACACGCCCCGTTGTGTCGGTTGCGGCACCTGCTTCTATGGGTGCTCAACCGGGGGGAAGTCAAGTACCAATCACAACTTCCTGGCCGAGGCGTCGAGCAATGGCGCGCGGATTCAGGCCGACACCAAGGTGGAGGACTTCCTGGTGTCAGGCCGGCGAATCGTCGGGGTCACTGGCCGGATGTTCCATCCGGACACCCACGAGGCCGGTGGGCGGGTCAAGGTACGCGCCGGCCGGGTCATCGTCGCAGCTGGCGGTATCGGCACCCCGCGGTTCCTTCACGGCACCAGCGTGGACCTCGGCCCCGCCGTGGGCAAGGGCTTCCACACCCATCCCGGAAGCGCCGTTTTCGGGGTGTGCAAGCACGAGGTCAACTGGTGGAAGGGCGCCACCCAGGGGGCGTATTTTCATCCGCCGGACATGCCCGGGGTGCTCCCACACTCCAGTTCGCTCCCGCCTGAGGTCGCGCTTCTGGGGCTCGCGCCGCTGGGTATCGCCGCGCCCGAGGGGTTGGCGCTCATTCCCCACCTCGCGGGCCTCCTGGTCATGATCTCGGACTACTCCAGCGGCACGGTGGGGCGCTGGCCCGATGGTCGCGCCAAGTTGAGCTACGACTTCCAGGACGCTGATGTGGAGCGGGTCAAAGGGGGGATGGTCGCGAGTGCGAAGGTGCTCTTGGCGGGCGGCGCTGACTGGCTTTACACGCCCGTTGCCGGGGTGGGCCGGGTCCACACCCCGGAGGAGTTGGAAGCGAAGCTGGCCACCCGCACCATCCGCGATTTCACCCTTTACGCCAGCCACCCGATGTCCAGTTGCCGCATGGGCACTGACCCTGCCACCAGTGTCATCCGCCCGGACGGGCGAGCACACGGCTACGAGGGCTTGTACCTCGCCGATTCGAGCATCTTCCCGACGTCGTTGGGGGTGAACCCCAGCATCACCACGATGGCCACGGCCACGATCCTCGCGCAGGGAATCGCCCAACTCGGGTGATAGCAGGTTTCGATGTGGCTCCCACTCCTAGCCGCCTGCTTCCCGCCGTGGAACGTCGTGGTCCAGCAGGAACCCAATCCGCTCGTGGGGGTCAAGCGAGTCGATTTCGCGACGCCGACGTTCTACCGGCTGGACGTGGGCCAGATTCCCGAGGCCGAGTATCTGGCGCGGAAGTCTGAACGCCAGAAGGCGGACTGGAGCGAGGATAAGCGGCTGTTCGGAGAAGAATATCGTCGAGCGGCGACGGTGGAGGCGGCTCGCTGCGAGCTGCAACTCGATGCGCCGGGTGGGCCCGGCACTCACACCGTGGCCTCTTCTGTCGGATACATCGAGCCTGGCTTTTACGCCGGGATGGTCAGCATCCCCAGCGAGGTGAGGATGACAGTTCAGGTCACCCGGGCCGGGGAGATTGCCGAGGAAATTGCGGTGGGGCATGGCACCGAGCCCGGATCGTTCACCATCGGCCCGATCCCCATCCCGACGGCGCCGAGCGTCACGGATCGCTTGCGCGCCGACGGTGCGGCGCTGGGGCGGGTGGTTGGGCAGTACCTGTGCGCTCGCAAACAGGGGCGGTGACGCGGATGACGCTCAGGCGCCTCGCGCTCGTCGCCGCCCTGCTCGGCCTGGCGGTGATGCTCTGGTGGCTCCTCCGCTCCCCCCCGTCAGAAGCTGACCGCGTCCGTGCCGTCGTCCACCAGGTGGTTGCCGGGGCCGAGGCTGCCGACGTCGGCGATGTGCTTGCGCCGGTGTCGGAGGCCTTCCGCGGGAGGGCGCGAGGCCACGATTTCGACAAGGCGGGGCTTCGCACCCTGCTTGCCGCGCAGTTCCTCCGCCGAGGACCGCTCTTCATCCTGGTCGGCGAGATCGCGGTGGAGATCGAGGGGGATCGGGCGACCGCCTCGTTCGAGGCCTTCATGGCTGAGTCTCCAGAGGCGCTGATCGAGATCCTGCCCGTCTCGGCGGACCAGTGGCAGTTCGACGTGACGATGGCGCGCGAGGGCGGTGACTGGCGGGTGACCGGTGCCACGGGTGAGCCGCTGTAGCGGCTCAGCCTGCGACTAGCGCGCTCGCAAGCTCATCGTAGAGGTACACGTTGGCCAGGATGGCCTTCTGGAAGATGCCGAGGTCGAGGCTCTCGTCCGGCCCGTGGGCGGTCGTACGGGGGTCGATGACACCATTCAGGATGAGCGGCAGGTCGCCGAACCGCCGCCCGAAAAGGGCGACAAAGGGGATGCTCCCGCCAACACCGACCTGAAGTAGCGGGCGTCCCCACGACCGGGTGTACGCGCGATCCGCCGCGGCGAATGCCGGACCCTTGGGCTCGTACAACCACGCGCCGGAGGGCTGGGTGCTCCACTCCAAGCTCACCTCGACGCCGCCCGGTGGATCGCGAAGCAGCTCGGCGTCGAACACCGTTTTTAGGTGCTCGTCGGCCATGCCGGGAGCGACGCGCACCGACAGGATGGCCTCGGCGCTGCGACGCAGCGCGTTCTTCTTGATGTCGAGCGTGGGGAGAGTGGTCGCGACCACCGTGACGGCCGGTTGTCGCCACAGGTGCGCCGCCGGCGGGCTTCCGCGGTCTGGCAGCGGCTC